>JBKHDR010000042.1:0-34989 GCA_046541235.1 Cyclobacteriaceae bacterium | reverse complement strand
GTCGGGGTGAGAGGATTCGAACCTCCGACCTCGTCGTCCCGAACGACGCACGCTAACCGGGCTGCGCTACACCCCGAAATGATCTATTCTGCCCGGCAAAGATAAACATAAGCCATGATTTTGAAAATACTTAACGCACCAGGCTGTAGTATGAGGTAGCTATCCGTCTTTATTTTCATCAATGAGAAACAATTTTTCGTTCAGAATACTAACTTCACATATGGAAGAAATCAAGAACCTCTTTATCCTCATCGCTGTAGTAGTCGGTATATTGCTGGGAGCATCACTACCCTGGCTGATCATCTTGGCCTACGGCTTTCAAACACTGGCAGCTGAAATGGAACAAACTCAATTCACTTCCGGTCTCGGCAATGCTTACGTCCTTCTCCTGATCCTAGGTATGGTTGGCAGCTCCCTGATTCTCTACTTCCTCGTAAGCTGGGTGGCAAAGAACAAAAAGCAAATGTTTGATGTGTGAATAAGTTTAAGGTTTGAGTTTGCAGGTTAAAAGCGCTGTATCCTGGGAATGACAACTACCAAACTTTTAACCTGCAACTTTCAACTAAATCAGGCTATTCCCGCCACTTCCTCTTGCTCGTCTTTGGCTTCCATATAGGCTTCTACCGGGATACAGCTACACATCAGGTTACGGTCACCGTAAGCACTGTCAATGCGGCTGACAGAAGGCCAGAATTTGTGCTCCTTCACAAATGACTGGGGATAAACGGCTTTCTCGCGGCTGTAGCTGAATGGCCACTCATCGGTAAGGGCAATCTCAGCCGTATGAGGCGCATTTTTCAATACGTTGTCTTCTTTATCGGCTTTGCCTTCTTCCACTTCCCTGATTTCCTGGCGTATGCTGATCATAGCATCGCAAAACCTGTCAAGCTCAGCTTTGGATTCACTCTCAGTAGGCTCAATCATCATCGTACCTGGTACCGGAAAAGATACGGTAGGTGCATGGAAGCCATAATCCATGAGGCGCTTGGCAATATCTTCTACCTCAATACCCGCTTTTTTAAAGTCACGGCAATCAATGATCATTTCGTGGGCTGAGCGACCGTTTTTACCAGTATACAGTACCGGATACTGGCCGTCCAGGCGCTGCTTGATGTAATTGGCGTTCAGTATTGCTATTTTGGTGGCATTGGTCAGCCCTTCTCCTCCCATCATGGCAATGTAGGCATAAGAGATGGTCAGGATACTGGCACTGCCGTAGGGTGCAGCAGAAATCGCTTTGATGGCCTGCTCTCCTCCGGTTTTTACCAGCGGACTACCAGGCAGGAAAGGCGCCAGGTGGGCTGCCACACCGATCGGACCCATACCAGGACCTCCTCCTCCATGAGGGATGCAGAAGGTTTTGTGCAGGTTGAGGTGGCACACATCCGCCCCAATATTGGCCGGACTGGTCAGTCCTACCTGGGCGTTCATATTGGCACCATCCATATACACTTGTCCGCCGTGCCGGTGAATGGTGGCACAAATTTCCTGTATATCTTCCTCAAACACACCATGCGTGCTGGGGTAAGTTACCATCAGGGAGGAAAGCTCGCTGCCGTGCTTTTCAGCTTTTTCCTTCAGGTCATTCAGGTCAATATTTCCCTGCTCATCGCATTTGATCAATACTACTTCCCCACCGGCCATCACCGCACTGGCAAAGTTGGTACCGTGGGCAGAGGTAGGAATCAGCACTTTGTTACGATGACCTTCTCCGCGACTTTCGTGGTAAGCGCGTATCACCATCAGGCCGGCATATTCGCCTTGAGCGCCAGAGTTGGGTTGCAGTGAAACTCCGGCAAAGCCAGTAATTTCTGACAGCCAATGTGTAAGGTTGCTGAACAGCTCCTGATAACCCTGCGTCTGCGCTATGGGTGCAAAAGGGTGCAATTGACCAAATTCAGGCCAGCTCAGGGGCATCATCTCAGTGGAGGCGTTCAGCTTCATGGTACAAGAACCCAGGGAGATCATGGAATGCACCAGGGAAAGGTCTTTATTTTCCAGCTTTTTGATATAACGCAGCATTTCGTGCTCGGCATGGAAGCTGTTGAAAACCGGGTGTTCCATGTAAGACGACTTGCGGCTGACGGCTTCAGGGAAATTAAATTCCAGCTTGTCAGCCTCGTCTTCAGGCGAAAAGTCCGATTTTTTTCCTTCAGCCTCGGCGAAGATGTGCAGCAGCTGGGTTACATCCTGTAGGCTGGTGGTTTCATCAACGGAAATTCCTACAAAGTCATCTTCAAAATAACGGAGGTTGATTGAAGAGGCTTCGGCCAGTTCGCGAAGGCGGGTCTTTTTGTCAACCTTCACTTTAAGCGTATCAAAATAATGCTCATTGACCTGCTGATAGCCCAGGGAGATAAGACCTGCATTTGTCAGGCGTGCCATACCATGGATGCGCTCAGCAATATTTTTCAGTCCCTTTGGCCCGTGGTACACACCATACATACCCGCCATAACCGCCAGCAAAACCTGGGCAGTACAGATATTGGAGGTAGCTCTTTCTCTTTTGATATGCTGCTCACGGGTCTGTAGTGCCATGCGGTAAGCTTTTTTACCGTAAGCATCCTGTGACACGCCTATGATACGACCCGGAATCTGCCGCTTATAGGCTTCACGGGTAGCAAAGAAAGCGGCATGAGGACCACCATAGCCCATGGGCACACCAAAGCGCTGAGTAGTACCCACTACGCAATCAGCGCCATACTCACCGGGAGGCGTCAGCAGGGTAAGGCTGAGCAGGTCGGCGGCTACCGCTACCAGTACATTCCGCTCGTGCGCTTCTTCTACCAGGGCGCTGTAATCTTTCACGGCACCGTCGGCATTAGGATACTGCAGCAGTACGCCAAACAGATCTTCATCACTCAGATCAAGTTCATCCAGTTCACCTACCACCAGTTTGATACCCATAGGGATGGCACGGGTCTCTACAACATCTATAGTCTGGGGAAATATCCTTTTGTCCACAAAGAAAGTATTGGCTTTCTTCTTGGGTCCCTTCTTCAGTGCGGTAAACATGCTCATGGCTTCCGCAGCAGCAGTTCCTTCATCCAGCAGGGAGGCATTGACCAGTTCCATGGCAGTCAGTTCCATCACCATGGTCTGGAAGTTGATCAGGGCTTCCAGTCGTCCCTGGGCGATTTCTGCCTGGTAGGGAGTGTAAGCCGTGTACCAGCCCGGATTTTCCAGAACATTTCTCTGGATGACCGTCGGGGTGATGGTGTCATAATACCCCAGTCCGATGTATGATTTAAATACTTTGTTTTTCTGTGCCAGCTTCTTGAAATTCTGCAGAAATTTGAATTCTGTCTGGGGCGCAGGGAGGTCAAGTTTTTTCTTTAAACGAATGGGTTGGGGGATAGTCTGTTCAATAAGGGAATCAAGAGAAGGGGCTTTGATCACTTCCAGCATTTGCTGCACCTCTTCAGAACGCGGACCGTTATGACGATGCTCAAAAGTGGCGGGTGACGTCATATTAATTTTCATGGACAAAAGGGATATAGAGTTTTGAAAATCAATTTATAAAATTTAAGATAAGAGCCATTTTTCAATCAAAGCTCATGCAAATATAAGTAGCGTAAAATGAACATTTGCAGCGCTGAAGCAACTAATTTGCCTCGCACCTGTATTAACTTACGCCCCCTCCTGCTGGTTCGTAAATATTCATAAAATTGAACGGTGAGATTAAGAGAAAATTCAGCAGCCCGCTTGCCGGGCCCTGTTCGCCTAATCAAGCAGGCTGTCCAGCCAACTATAGCTCTCTTTCCGCTTGACGATCAGCAGGGGGATATGCTGGTCGGTACTGATCAGCTTGTCGCTTACACTGCCCAGCAGGAGCACCTCGGCATCTGACTTGCCTTTGGCGCCACATACGATAAGGTCGGCCTGATGCCTGATGGCCCAGAAGTAAACTTCACGGGCTACCTGGTTTCTTTCGGCCAGGTGAAAATGCACCTCTCCGGTTTTTTCGTTTTTGATGCTTTTTTCTTTCCATTCTTCAAATTCTTTGCGGGCATATGCCACATATTCCTGCTGGTACTTTGCTACATTCTGGGCGACATAGGGAAAATAGCGGGGCGGCAGTTCATAAAAATGCAGGTAGCTCACTTCTCCCTGCATGCTTATCGCCAGCTGATGGGCAGTTCGTATGACATGGATAGCATTGCGGGAAAAGTCAACCGGGGCCAGTATCCTGCTGATGCGCGGCGCCACTTGAGGAGGAATCAGCAGCACCGGGTGGCTGGTCAGCCTGAGATACTGCCGGGAGTAGAAGCCCTGCCCATCAGAGGCTGCTTTTTTGCCTACCAGGGAGAGGTCAATATCATTTTTCTTTACCCATTTAATAATATCCCCGATATTTTCATTCTGGAAGATATTTACAGTGACTTCCAGGTCCTTTTTATGGAAAAAGCGGTTGATAGACTCTTCTATTTCCCGCTCCACGAGCTGCTCCAGGGGTTCTTCCATTTCCGGGTACAATGCCTTCAGTTCCTCAGGGGGCTCGCTGATCAGCATGTTATGCACCAGTACCAGTTCTTTCACGGGCATGTGATCGCAGAGAAATGCCGCATACTGCATCAGGCTGCTGTCCAGCTCGCTCAGATCCAGGTTTACCAGTAATTTTTCGGGTTGTCTCATAAGTGCACTATTTATCAATTTCCTGTTTTTCTTTCTGCTTCTGTTTCCTGATCAGGTCACTGATTACCTTTTCGTAAGACTTCTTGTCTTTTTCTTTTACCAGCGTCAGTTCACGGGCATACTCTTCATTGAGCCCGCGGTAAAGACTGTAGCACATGATGAGCAAGACTACGGCAAAGGGAAGCCCCGTGGTGATAGCAGCGGTCTGCAGGGCATTAAGCCCACCCCCTATGAGGAGTACAGCGGCCACGGCACCTTCGGCATTGGCCCAGAAAATCCGCTGTCCCACCGGGGCATCCAGCTTACCGCCCGAGGTGATGCTGTCAACTACCAGCGAACCGGAATCCGATGAGGTGACAAAGAAGAAAATTACCAGTATCACTCCTACCAGCGAAGATACAAAGGACAGGTGAAACTGCTCCAGCAGCACAAACAGGGCAGTGGCTACGTTCTCCTGCACTGCCTGTCCGATTTCGGAGGCGCCTTCCAGCTCAATGTAGAGCCCGGAGCCTCCAAAAGCGGAAAGCCAGAGAAAAGTCAGCAGGGAAGGAATGATAAGTACGCCGAGTATAAATTCCCTTACCTTGCGCCCACGCGAAATGCGGGCAATGAACATTCCCACAAAGGGCGACCAGGATATCCACCAGGCCCAGTAAAACACTGTCCAGCTATTCTGCCACTCTGTCTGCTGATAGTTTTCTGTCCAGAAGCCAAGGCGAATTACATTTTGCAGGTAATAGCCGGTATTCTGCACAAAGCCATCAATGATGTAGAGCGTAGGCCCCAGCACGATCATGAAAATCAGGAATACACCCGCTATACGAATGTTGAGCTCGCTCAGGACCCTCACTCCCTTGTCAATGCCCAGCACTACCGAGGCAGTAGCCGCCAGGGTAATGCTGATAATGAGAATGACCTGCGTAGTGACCGATACTTCAATCCCAAAGAGGTAATTGAGGCCGGCATTGACCTGCTGCACGCCAAAACCCAGTGAAGTAGCCAATCCGAAAAGAGTGGCTACCACGGCGATGACATCTATGACATTACCAACAGGTCCGTGTATACGCTCTCCCAGTAAGGGATAAAACACCGAACGGATGGTTAAAGGCAGCTTACGATTAAAAGCAAAAAAGGCCAGGGAAGCGCCTACCAGGGCATAAATACCCCAGGCATGCAGGCCCCAGTGCAGAAAGGTCATATTCATGGCGGTCTGCGCAGCCTGCACGGTGCCGCCCTCTCCGTAGGGAGGGTTTTCAAAGTGGTAGATGGGTTCCGCCACACTCCAGAAGAGAATCCCTATCCCCATACCGGCACTGAAAAGCATGGAAAACCAGGCCGGGGTACTGAATTCAGGACGGGCATCTTTGCCCCCGAAGCGGATATCGCCGGTACGGCCAAAGGCCAGGTAGAGACAGAAAAACAGGAATATATTGACACATACGATAAAAAACCAGCCTCCGTAATCTGAAATGGCCGACTGTACATTGTCAAATATTGTTTCCATCGGCTCCCCTACGATGAGGGTAGTGATGATAAACAGTACGATCAGTATGGCTGCCGGCCAGAATACCGGTGCATGAATGTCAAAATATTTATTGATCCCTTGCTGATCCCGGGGATCCTGAAAATCATGTTCTGATGTAGTTTTGCTCATTATATCGATTTTACCGGATCAAAAGTAGTATCCAAAGTTTATATTAAAGCGGCTGTGCCAGGCTGCACTATCCTGGCCTTCTGCCAGGCCATTTTCGTAGTTTGGGCCTAGCCAGGGCTGGTTGAGCCCGCTGGCAAGGTCTATATAGGTGTACACCGGACCGGCGGTAAGCATCATGCCCAGCACATTCATATGCGTATCGGCATAGGCCTCGTTCGTTTTGTCATAATAAGAATAGTTGTCGTAAAAAACCAAACGGCTGATAGGTCCCCAACTGACCGGCACCTGGTAGCTCAGGCTGGCGGTATAGACCTGCCCGCTGTAGGCCACATTGTATGGAGCCCCGTAAGCCCCCATCGTGATGATGTCATCTCCGGCAGCCTCATCGTCGGCCAGTGCGTTGTCCTGTGGTATATCGGCGCCCAGTGTGACAAACTGCAACTTTACGCCCAGCCGGTCATAATCACCCCGCATATGCAGGGCCATCGCTGTATGGCTGCCAAAGGCTTCCGTAAAGCGGTTGTATATCTGGCCTCTCTGGACCGAAACTCCCACCTGGGTATGTCCTCCCAGGAAGTACGTTACTTTGCCATTCAACTGGTTGCTTTCTTCATAATCACCTACAAAATCATAAGAGTAGCGACCAAAATCAGAGGCCGGCAATTCGGAGTTTTTGTAAAATGCCAGTGCATAAGACAACTTTTTTCCGCTGTGGATGTATTTTACTCCCAGGTCGTAATCATCTTCTAGCCCCAGGTAGTAGGTAATGTTAAAAAACCAGTTGTCCGAATTATAAGTCTGGTTGCCGAAAGGAACCTGGTGCAGCCCAAGCTGCAGCATATTTCGCTCATTGAAATTATATCCTGCCCAGGCAGAATGAGGCATAGCACCCCCGAATGCATCTGAGTAGAAACGATACTCCGCATTCAGGATAACACCTTCCATTTCCCCGCTCACGTTGATGCGAAACAGGTCAAATGTCATATCGCCCAGTTTGTTGCGGTTGTCCTGCTGGCTTTCCCAGCTGTTGCTGAAGTAGTTGAAGCGCACGGCCCCGCCGACGATGAACAAAGCTTCATCCTCTTTCTCATCAAGTGTATCAACCAACATCACATCAAAGGTGGTCTTGTGCAGTTTGCCGGACATGATAGTCACCGGACGGGTATCAATACTATCAACAAAGGCAGAGTCGGTGCGAATCTGCGCAAAGGAGGTATGAGCAGAGAATATCAGCGGGAATAAGAGAAGTGCCGCGTAAGAAAAAAATTTCATATAAAAAGGCCTGATCAAAAAAGTTCGTAAACTACTTACTTTGTTTTTTGGTGTAACACCAGCGAGGGGCGACTGTTAGGAAAAATAACGCAGGACTTTAATAAGCAGCAGGAAGATGTTTGGAAAGGGGAAGCAGCAACAAAAAAACCCGGACTGAAGTATCAATCCGGGTCAGATGTGCTAAAGGCGGGAGTCGAACCCGCACGAGTGTAACCTCACACGCCCCTGAAACGTGCGCGTCTACCAGTTCCGCCACTTTAGCATTTCAGAACAGGAAATCGTCTATTTCCTAATGGGAGCACAAAGAAAAGACATTAAGCTTTAGATAGCAATAGCTGCATTAAAATTATTCCTAAAAAAATCTGCGCACGCCTGCCCATCTTTTGGCAAAATAGCTGGCTTCCAGCTTATCAATAGTGACACCCCGGCTGCTGGAGGCGTGGATAAAGAGTCGCTGCTCATTTTCATATCCTACAAATATGCCGACATGAAAAATACGTCCTTTGCTATTCTGGAAGAAAACCAGGTCGCCCTGCTGCAGGCTGTCGGGCTGCACTTCTACCCCCTGCCTGTACTGCATAGCAGCTGAGGCCTCCAGCCCAATACCTAGTTGCCCGTAGACGAAGCGGGTAAAACCCGAACAGTCAAAGGCTTTAGGCGTCTTTCCACCCAGTCGGTATGGAGTGCCCATCAGGGAATGGGTTACGCACATGAGGCTATCCAGGGCCGCTTCTCGGTCCAGTTTCACCTCAGGAATGGGCTCGGTACTACCGCCTCCTTCTCGGGCAGCGGCAGCCATCAATACCATGCTGACTAGTAAAATAAGAAGAAACGACTTTCTGTTGCTGAGCAGCAAACGAGTTACATAGTGTTGTGCTAATAATCTGGGGTTCAGCATACGATCAGGCTTGAATGAAGAGCTTTTGCAGCGCATTCCACAATTGCACCTTCAGATCTTTGTTCTGTGCAATTTCATGGATTTCATCCGCCTGCAAAAGAGACTTACCTGTCTCATCCTGACTGATGTGGTATTTTCTGAAGAAGTGCGTATAAGACCAGCTGAGCGGAGGATCACCAAATACCAGGATCGTCTCTGAGGGAATTTTGTTGAGACTTTCATACACCTTCAGGTCATTTCCCGCTTCTGAATTAAGTGACGCCCAGTTGCAGAGGGCCACATCTTCAAAGCTGTAATGTACCGCCTGCAGAATTTTGCCCAGCAGCGCCTTGTCCTGAGAAGCCATGGCTCCTCCTCCTTCCTGATGGAAAAGGATCAGCAGGTGCTTGCGGTTGCTTCCTTCAAAAGGAGGTAAAGGCTGGACCTCTTTTTCCTGACGGGCCACATTTTCCTGCAAAGGTGGGGCGGACATCTCGGCAGGCACTTCCGTCTCCGGCACGGGGGCTTCCTGAAAGGACTCAGGCTCAGCAAGCAGGTAGACGGGTTCTGTAAGAAAGAAGGGTAAAAAGCTCAAATCCTCTGCTTCAGCCATGTATTTATTCTTTTATGTCAAAAATAGAACGAAGCTCATGCGCTTCTTCGGGCCTGAGGCGGCCACCCAGCACCAGCCTGAGTTGCCTCCGCCGGAGTGCACTTTCATATAATGCCTTTTCTTCTTCAGTCTCCGGGACCACCTCCGGAACACTGACTTTGTTACCGTTCATATCTACCGCCACCATCGTAAAGAAGGCACGATGACTCTCCACGATCCGCCCGTTGGGTACATCTTCGGCTTTTACCTCAATATGAATCTCCATAGAGGTGTTAAATGCGCGGGTCACTTTGGCCCGGAGGGTAACCACATTGCCTATTTTGATGGGATGCGAAAAGGACACATTATCCACCGAAGCGGTTACCACCAGGCTGTTGGCGTGTTTCTGGGCCGCAATGGCCGAAACGATGTCCATCCAGTAAAGCAGCCTTCCTCCCATCAGGCCATTGAGCCCGTTGGTATCATTTGGAAAGACCATCTCCGTCATGGTGGTAAGTGATTCTCTGGCTGCTTTTTTATCTTTATGCATTCAATTTTTACTTTAAAATGGCCTAAAATTAGAAAAAATTCCCCTCCTATCTGAATCCAACTCGCAAATCAACAATTCAACAATAAAAAACTATCCCTCCCAGCCATGCTCTCCCAGCAACGGCACAAAGCTGAAGTGGTCAAACTCCTCTTTGATAAGCGTACCATTTTTTGCCTTAGTGATTTTCATCATCTTCTGAGACTGGCGATCGCCTACGGGAATCACCAGCTTACCTTCAGGCTTGAGCTGCTCCAGCAGCCTCAAGGGAATGACCGGAGCGCCAGCGGTCACTATGATGCCGTTGTAGGGAGCAAAGGAAGGCAGCCCTTTGGTACCGTCGCCATGAAATAAATGGGCTTCATAACCCATCGTCTGCAGGGTTTTGATGGCGCGTCGGTGCAACACCCAGTTGTATTCAATACTATAAACTTTGGCCCCCATCTCCAGCAGTACTGAGCATTGATAACCTGAACCGGTACCGATCTCCAATATGCGGTCGCCGGCTTCCACTTCCAGCAGCTGCGACTGAAAGGCCACGGTGTAAGGCTGAGAGATGGTCTGTCCCTCTCCGATCTGAAAGGCTTTGTCCTGGTAAGCGTGTTCCAGGAAAGCCTTGTCAAGAAAAGCATGACGAGGCACCCGCCCTATGGCAGCCAGCACCTTTTCGTCAGTGATTCCTTTGCTCCGCACCTTATTTACCAGTTGTCGGCGCATTCCTTTATGTCTGTAGCTGTCTTCAACAGGCATTTGGCAGTATTTTAATGTCGTTCAGGCCGCGAATATACGGTTCTCCCGGTGTCTCTGCTACTCATTGAGAATGTACCCAATATTTTTTTGCATCTCAAGCTTAAGTGTTATATTTATCAGTAGTTGAATATCCAACCTTATGGGCAAAAAAATAAAAGTGGAAAATTCACTGTCTATGGTAATGGGCAAGGCCTCACGCCTGCTGACCAACCGCATCAGCAAAAACCTGTCTGAACACAATGTGACAGCTGAGCAATGGATGCTGCTGGCCAGCCTCTGGCGTAAGAACGGACAAACGCAGCAGGCCCTGGCAGAAGTTTCAAATAAAAACAAAGCCAGCATCACCCACCTGATTGACAATCTGGAAAAGCGCCAGTTGGTAACGCGCCATGCCGATGAGAGCGATCGCCGCAACAAAATTATTTACCTGACCCCTGAGGGCGAAAGATTACAGGAAGAATTGGCCAGCATCGTCAAAAAAACTACCAAAGCAATGACCCGGGGCATAGATAAAAAAGACCTCAAGGTAAGCAAGCAAGTTATGAAGCAGATCATTGAAAACCTGCTGGATGACTGATATTTTTAGTTTTTGCTGGTTACTTAAGCATAAATAGAATAAACCAAAAGACGCTATCTTTGTAAGGTCAGTGCAGCAGGTTGAACAGTTTGCCGGTTTACATTGTCATACTCTTTTCAAACCTGTTCTTTCTGCATTTTTTACTCATATCAGCCATTTGTTTATCCTTTTTTTATGAAATCAACCCAGCAGACCATCACACTCTTGAAGCAGGTGCGCGAATTTGAAGGTCTTCCTGACGAACAGATTAAATGGTTGAGCCAGCGAGGAAAAGTGCTACAGGTAACTGCCGGAGATTACCTTTTCAAAAAAGGGGAGCCTGCCCAACATATGTACATCATGCTGCAGGGCAAGCTACAACTGAAGGCACCCCAGGGCAAGCAGCTACGCGAAGTAGACGAACTGGAGCCGGGACGTTTCACAGGGGTACTACCTTACTCCCGCATGACCCATGCTGCCGGCTACGGAATGGCCTATACTGATGTGGAAGTGCTGAGTCTGCATCAATCTTACTTCAGGGAGATGTCGCAGGACTGCCCTGAAATGGTACAGGTGCTGGTATCCATCATGACCAACCGTACCCGCTCTTACACCCGGCAGGAGCAGCAGAACGAGCGCATGGCGACCCTGGGCAAACTATCTGCCGTGTACCGCGCTTCCGAAGGACTCAAAGCCCTGCTGATTGAAAAGCGGGCTCCCGGAGGGCAGGCAGGTACCAGCTCACGTATAGAAAACTACCTGGGGTTCCCCAACGGTCTAAGTGGCTCCGACCTCACCAGGCGCGCCATCTCCCAGGCCCAGCGCCTGGGGACCGAATTTCTCTCACCCAGAGAAGTAGCTGAGATCAGGCTGAAAGATACCTACAAAATCGTCGTGCTTACCGATGGCAGCGAGATCAAAACCCGCAGCATCATTATCTCCACCGGGGTCAATTACCGAAAAATTGAGGCAGAAGGACTCAGTGGTTTCTCAGGAGCGGGCGCCTACTACGGCGCGGCTATTACAGAGGCCCAGGCCTGCCAGGATAAGGATATTTTCATTGTAGGTGGGGGTAATTCTGCTGGTCAGGCGGCCATGTACCTGTACAACTAACTATGCCTGCCAGGTCAACATCCTGATCCGCAAACCTGATTTGACCTCCTCCATGTCGCAGTACCTGATTGACCAGATTGCACAGACACCCAACATTGCCGTGATGAGCTGTAGCCAGGTGGTGGCGGGTATAGGGAATGGACGGCTGGAGAAAATTGATATCCGAAATTTGCAGAACGGTGAAGTGAAGAGTCACCCAACTGCTGCCCTCTTTGTATTTATTGGTAACCGCCCTATTACCGACTGGCTGGGGCCAGACATCATCAAAGACCCGAAAGGATTTGTAGAAACCGGGCGGGAACTGAGGCAATACGAGCAGCACAAAAAAACAGTGGAAGCTGGACAGAGAGCCCTTTCTGCTGGAAACCAGTGTACCGGGTATTTTTGCCGCAGGTGATGTGAGGGCCGGAGCCATGAACCGGGTTGCCTCTGCCGTGGGTGAAGGCTCCATGACTATCAAAATGGTGCATGAATACCTGGCTACGGTTTGAATTGAAAATTGCAGATTATATTTTTTTTGAAAAAGCAATTCAACAAATTGAGATCGGTGGCGAGCTATTGACCCGCCACCATGATCTCAGTGTGTAGCTTATTTCAGAATTATTCCACCAGAATGCGACGGCTCAGGCTTTGCTCACCAATATACAGACTGAGCAGATAAGCTCCTGCCGGGTAATCCTGTAAAGATATATATTTTTCCACTTGTTGCTGCTGCTTCAACACACGGCTAAAAAGCTGGTTTCCTGCTAAATCGCTCAGTACAATCTCTACATCCTGCCGTTTCTGCAGTTTCATTTTCAACTGCAAACCTGATCTCGCCGGGTTAGGATAGTACTGAAGTGAACTCGCTTCCAGGGTTTCACTGACCGAAGTGATAGGGTTGACATAAACGACTGAAAAGCTGTTTTCTTCACTACTTACCAGGCTGCTATCTACAGAAACGTTCACCTGTCCTGTGCTATCGGGCTGCACCTCAATGCTGTAAGCAAGGCTGTCGTCAGTCTGCAGGCCGGAGACTGTGCCGTTATCTATGCTGATATCGTCCAGGCTAAATCCGCTCACCGTATCGCTAAAAACCAGTTGTAGTACAAAACTCCCCTCCACCGTATCAGCTGCTGTAGAAAGCAGCTGAAGGGTAGGCAGCGGCGGCTGATAGGTAACAGCTAGTGTAATCTGGCTTCCGCTTCTGACAAGATTTTCATCAATGCTTATGCTTACTATTCCATCGTTTATTGGCTCTATACTCGCGGTGTATGTCAGGCTGTCTTCTGTCTCTAAGGACAAAAGTGTTCCGTTACTAAGGCTCAGGTCATCGGTTCCAAAACCACCCAGAGTATCGTTAAAAACCATCTGCACCTCAAAGCTTCCTTCCACCGTGCCAGAGGCATCCGTACTCATTGCCAGCCTGGGCCGGGGATTAACCAGTATGGAAAAATCAGCGGCTGCATTGCCTTGCTGGGCAGAAGATACCGCAGCACCCTCCGGTACGCTTACCCTCACCTCTCCTCTCTCTTCAGGTACCACCACTGCGGTATAGGGTTGATACTCAAATACCTGTACCCGGTGATTGTCACGGTCGGCTGCATAGATATTGTAATCATCATCTACAGCAAGCCCATAAAGGTTATTGAAGTTATTCTCTCCTGAGCCAACCTCTGCCTCCCCTATAGTGTAAAGATACTGCCGGGTGGTATCATACACCTGAATGCGGTGATTAGAATGATCGGCTACATAAACTCTTCCCTGGTCATCAATATCTATTCCTGAGACATAATAAAATTCATCATTGGCAGTGCCTATTTCACCGCTACCCAGGTTAGCCTGGTGCTGATAAAGCGTATCAAATATCCGCACGCGATTATTGTAAAAATCTGCTACATAAAGCCAGCCTCTTTCATCCATTGCCATATCCATTGGGCTCCTAAACCTATCGTTGATATCTCCGGGATCAGTAAAGCCAAAGATAGACAGGAGTTCATAGTCCTGGTCAAATACCTGGATACGATGGTTTTCAGTATCAGCTACGTATATTTTACCGTCATCTCCCAGCAGTACCCCTGACGGCTGGCGAAACTGTGCCGAATCATAACCTGCTACACCATTGCCCAGGGTGGCCAGGTATTCAAATTCACTGCTGAAAATCTGTATGCGGTGGTTCTCGCGGTCGGCCACATAAATATTTCCTTCATGATCAATGCTGACATCCATGGGCTCGTTGAATGAGGCATTATCGCTGCCGGGTCCGCTACCCAGCACATATTCCAACTCATAATTACTATCAAAAACCTGGATGCGATGGTTATTCCGGTCGGCAACGTAAATACGTCCTTCCTGATCTGTCTCAACATTGATAGGAAAATCCATGCGAGCACCACTATCACCTCTTCCTTCACCTAGGGTGGCTGCATAGCTAAAACTCTCAGGTGTAAAACCGAGCAGAGTTCCGTTTTCTACGCTAATATCATCTGCGTCAAAACCGTTTACATGATCATCAAAACTAAAAACCAGGGGGATGGTATCGGCTTGTGTAGGGCTGCTTTCCTCGCTGATGATCTCAAGTTGAGGCGCCTGAGCCAGTATGGGGCCTGTACAGAGCAGCAGCAGGAACGTTCCCAGCAAAAACCGGAAAGAAAGATAGTTAATCAAAAAGCTGCACAGATGCTGGCCTCCAGCAGGGGTATTTGTAGCATTCATAGGGCTGAAATAAGTTGAAAAAAGTTAACGGATATAAAAAAATGGAAAAGCTAAACAAGTGGACTGTTTCGCCTCTTCCAACATCTTCTCTAAGATAATAAAAATCAAGACTGTTTTATAAAGCTGGTCAAAACAAGCTCTATTTAGCCGAATCCGATCTTTATTAGACCTGCCAAGTGATCATTTTTACTTCTTCAACTTTAGGCATTCACCTGTTGTTTCTTACCTATTTTGATCACGTACAGAGGGATCACAGCAGCTGCGATGGCTCCTGCTATGAAGTTCATGGGAATGATCATTGAGTAAAATTCTACTGGTACATCATACTGGTAAAAGAAAATGGCGAAAACCCTGAGCCTTTCGGTAAACATGGTCAGGAGGACAGAGAGCACAATAAAATAAGTAGTACCCTTACTCGTATACCTGGCAAGGAGATAATAGACATATCCGGCTATAATAAGCGGCACTATGGATGCCAGTGACACAGTAAATATATTGACTGCCTCCTTGGCAGTAAAACCAGTGATGGCAGAATAAGTAAGGTGGTAAGTATTGTTTATAACAGCAGCAATCACCCCTGCCACTGCTCCGGCTATAATAAATTGTTTTTTGGGTACATTACTCGCTTTTTCGTCGGTAACAGGTCTCATAAAAAAATTGGTATTTATGTAAAAAATTGATTCAATAAAAATAGATTAAGATTCTGTTTTAGCCAAAGCCTGCCGATCTGCCTTTTTCTCTTTTTGCTCTATCTCCTGGTTTTCAGCAATGTCATTTCGCCTTTGTTTGCCTCCCTGCCGACCCTTTATGCGCTGAAAAGGCCTTTTCAGCACTGACTCTCTGCCGCAGAGAATAAGCGGTTCACCTTCATGAACTTCTGTGTCACCTCCTGGCATATCCAGGTAAGTACTATCTGCCCGCTCTATACCTATCAGGTTGAGGCCTTCCTGTCTCAGCTTCAGCCTGTTCAGGCGACGGTTATCCACCCAGTGTTTGTGGTTTACCAGCATTTTGGTAATTTCATACTCGTCTGCAAGGTGCAATATCCCTGAAAAATCACGGACTTTGAAATTGGTGTACCTATCCAGCAGCTGGTCAATCCAACGGGATATCCAGCGATCTGCTACTTTACTTTTGAAAAGTAGAAAGAGCAGCAAGAATGCACCTGCCAGTATGCTCAGTTTCTCTACA
The DNA here is from genome assembly GCA_046541235.1 of Cyclobacteriaceae bacterium. GTDB lineage: Bacteria > Bacteroidota > Bacteroidia > Cytophagales > Cyclobacteriaceae > Catalinimonas. The sequence goes on along the minus strand of JBKHDR010000042.1, from coordinate 19,108 downwards.
AATTGCAGGGTATCACCCTCATCACCTACAAAAGTGAGCAGCAGGGAGGCCAGGATTGATATGATTCCTACATTACCGACTAGCATCAGGATCATGATGATAAGCCGCCTCACCGGATGCGCTACGATTCGCTCGGCTTCGCTGAAGGCAAATCCTTGTCCGGTAAAGGCCAACCTTGCCTGGAAGCGGGCAGCATGACGCGACAGTACGGTATGCACGCGGGCCCTGGAGGCAAAACGCGTCATCAACGCAGATAAGGTGACAATGATGATAAGTGATAATACTGAAGCCATAATCGTTTACAGTTCAGTATTTTAACTAGTATGCCCCCACCTTTTGTTTAAATTCTCTGAACAGGCAGCTACACTACCGCCATCAGGACAATATCAGCCGCCCATACTTTTATCATCTCAGGCAGCTGATAAAATAAGGTTGTCATGCTATCCGGTGGCATAAGACTTTTGAAGTCAAACTGCTGACGAGATTGGCATCATGAGGCTTATCCTGATGATCTGCTCATTGCGGCTGAACATCACATCTCCTCCGTGCTGCCTGCTTACCAGGTATACAATATAGTCTCCGGTCTTTCGCCTGCTGTCAGCATCTATCCCCGGGTGGTAGGTATAGCTCATATCCAAAAGCAGCAGTTCTGATTTTCTGAGCTTCATGTCAATTTTTCCGCCCTGCCTGCAGGTTTCCAAAGCATTGAGCAGCAGGTTATGCAGCATCAGTTCAATGTAGATCTCATCGGCTTCAACAAAAAGCTGCTTCCTTGCCTGCCCATCTTCATCTTCCGAAGTAAACTGTAGCTCTATCCGGTGGCTGGCAAAAGTATCTTTTTTCTCGCTAAGCAAATTAAGGATCATCTTCTTTATGTCAAATACCTTGTATTCCAGGTAGAGTTGCCCTTTCTCCATCTGCTCAAGTTCGCTGGTAGTTTCAAGCAAGTGAATGATTTTATTCCTGTGCAAAAATAATTTTCCCAGCCAGGCCTGCTTCCTGTTTATATAATCTTCAAGATCATGCTGTTTCAATTCAGTAGCATCCACGCCATCTTCGTAGAGAGATAAGGCATGCTGATGTATCTTGACGGTCTGCTCGTCATTCAGCCTGAGTAAGGTTTGATACAGACGTTTCTCTACCTGGCTGCTCTCTTTGATTTCTACCAAAAAAGTGATCTTGCAGGGGGAGCCTTTTTCATTCAATACATAAGCTGCATGAGACAATATTTTTCTAAGTTTTCCCTTTGCATCCTGCACCTCCCATTCTCCCAGTAGCTCAAACTTTTTATCAATAAAGTCATCATGTAGTTGGCTCAGGAGTTGCTTCTTGCCTTCCGGTACTACTTTAGTAAAATGCTGGCCCAGCAATTCATCAGGGGTATAGCCATAAAACTGGCTGTAAGCCTGGTTGATGAGCATAAATACGCCTCGGTAGTCGGTCACGCAAACTGGAATGGGCAGCATTTGTACGAAGCCCATACCTTCGGCTCCTCGCTTTTCAAAGAGTTCTTTGATCTGCGACATCTGCTGACTTCTTTCTTGACTTTTATAGGAGATGCTCATGGCTTCTGGACATTTAATGACCTGAGATACACCGAATGTAATAAAATTTACAGTCTGACAAGAATAATCATAAGTATTTTTAAATGTTTACTTAAGTAAATACTGCTCGCTTTTTTGAATGATTCATCTTCCCGTCCAGGACTTCAGGCGGGTATTAAAAAAATTGAGCCTTTCAGCCAAAAAATCTTGCCAAGCCTGAAACTTAGCGTCAACTTGTTTAGTATTGTAGGCCAAACACCATTATCCATGTTTACAGGTATCATTGAATCCATCGGCCAGGTAGTCAACATTACTCCGCAGGGCAGCAATCGCACCTTTGAAATACACAGCGAACTGGCGCCTGCCCTGAAAGTAGACCAGAGTGTCTGCCACAACGGCGTTTGCCTGACGGTGACGGAAGTGCTGGGTAGTACTTACAAAGTGACAGCCATAGATGAAACTCTGAAAAAGAGTAATCTGGGGCAACTGAGGGTAGGCAGCGAAGTAAACCTTGAGAGATGTATGCCTGCCAATGGTCGCTTTGACGGACATATCGTGCAGGGACATGTAGACCAGACCGGAATCTGTAAAAAGATAAAAACGGAGGATGGCAGCTGGCTATTTGATTTTGAATATGAAGCTTCCCACCTGACTTATATGACAGTAGAAAAAGGTTCTATTACTGTCAACGGTGTCAGCCTTACCTGCTTCAACTCAACTGACAATGGTTTTAGCGTAGCGATCATTCCTTATACCTACCAGCATACCAATTTCAACAAGCTCAGAGAAGGTGATTCGGTCAACCTTGAGTTTGACATTATTGGCAAGTACGTAGCAAAAATGCTGAAAGGCCGCCAGGTTTAGCTGCTCTTTTTGGCCAGCAGATGCTTGGCTGTGATGGGATATCCATAAAAACGGGCACTGATCCAGGTATGCAAAAAGGCGCAAATCACGCCCAGGGAGAAACCGACCATGGCCCCTACCAGGATATCGCCCGGGTAGTGCACTCCTACGTACACCCTGCTGTATGCCACCAGCGAAGACCATAAGAAAGCGATCATAAACCACCTTGACCATGCCCTAAGCAGCACCCATAACGAACTAGCCAGCGCAAAAGTGGTGGAAGCATGGGCTGAAGCAAAGCCATACCTGCCCCCGCAGCCGGTGACTGTATGTACCAATCCTTCTAATGCCGGATCATGGCAGGGCCTGGGACGCCCGAAGTAGGGTTTCATAAAAGCAGAAGTGACCTGATCTGCCAGCCCCACCGAGATAGCAACAGTAGCCATAATAACCAGCCCCTTCCAGCCAAACTTCCAGCTTACCAACAGGATCAGTATGAAGTAAAAAGGGAACCAGGTATATTTGTAGGTGACCCAATACATGAGTGTATCTAGCCAGTCTGTATTCAGATTATTAAGAAAAAGAAAGAGCTGCTCATCCAGCTCATGCAGTGTTTGCAGCATGGTGTTAAATGAAATGATGTAACCTGTTCAACCGATGAGGAAGGGACAAAGTTAGCGCATGCTATTATGAGAAAAAAGCAAACCGTTGATCTATGGGGAGAAAACCTCGTGTCAACCAGCTACATCATAAGCCCAGACCGTTGCGGAAAATGAACTGCTCATAGGCAGTTTGGAAGGCCTTGTTATCCGGAGCCAGGGACAGGGCATACTCATAGTTGGTAAGTGCATCAGCCAAAAGGTTATTCTGCTCATAAAAAGAAGCCAGGATAAGCTTGTCGAGTGCCGATTGCTCATTGGTGATTTCCAGCTTGAGTTCTTTGAGCTCACGGGCTATGGGAGCCGCTTCTTCAGGAGAAAGCTGCTTCATTCCATAGTCAGCAGATTTGATTTCTTTAAATGTTTTGCTGCTGACTGATACGATGATCAGGCGTTCGCTGGCTAGTAATTTATGGTCAAAATCAATGGCTACTTTGGTACCATCTACCTCGGTAGTATGAATCACCTCGTCAAACATGTTTTTCAGCTCCACTTGGTAGCTGTTTTCGTTGGCTTCTTCATTTTGCCAGCGAATGATAACTTCGTTATTAAAAACATCTACTGAGCTGGGCAGCAGGATCTTTAATTTCTGGTTCTCAAGGCTGCGTTCTCTTTGGAGGGCGATAGCGTTACCAGGTTGCTGAAGCTGCTGAAGATAAAGGGAAGCGTATTTGGATGAAAGGAATTTTTCTTTACCGGTTATTTTCTCTTCAAGGCGAGCTACTTCATAGGTACCAGCTTTATTAAGTTCCAGCCTGTTACCGTTCTTATGGATAAGCCCCAGATAGCCGCCCTTGTCAAGACGTATGAGGTCACTGCCGTTTAGACTGACAGCCTCAGCAAGGGGTATCCATTTGCTGTCTTGCCTGACTTCTGCCTTACCGTCCGTTACAAGTACCTGAAAAACATCTGCCTGTGCAGAAAGAGAATGGCTTTGTACTACAAAAAGGATGGATAATGCCGCCAGTATCCATTTTGCTGACTTAATTTTCATAATGTTTTACTTCGTAAGTAAAAGTCTGGCTTAAACAATAAAAAACTATATGCATTTTGATTTCCATAACAAGGAAATACCATCTCTAAAAATGAAAATAAAATATGGAAATAGATAAATTTAAATTATTCAACCTATACTTTTAACACATTAAATTTATACAAATTTAAATTTTTATATTAATATAATAAAGTGGTTTGTCTCATTTCTCACAAAATCATTGAAAAATCTTTAAATTATTCAACAAAAATAAAAATAGTTCAGTACCCAATAACTTCGCAAAAGCATTCATTTTATTGAACCTTTTTTAACAATAATTCAACAAACCCGATTCAGGAAGTAAAAGTCATATGAAGTATGCTGGCTTGCCTGTCTTGCAGGATTTAATTTACTTGTCTGCCGAAGATTATCGGCAACCTGCTACCTAAAGTTGACAATGAAAAATTTTTCCTATGGCAAGAGCCAGACTTAGCCTAGAAGATTACCGAAGGGGCATCCTCGGACGGGATCGCTTCATCCTGAGCAGGGCCATCACACTGGTGGAGAGTTCGCGCCCGCAGGATCAAGAGCTTTCTGAAGCCCTGCTTGAAGCTCTGATACCTTTCAGTGGCTTCTCTCTCAGGATTGGCATCACCGGTGTGCCAGGCGTAGGCAAAAGTACTTTTATCAATGCACTTGGCAGCCTGCTGGTGGCCAAAGGACACCGCCTCGCAGTCTTATCTGTAGACCCCAGCAGCGAAAAGAGTCGTGGCAGCATATTGGGTGACAAAACACGCATGCCTATTCTATCAAGACAAGAGAATGCCTACATACGCCCCTCAGCAGCGGGCAGTACGCTGGGAGGTGTGGCAAGGAAGACCCGCGAAAGCATGCTCCTGTGCGAAGCTGCCGGATACGACATCATCTTTGTAGAAACCGTAGGAGTCGGGCAATCAGAGACTGCCGTTTACAAAATGGTAGACTGCTTCCTGCTGCTGATGCTGGCAGGGGCAGGTGATGAACTACAGGGAATCAAGCGGGGTATTATGGAAATGTCAGATATGCTGGTTATCAACAAAGCCGATGGAGACAATCAGGAGGCTGCACGCCGTGCCCGCAAAGAATATATAAATGCCCTTCACCTCTTTCCTGCATCAGAAAGCGGCTTTACGCCTCAGGTACTGACCTGCTCGGCTTTGCAGCAACAGGGGCTTGAGGAGGTATGGCATACGGTCCTCAGCTATGAAAAGACCGTCAGGGGTAATGGCTACCTAGAACAAAGGAGAAAATCGCAGCGCCTGCAGTGGCTGCACGAGAGCATCAGCCATCAGTTGCAGGCGCTTTTTTACAAACAGGCAGACATCAGGGAAAAGCTACAGGACCTGGAAAAGGAAGTACTGGAGGGAAGGCGCTCACCTACCCATGCTGCTAACCAACTGATCAGGCTTTTCAATAGCTAAGACATTACCCTAATCAATTTCAGCCAGTTGAAAGAGATGTTCTCTGAGGTCTATCTGGTGCTTTTCCAAATCTTTGACCGGAGGTACACGATCTGTTCTGATAAGCTCATGCAGGGCTGCCATCTCCTGGTCACGGTTGAGACCGAGCGCTGCTTTGACCATACCGTCTAGGATGTAGTAGGCGATAAATTTCTTTTCTTCTAGTTTTCCATCTATCACAATACGGTCATAAAATGGTGCATAGCCGATGTATCTGAGCTGCTGTCCCTGCTGGGCTGTCCAGAAGAAGGGCACACTGGTGTAGGGCTTGTCTCTGCCTGCCATATTCTCACCTGCCAGCCTGCCGTGCTGACAGGCCAGCCGCCAGTGCTCAATCCTGACGGTCATTCCTTTGTACGGAAAATGGGCCACATCTCCCGCAGCGTATACATCTTGCCCTGCATAGAGTTTTTCGTCTACCCTGATGCCTCCGTCGTCTTCCAGAGGAAGGCCTTTGATGAAGGAGGTGGCCGGCTGTACACCTATCCCAGCCAGAACCAGATCTGCCTCCACTGATTCGCCATTATCCAGCTGCACACTTTGCACCTGACCTTGTCCCTCTATGCCTTTTACCTGCGTTTGCATTTTGAAGCGTATCCCCTGCTCTTCATGCAAAGACTTAAGCATGCTGCCCACCTCGTCGCCCCACTTGCTGGCAAAAGGCAGCTTTTCAGGAGACACTACGGTCACCTCGCAGCCGAGTTGTGAGAGGCTCCATGCTCCTTCCATGCCAATAAAAGAAGACCCAACTACTACCGCTTTGGTAGCCTTTTTTGCTGCCTGCTGAATCCGGCTGCTATCAGCCAACGACCTAAGTGTAAACACATTCTTGAGCTCACTGCCAGGAACCTCTAATTGGCGAACGGCTCCCCCGGTGCACACCAGCACTTTATCATAGCTAATCTCCTCCCCTTTATCAGTTCTGATTTTTTTCTGATTCACATCCAGTTCGGTGACGGTGGTCTCTATTTTCAGGTCAATGTCATATTTTTCATAAAACCCGGCATCTCTCAGGGGCATCCATTCTTCAGGTGCTTCTCCCTGAAGATACTCTTTACTACAGTTGACCCTGTCGTAGGGATAATCTTTGTCTTTGCTGATCATAATCAGCTGCCCGCCAAAACCTTCAGCTCTCAGCGCTTCGGCAGCATACTGAGCAGCCGCTCCCCCACCAATAATTACAAATTTGCGTTGATCATCTGCAGACTGCTTTTGCATAGCCACCATACGTTGGGCAGGGGCACCTTTGGGCACTTTCGCATAGACATCTTCTCCCCTCACCTCTACCTCAAAATGCTGCAAACTATCGCAGCCGGGAGGTTCCATCTGGTCACCATTGGTAATATCAAAACAGGCATGGTGCCAGGGGCAAACCAGCCGATTGCCGTTCAGTGCTCCTTTGGCAAGAGGTGCTCCGTAATGCGTACAATGTGCTGAGGTGGCATAATACTGATCTTCGTGGCGAGCCAGCAATATTTCGGTATCACCTACTTTTACCTGCATCATCTGACCATTCTGTAAATCTTTAAACCGGGCGACTTTGGCTTCCTGAATAGACATAAAAAAATGTTTTGTGATGGATATGAATTACAATAACTAACCTCAGGAAAAGCAGCTTGTTCAGCCAACCGCATATCACAAGCTTTTGCCATTCTGGCTAAAGCCTAAGCTCAGCCGTTAAAAAATCTCCACCCGTTTTGTTTTTTCTTTGGCTGCTGACCGATCACAGGTACTGAAACTTTAAATGGAGTGAAGCAACAGGTAATTAAAGAATTCACTTAAGTGATAGAAAAACGAATGGATCAGGTTTGCAATACTTTACTAAGTATAGTATATTAAGGAGTCATGTCAATAGCTAATTTTTTAAGCTGAGGCAACTTTACATTTTCAAAACAAACTCAAACCCTATGTTACCGAACACAATGAAAGCGGCAGTAGTCCGCGAATTTGGAAAGCCACTCAACATCGAAGAAATGCCCGTAAAAAGGCCAAAAGAGAGACAGATTCTCGTTAAAGTCAAATCTTGCGGCGTTTGTCATACAGATTTACACGCTGCCGACGGCGACTGGCCCGTTAAACCTAATCTGCCTCTCATTCCTGGTCATGAGGGTTTGGGCTACGTGGCGGCAGTCGGTAAAGGTGTTACTAATGTAAAAGAGGGCGATGTCGTAGGTGTACCCTGGCTCTACAGTGCCTGCGGTCACTGCGACTATTGTATCACCGGATGGGAAACTCTCTGTAATTTCCAGGATAATGGAGGCTACAGTGTAGATGGCAGCTATGCCGAATACGTAATGGCCGATCCCTGGTATGTAGGCCATTTTCCTTCCAATATTAATTTTACTGAGGTAGCTCCCATCCTCTGCGCGGGTGTTACCGTTTATAAAGGATTAAAAGAAACTGAAGTGCGTCCCGGCGAATGGGTGGCCATTTCAGGCATTGGTGGGCTGGGCCACGTAGCGGTACAGTATGCCAAGGCAATGGGTATGCTGGTAGCAGCCATTGACATTGCTGATGACAAACTCGCCCTGGCCAGGCAGTTGGGTGCTGATGTCACTTATAATGGCAAAGATCCCGACATGCTTGATAAACTCACCAAGGATACTGGTGGCATGCATGGTGTACTGGTGACAGCAGTCTCCAGGGCAGCTTTTAGCCAGGGTATAGGTATGCTGCGCAAAAAAGGTACGCTGGCTTTGGTAGGTCTGCCTCCTGGCAGTTTTGATCTGCCAATCTTTGAAACAGTACTTAAGCGAATCACCGTGAGAGGCTCCATCGTAGGTACCCGCAAAGATCTTCAGGAAGCCATTGACCTGGCCCTTGGCGGAAAAATACGCAGCACCGTCACTCCCTGTAGGCTGGATGATATCAATGATGTATTTGGCGAAATGAAAGAAGGCAAGATAGAAGGCCGTAAGGTGATTACAATGGACTGAGTATGATACAACCAAGAAAGCCCGCTGTTGAATTGCAGCGGGCTTTAGATTTAGGCTGTAAACTATGTTAAGCCGCCGCCGTACGGGCTTTGGCCTTCTTTTGTAAGGTGCGCAAGGTACTGATCCGATGCTCACAGGTATAGCGTTGATGCCACTGGCGCACCATCTTTTGAGATACTGACGATAGCCCGGTGACGACCTCACTCAGGCTTACCTTGTGCCCGTACAGGGCAATGGCTAAAACATCGGCACTGATCACCTTCATACCGCCTTTATTTTTGTAGCGGCCAAATGTGCACTCGATGATGTCTGAACAGCACAGTAGCCTGCCGTACCGAGCCATGCGTTGAGCATGACTGGCAAAGTAGTCATCTACGATAGCTGCCAGTTTTTTGGTCAGTTGGCAGAGTTGCTGTTCGCTGCGGTAAGCTTGCATGCGTTGTATCCACAAATACTGGGTCCGCTCACTCAGGCCACTGGTTTTGAGTAAGGCCGTCACCATGACGATTACCTCCCGTAGCACCTGTAGAAAAGCGCGACATGACTTCGTGTTCAGGTAAGCGAGCAGTTGGCGGTGGGGCCTGGCGCGCAGGGCCGACAGCAGTTTAATGACATGGTGAAGTTGCGCCAATAGCCTGGAATGCGTAAATATGTGAGGTGTCTGCACTTGTTTTTTGAAGTTGTTGGAAACCCAAAATTACAAGCTGCAGACACAACTTATGCTACCCAAAGCCAATATGGCCTAAGTCCAATAAAGTTTACAGCCTAGGCTTATGAGTCCAAAAATTTGCGTTCCCTTTGTTTTGGCTGGCGTGATCTCAATATACTCACCTTTAGGTTGCCATCCATACGGCACATAGCCCTCCAGATTGAATCCACTTTCGTCAGCAAAGTACAAGTCAACATAATCGGCTTGGTATAACTCCATGAGTTGCTTGAGTGCGGCTAGCTTCTTTTCGTATTCTTGCTGGTCATGCCGCATTGGCGGTCCAATTCTTTTTAAGACTCTTACGGAAACGTTTCCAAGAGTAGCCTAATCTCGTCAAAAACCGCCGTAACATATGACCAGTCACTCTAAAACCAAGCTCTTCATTAAGTTGAAAAGCCAAACTCTTGAGGCTGCGGGCATGTTTTACCGCTTTTTTTTAACCTATTCAACCATGGCTTGATCCTGCAACGATAGTTTAGGTTTTAAACCCCGGCCGGGTAGAATCATCACCCCAACTAAGCCCATCCCCTGCCACCTGTCCATCCAAGTATATATGGTGCGTGTACGAACATGATGTAACTACGAAATTTGCTTCACTTGCCAACCATCGTCGCTCAGCAGTAAAGTGTGGCAACGCTGGCGTACATGGAACTTAGCATGATTTTTATAGCCGTTTTCTAAGGTTTCTCGCTCTGAAGAAGTTAACTTAACGTATCGCATTCGGAGATTATAGAAAATCACTCTCAAAAATCAAAAGTGACGACTATTTATTTCAAACTACTTAATACGCCCATTATTTTTACAACTGCCTATGATGCCTATGCCATCCAGGCTTTTAAGCTCAACAGTATAGATTACCTGCTTAAGCCCATCGGCAGACGTGAGTTGGAGAGCAGCCTGGAAAAATACCGCCGCCTACAGCAGCCCTCTGCTATTAGCCAGGATATGCGCGCCCTGCTAAAAAGCCTACAGCAAACCTGCTACAAAACCCGCTTTATGGTCACTTATGGACAGCGAATGAAGTCCATTCACTCTCAAGAAATTACCTATTTTTATGCCCACGAAAAAATGGTCTTCATGCTTACCCATGAGGGGCAACAATTTGTGATAGATCAGACCATCAGCGAACTGGAGGCCGTCATGGATTCTGAGTACTTCTTCCGCATCAACCGAAAGTTTATTGTGAATATAGACGCCATAGAGCAGATGCATACCTATTCTAAAAGTCGTGTCAAACTGGACCTGAGGCCCCAGAACCAGATGGAGGCGGTAGTAAGCGTAGACCGATCTGCTGATTTTAAGGCATGGCTGGATCGATAAATTTTGTTAATTTGCCCCAAATATAGTGTATGATTCCTCTTGAGCATTATCTCATTCTTTCTGCCCTGCTTTTCAGTATCGGGCTCGCGGTGGTGATCGTCAAGAAAAACGCCATAGTGGTGCTGATCGGCATAGAGTTGATCCTGAATGCCGCTAATATCAACCTGGTAGCCTTCAGCCGATATGATGCCACCATGCTGCAGGGACATGTCTTTGCGCTTTTTATAATTGTCGTCGCTGCCGCTGAAGCTGCGGTAGCCATGGCTATCGTGCTCAAAGTATACACATATTTTAAAACTTCGGAACTTGACCAGGTAAACGAAATGAGAGAGCAACTTTAAAATTGACAAAAACACCTACAGTGCTGTGAGTTTTACTATAAAAAGTTATCTTTAGTGCATGAAGCTAGAAGAGGAAATCAAGCAGAAGCGGTTTAGAAGCGAGAAACATAAGGCAGTCATCAACCTGATGTATACCGGTAACTGGGTTTATTCGGTAAATAAAGCCATTCTCAAGCAATATAACCTATCCCCTGAGCAGTATAATGTACTGCGTATCCTGCGCGGGCAATATCCAAATCCTTCTTCTGTCATGCTGCTTAATGAGCGTATGCTGGATAAAATGTCTAATGTGTCCCGCATTGTGGAAAAGCTCAGGTTGAAAGATCTGTTGATTCGCCGCGAATGCCCTACCGACCGCCGTCAGGTAGACATTACCATTACTGATGTCGGCCTGCAACTGCTTGAATCCATTGATCAGCAGACGCAAATTACTGAAGAAGCGCTCAACAATCTCACCGAAAAAGAGGCTGAAAAGCTTAATGAGCTTCTTGATAAAGTCAGGGGATAAGTAGTAATTAATACTTTCCGACTGTACTGAATTTTTTTGGAATTTATTCTCTGGCCTCTCTTGCTGTCTCTCTGTTTTTACACCCAGGCGCCTTCTTTCATTTGTAAAGCTCGCCAGCTTTAGCTGTTTCCTATCAACTCATTAGGGCACGCCCATTCTTCGTTGTTTTTAATAATTCGTTTTGAACAATTTAAAAATAATGGAATATTAAATGGTTTTTGGCCCAATCAACCTTTATTTATTTCCCTCCTCACCTTTCTTTCTTACAACATTTCACAGTTGAATTTCATAAATCAGAAAACTAACTCAGCAGATTTAAATAAAATCATGTTAAAATATGGTTTTACATTTTTTAAAATTAAATTCTGAATCAAAATTAATAATCAATATTTAATACTGTTATTTTTGATAAAGTAAATTATATATTTGTAATTATCAGCAAATAGCATGTTTTTACTGAAGACCATATTTTCAAATCAGTTTCAGCCAATATTATAACCTACATATACTAGCTTATTAAACCTGTTCCTGGCAATCAATTTTATCACAAATACCTACATTATGAGATGTTTTTTACTATTGCTTGTTCAACTTTTCTGGCTTACTCCTCTTCTGGCGCAGGATAGGACAGTAAGCGGTAAGGTTACTTCTGCAGAAGATGGCAGCAGCCTGCCGGGGGTCAATGTTCTGGTCAAAGGGAGCAGCACTGGCACAGTCACCGATGTTGATGGTAACTTTAGGCTCTCTGTACCCAGTGATGATGCTACTCTGGTTTTTTCCTTTATCGGCCTGCAGACACAAGAAGTAGAAGTAGGCTCCCGGAGCACACTGGACGTACAGATGCAGCCCGAGTTTTCTGAACTCAGCGAGGTGATCGTCACGGCGGTGGGTATTCAACGGGAAAAGAAGGCTCTGGGCTACGCCGTAACCGAAATTGAGGGAGAGAACATCAGCCAGCGGTCTGAACCCGACATCGCCCGTGCCCTCAACGGTAAGGTAGCCGGGGTACAGGTACAGGGTGCCGGCGGTGCCACCGGCGGTAACACCAACATCACCATCCGCGGAAATTCCTCCCTTACCGGTAACAACCAGCCGCTCTACGTAGTGGACGGTGTCCCCTTTGACAACTCTACCCTGGGTTTTAGCCCGGCATCCGGTAATACAGTGACCAACCGGGCCTTTGACATTGACCCCAACATTGTGGAGTCAATGACTGTACTCAAGGGCGCTGCCGCTGCTGCCCTTTACGGCTCGCGCGCGCAGAACGGGGCCATCATCATTACGACCAAAGCGGGCGGCAAAGCATCTAAAAAAGGCATGGAAGTCACCTATAACGCGTCTTTTGGCCTGGAAGAAGTAGCGGCCTTACCCGACTACCAGACTACCTACGGACAGGGTGGCAACGGTAATGTCTATATAGAGCAGTATTTCGGCTCCTTTGGTGCCCCCTACTCAGCTTATGAAACGGTGCCACACCCTTACACCAATCCCGGGCTGGGCCCACTGCTGCAAAGCCCTTCTTATCAGGCAATAGCCACCCGGGGCGATGAGGTGCCTTATGTGCCGCATACCGATAAATACAGGAATTACTTCCAGACTGGCAACCTGATGGAACAAGCCATCAATATTCGCTCGGGAGGGAATGATACCAATATTTCTGCCGGGCTTTCCTGGACTGGTAACGAGGGCATTATCCCCAATTCACGCATTGACCGATATAACGTCAATTTTGGGGGAAATGCACAATTGGAAAACGGTTTGTTTATCAACGGGTCCGTGAATTATGTCAAGACTGCCAAGGACAATCCCGCCATGGGAAGCTCCAACTTCGGCGGGTTCAACCAATCAGCTACCCAACTGGCACTTTGGATGCCAACCAGTTTCAACGCTGATGAATATCCCTTTCAGCGGGATGAAGACGGAGGCGTGATGTATTACCGTACCGTTAACCATCCGCAATGGGTAGCCGAAAACACGCAGGATGACAGTGAAGTAGATCGGGCCTTTGGTAACCTAAAATTAGGCTACGACATCGCTGACTGGATCACTGTCAGCTATCAGCTGGGCTTCAATGCCTATACCGACCGCCGGCAGTTTGTCCTGCAGCCGGGTGGCTTTGGCAGTGCCATACAGCAGTCGGGCATTATCCGGAACAGTAATTTTTACCGGGCCGAAATAGACGGTAACCTGCTCGTCAATACCGATAATGCCCTCGGCGATGACTTCAACCTGCGCACCATCACCGGCTGGAACATCAACCAGCGAACCCAGCAGGTAGATATTGTAGAGGGCAACGGCATCATTGAACGGGGTGTAAACACCCTCAATAACACAGCAGCTCAGTTTGTCATAGATGACCGCTTTACACAGCGACGCTTCACGGGTATCTTTACAGATGTTTCGCTCGCTTACCGCGACTATGCTTTTCTGAACGTGACCGCCCGTAACGACTGGTCCTCTACCCTGCCTGCCGATAGCCGCAGCTATTTTTATCCTGGGGTCAGCAGTTCCCTGATCTTTACCGACGCCTTTGGCCTGCAAAGCAATATCCTGTCTTTTGGTAAGCTCAGGGCTGGTATCGCCCAGGTAGGAAACGACGCTGACCCTTATCTGACAGCCAATAACTTCCTGGTCAACCAGGGGGTAGATGGCAGCAGTACGCAGTTTCCTTTTTCTAACCAATTCGGCACCATTAACGGCTCTACCCTGAACGACAACCGGGGCAACCCGCTGTTGAAGCCCGAACTCACTACCGAGTGGGAACTGGGTACCGACCTGCAGTTCTTCAATGGCAGGATAGGCGTTGACCTGACCTACTACAACCGTACTACCGAAAATGGAATTACCGCCATCAATGTACCGCCTTCCTCAGGGTCGGCCACACAGGTGGTAAATATCGGTAAAGTAAGAAACCGGGGCATAGAACTGGGACTGGACATTACGCCCATTTCCACGGGTGCATTTAACTGGAATATGTATGCGGCCTTTACCCGCAACCGCAACGAAGTGCTTGAACTGGCCCCCGGTGTAGAACAGATCGTACTGACGCAGAGCGCAGGCAGCAGCGAGATCGTACAGATCGTGCACCGTAACGGGATGCCCTTTGGTGTGCTGGTAGGCCGTGAGGCCATTCGCGATGCCGATGGTGCGCTACTGATTGACGGCCTGCCCGGGCAGACCTACGGTAAATACCTGGACAATCCCGATCCGCAGATCATCGGTGACCCTAACCCGGACTTCACCCTTGGGCTGACCAATACATTTTCCTACAAAGGGCTACAGCTCAGCGTACTGCTGGACTGGGTACAGGGAGGCGATCTCTACTCCAAAACCAACCGGGAAGTAGTAGGGCGCGGCCTGACCGACGACCCCGGCGACCGCATGGTATCCCGCATCATGCCGGGATACATTGCAGCCCGTAACCCCGACGGAAGCCTGGCCCGGGATGAGGTCGGCAACTACCTGGCTGCTACTGATGCGGAAGGCAATAAAATCAGAAACACTATCAACATCTCCAACTTCAACTGGTGGTACAACCGGGGAGGTTTTGGCTGGAATGCCGCCGAGGAGTTCCATACTTTTGATGCGACTGTCATCCGTATAAGGGAAGTGGCACTTAATTACGTGCTGCCTTCAACAGTGCTGGAGGAGACACCCTTTGGCTCAGCCAGCATCGGCTTTAGCGGTAGAAACCTGTGGTTCAATGCGCCCGGCTTCCATCCGGGGCTCAACATGGATCCAGAGACCAGTTCTTTTGCCGGACAGCGTGGCATTGATTTTATCGGCGTACCCTCTACCCGTCGCTACAGTGTGAACCTTACCCTGACCTTTTAATCCTGATTTACTATGAAAAAGATCAAATATATCTTACTCAGCCTGACGATGTGGGTGGCTGCTGCCTGTAGCGAAGACCCGCTGGACATCAACCAAGACCCCAACGTTTCCACCAGCCTTGACCTGGGCAATACCCTGGCCTTTGCGCAGGTATCCATTGCCTCTACCCTCATGGCCGAGCCTAATACCAATGCCGGTACGTTCAGCCGCATGTGGTACACCACTGCCATCCGTGACTACGATCAGACGCAGGGTACCTACTCCAATGTCTGGACAAACCTCTACGCCGGTCCGCTGGCTGATCTACAGACGATCATTAACAATCCCGACGAAAGCCAGGAAGCTTACCGGGGCGTGGCGCGGCTGCTCAAGGCTTATACCTTCAGCGTACTGGTAGACCTTTTTGGCGATGTGCCTTACTCCGAAGCGTTGAACGCTGAGATTCCCTTTCCATCACTGGATAATGGTGCGGATATCTACCAGGATCTGCTCAGCGAAATTGATATTGCCCTGGGCGAACTGAACCAACAGGGTGGCAGTATTGAAGGAGATATGATCTACGGGGGCGATTTGTCTCAATGGCAGAAGATGGGCAATACGCTCAAGCTCAAGCTTTATGTCCAGACCCGCCTGGAAAATTCTATTGATTCCGAAAGCGGCTTCAGCAGCCTGATCAGCGGCGATATACTGACAGATATGACGGATGACTTTGAGCTACAGTATGGCTCGCAGCAGACACCTTTTCAGAACCGCCACCCGCTGCACGTAAACCACTACAACGAGGCAACTGCTTACTGGATGGACAACTGGACGATGGCCAATCTGCTGAACGATGGCATCGTTAGTTCTACCACCGGCCTGCCGGTGTCTTACCGCTCGGTACAGGATCCACGCCTGCCCTACTATATTTTCCGGCAGGTACCCGACGATGCGGGTGGTGCCGTAGCCACCTGCCAGGGAGGCGGCTGCCCAATCGGACTGCTGAATAATGGCTACCTGGGACGCGATGCGGGTGATCCTTCCGCCTTCTCCAACGAGGGTGCGCTGATCGCCACTTTTGGCGTGTACCCGGTGGGCGGTAGAGTAGACATGGGCAACCCCAAAACGCTGGATGCCTCAGACGGTACAGGTGAAGGTATCTTCCCTATGCTCACTTCCTACATGGTGAAGTTCCTGCATGCCGAAATGGCCCTGACCACCGGCGTGAGCGGTGACCCTGCCGCCCTGCTGGAAGAGGGCATCCGCATGTCAATGGACAAAGTAGCTGCCTATGGTGCCGACAAATACCCGGCTGTGGCAGGCACTGCCCAGGAGATCACCGAGGCTAAAGTGGATGCTTATGTAGCAGATGTAATGGCCGCCTATGCTGCCGCTGCTTCGGATGACGAACGCCTTAATATCATCATGACCGAGTACCAGCTGGCGCTCTGGGGCAATGGCATAGAAGCCTACAACAACTTCCGCCGTACTGGTTTTCCCAACTTTAATGTGACCGCCCCGGTGATGGGCAACCCACCCTATCCGCTGCGCTTTATCATTCCGGTCTCAGAGTTGGAAACTAACCCACAGTTGTCGGACTACCAGCCTGATCCTTTTGAAGCCGTTTTCTGGGATGTCAACTAAACTAAAAACACCAAGAACATGAGAAAATATCAATTTATATACCTGGTAGCCATCATCTTCTTTTTCGCTGCCTGTACTGAAGAAGACTCAATCCGCATGCCTGACTATGAGGTAGGCGTCATTGCCAGTGCCGATATTGCGGAAAACAAGTACTTCTTCAATGCCACTAACCTACAGACCGCTGCTATAGAGTTTGACCTCAGCTACAACGGCTTTAACGTCCACGAGGCTCAGTCTATAGAACTTTACATCAGCAACGGACGACAGAAGGTGACCGTTGGTACTTTCACTACTTTTCCCTCTACCATCAGCATGACTGCCGAAGAAGCTTACGGCTACTTTGGTGAGACACTGGACGATTTTGATAATGATGGCAGTGGCCGGGACGAGTTCCAGTTTACCTATACCCTGACCACAACAGATGGCACGGAGTACACCCAATTTGGGCAGTACTACACCTACAACCCATCGCTGGATGGCAGGTTTACCGGAAGATTTGCTCAATTTTATACCAATCTACCCGGCTTTGGCGTGCTTATCTTTGATGTAAGGCCTCCTAATCCGAATCATCCGAATGAGAACTAAAGGAAAAGCCGGGTCCTGCTGATCCGGCTTTTTTATTTGCCTCTGCGGCTTTCGGCACTACTTCCCCGACCTCCGTTACTGGCAGAATCACGGTTTTCAAAAGTGGAATAGTCACCTTCCATCCAGTTAGGAAAAACCTCTCCAAGTCCTTCCAATACAAATTGTATGGCAATGGCAGATACCAGTATGCTCGGGATGCGGGTAAAGACTGTGAACACCAGTTCGTCAGTACTTTTTTCTGTATAATGCGAATAAGCGAAAATGACAAAAAGCAAAAACATAGTAAAAATCAGTACTATAGAAACGCTTACATAATCCATTAGCCCTTCGGCTCTTGAACCATACAGGATTACTGTGGTAATAGATCCCGGTACGGCTAGCATCGGCACCACCATAGGTACGATTACTTTGCGAAAGCGCTGTTTGGAGATCTGAAACCAACTATCTCCCTGTTCCTCTCTTTCTTCAAGCTTGGTAGCCTGTCCTTTAATCATAGAAAGGGACGTATTAAATAGCAGCAGCCCGCCGACCACTTTAAAAACGGGTATGTCTATGCTGAAGAAGCTCAGCACATGCTCGCTGACATTTAGATATATGAGTAGCACCGCAATGGCTGTCAGGGTGGTAAGCCACATGTAGCCTGATGGTGGCTGATATCACCTATCAGTTCTGACCATATGAGTATAAGCCCCACCGGATTAATAATGGCTAGCATAACTGCGGTAGAGTTGCCTATTAAGTTCCTATTCATGCCCTCAGAGGCGAGAATACTATGCCAGAAGGCATCAATAGGCATAGCCAGGTCAGTTATTGCTCCCAAGCGTACAAAGGATTACTCACCTTCATACCAGGCTGTGTATTCTTTGCCTGATCATTTGGCCAAGAAAAAGCTCAGATCTACCAAAGACGTAAGTGAGTCCTCATTTACTTGACGGCAAATCCCAGCGTAGCCCAGTTGGATTCATAATCAATATCAGGCTCAGCGCACTTCACCATGTGAATGGTTCGCAGGTACCAGCGCCCTTTGCTGTTGAGCTTAATGCTAAATTTACCCTCGGCATCAGTACGGGCAGAAATCTCTTTACGAAGTGCCTGTCCGCTACTTTGCTCGTTGGGTGCACGGTAAGCAGCATACACCAGCTGATTGGCAAGCGGACTACCGTTGCGCAGCAGGCGAAAAGACACAGTATCTCCCACTTTTGCTTCGTAGGGATTGGTGAGAGGAACAAACTCGGCCGGATAGCCCAATACTTTCTGATAATCCTGGCTGTACGTTTCGCCTACCTGAAGCAGCAACTTGACATGCTTGGCGTAACGCTCCGTGGCGGCTTTTTTAAGTTCGCCAGAAGCCTTCCTCTCGGCCAGGACATCCAGTATACCATCATGCTCAAGGTATCCGTTAAAATCTTCGGCACTCAACTCTATGTTTCTGGCTTTGGTAGAAACGCCTGCTACATAAGTTCCAGCCTTTCCAGTTTTGAACTTCAAAAAGGTAGCATCAGCCTCATCATACCAGTCAGCGTTTTGTGGTACAAACCGGTAATCAGGCCCCATGATCACAGGCTGGATGATCCTGTCGCGGTCTATCACATTGTCACTTTCGTCAAAGGTCCCGTTAAACAGAAAAAGCTCGTCATTTTGCTGAGGCTTTAAAAAGTAGTGATTAGTTTTCAGAAAAAGATCATGCGAAGAGAGCAAAAGCAGGCAGGCTGCACAAATCAAAATACGTTTCAT
>JBKHDR010000041.1:0-37541 GCA_046541235.1 Cyclobacteriaceae bacterium | reverse complement strand
AGTGGGCTGGTAAAGAAGCCGCCGCCCAGGTGAGAAAGCGCATGGATTACCGGGGCTGAGGCAAACTTATATCAAAGCCTGTTTTTGCCAGCCAGGGTTATCTTTTTATAGAATAATATGATTTACCTCTGAAAAGCCCTCAGCTTCCACAGTTGGTCATCTATCATACCTGTGACGTTTATCAGCATATCCTGGGTCACCAGGTCGTCGCCGGTAGCTTCTATGCGCTCATAAAGCCGGTCTGAAATGGTCTTGTAGCGCGCAGTAAGCAGGTCCAGCAATCGTTGATCGTCCATGTAACCTTCAGGCACTGGCTCCAGGTCGGCTGCTTCGGCTACAGCAGTGGGTCGCCCATCGGCTGACACGCCCAGAGCCAGTTTGCGTTCAGCAATCATATCAATCTTAGGCCCCAGGTCTTCGTAGAAATGCCCCAGCAGGTCGTGCAGTGCATAAAACCGAGGCCCCTGTACGTTCCAGTGTGCCTGTTGGACCGCATGGCGCTGGCTGATCAGTTCGTAAAGGGTAGCCTGTAGGGCCTCGGCTGAAGTCTGGCGCAGGTTTTCCTCCAGCGGGATACGTTCATCCGCCGCCGGGTTGCGGTAGCCTTGCATGTCCTGGGCCTGCGTTGTAGAGATACAAAAAATTACCAGTGCTGGTAGTAGTAGCTTTTTCATAAAAAATGACTTTTGTATAAGGTTCAATTTATTAAAGTGGGTTCCATTCACATTTGTTTGTGAATAGAAAAAGATCGTAAGGACTTGTCGAAGAAAAATTTGTCTGAAAGCGTGGAATGACGCA
The DNA here is from genome assembly GCA_046541235.1 of Cyclobacteriaceae bacterium. Classification (GTDB taxonomy): domain Bacteria; phylum Bacteroidota; class Bacteroidia; order Cytophagales; family Cyclobacteriaceae; genus Catalinimonas. The sequence goes on along the minus strand of JBKHDR010000041.1, from coordinate 36,743 downwards.
AATTACCAAAAACCCTCCTGATGCTATGAGAATTTTTTTCTTGTTTTGCCTTCTGCTAAGCTTCTGCTGGTCCTGTACCACCGAGAGTCAGCCCGCTACCTTTGCTGCTGATCCTCTCACCTATGTCAACCCCCTGATTGGTACGGCGCCCAGTTCTACCGAAACGGCCCTGCTACACTCAGAAGCAGGCTCTGAGCTGCGCGGACAGACCTTCCCCGCCGTAGGCGTACCCTTCGGCATGGCGCAGTGGACACCCCAGACCCGTGCCAGCGAACAGAAATGCCTCTCTCCCTACTACTACCTGGACGACAGCCTACAGGGCTTTCGCGGCAGCCGCTGGATGAGCGGCTCCTGCACACAGGATTATGGCAGTGTCACCATCATGCCCATCACTGGTGAGCTGAAGGTCAGCCCGCAGGAAAGAGCCTCTGCCTACTCGCACAATACCGAAACGGCTACGCCCTCTTACTACGGTGTTACCCTGGCCGATTATGACATAGATGCGGAAGTCACCGCCGTCAAACGGGCTGCCATGCTGCGTTTTACTCCCCAGACCGATGAGGCTGTCACCCTCATCATTGAACCTAACAGCGACGAGGGCGAAGGTTACGTAGCCATTGTGCCGGAGCGTAACGAGGTAATCGGCTACAACCCGGTACACCGCATCTACCAGGGCTGGGGTGAAAGCGCCGGCTTCAGCGGTTACTTTGTCATACAGTTTGAGCAGCCGATGGCATCTTACGGTGTCTGGAACGGAGAAGATATTATGGAGGGCATGTCGAAAACCGAAGGTGAAGGACTGTCGGTAGGTGCTTTTGTGCGTATGCCCGCCGCCCAGGGACAGCCGCTGCAGATGCGGGTGGGCCTTTCACATACCAGCCTGGACCAGGCCCGCAAAAACCTGGAAGCTGAGATTAGCAGTTGGGATTTTGCCCAGGTGCAGGAAGCTTCTGAAAATGCCTGGCGGGAGCAGCTCAGCAAGGTACTGGTAAGCGGCGGCAGCGAGGACGAAAAGACGATGTTCTACACCGCCCTCTACCATGCCATGATCCTGCCGCGCCTCTTTAGCGACGATGACGGGGCCTTTGTAGCTTTTGGCGCCTCCAAAGATATTTACCAGGCTGAAGGTTACGACTACTATGCCGACTTTAGCATGTGGGATACCTACCGGGCGCTTCATCCGCTGCATACTATCCTGAACCCGGAAAAAACCAAGGATATGATCCGCTCGCTGGTAAAAAAGGGAGAACAGGGTGGGTGGCTGCCCATCTTCCCGGCCTGGAACAGCTACACCTCTGCCATGATCGGCGACCATGTGACAGCCGCCATTGGTGATGCCTGGATGAAGGGCATAGATGATTTTGACCAGGAACTGGCCTACTCCCTTATGCGCAAAAACGCCTTTGAGGTCAATACCGACCAGGAGAGCTACCTCAACGGGCAGGGCCGCAGGGCGATGGATTCTTATCTGGAGTACAACTATATTCCCCTGGAAGATTCGGTGCCGGATTCCTTCCACCAGCGGGAGCAGGTATCGCGCACGCTGGAGTATGCTTATGATGATTTTGTGCTCTCACAGGTTGCCCGCAAGCTTGGAAAAACGGAGGACTACGAAGCATTACGTGAAAGAGCCAAAAATTATCAAAATGTATTTGACACTACCACCGGCTACGTACGCGGCCGCTATGCTGACGGTAGCTGGATAGAGCCTTTTGACCCGGTGGCTACCCGCGCCAGCTTTATCACTGAGGGTTCGCCCTTCCAGTACACCTGGTACGTGCCCCATGATGTAGCGGGCCTGATTGAACTGATGGGTGGACGAGAGCAGTTCGTCCAGAAACTGGACACGCTTTTTGAGAAACGCTACTACTGGCACGGCAACGAGCCCGGCCACCAGACGGTCTATATGTACGCCTATGCCGGAGCGCCCTGGAAAACCCAGCAGTGGGTGCGGGACATTATCCGTGAGGAGTACAGCGCCGAGCCGGGAGGACTCAGCGGCAACGAAGATGCCGGGCAGATGTCGGCCTGGCTGGTATTCAGCATGATGGGCTTTTACCCGGTAGCGCCGGGAATGCCTTATTATGTGATGGGAAGCCCTGTTTTTGAAGAAACTACGATCAACCTCACCAACGGCAACACCTTTACGATACAGGCTACTAATAACTCAGACGAAAACCGCTACATCCAATCTGCTAATCTGAACGGCGAGCCGCTGGAAAGAAGCTACCTGCTGCACGAAGAAATCATACAGGGCGGCGAGTTGGTGCTGGAAATGGGATCAGAGCCGAATAAAAACTGGGCAAGTAAGCAGGTACCGCCTTCTATGGGAGAGATGGATTTGTGATGATGGATGAAGAATGCGTAATGATGCATGAAATGGCATTCTTGCCATGAAGTTCAACCTGACCAAACCTGTAATTTACACATGGACTTCACTAACCTCAGCCACTGGTTTACGGCGCTTTATTATACTGTCATCGTTTTTGTCACCTATCTGCTGATACGCGGACGCATATTTTTTGATCTCGCTATCCGCTACATGAAGCAGCAGATGAGGGAAAAGGAAGAGGATACCTGAGAAAGGTGGTAGTGGTATTAATGAATGCTTTGAAATAGCAAAACCCATGTCTTGTGCCCCGCCAGGGTGGCTTTCCTAGCCAGGCCCTCACAAGACATAACTCAGATACCTATAGCATGACTTGTGGTTCACTACCAGAAAGGTAAGCTGATAGACCAAGAGCATAAATACCTTTTTGCTCATTCAATAGAGTCTAAAAAAGGAGTATGATGTTACATTCTGCCTGTTTAGTATCCTCCAGGGCTCTCTGAATTCAGAATAGAAATAAGACGTTAGTATTCATTCCTCAAAATTGTTCTTATGATTTCGCGGACTTTCTGAGCGCCGGCAGGGATGCCCGTAACATCATGCGAGGTTTCGTCTGGCAGGTAATGCCATTCTTTTGTACTCTCTACTTTTTCATAAAATAACCTGCCCTGTTCATCGGCATGCGTCTCATCATTTGAATTGACAAAGTAAAGGTGGGTAGTATAAGCATAGTCACGGTCTTCTGTCTTTGAAAGTAGCGATGACTTGTCCAGGGTGTCCAGTACAAAGCCGGGAGGCTGCCTGTTACGTCTTACACAGTAATCTCCTTCTCCTCTCCAGCCGTGTATGATATCGGTAAAGGCGAAACCACCAATGCCTGAGGGCCAGTAGGCCGGATGGGCGGGGTCTCCAAATATGGCCAGTTCAAGATCAGCAGTAGGCGGTCCGGCCGCCAGTATGGCATAATCCACTTCCTCTTCAAGGCCAAAATGGGTCAGTCCATAGGCTATCTGGAAAGAACCCCCACTGCCACCATGAGAGATGATCAGCGATGGGTTGATCATCTCATGCTTTTTCAGCCACTTCACGATTTCTTTGTACACCCTTACGGCCCTGGGATATCCTATACCTTCTACGCCGCTGGCCCAGCCCTGTTCTGCCATCCACCTGATCTCAAAAACTTCTAAACCCTGGTTAAAGGCATGATTGAGGGTAGTATGCTTTTCAAAACTGATACCGTAAAACTTGTTACCGAATCCGCCCTGGGTCAGAATAAACGCACCTCGTGCATTATCTTGATGTTGCATAGCCCTGACCTCCACATGCCTCACCGGCAGCCCTTCCTCATGAAGGCTCAGGTGGATGAGTTTTACCTCCCGATTCAGATAAGTAGCATATGAGGTTTGCTCCAGACGAACAATTTCCTGCACCGGCTGTGCTTCCATAGGCTCTTCCCTGCAGGATGCCATGACTAAGAGTAACAAAGAATAGAATACATATTTCATGGAAAGATGGTTTGGTTCCTGAACTTTGACCCATACTTCTGCAAAAGGTTTATTCAAAGTCTGCGCCATAGCCTCTCATCTTAGTTTCTTAAAGTATTTCAGTCTCTCCCGGTATGTGAACAAAATGAATTTGTAGAGCCGCCAATACTATTTTGGCTTAAGCCGGTTAGAGAATGTTTCCATTGCTTAAGCAGTAATTATTCACATAATGAAGTAAGCTTCAGCGGAAAATCTATAGTAGACTTATACTTCTGCATCCCCCCATTCCGGGGGATTTTTAAAAAATACCTACTGCCAAGCTGCAACCTTTTCCCGCTTCGGGCATCTAGTGGTTAGAAAGCTTCATAACCCTCTAACCTAAATGGCCCGAACCCATGATCAGAAACTACCTCAAAATCGCCCTGCGGAATCTGACCAAACAGAAACTTTATACCTCGCTCAACATTCTCGGCCTGAGCATCGGCATCGCCTCCTGTCTGCTGATCCTGCTGTACGTGCATCATGAACTCAGCTATGATGCTTTTCATACCAAAGCTGATCGTATTTACCGGGTAGCCCTGAACGGCAAGATCGCCGATCAGGAAGTGTATACGCCCAACACTACGCCCCCTTTGGCATTTACCCTGCTAGAGGAGTTCCCGGAGGTGGAAAACGCGGTTCGTCTGTATACTTATGCCGATCAGCAGGTGATTCGTTATGGAGAAACAGTTGTTTCCGAAGAAAAAATCTTCTACGCCGACTCCAGCTTTTTTGAAGTGTTCAGCTTCCCGATGTTGGAGGGTAACCCGGACAATGCCCTGGTAGAGCCCAATTCGCTGGTACTGACCGGGGAGATGGCACAAAAATACTTCGGCAGCGAATCAGCACTGGGCAAAACCTTGCTGCTGGGTAGCAAAAAAATACCCCACACGGTCACGGGTGTCGTAGAGGATGTTCCCAGCAACGCCCATTTTCATTTCAATATGCTTCGCTCTATGAGCACGCTAGACTATAGCCGTAGCGAAGGCTGGTTTAATAACAGTTTTATCACCTACCTGCTTCTGTACAAGGGAGCATCAGTCGAGAGCGTTAGCAGCAAATTACCAGGGCTCGTTGAGAAGTACGTAGGTCCTGAAATACAGCAGTTTATGGGGCTTTCCCTAGAGGAGTTTCAGGCCAATGGCAATAAGTACGGTTATTTTTTGCAGCCGCTGCTGGATATCCATCTTCATTCTGACCTTTCGGATGAGATAGAGCCCAACGGAGACATTACCTACATTTATATTTTCCTGGCTATTGCTTTTTTCATCATCCTGCTGGCCTGTATCAACTTCATGAACCTGGCTACAGCCCGCTCAGCCCGGCGTGCCAAAGAGGTAGGCGTACGTAAAACCCTGGGTTCGCTGCGCAGGCACCTGGTCAGGCAGTTCCTGACCGAATCCATACTTCTCAGCCTGATCGCTACGCTGCTGGCATTGGTAGCAGCTTTTCTGTTGCTGCAACCTTTCAATATACTGGCTGGTAAGGAAATCAGCAGGGTACTTTTTGGCGAGCCCTGGTTCATCCTGAGCCTCTTGATTATGACGCTGCTGGTAGGTATAGCCGCGGGCAGCTATCCTGCATTCTACCTCTCTTCTTTCCGCCCGGTGGAGGTGCTCAAAGGCAAGCTCAAAGCAGGGATGAAAAGCAGTGGCATCCGCAATGCCCTGGTCGTTTTCCAGTTCTTTGTTTCCATTACCCTGATCATCTGTACCCTGCTGGTGTACCAGCAACTGGAGTACACCCGCAGCAAACACCTGGGGTTTGAGAAGGAAAATGTGCTGGTGGTCAAAGGCCTGAACCACCTGCCTGTCGGGCAGCAGGCAGCCCTGAAGCAGGAACTGCTGTCGCAGTCGCAGGTGGTCAGCGCTTCTATTTCCAACAATGTACCTCCGGGCGTAAACAATACCACCATCTTCCGGAAAAAAGGTACCGAAGAGGACATCCTGATCTCAACTTATCACATTGATCATGAGCATCTGTCTACCATGCAGCTGAATCTTGAAAAGGGACGTAACTTTTCCCGTGATTTTCCCACTGATACGGCTGCTGTGCTTATCAATGAGGCGGCGGTAAGGGCCTTTGGTTTTGATGAAGCCCTTGATAAGGAAATTCTCTATTTTGGAGGACCCAACGGGGAAACGCTCAATCTGAAAGTGATTGGGGTGGTCAAAGATTTCAATTATGAAAGCTTGAGGAACAGTATCCGTCCGCTGGCACTGCTGCTTACCGAAAGCGGCAGCTATCTATCCATCAGGCTTGCGCCCGGTGATCTCTCAGCCTCACTGAGCCTGATCGAGCAGAGTTGGAACCAGTTTGCGCCTGCCGAACCCTTTCAGTACACTTTTCTGGATGAGGATTTTGACGCCCTTTTCAGGGCGGAGCAGCGGCTGGGGCAGGTATTCTCGGTCTTTACCGGCCTGGCTATCCTGGTGGCCTGCCTGGGCCTGCTGGGACTGGCAGCCTTTACGGCCGAGCAGCGCACCAAAGAGATAGGCATCCGCAAAGTGATGGGAGCCTCGGTACCCAGTGTCATACTGCTGCTCTCCAGGGATTTTACCCGCCTGGTGATCATCTCCTTTGCGCTGGCCGTGCCGCTGGCCTGGTATATCATGCATCAGTGGCTTTCAGGATTTGCCTTCCGCATAGATATTGGTCCTGGTATCTTTCTGTTTGCCGGCTTGTCTGCTTTACTCATTGCCTGGCTTACCGTGAGCTGGCAATCAGCCAGAGCGGCTACCGCCGACCCGGTAAAGTCGCTGCGGAGCGAATGACGAAGGTTGCAACTAATGAAGAAGCCACTCGATAAGCTGTGTGGCTTCTTTAGAAATATTAATTTGCTGCATCTACCGGCGGAGGGCCATCGGGTACAATGCCTTTGTACTCATAGTCGCCTTTACGCTCTTTGAATTCTTCTTTAATTTCTTCCCGCAGTTCTTCTTTCTCGTACAGGTCTACCATGGTCATGGAAAGGGCCTTGGCAGCATAGAGCATACCTTTATGGCCGATAGACATACCACTGCAGGCCACTACTGCCCAGGAGTGCCAGGGCGTACCTTTGGGTGCGGTAGTGGCGCCCAGGCGAATGGTCGGCACCACATAGCTGACATCGCCCACATCAGTAGAGCCGCCCATGGGGTTTTCCAGCGTCTCCTCCAGGGGTTCAATTTTTGACTCTATGCCTACCAGCTCAGCACCGGTAGCCGATTGTATTTTTTTAGCAAAATCCTGTTCTTCGTCGGTGTAGGAAATGGGTCCAAGATACTCCAGGTTGGCCTGTAAGGCGCCTGCTCCGGTACGATTGACCAGCACCTCGTGTACGCCGGAAACCAGTTTGATCTTATAATCCACATTAGCCATAATGGAGGCTCCTTCGGCGATGCGCTCTACCTGCTTCCATACTTTTTCCATGCCTTCGCGGCTGGTATCGCGTACTCTCGTCCAGATGCGGGAGTAATCGGGCACCACATTGACTACCTGCCCGCCATCCTGTATGTGGTAATGGATGCGCACGGTAGGCTTGATATGCTCGCGGTAGTAGTTGATGCCGGTGGTGTAAAGTTCCAGCGCATCTGAAGCACTGCGTCCGTTCCAGGGGTCGCTCGAAGCATGGGCTGCCTGTCCTTCAAATTCTACGATGAAGTCTACCAGAGCGAGACCTTTCTGTACGTTGGCCTTGGTTTCGGCAGAAGGGTGCCAGTCCATGCAGACATCCACATCATCAAACAGGCCTTCGCGTACCATCCAGAGTTTGCCGAAGAATTTCTCTTCGGCCGGGGTGCCGTAGAAGCGAACGGTGCCTTCCAGTTCTCCCTTGTCTATCAGTTCTTTGATGGCAGTAGCCGCACCCATAGAGGCTACGCCGAAGAGGTTGTGGCCGCAGCCGTGGCCGGGAGCCCCTTCATTACGGGGATCTTTGGTAGGCACTGCCTTCTGTGACAGGCCGGGCAGGGCATCAAATTCGCCCAGGATGCCAATCACTGGCTCGCCTGAGCCATATTCAGCCGTAAATGCTGTAGGTATACCGGCTACGCCGCGGGTAACCCGGAAGCCCTGTGCTTCGGCATAGTCGGCCAGTGCTTTAGAAGACTGTGTTTCCTGGAAGGCAATTTCTTCGTAGGCCCAGATTTTATCGCTCAGGGCGGTAAGCTCATCAGCCTGTGCCTCTACCGAGGCCATTACTGCCTTTTTGTGGGCATTGATCTTCGGTTTCTTTTGTGCATAGCTCAGCAGCACGCAACTGGCCAGCAGCGTGGTAAGGAAAAATTTTCTCATAGGGATAGGTTTAGGTTCAGGCAGTTAAGATACGTAAGGAGCGGGATTAATGAAAAAGCATAAGCGCTGTATTTTTACAAAACAAGCTTTCCTGATCTCTTATTCTTCTTCCCCTACAGAACGTTTTTATCTTTTAAAGGGAAATTAAAGATTGGAACGTATACGAGCCATTTCCGAATGGGTAATATAATGCACCGCAGCAATCAGGCGATTCCCGAACTGATGAAAATCCGGTTCGTAATTTTTGTACAATGGAAATGTAATGGGAGAAAAATCGCCGGAAAAACGAATCATTTCATAGTATTGTATAATTCTTTCTTCATCCTTAGCTACCAGAGTAATAAAATCAAAATATTTCGTGTATCCATAACTGATATTAAGTGTCATTTGAGGCAATAGCTTAGGTTCGGCAGATTTTCTGTTGGAGACTGTAGCTACATATCGCCAGATGGTATTCTACACTGGCAACCCCAGGCTGGTAAATACGCGCTGAAGCGAATCTTCTTTAACTTCCAATATCAGATACTGATTTTGGTTGACTTGTTTGTTAAAAGCTGTGTAAGCTGCCTGAAGCTCATTTTCGTTGGTATGCTCCCTTACGTAGCTGTCAAAGAAGTTGACTATGTACTCCAGTCTTTCTATTTCATGTTGGCTGTATGCCCGGGATAGGTATTCATCTGAGGAAGCTTTCGCTGAGGCTCCTGCCACCTTTTTATGTGCGTCAATTTGTGCAAAGCTGATCTGGATATGCGTGAGCAGCAAGGTGGTAAGAAAAAGTTTTCTCATGTCGATAGGTTTAGGTTTTTGAACTGCTGAATATACGTATTGGGAGGGGTAAAAGCATAGGGGGTAAGGAGCTCAAATAATACAGGCATATTTTTGCCCCTTATCTCTCTGATAAAAGGAGAAGGATTATAAGCCTTGGCACACAAAAAAAGCCCGAGGTACAAACCTCGGGCTTTCAATTGATAGCAGCTAAAAATTAGCTGGCTGCATATCCTTCGTTTTGCTGTCCCTGCAGCGCGGGATTAGCGTCCAGCTCACGCAGCGGGATGGGGTATACCAGGCGGGGTGAATCGTAAGGTAACTCACCTACCGGAATTTCATTACGCTTTTTGTCATGGATGTAGTGGCCCTCAAAAGCCAGTTCCAGCCGGCGTTCCAGCAGGATACGGTCCAGCGTCAGCTCATCCAGAGGGGCCAGGCCTGCACGCTCCCTGATGGTGTTGATATCTTCCAGTGGCGTGGCACCGATGGTAGTACCTGCTCTGAAGTTACCTTCTGCTCTGGTAAGGTACATTTCGGCCAGGCGGATGATGTTTACGTTGGCAAACTGATTGTTCCACTTACCGGTTACTACTTCCTCTATGTCTTCATCAAAGTAAAAAAGATCCCGTCTTGTATCACCCTCCTCGTAGAGGTCCAGGTGAGCATCTCTGATAAAAATATCGCCTCTACCTGTGTTAGAAGGGGGTGCAAAAAAAGTATTCATATCATTGACTCCATCCTGAGAAGTAACCTGCATGGCGAAAATATCTTCAGAAGAATTGCTCTCGTTGTTAAAAGCTGCGGCGTAGGTATCGGTCAGGCGAAAGTTTCCTGAGCTGATCACGTTGTCTGCCATGGTAGCTGCATCAGCATATTCACCCTGCATCAGGTACACCCGTGAGAGCATCGCCTGGGCTGCGCTCTGGTTGGCAAAAAAGCCGTTGGTTTCAGGCAGCAGGGTTGCAGCAGCCTGCAGATCTTCCAGTACCTGCTCGTAAATATCAGCTACACTGGCGCGGCCTACAAAGCTCTCTTCGGTCACAGAGGAGGTAGGAGTAGTAATCAAGGGCACACCCGGGCTGCTGGCAGGATCGCCATCATTCCAGGCGGGACCGTAGGCGCGTACCAGCTCAAAATAGAGAGTTCCGCGAATGAAACGCGCTTCACCTTCAACGCGATCACGTTCGCCTTCATTGACCACGTCCAGGTTGGCCAGTACGTTGTTGGTGATGTTGATCGTCTCGTAAGCCTCTTCCCAGGTGTTTTCTGCCACACCGTTGGTCACCAGCATTCGCTTGCGGTAAATTTCCCCGGGAGCCACGAAAGTACCGTTCCAGAAAAGCTCGTCAAAAGAAGCGATCAGTTCGGCATCACGCAGCAGGTTACCTCCATAAAGGTCGCCATCGCCGAGGCGGTCGTAGGCGCCTACCAGCAGCGCTTCCACATCAGAGGAGGTCTCCAGCGCTGTGCCGGAAGTAATACTGTTATCAGGTTCTATGTCCAGTCTTTCATCACAGGCAAGCATTACAGAAGCCAGTACAGCCAGTAAGAAAGTATGTCTCATGGTATATTTCATAGGTAATGTTCTTAAAATTAGTTTTTACTAGAATCCGACATTGATACCGACGATTACCGAACGGGCCTGGGGCGCGGAGTAGAAATCGTTGCCCTGGCTGATGTTGCCAGCCAGGTAGTCAGTATTTACTTCAGGATCCCAGCCGGTGTAGTCAGTGAAGGTAAGCAGGTTCTGGCCGGTTACATACAGCCTGAGATTGCTCAGGTTGATGCGTTCCAGAAGACCTGACTGGAAGTCGTAAGAGAAGGTGACCGTCTTCAGACGTACGTAAGAACCGTCCTGCAGATAGCGGGAAGACTCGCCGGTACCATTGGCACCAAACAGGCGCGCCTGAGGCACATCAGTGATGTCGCCGGGGTTCTGCCAGCGGCGCAGCTGGTCACGCGACTGGTTGTCAAAGAAGTCAGCATTAGCTGACTGGAATTTGCCGCCACCATTGTAGATCTGGTTGCCGAATACACCCTGGAAGAACACGCTCAGGTTAAAACCCTTGTAGGAGAAATCGTTGGTCACACCACCAATAAAATCAGGGTTAGGATCACCGATGACCACGCGCTCAGCCAGGTTGATGTTGTTGGTGGTCTCGCGGTTGAGGCTGCCGTCAGCTTCTACCGTGTTGAGGTAGTAGAGCGCATCGCCATTGGCAGGGTCTACGCCAGCATACTCGGGGCCAAAGAACACGCCAATAGGCTCGCCTTCTACCGCACGGTTGAGGAAGCCACCTTCAATCACCTGGCCATCAAGGTCGGTGATCTGGTTGATATTGCGGGAGAAGTTCAGGTTGGTTGACCAGGTAAATTCACCCACCAGGTTTCTTGAATTCAGGGCAAACTCAAAACCTCTGTTCTCCAGGCGGCCAATGTTCTGCAACTGCGACTGGAAACCAGTGGTAGCCGGAATGTTGACGTTGAGCAGCAGGTCGCGGGTATTTTTTACATAATAATCAATCTCACCACTCAGGCGATCATCAAACATACCGTAATCAAACCCGATGTCCAACTGTGCAGTCTGTTCCCAGCGCAGGTCGGGGTTTTCGATCTGGGTAGGGCGCTGTCCGGGCACACCGGCATAACCACCAGCACCGGTGTACAGACCCAATGCATCAAAGTTACCGATCTCGGCATTACCAGTGAGGCCGTAGCTGGCGCGTAGTTTCAGGAAGCTCAGCGTGCTGTTGCCGCTCAGGAAGGACTCTTCGCTAAGTATCCAGCCGGCGGATGCCGCAGGGAAGAAACCATAACGGTTGTTGGCACCAAACCTGGAAGAGCCGTCAATCCTGCCGCTGGCAGAGAGCAGGTAGCGGTTGTTGAGTTTGTAGTTTACCTGCATGAAGTATGACAGGAAGCTGAAGCCGGTTTCCGTACTTGATCCATCGGTGATATCAGCTGCCGATACAATCTGCTTGTAAGCATTACTGGGGAACTGCTGCCCTTCCACATCGGTAAAGTCTCTTTGTGACTCCTGGTAGCTCATACCAAGGAGAGCATCTACATCGTGAATGCCATCAAACGACTTGGTATACTGGAAGAAGTTGTTGGTGGTGTAGTTGGCCACCTGTGCCCAGGAGTTGTAGCCAAGACCATTAGGCGCACTGGTATTACGGGCCGTTTCGCGTCCAAAATATTGCTCCTCGTTCTGAGTAAGCAGGTCGATGCCAAACTCGGTACGGAAGCTCAGCGAAGGCGTAAATTTGTAGTTGGCGTACAGGTTGCTGATGTTGCGAAATACCGTAGCTGTGTTGGTAGAATACTCAAAGTTGAGCAGCGGGTTGAAGTAGAGCGTATAGTTGCCGCTCAACTCTCCGGTACGGGGATCAATCGGGGGTGTCATAGGAGGCAGGGCAATGATCTGTATCGGGGTAGAGAAGGCATTATCATTAGGCACTCTGTCGTTTACAGAGCGCGACAGGCTGAAGTTCAAACCGAACTTAAGTTTTTCGCTGGCCTGATGGTCCAGGTTGACACGTCCGCTGATGCGCTGGAAAGCATTGGTCTTAATCAGGCCATTCTGGTCGCTGTAAGAACCTGACGCATAGAAGGTGGTTTTTTCTGAACCTCCGCTGGCGCTGAAGTCAATCTGGCTGATAGGACCTCTCTGGAAAACCTCATCCTGCCAATCAGTATCTACATAATCAGGAGAGGCCGGGATCTGCCAGGAATCAGGGTTACCTGCGCCAAAGCGAGTAAAACGAGATTCTACAAATTCGGGGTTGAAGCCGGAGTTAATGGCTGCCTCACGGTAAAGTTCTACATATTCGGCTGTGTTGAGCCACTCACGGCGGTTGGTAGGCTCATTAAAACCAGTGTAGGCATTGAGTTTGAATTTGGTTTGGCCTGACTTACCACGCTTGGTGGTGATCAGCACCACACCATTGGAAGCACGCGAACCGTAAATAGCGGCAGCAGAGGCGTCTTTCAGAATTTCAATAGAAGCCACATCGTTGAAGTTGATATCGGCCAGTGGGTTAGTCTCAGCAGAAGAGGTAGATTGACTCTGTGAAGTGATAGGAATACCATCCACCACATAGAGGGGCTGGTTGCTGGCAGTGACTGAAGAAGCACCGCGCACCCTTACTTTGATACCCTGGCCCAGTTTACCGTTGTTGGATTCTATGAAAACACCCGTAGCACGTCCCTGCAGGGCCTGCTCAAAAGTAGGCACGGGAATGTTTTCTATCGTCTCGCCTGATACGCTGGCGATGTTACCGGTCAGTTCACGCTTGATCTGTGTGGTATAACCAGTGACCACTACCTCTGAAAGTTGCTGGGCATCCTCAATAAGTGTGATGTCAATGGCAGATTGGTTACCGACAGTGATTTCCTGCCCGAGAAACCCGATAAATGTGAAAGTAAGTACGGCATCATTTCCGGGTACCTGTATACGATACTCACCCTCTACGTTGGTGACAGTACCCTGGGTGGTACCCTTGAGCAAAACGTTTACCCCAGGAAGCGGAGTAACGCCATCTTCACCGTACACTGTGCCGCTTACGGTACGGCTTTGTGCCTGAAGTTGTGTAGCTGAAAGCAGTGTTAAGACCGTTAGCATGAACAGAGCTGAAACACTTAGCTTTACGTTTTTTGTAAAATTTTCTTTCATAAGAATCTTCTGGATTGATAAAACATTATTTTTTTGATGTGTAAAGCAGTAAAAAATACATGCAAATATACTAATTGCTATCAGATTTGCTAATTACCACCAGGGTTGTAATTTCCTGGCGCTGTCAAAAAAAAAATCTCTCTTACTTTCCTCTATTCAAGCTTTTCAGGGTGCTTAGCATCTATGGTAGATGTTCTTGCTGCTTCGTTTGCGCACAGTTAAGTGTGCGTATACGTACATAATCTGCTGCCATTGCAACCTGATATCAGGGGACAGAAATGTAAAACTGATAAGACGGGAAAATTTTAAGTGATGTTAAGTTGCTGATTTACAGCACATAATGGTGCTGCCTGACCAGGCGACCTGTTAGGGGAGGGTGTTTTGCAAACGGAAGCTATTTTTCTGGCCCGGCTTGTGAATAATCATAAACAGAAAACAAGATTAACCCAAAATTTGAAACCCATGAAATCTATTAAATTCGCATGTCTATTCGTGCTCTCTCTTTTCTCCGGAAGTATGGCATTGGCCAATGACTATGAAGGAAACAACAAAACTACGGTGAGCGTAAGTCAGAGCCAGGCTGGAGAAAAAAAGGCTGTCATCAAAATTAATAATTTGCATGAAGGTGAAAGGTCATACCTTAAAATCAGAGATAAAGGTGGTCGGCTGGTTTATGCCGAAACTATCTATGATGCGCCCTCATTTGCCAAAGTTTATGACTTGTCAGCCATTGAAAGCAACACTTATGTCATTGAGCTGAAAAACAAGAATGAAGTGGTAAAAGAAACCTTAGATATGCAAGCCGAAAAGCCTGCTGTACCTTATTTCAAGCCGGTAGTCAGGACTGAAAATAAAATGATAAAAGTGGTGTTTCAGAACCCCCTTGCCAGCCCTGTATATGTCAGTCTTTATGATCAGGCAGGACGCTGGGTATATAGAGCTAAAGTAGATGAGCAGCAGATTTATGCGCATGGCCTGGACTTATCAACCTTAAATAGCAGAGATTTTGTACTGAGCCTTACAGGCAAAGATTATCGGTACTCTCAGAATCTCAGGCTCAGATATTAACTACTGGTCGCACCATATGAAGAAAGCGCAGCCTCAGGGTTGTGCTTTTTTTAATGTCCGATATTAAACAGAGGTGTACGTCTGCGAACATATTTATCACTGAAAACGGGCCTGAGCAGCTCTCATGCTGATGGCATGTTTTTTTCAGGAGTTTTCTTTTTTCATCTAAACGCTACAGCATTATGCTCAGAAACTACCTCAAAATTGCCATCCGAAACCTCGTCAGGCACAAGCAGACTACCCTGATCAACCTGCTGGGCCTGTCAGTGGGCATAGCTGCCTGCATCATGATGCTGCTCTTTGTACAGTATGAACTGAGCTACGACCGTTATCATGAAAATGCCGATCGCATTTATCGTGTTTCAAGAGAATGGCACAATGAGGATGGAGAAAGCAGTTTGCACCTGGGGCATCTGGCCCCTCCTTTTGCCCCTATGCTGGCCAATGATTTCCCTGAAGTTATACAGCACTCGGTGCGTCTGGTACATGACAAGCGGGTGGTGCTGGCCTACGAAGCAGGAGATGTCATAATGGAAGAAGATCAACTTTTCTTTGTAGAACCCAGTATTTTCCAGGTTTTTAGCTTTCCCCTGCTGCAGGGCGACCCTCAGACTGCCTTATCAGAGCCCAACTCCATAGTGATTACCGAGAGTACAGCGCAGCGCTATTTTGGAGATGATGATCCTATGGGAAAAGTGTTGATGTATGCTAATGAAGAGCCCTTTAAAGTAAGCGGGGTTAGCCCTGATGTTCCTCCCAACTCCCACTTTCACTTTGATATACTGGTTTCCTTTGCTACGCTGGAGAATTACTTTGGCCAAAAGGAGATGATGGCTAATTGGGATGATAATTTTGTTTCCACATACTTACTTCTTGCTGAAGGTTACGATCCTCAGGCACTGGAAGCCCGGTTTTCTGGCTTCATAGACAGGCATCTTGCTCCTGCTGCCGACGGAAACCCTGCTTCACGACGTGATTTTCTGCACCTGTGGCCTCTGACTGATATTCATCTTCATTCACACCTGGACTCCGAAATTGAGGATAATGGCAACATCACTTACATTTACCTGTACTCGATCAGCGCCGTTTTCCTGATCATGATTGCCTGTATCAACTACATCAATCTTTCTACAGCCCGGGCCGGGCGAAGGGCCAAAGAGGTAGGCATACGCAAGGTAGTAGGAGCCGGCCGGCATATGCTGGTCGGGCAGTTTCTGTCTGAGTCAGTATTGATTGCTATCTTCTCTCTGGGGGCAGCGCTCTTGCTGGTAGAAATGGCATTACCTTATTTTAACACTTTTTTCGGGCAGACACTGTCGCTTAATTTTTATAATAATACGTTTATCATCGTATTGCTTATGGCGATCGTGCTGGTGGTGGGCGTAGTGGCCGGTAGTTATCCCGCCTTTTTCCTTTCCTCTTTTCTTCCTGCCAGGATATTAAAGGCGGGTTCCGTGCCCCGAAGTACCCATACCCGGCTCCGCTCAGGACTGGTAGTGCTTCAATTTACCATTTCCATCGTACTTATCATCGGGGTATTTGCCATAGAAAACCAACTTGCTTATGTCAAAAGTAAACCTCTGGGCTTCAAGCCTGATAACCTGCTGGTGCTGCCGGTCAATGAAACCATTCATCAGCAGTACGAACAACTTAAAGCACAACTGCTGAGTCAGCCAGGCATCTTAAATGTAAGCCTGGGCAGTCGTGTGCCTTCCGGGCAGTTACTAGACTCCAACGGGGGCAGGGTTGAAGTGAATGGCGAGATGAAGGAGGTGAATTATCGCCTGGCCAATGTAGAAGTAGATCATGACTTCATCCCTTCTTTTGACATCAGGCTGGTAGCGGGCAGAGATTTTGATATCCAACGCGCCAGCGACTCTACCGAAGCGTTTATTCTCAACGAAACTGCCGTACGCCGGATAGGCTGGGCTTCTGCCGAAGAGGCGGTGGGAAAAAAGATGAACTACGGCTCACGACAAGGGTATGTCATTGGCGTAGTAGAGGATTTTCATTTTGAATCTTTACACCAGCCGATCTCTCCCATTGTCTTTCAGATTATCACGGGCCTTCGGATGTACCGCCTCATTGCCAGGGTCAGGCCTGAAGCTCACAGCGAGGTATTGTCTTATCTCAATGAACAGTGGGCGTACCTTATGCCAAATGTGCCTTTTAGCTATTATACAGTCGCCGCGCAGTTTGACGAGCAATATGCCAGGGAGGATAAATTTGGACAGATAGTGCTGCTATTTTCGGGACTTGCCCTGTTTATTGCCGCACTAGGCTTAGTGGGTATGGCTGCTTTCGTGGCCGAGCAGCGTACCAAAGAAGTTGGTATTCGCAAAGTGCTGGGTGCATCTGTCGGTCAGATCTTACTGCTCCTTACCGGCAGCTTTTCCAAACTGGTACTGATTGCCTTTGCTGTAGCTACTCCGCTGGCTTATTGGCTGATGGACCGCTGGCTGGCCAATTTTGCTTACCACGATACGCCGGGGATAGGTATCTTTTTGCTTGCGGGCATCCTTGCGTTGCTCGTAGCCCTGCTTACTGTAAGCTCTCAAACGCTACGCGCTGCCACCCAAAATCCGGTGGAATCTTTAAGAAATGAGTAAGGAGTAGTCGGCTCTCACTTTCTGTCAAATTTTTCCCATAATACTCAGCAACTCTTCCCTGTTCTTTGGGCAGGGTACCTCCACCCACTCTCCCGGCTGTAGCTTTTGCAGTGACCAGGGGCCTACTGACTGACGAATCAGTCTGAGTGTAGGATAGCCTACTGCGGCGGTCATGCGGCGTACCTGCCGGTTGCGGCCTTCACTGATCTGCAGCTCTATCCAGGCAGTGGGCACATTCTTCCGCTCCCTAATAGGTGGGTTTCTATCCCAAATTTCGGGTTCAGGAATCTGTTTCACTATTGCCGGGCGGGTCATGCCATCTTTTAACTCTACTCCTAATTTAAGCTGTTCCAGCGCCTGCTGATCGGGAATACGCTCTACCTGCGCCCAATAAGTTTTGTAAGTTTTGTGCTTAGGATCGCTGATGAGGTGCTGCAGATAGCCCGCATCGGTCAGCACCACCAACCCTTCACTATCATAATCCAGCCGCCCGGCAGGATAGACGTCAGGGACGGGCACATAGTCTTTCAGGGTTTGCTTATCTCCCTCGGGCGAGAACTGACAGAGTACCTGGAAGGGTTTGTTGAGCAGGATGAGACGCGGCATATTTTAGTGATTGATGTGAGGTAACAAATCTGAATGCTCGAAGGTAAGGTATTCAATATTGTTCATCAATCAGCGGCATCTTTCTCTCTTGCCCACTTGCGTCCCGGTCGTGACTTTGTCAAGGATTGCTCTGTCTTCTCGAGCTGTTTGTAACGAATTTATCTGCTTTTTGTAACGAATCTCCTGCCCGGTAACCCTTTTGCCTTGCAATGGAAACCTGTCTGTCTGCCTGTTTCGGTCATTTCACATGACCTTTGAACATGAGAAAACGAGACAAAAACACGGAACCTAAAAGTACTTCTTCAGTGGAAGAGAAGATTAGGAAGCACCGCATCAGGGAGGCGGCCTTTTTTATCGTTTTCCTGATCGTCGTACTCCTGCTTATTGAACTTATATAAATCTTATGAAGACCTATTTTTGCCTTTTACTACTATTTGTATTACTGCCTTTTGTAGTCGGGGCGCAGCAGGCCAACAGCCTGAGCGGTAAAGTGCTGGACGGCGAGACCGGGGAGCCACTGCCGGGTACCTTCATTCTTATTAAGTCTGAAAAGACAGGGACTGCTACTGATATGAGCGGTAATTTTGTGCTGCCAAATCTGCCACGTAGCAAAGATACGCTGGTTGTATCTTTTATTGGTTATAAACAGCAGGAAGTAAACTTTGACCTGAGTGAAAAAAATTACCTGCGCATTAGCCTGCAACCGGTAGCTACCAGCCTGGATGAAATAACCATAAGGGCAAGTCTGGAGGGCCAGCAGAAAGCGCTTAACATGCAGCGCTCCGCTGATAACATCAAGAATGTCATCTCCGCCGACCTGATCAGCCGATTTCCTGATCTGAACGTGGCTGAAGCCCTGCAAAGGGTACCGGGTGTCAACATCTCACGTGCCCGGGGCGAAGGTTCAACCATCTCACTGCGAGGTACGCCCAAGCACTTTACCACCATCAATATCAATGGGGAGCAGATACCTTCTACTCAGAATGACGGCTCCCGTAATGAATCCCTGGACCTGATCCCGGCTGACCAGCTTTCTTCGATGGAGGTAACCAAAGCCCTCACGCCTGATATGGACGGCGATGCCATTGGTGGCAGTGTCAATCTGAAAACACCGATAGCCAAAACCACTGACTGGTCGCTAAGGGCAGAAGCCGGAGGTGGTTACAACAGCCTTTCCCAGGGATTCAACGGTATTGGCCGCTTCAGGATAGACCGTCGCTTCCTGTATGATGAGAAAAGGGGTGAAGGAAAACTGGGTGTCATGCTGGGGCTGAGCTACTTTGGTACCGATAATGAAGAAGACAGCTACGAAGCTGCCTGGTCTCCCTTTGGCGATACGCCCATCCGCAGCCTGGGTGCTGATACCGTTGTGATAGAAAATTACGAGTACAGCGACCTGATCAACCAGCGTACCCGTACTGGGTCGACTGCTACCTTGGACTATAAATTCAGTGGCACTTCCGGGATTATCTTTAATTTCATGTACAACCGCCGCGAGGATGTGGACCAGCGCAACCGTATTCGGGGCAGGCTCAATGAGTCGGCCGGGGTTACCTGGACCTCATTAGATACCATACTGGGTACCGAACTGCGCCGCGACATCGCCCTGCGCGAATATTTCAGCGAAAACCTTTCGTATAACCTACAGGGGGAGCACCTTATCGGAAATGTAACCCTGGACTGGGGCGCTTTCTATGCCGACTCCCGCCGGGTGGAAGAAGGCCTTCAGGGACGTTTCGAGAGGGGATCAGATAACCGCATAAATCTGGTCACTACTACTGCCCGGGGCATTTATGCCGAACTTCCTGAGTTCAGGACTCTCAACCCGGAGCAGAACTTTTTCGATCCTTTTGTGATCACCGATGCCGACCGCTACGATACAGATGACATTCTGCTGGAAAGCAGCAATTTCGTGGGTAAATTCAACCTTACTATTCCTTTTAACCTGCCGGGGGCCAAGGCTTACCTCAAGACCGGCGCCAAGTACCGCCGACAGACCAATGACAAAGTACGCAACAACCGCATTTTCTTATTTTCAGACCCTAATCGGGTGATCAACGAGCGGGCGGCTTTTGCTTCTGTTGTCAGTGTGTTTGAAGATGAGGATTTTATGAACGACCGGGCGCGTTTCGGGCCCAGCATCGACCCGGAGCTTTTCCGGCAGTTTGTGAATGATAATGAGCGTCTTTACAGATTTGACCGGGTGCGGACGAACCGTAACACCTACAACGAATCATACGGTGCCTCCGAAACGATTTACGCCGGCTATGTCATGGGAAGGATAGAATGGCCCAAACTGATGCTGCTGGGTGGGCTGCGCTTCGAGCGGAATGAAGTAGCCTACGATGCCTTTGAGGTCAATAATATCAGCGGTGACTTTAGCCCCCTCTCAGATGGTACTGATTACCAGTTCCTGCTACCTAATGTGCATCTCAAATATTCCTTCAACCGCTTTACTAACCTGCGGGCAGCAGTCACTTACAGCTATGCCCGCCCCAACTTCTCCGACCTGGTACCCTTCCTGCAAATAGATGAGGACGGTGGTAACATCAGGGCAGGGAACCCTGAACTGATGGCCAGTCAGGCTGTTAATGTGGACCTGCTCTTTGAGCGATACCTGGCCAATATCGGGATCATCTCCGGAGGGCTGTTTTACAAAAATATTGACGATTTCCAGTTTGACCGACGCCTCCAGTTTACCAGACCCGGCGATCCTTTCTACGAAGAGTTTCCCGGCTACTCCTTCCGGCAGACACAGAACGGGGAAAATGCCCAGGTCTATGGTTTTGAGCTCAACACACAGGTGCCGCTGGACTTCCTGCCCGGCATACTTGGTGGCTTTGGTACTTACTTCAACTATACTTTTACTGAGTCAGATGCGTTTACGGCCGACCGTACCGGCATCAGCCTGCCCGGACAGGCCCGGCATACCTTCAATGCCGCCCTCACTTTTGACTACCGTGGCTTCACGGCCCGGGGTTCTCTCAACTACAACGGTACCTTTCTGGATGGGGTAGCCGGGGAATCCCGCAACGATATTGTACAACTGGAAAGGGCGCAACTCGATATCAATGCCTCTTATCAGCTCAACAGTAACTTCAGGGTTTTTGCCGAATTCATGAACGTAACCAATGCGCCTTCCATCAACTATCAGGGAATCCCGGAGCGGATTTCAGAGTTCGCGTATTTCGGATGGTGGAACCGCTTTGGCATATCATTAAACTTATGAAAAAGATAACAGGATACCTTTTACCCATCATATTGCTGCACTGCTGGGCATGCCAGCAGGATGAGAACGTGTTTGAACAACCCGCTCCTCTTATTTTACCACTCAATATACCTGAGGTGATCCTCCAGGAGCAGGGCCGTCCGGTAACAGCAGAGATAGAACTCCGCTCAGTGGCCGGGCTGAACCAGCTGGAAATTTTTCGTAATGACGAACCCTTTGAGGTGGTCAGCTTCCGAGACGAGCTCCTGAGTACCTATATGTTCAACTACAGCATAGCACCCGACCTGCCCGACGATGCCGAAATCAGCTTTCGTTTTGAGCTGACGGATGAGGCAGGCAGAAGGGCAGAGAGCTTTACGCTACATGTGAAGGTAGGGCCTCCTTTCACCATCCGTGATGAAGTGGTGAACGGGCTGCCGGTCAAGTATGTCAAAGGGCGCCTCAACCGAAACGTGACCTTTGAGGCGCAGCATACCTATCTGCTGGACAGTATTGTGTCGGTGGAGGAAAACAGTACGCTTACTATACAGGCCGGTACCACCATTTATATGAAAACTTACGATGACAGCCCGGTAGATTCACGTCTGTCTGTTACCCGCGGCTGCCGTATCATTGCCAATGGCAGCAAAGACGCGCCTATTGTCTTTACCAGCGATAAGGTGTTGTTAGGAGAAACCCCCGTTACGGCCGACTGGGGAGGCATCTTCGTCTATGGCAATGCGCCTACTAACCAGGGGGCAACGGTGCTGGAGTCCAACTTCCGCTACGGAGGCACCAATGACAATGAAAGCTCCGGCTCACTGCGCTACCTACGCCTGGAGTATGGCGGTAAAAATGACGTTGACGGCATACAGTTTTTTGGGGTAGGCTCCGGCACCACGATCTCTCATATAAACGTATACCGCTGCTTTGATAATGCCATCCGTTTTAAGGGAGGGAGTGCCAGTGTCAAATACCTGGTATGTAACGGCTTTGGCGCTTACGGCTTCTGGGCAGAACACGGCTGGCGGGGCCGCGCACAGTTCATGGTCTTCCATACCGATGTGGCAGCCACCATCATTCCGGTAAACTTCAATAACATCGCCCGCTGCGTGGAACTAAGAAACGACAACAGCGACTTCAACCTCTCGCCCCGTACTTACGGCTACCTTTCTAACATCACCATGATTGGTAACGGCAATACCGACCTGGACGGGACCCGCCGGGGCATTCGCATCAGACGAGGAGCTTATGCGCAGGCACATAATATAATTGTGACCAACTTCCCCGGCGATGCGGTACGGGTAGAAGATGTACCACAGGAACTGCTGGAGGACGGCACTATGGTATTAGCGGATGTGCGTGCCTTCAGTAACCGCATCAACTACGGTGAGCAGGCAGAAGACTTCTTCCTGCCCTTGCCCGAGTTTAATCTTAGCGAAGACCCGGTACCCGGGATCAGCCCTACCAATATAGTAGGCTCAGTGCCCAGCCCTTTTGACCCGGCGGCTTCTCCTGTCTTTGACAGTTGGTTTGAACCGGCACCCTTTATCGGGGCCATAGAAAATACGGCCAACGACTGGACTGCCGATGGGATTTGGTGCAGGGATCTTGACGGAACAATCAGATAAACCTATAAATAAAATCCGAAACGATGAAAATGAAAACCCTTATGAACCGATTGAACATGCTCCTCCTGGCAGCTGCCCTTATCATGGTAGCAGCCTGTAATGATGACGACCCTGATCCGGTATTTTCACAGCCTACCGTAAGCATCAGCGGAGATAATAGCGTCATCCTGGCCCCAGGTGATGCGGTGTCAATAGACCTTACGCTTGACATTGACGGAGGCAACGGAACGCTGGTTGTCAACCAGAACGGTGGTTTCCTGGAAGAGATCACCCTGGATCCGGATGTGGCTTCGTACACTTACACCGCTGCCAACGTGCCTGATAATGTAGCTGAAGGCGATGAGATTGTGTATGAGTTTATTGTGGTCAACTCCCAGGACTTGGAGTCTGACCCTGTCTCATATACCATTGCTGCGGCAGTTTATGATGAAGTGACCATCGGTAGCACCGCTCTTTACCAGATCGAAGTACCGGCTGATGGTATAGTACCTGACGGAACAACGGTGAAGCTGGCTGCCGGGCGGTCTTACTACCTGGCCCAGCCTGCTGCTGATATCGATATTACCTTTAATGAAGGTTCTACCTTCCAGATTGAGGAAGGGGTTACTGTTTACCTGCAAAGCGGTGTGGATATGCGCTTACTGGTGCTGGGTACAGTCGATATCCGTGGTAATGAAGAGGCTCCTGCGGTCATGACCAGCGAGAATGTGCTCATTGACGGTACTGATGCTGAAGCCGGTGACTGGCGCGATTTCCAGATCGAGTCTACCGGTGATGGTTCTAACAGCGGTACAGTGCAATATCTGCGTATAGAATATGCCGGCGACCGCGCCTTTATCCTCGACAATGTAGGCAGCGGTACCACCATTTCGCATATACAGGTCTGGAAATGTACTGACGAAGCCTTCTTCATTGGTGATGGTGATGTCAACGTGTCCTACCTGGTGGCTACCGATTCAGAAGATACCAACTACCGGCTGGAAGATGCCTACAGCGGGAATATGCAGTATATCATTTCAGTTTCTTCTGTACCTGGTGATGGGGATGAAGCCATGTATTTGAGAGGCGACTCACGGGCTGTTATTTCCAATGTTACCGTAATTGGCCCAGGGGCTGATGTGGACGCAGGAGAACCCGATGGCATACGTTTCTGGTCGTCACAAGGCAATAAAGTATATAATGCCGTAGTAACCGGCCTGCCCTCCTGGGGAGTACGGGCTGCTGCCGATGAAGCCGATGGCCGCCCTGCTATTACCGACATTAATGGCCCGGTTGTGTTTGCCTATTCCCATGTATTTGGAAATGACCAAACCGCACGCAATGATGCAGAACTGTTTTTCTCAGACCCGGGCTTTAACAACTCGACCGAAGCCATTGCCGGTATAGGCCCCGGTTCCTTTATTCCAGATGCTACCCCCACAAGCGAATTTGACCCGACCACCCTGGGAGCCTTTTTCCAGTCGGGCAGCTATGCCGGCGCAGTAGAAAATGAGGCCAATGACTGGACCCTGGGCTGGGTGAAGAACCCCGACGGCAGCATCCGATGATCATTTTTTAGTGTTTCTTTTTCCGGACGGGTGAGGGAGGCCTCCCCGTCTGCTTATTTTTTACAATACATCAAGCCTGAAGATCAAGCGCATAAACAGCGAAAAATGAACTGTGATCAAAAAACTTAGCTCCTAAACATTGACTTACCAACCGTCTTTTAGCATGAAAATCTACCTGAAATTATTAGGATTCATCACACTTCTATCATACAATGCCTATGCACAGGAACTGGTTTATCCTCCTGCTCTCAGGCCCGACCGGGTACTGCTCACCTGGAGTGATGACCCTGCTACTACGGCCACCGTTACCTGGCGAAGCGCCGCAGGCACAAGCGGGGCCCAGGCCGAAATATGCCCGGCAGATCCGGATCCTGATTTCGACGATAGAGAAAAAGAGTATCCCGCCGAAACACAGTCAGTCGAGCATAAAGGACATCAGATCGCATACCATCAAGTAACTTTTCGTGAGCTTCAGCCCAATACCCTCTATGCCTACCGGGTGGGCAGCGGGAGTCACCGCAGCGAGTGGTTTCAGTTTAGAACTGCCGGTACTGATGAAGATACGCTTTCTTTCATCTTCATGGGTGATGCACAAAACCGGCTGCTGGATAAATGGTCAAGGGCGATACGTGCGGCTTACCTGGATATGCCCGGGGCTGATTTCATGCTGCATGCCGGTGACCTGATCAACCACGCTGATAATGATGATGAATGGGGCGAGTGGTTTGAGGCAGGAGGATTCATCCATGCGACCATGCCTTCCCTATCTGCGGTGGGCAATCATGAGTACATCAAAAACGAAACAGGCAAAAAGGTGGCATTCTCTAAATTCTGGGGCCCGCAGTTCAATTTTCCCGCCAATGGCTTAGCCGGTATGGAAGATCAGGTCTATTCCATTAATATTCAGCAACTCAGGCTGGTGGTGCTCAATTCAAACAAAAACATCGAGGAGCAGGCCGTATGGCTGGAAGAGGTGCTGAAACATAACCGGCAGAAGTGGCTGATCGTGGCTTTTCATCATCCTATCTACTCTGTCTCAAGGGGAACAGTTAATGAAGGTATTTATCAAAACTGGAAGCCGCTGCTGGAAAACTATAAAGTAGACCTGGTACTACAGGGGCATGACCACATCTACGGCCGGACGCAGGGAGAGGAAACAGATACCGGGAAGCATCGGCCCGTCTATGTGGTGTCGGTAAGCGGTCCCAAAATGTATGACCGCCATCCCGAAGCCCTTCCTATGGATGTAATCGTAGAAAAACAGCAGCTTTACCAGACCATACAGATAATGGGCGATAGCCTGATGTATAAGTCTAAATCTGTGGATGACAGGCTGGTTGATCATTTTATCTTACAGAAAAGAGCAGACGGAAGCAGCCAGGTATCAGGCTTGTGAGCCGGGGTAATGCTGGCCTGAATTCACAATAATTTAACAGCCATCAATGGCTCCTTACGGGAATAAATTTATCTTTGAGTTAAAGAAACGTTCTTTATGCATGCTCTCTGTTTTATGAATTCCCGCTGAATATGCATTCACACGCCTTTTTTTTCCTTAAAATCTCGCTCCTGTTCATCGGTGTTGCCCTCTCTCTTCCTGCTCGGGCGCAGGTCGTCAGGGATGAAGTACGTTTTGATCAGCTGAGAGTCAGGGATGGTCTTTCGCAGAGTAGTATACTGGCAGTGTGGCAGGACGATCACGGCTTTATGTGGCTGGGTACCCGCAGCGGCCTCAATCGTTATGATGGCTACCAGTTTACTGTGTTTCGGCAGCAGCGGGGAGAAGGTCACAGCCTGGCCAATAACCAGGTCAACAGCATCAGCGGGGATAAAGAAGGCAAGCTCTGGATTGCTGGTGAGGGGGGATTGAGTTGCTTCCGGGAAGGGGTACAGATTTTTGAAAATTTCCTGATCAGCGAACAGCACCCGGCCATCCGGCAAGTCATGGTGGATAGTCAGGACAGGATTTGGACAGCTTCCCGCTGGGGGGTACACTGGTTTGATCCTCAGAACAGACAGTTTCTCCCGGCAAGGTCGGGCATGGCCGGAGCGAGCGAAAAGCTGGATCACTCTGCCACCAGTCTGCTAGAGGCCCGTGATGGCACTATCTGGATAGGTAGCGCAAATGAGGGACTTATAGGTCTAAACGAAGAAGCGCAGCGTTTTATCCACCTCGATTCACTTAGCCAGAACATCAGCCTGAGCGAACTGCGTATCGAAGCACTGGCTGAGGACAGTACCGGCCATATCTGGGTCGGAACCAAAGAAGGGGGTGCCTTCAGAATCAGTCCTGATGGACAATGGCAGCACTTTTCTCCAGATCATCCGGATGAGCGTTTTCGCCTGTCTCATCATAATGCCCGGGCACTCAGTGTTGACCACAGGGGAAATGTCTGGATTGGTACATTTGACGGGCTCAACAGCTACAATATTCACGATCAACAGCTTTTCACGTACCGGCATCGCGAAGGGAATCCACATTCATTGAGTCATGGTTCAGTAAGATCACTCTATACCGATCGAAAAGGGAGCACCTGGATAGGCACCTACTTTGGCGGTGTAAATATCTATGATGAGGACAACCAGCGCTTTCGGCATGCCTACCATGTTCCCGGAGACGAGCAGAGCCTGAGTTTCAATGTGGTAGGTGCATTCACTGAAACGGCCGCCGGTTCGCTGATCATCGGTACTGAAAGAGGCGGGATCAATGTGGTGCAGCCCGATGGCAACTATCATCAGTACCACCTGCACCGGCCCGAAGACGAAAATTCCCTTTCCGGCAATACGATCAAGTCGCTCTTCACCGATAGCCGCAGCCAGGTATGGGTCGGCACCTTCCGGCAGGGGCTTAACCTTTTTGATCCGAACAGTGGCCGGGTGCGGCGCTATCCGCTCCCCTCTGACCCGTCATATTCGGATATGCGTTACCGCATCATCAATAGCATTGCCGAAGGCCAGCGAGGGATGCTCTGGCTGGGATTAGACGGTAAAGGCAGCCTGCGTAAATTTGATCCTCAGCGGGAGGTCTTCGTTCCTTTCAGCCATCAGGACACACTCTACGCCCGCCTGGGTGATATATCCCTCAAACATATACTGATTGACAGGATAGGTAACCTGTGGCTCTCTACCCGGGAAAACGGCCTTTTCCTGTTCAGCGAAACCCAGGGGGTGCTGGCCCACTTCCACAGCGGAGATTCGCTCAACTATCTGCCACATCAGGAGATTTCATCAGTTTTTGAAGATCAGCAGGGCAATATCTGGGTGAGCAGTATGGGGGGCGGCGTGCTGAAGTTTGACCCCCTGAGCAAAAACTTCCGTGCCTTTACCCGTAAGGATGGACTGGTAGATGATGTAGTGTATGGTATACAAGAGGATACCGAAGGACTCTTCTGGTGTTTTACGCTCAGTGGACTGAGTCGTTTTGATCCCAGGGATACCACCTTCAGAAATTACACTTACCTTTCAGGATTTCCTCTTGAGGAGCTCAACGAAGGAGCTTTTTACATGAACCAGCAGGGAGAAATGCTGGCCGGCGGCAGCAATGGTTATGTGCGTTTTGATCCGCTCAGCATTGATGAAAATGGATATGTGCCGCCTGTGATGATATTACGCCTACAGGTAGGGGAGCAGGAGGTACGGCCCGGAGATGACAGCGGCATTCTTTCGCAGCCGTTGCAGCAAACCGAGGAAATCGTGCTGGATTACTTTCATAATATGATCCGGATAGAATTTGCCGCCCTGAGCTACCTGCGTCCTGAAAATAATCAGTATGTCTATCAACTGGATGGTTTTGATGAGCAGTGGTATTTTACACAAAATCAAAGAAGTGCGACCTATACCAATCTCACTGAGGGAAGCTACATTTTCAAAGTGAAAGGCTCCAATAACGATGGGCTCTGGAACGAGCAGCCCACTCAACTGCGGATACAGGTACTGCCGCCTCCCTGGAAGACCTGGTGGGCTTACCTGCTTTACGCGCTGCTGATCATCGGGGGTTTTATGCTGATAAGAGCCAATGCAATGAAAGAAGCCGACCTCAAACATCAGCTCAGGATACAGGAACTGGAAAAGACGAAGTGGAAAGAGGTACATCAGCTTAAGATGGAGTACTTTACAGAAGTTTCTCATGAGTTCAGGACTCCCCTTACGCTTATTGCCAACCCACTGGAGAAACTGCTCAATAGCCGCGAAGGCAGCCAGCCCATGCGCCGGCAACTGAAGATGATGCACTACAACTGCCGGAGGCTTCTGCTGCTGATCGACCAGGTACTTGAGTTAAGAAGAATAGAAAGCCAGCATGCCAGGTTGGAAACAAAGCCCGTGAAACTGGATGAAGTTCTGCGGGAAATTACCGATAGCTTCAGGAGCCTTGCAGACCAGCTGAACATCAGGCTGGACTTCCGCAGTGAGGAGGACGACCGGTTCTTCATGACTGACCGGGATAAACTGGAGAAGATATGCTTCAACCTCCTCTACAATGCTTTTAAATTTACCGAAAGCGGCGGGGAGATTGAAGTAAAAATTGCTTTGGCAGATGAGGAGAATCAGACGCATGCCCTAATCAGCTTTCGCGATACTGGCAGAGGTATTGCCGAAAAAGACCAGCAGCACATTTTTGAGCGATTTTACAGTGGCAAATCGGATAAGCCGGGCAGCGGTATAGGCCTGGCGATGGTCAGATCGCTGTTGGATTTGATGGGTGGTGAGGTCAGCCTAAGGAGCCGCCTGGGCGAAGGTAGCTGTTTTATGGTGCGCCTGCCGCTGCAGGAAGCCCCGGAGACCAGCCCTTCAGAAGTACGCAAAGATCAGGGTGGTTTCATCAAACCCCTGCCCCTGGAATACGAGGCAGAATTCAGAGAAAAAGCCGGGGAAGTAAGTTCTCGTCCCGGCGACCCAAAGCACAAAGCATGTATTCTGCTGGCCGATGATCATGCGGAACTGCGCTATTACCTGCGGGAGCATTTAGAGGATAAGTACGAAGTGATCTTGGCTAAAAATGGGCAAAAGGCTCTCTCCAAAGCCAAAAAATACCATCCGGACCTGATCATCAGCGATGTGATGATGCCTGAACTGGACGGCATCGGGCTGCTGAAAAAGATACGGGCCAACGCCAGAATATCCCATATTCCCCTCATCCTGCTGACGGCACGCAGTGGCGACGAAGATCGCCTGGCCGGTTTGCAGGAAGGGGCAGATGCTTACCTGGCCAAACCCTTTCTGCTCGAAGAACTGGACCATCATATAAGGAACATTCTAAGGCGCAGAGAGAAAATGCACCAGCAATTCGGGCAGCACCTACAGCCCCCTTCAGATACCGGACTGCTCAGTAGTCATGATGATAAGTTATTGAAAAAAATCTATTGCTTTGTAGAAGAAAACATGAACGACCCCAAACTCAACGTAGAATACCTGGGGCAGGAAGTGGGCCTCAGCCGTGTCCATCTGTACCGTAAAATGAAAGCGCTAACCGGCCTGGCCCCGGCTGATTTCATCCGGTCTTTTCGACTCAGGCAGGCCGCTCAGTTGCTGAGCAGCGGCAGGTACAAAGTGGCGGAGGTAGCGTACCATGTAGGCTACCAGGATGTCAATTACTTCAGCAAATCCTTTCGTAAGGAACACGGACGCAGTCCTACTGAGTGGATGAGTGGGCAGGAAAGCGATGAAGCAGACGGCCCGCTTGTTTCATGAGTGATTCTTACTACATATCTGAAAAGAAATGATACGTATTATACTACCTGTTGCCTGTGTCCTGTTCGCAGGCTTTTTTGTCCAAAGTTTACTGGCGCAGACGCTGCCGGATACCCTGCTCATTGAGAATGAGTTGATGGCCCGCCGCTACCTGTGGAACAGAGGCCACCTGATCAGCTTATCACTTCAGGATAAGCGCAGCGGGCAAAGCTGGCAGATGCAAGAGCCAAAGCCTGATTTTTTGTATGGCGACCTGGAACTGCACCCCCTCAACGCCAGCCTCGAAGAACTGATGGTAGCTGAAAGCCCCCTGGAGGCTGCCCACCGGCAAATAATCGTTACTACCGACTACGGAAGCTTCCTGCTGCGCAGGGTTTACCGTATCTACGAAGGAAGTTCACTGATTCGCTGCGACTACCTGATGAAAGGCAGTCTGCCGCTTTCTGCTCAGCAGGGAGTAAAGGCTGAGGCTATCTCCGGGATAGAATCAGCCAGCCAGAACCAGCATTCGGATTCCGGCATGATCATGGATCGCCTGGCCCTGCCGGGTCAGCACTGGCAGCTGCGAAATGTGCGTTTCAAAGATGTGACAGATAAACACGATAACCTGCTACAGGAAGACCGGCATCTGTTATACAACAATGATCTGCTATTGCAGGGCAACCTGCTACTGGCTCAATATACCAAAACAGACGAGCAGCTTATTTTTCTGAAACTAGCCCCCCTGGCTGAGCATCAGCAGGCTTATCCTGGCTATGACTTTATGCTCAGGCCCGGAGACTGGCGGGTGAGTGGTCCCGGCCTAAGTGCAGCTATGCTTTCAGAAGATAAGTGGACACCGGGTTACAGCCTGGCCTGGGGCATCAGTGAGCAGGGAAAGGAAACTGCTGCCCTGCAGCGCTTTCTCAGGAAGCAACGCCCTTTCCGCGTAGAGCGGGATGCCATGATCATGATGAACACCTGGGGAGACCGCGGCCGTGATGGAAAGCTGAACGAAAAATTTGTGATAAATGAACTGGAAAAAGCTGATCGGCTTGGCATTACGCATTTTCAGATAGATGATGGATGGCAGGCGGGCCTTTCCAAAAATTCCGCTTCAGCAGCAGGTGAATTATGGGATGCCTGGCCTAAAGAAAGCTGGTTGCCCCACCCGGAGCGGTTTCCTGATGGTCTGGAACCGGTAGTGAAGGCTGCCCGTAAGCGAAATATGCAAATAGGGCTTTGGTTTCACCCCAGCAATGCTGGCAATTATGCCCAGTGGGAACAGGACGCCGAAGTCCTCATTGAGCTTTACCGGCAGTATGGCGTCAGATACTTTAAAATTGATGGTATAGAACTACCCAATAAGCAGTCTGAAGAAAATCTGAGAAAAATGTTTGACCGGGTAAGGGAGGCCAGTCAGGGAGAAGTGGTTTTCAACCTGGATGCCACGGCGGGCGTACGGGGTGGCTACTTTTTGTTCAACGAATATGGAAATATTTTCCTGGAAAACCGCTACACGGATTGGGGGAATTACTACCCTTATCGCAGCCTGCGCAACCTCTGGATGCTGGCGCATTACATGCCACCGCAAAACCTGCAGCTGGAGTTTCTCAACAAATGGAGAAATACGGAGCGCTATCCTGATGATGACCCTTTTGCCCCGTCAAATTATAGCTTTGACTATATTTTTGCCACTACAATGGCAGCCCAGCCCCTGGCCTGGATGGAAGCCAGCAACCTGCCCGAAGAAGCCTTTGTCACTGCCGAACTCATCAAACTGTACAAAGAGCAAATGGCAGACTGGCAGAGAGGCGTGATACTACCGATAGGGGAGGAACCCTCCGGAGCTTCATGGACAGGGTTTCAGTCGTTCAGTTCTGAAGATGAAGGCTATTTGCTGGTCTTCAGGGAGGATCATAATCAAGCAGACTATGCAGTGCCTACTTTTCTGGAAGCCCATACCACTTATCAGTTAACTCCTTTGTATGGGCCAGGCAGGAAAGTTACGCTCAGCACTGATAATACGCGGCATTTACGTCTGAGTATTCCGGAACCAAACAGTTTTGTGCTTTTGAAGTACAAAAAAATCTGATGAAAAATTTTTCTAATTTATCCTGGCCAAAATAATCAGGGCTAGTCCGATAGTGAAGAAGATAAACATGGTAGTGAGCAGCCTTTTAGTTCCGGGGGAGGTCCCGGCAAATTCTTTCCAGATGAATACTCCCCAGATAGCTGCAATCATGGTGGCTCCCTGGCCCAGCCCATAGCTGATGGCAAAGCCGGCCTGCTCGGAGGCTAGCATGCTGAAAGACATACCGACGCACCAGATTATACCACCCAGAATGCCTACCAGGTGCAGTTGGGTATTACCCTGCCTGAAGTATTGCCCGAAGCTTACTTTCTCGCCAGAAATAGGACGATACATAAAGATGGTATTCCAGAGGAAGTTAGAAAGGAAGATGCCCACTGAGAATACGAAAACCGAACTGAAGGGCGTCATAAGGCCGGGAGCCGGGTTGGCAAAATCCTGTATGGTAGCGGCTGCCACAAAGCGGAAGAAAAAGCCCATGAGCGTGCCAGCCACCAATGAGATGAGAATGCCTTTGCTGGTTGCTCCCACACCACCCGTCTTCTGCCGGTAAGCCAGGGCATCCAAAATGATAGCAATGGTGACTAAGGCTACACCGCCAAAAAGCAGCAATGGATCACCTACCGGCACCGCCACATAATTGACGACCACGCCCAGCACCAGCGCCAGCCCTATGCCGATGGGAAAGGCTACCGCCATACCGGCAATATCTATTGCCGCCACAAGTAAGAGGTTAGCGATATTAAAGACTACGCCTCCAATAAAAGCCGAACCCAAAGCTGCGCTATCGGCCTGGAAGAGGTCAGACAGAAAGCTTCGCCCTTCCCCTCCGGTACTTCCAAGTGTAAGGCCAAAAATCAGGGAAAGCAGAAGTATACCTAATGTGTAATCCCAGTAAAACAACTGGAAAGGCCATTTTTTTGTAGCAAGTTTTTGTGTGTTGGCCCATGAGCCCCAGCATAGCATGGTGATGAAAAGCATTACCACCGCCAGGGGGTAAGAATCAATGATAAGCATATTTCAGGTTGTAGTATTTTCTAATTGCAGGTAAACAGCCTGTATATCCGGCATTTTTTATCATCCATATTCAATCCTCCCCATCATTCATCGCCATTGTGCTGTCAGCAGCTACTTCGCCCCAGTTTTCAATACCCATGTTCACTTCCAGTTGTGGCATGGCTTCCTGTAGCCGGGCCACGCCTTCTTTGGTGGCTTTTGTCTGCCAGAGGTAGAGCTTACGGAGGTTCTTCAAGTCCTTAAGCTGCTGAATACCCTCGTCGCTGACCTGTGTGCCGTAGAGGTTGAGATATTCCAGGTAGGGCATAGCTTTTAGGTGCTGCAGGCCTACATCGGTGATTTGCGTATTTTCCAGGTGCAGGCGGGTGAGATTTTTGAACTGTGGCAGGCTCGCCAGAGCTTCATCTGTGGTTTGCGTATCGCCCATGTCCAGCCAGGTAAGCTGTTCGGCCAGGGGAGAGAGTTTTTGCATGAGAGAATCTGCAGACTTGGCAAGAGGAATGCGCGCCTGCAGCCAGTTGATTTTTGTAGCCAGCGGCATCACCTGTACACCGCTGCTCTGCAGTTGAGCCAGTGTCTGCTCATCAGCAGCTTTTACTTCAGAAGCCAGCAAAATTTCCACTTCGGTTTTGTTAGCGTTGGGGTCAACCAGCGTGTTCAGCACTTTTTGCACTTCATCGTCTATGTTTACCTGGGCTACCTTTTTGTCAAAGGGGGCACCTTCAGCTATCCACCATCTTAGCAAGTCTATCTGCTCATCCGTAAGCTGGCTTTTGCCGTCGGGCGGCATATGGTGCTCATCATCTGCGGGCAGCAGGATGCGCTTGATCATATGGCTTTCATCCACATTACCGGCAATGAAGATAGGGCCTTCTTCACCACCTTCCTGCAGCGCAGCCACCGTATGCATCATCAGTTCGCCTTTTTTCTTGTCAGGATTATGGCAGGAAACACAGCGGGCATCTATGATGGGGTGGATGATATCCTGATAGACCATTGCTTCCGGCAGATTGGTAATTTTGACTTCCTTCTTCTCCTCACGGGGCTCCAGTCCGGCCAGGGTGCGCAGCGGATCGGGCATGTACTGGGTGAGGTAATCAGAGCCATGAGTCAGGGAACCGCCGTAGTGCCCGGCAGCCATCAGCACCACGATCATCACCGACATGCTGGAGACATAGGCTTTGTCGAGAGCAGGGTTTTTCTGCTTCTGAGCCATCTGGTGCAGCAGCAGGGAGGTAATAGCGGCTACCGCCGCACCTATGCCCAGCCATTGGTGGAGCGAGAGCAGATCTTCGCCATAGCCACCGCCCTGCGCCAACATGAACCCCAGGCCGGCTGCAACAACGGCTGAGACAGCACCCAGGAAGAGCACAAAACCTACGGCAGGCTGGTACGCCCGGAATTTCTCAAAGCGCGACATCATCTCCAGCAGAAAAGCAATCAGCAGAAAGCCAATGGGCAGGTGTAAAATGAGTGGGTGAAAGCGCCCGAAGAAAAGTACCAGGTCTGAGGTTGTTTGTTCCATGTTGTATAAACTGTTTAATCTAAAGCGAAAATTTCCCTGAGCTTTCGCTTAACTTCTTGTTGTTGTGCAGGTGACAGTTCTCCCAGTTTTCTTTTGATGATACTCTTTGGCACAGTGACCATTTTATGAAGTTTGATTACAGAGTTTATTGCTAATCCGGTAGAGGCAAAATCCTGCTCTGACTCTTCAATAAGTATATCTGCCTCGGTAGGATTCTTTTCAGTTTGGCTACTGATGAATGCTATCGTGATATGTTGGTAAATGCCTGTCTCTTCGGTCAGGCAAACTGCCGGTCTTAACCTTCTGGCCGGAAAAATCATCAAAAGGAAAAGGCACAAGCACTACCGAATACCTGATCATTCATCAAATGGTTTTCCGTCTTCAATCGTATAGATATCTTCTTCATTTTTCAAAAAGTCAAAAGTGGGATTACTGCTTATATTCCGGAGCCATTGTTTTTCCTCATCTTCTTCACTCAAAATGATGACACGTACTTCTTCGTTTCTTAAAAAAAGGTCCTGATCCAGTAACAATTTACCCTGATCGTCGACCCTTCCTTTTACTTCAATTGCTTTCATATATATATCCAGATAATTTTTGGCCATTCCCAATATAAACAATCTATGCCAGAATATCCCTCACTACTTTGCCATGTACATCAGTCAGACGAAAATCGCGGCCCTGGAAGTGGTAGGTCAGGCGCTCGTGGTCCATCCCCATCAAATGTAAAATAGTGGCCTGCAGGTCATGGATATGAACACGATCTTTGATGCCGTAATAACCGATCTCGTCGGTTTCTCCGTAGCTGATGCCGCCTTTTACGCCACCTCCGGCCATCCACATACTAAAGGCTTCGGTATGGTGGTCGCGACCCATGAAAGGCTGCGTCTTTCCATTACGGTTTTCCTGCATGGGCGTACGGCCAAATTCTCCACCCCATACGATCAGGGTTTCGTCCAATAGTCCTCGCTGCTTCAGGTCTTTGATCAGGGCGGCTACCGGCTGGTCTATCTGCTTACACTTATCGCGGAAGCCGTGTTCTATGGCCCCTCCTTTGCTGGTGCCGTGGGTATCCCAGCCCCAGTCATACAACTGTATGAAGCGTACGCCCCGCTCGCTCATACGACGGGCCAGCAGGCAGTTGTTGGCAAAAGAGGACTTACCGGGTTCTGTACCGTACATCTGGTGGATGTAATCCGGCTCTTTAGAGATGTCCATGATTTCCGGTACTGATATCTGCATGCGGAAGGCCATCTCGTACTGAGATATGCGGGTTAGGGTCTCGGGGTCGCCCATCTCCTGGTATTCTTCTTCGTTGATCCGATTGATAGCATCCAGCGACTTACGACGCAGGTCGCGGTTCATGCCTTCGGGATTAGAAGCATAGAGCACCGGGTCACCCTCAGAACGGCACTGCACACCCTGGTAAATGGTGGGCAGAAAACCACTCCCCCACACACTTTTACCGGCACTGGGCACATTACCGCCCGACACCAGCACGATGAAGCCGGGCAAATCGTCATTTTCTGAACCCAGGCCATAAGTCACCCAGGAGCCTATGCTGGGGCGTCCGAGGCGTGGTCCTCCGGTTTGTATCAACAGCTGGGCCGGGGCGTGGTTGAACTCATCGGTGTGCAAGGTCTTGATGATGGCGGCTTCATCTACCACATCATGAAAATAGGGCAGCAGGTCAGATACAAGTGTACCAGATTCACCGCGAGGGGCAAATCTGGCCTGGGGGCCGAGCATTTTGGGCACACCCTGGATGAAGGCGAAGCGCTTTCCTTCCAGCAGGGAGGGCGGGCAGTCCAGGCCGTGCAGTTTGGCCAGTTCGGGTTTATAGTCGAACAACTCCAGCTGAGAAGGTGCACCTGCCATATGGAGATAGATCACCCGCTTAGCTTTGGGTGCAAAGTGCGGCGCCATAGAAGCCAGCGGATTGTGGTTGATGGGAGCCGTCGCTGCCACCTGCCGACTGCTTCCTGCAAAAGGGTTGCACCCCATCAGCGAACCCAGGGCAATGCCTCCCAGGCCAGAAGTACACTGCTTCAGGAAGTGGCGGCGGGTTTTGTACTCGGCATCTCTATGTCGGGCTTCCTCAAATATTTTCATGGTATTAATAGTTCAGTATTGTTATATGTTTTTGCGTTCAGGCCAGATTCCTGTTGAGATAGTCGTCACTCGCCTTATGCAGCTCAGCCTATGC
>JBKHDR010000040.1:0-37590 GCA_046541235.1 Cyclobacteriaceae bacterium | reverse complement strand
AAATCAACAAATCAACTATAGTCTTAAAAAAAGAACAAACGAAAGACAAATTCTTTGTGTTAGAGACGAATAAAGTGTAGATTTGCACCTCTTTTCAAAACAAGTAAAATTTATTTCATGAAAAACTACGAGACAGTATTCATTTTGAATCCCGTTTTGTCTGATGATCAGATGAAGGATACTGCCGCCAAGTTTGTGAACATCCTCAAAGAGAACGGTGCTGACATCGTCAACGAAGAAAACTGGGGACTCCGTAAACTTGCCTATCCCATCAATCACAAGACTACCGGCTTCTACAACATGGTAGAGTTTGCCGCCTCTCCCGAGACAGTCGCCATTCTGGAAACCGAGTACCGCCGCGACGAGCGCGTGATGCGTTTCCTGACCGTTTCTCTTGACAAGCATGCGCTTGAATATAACGAGAGAAGAAGAAAAGGTGAATTTAAGAAAAATAAAAAAGAGACTAAGGAGGAGTCAAAATCATGACGTTACAGAACGAACCCGTAATCAGCAATAAGACTGAAAACAAGAAAAAGTACTGCCGCTTTAAGAAGCAGGGCATCAAATATATTGACTACAAAGATCCTGACTTCCTGCTGAAGCTGCTCAACGAACAGGGAAAAATTCTTCCCCGCCGTATCACCGGCACCAGCCTGAAGTTCCAGAAAAAAGTGGCCCAGGCTGTCAAAAGAGCCCGGCACCTGGCCCTGCTGCCTTATGTAGCAGATAATCTGAAGTAAGAATGGCGCGGCCCGACAGGCTAACCAAGCACTTTCAAATCAACAATTACCATGGACATAATTCTTAAAGAAGATATAAAAGGGCTGGGCTACAAAAACGATATAGTTTCTGTGAAACCCGGCTACGGCAGAAATTACCTGATTCCTCAGGGACTGGCTATCATCGCCAGCGCTTCTAACCGCAAAATGGTGGAAGAAAATACCCGTCAGGCCTCTCATAAAGCTGAGAAGGTCAAGAAAGACGCTGAAGCTATTGCAGATAAAATGGGAGACATGACCATTGAAATTCCTGCCAAAGCTGGCGAGAGCGGCAAAATCTTTGGTGCTGTCACTACCCTTCAGGTAGCAGATGCCCTGAAAGAAAAAGGTTTTGATATAGACCGTCGCAAGATTTACTTCAACCAGGACATTAAAAACCTGGGTGAGTATACCGCTGAGTTAGACCTGCACAAAGAGGTAAAGAAAGAGATCACTATCAAGGTGGTAGAGGCATAAAAAGCTCTCTTTCAGCAAATTAATTGAAACGCTCCTGAAAAAGGAGCGTTTTTTTTGTTAAAATCAGCAAAAAGTAAAACACTGCGGTACTGCTTGCAGTAAACTGTGTGCATGTGTATCTTCTGATTTTTATGCCTACTTATGTTCCGTACAGAGTTACAGATCACCCCTTCGCCCAGTAAGATCAGCTACGAGGACCATCTATTGAGTGTTGGCTCCTGTTTTGCCCGTGCTATGGGGCAGCGAATGGTCAGCAATAAGTTTAAAGCCCTGGTCAACCCCTTTGGCACGCTCTACAATCCTGCCTCCATTTTTCGCCTGTTGCATGATGCCGTACACCTCAACCTGCCCGATGAGGATTCTTATCTGCAGAGAGACGGTATTTTTTACAATTATAAATTTCACTCTGATTTTTCGGCAGAAGATCAGGAAGGCCTGCAGGCGCAGATTGAACAGGTGCTTACCAGTACGCAGGCACAGCTTAAAAAATCTCGCTGGCTGATTATCACCTTAGGTACTGCCTTCTGCTACGAACGAAAAGAGAAGCAGCGCATCGTAGCTAATTGCCATAAAATGCCCGCAGATCTATTTGAAAAACGCATGTTGGATCCCGGCGAGATTTGTATCCGCTTTGAGCAGCTGCTGCCCAACCTGCTCACACTGAATCCTGATATTCAGCTGATCTTCACGGTAAGCCCGGTACGTCATTTCAGAGACACCCTGGTGATGAATACTGTCAGTAAGGCTTCCCTGCGCCTGGCCGTTGACCAGCTCATGAGGCAATACCCAGAAAGGATCAGCTATTTTCCAAGCTTTGAGCTAATGATAGACGACCTGCGCGACTACCGCTTTTACGGCAGGGATATGCTCCACCCTACCGAGGTAGCTGAAGATTACATCTGGCAGAAGTTTGCCGAAGCCTATATGGACCAGCCTACGCGTGATATCACTCGGAAATGGGAGAAACTCAGTCGCGCCCTGCAGCACCGGGCTTTCCAGCCAAACTCTGCACCGCATCAGCAGTTTTTAAGAAAAACCCTGGAAGAGCTACGTCAGCTCCCTGAGCAGATAGACGTTGCCCAAGAAATCAATAACCTAGAAAATCAATTGTCATGAGTGATCATAAATATACCAACCGCCTCTCAAAAGAGACAAGCCCCTACCTGCTACAGCATGCCCACAACCCGGTAGACTGGTACCCCTGGGGAGAGGAAGCTCTGAAAAAAGCTAAGAAGGAAGATAAGCCTATCATCGTCAGCATCGGCTACTCCTCCTGCCACTGGTGCCATGTAATGGAGAGAGAATCTTTTGAGAATGATGAGATTGGCAAGTTCATGAATGCGCACTTCGTCTGCATCAAAGTAGACCGCGAAGAGCGACCCGATGTAGACCAGATATATATGGAAGCTGTGCAAAGCATGGGCACACAGGGTGGCTGGCCTCTCAATGTGTTCCTGATGCCTGACCAGAAACCATTTTACGGAGGCACTTATTATCCCCCCGCCCAGTGGGTAAAGCTGCTACAGAACGTGCAGCAGGCTTTTGCAGACCAGCGCGATAAGCTGCAGGAATCAGCCGACCAGTTTGCCCTCAACCTCAACCACAGCGACATACAACGCTACGGCATTGTGCAGGACGAAAAGACAGCGGCCTCAAAAAACTTTGATGAAAAGCTGCTGAAAATTTACCAGAAATTTTCCTCCAATTTTGACCCTGAATGGGGAGCCATGAATCGTGCACCCAAATTCCCGATGCCGGCCAACTGGCTTTTCCTGCTACGCCTGCACTTCTATGCCAGGGATGAGCAGATGAAACAGCAGTCGCGGCAGCACCTGGAGCTGACCCTGGACCGCATGGCGCAGGGTGGCATTTACGATCAGGTGGGAGGAGGCTTTGCCCGTTATTCGGTAGATGAGCGATGGTTTGCCCCTCACTTTGAAAAAATGCTCTATGATAACGGGCAGCTGCTCAGTCTCTATGCCGAAGCCTTTCAGCTCACCAAAAAGCCTTTATACCGCTCGGTGATGGAAGATACCATCGGCTTCCTGAAGCGCGAGATGAGCAACCCGGAAGGCGGCTTCTTTTCAGCCCTGGATGCTGACAGCGAAGGTCATGAAGGTAAATTCTATGTCTGGACGGCAGATGAGCTGCGTGAAGTACTGGGAGAAACCGCCGAGCTGATGATGGGCTACTACAATGCAACTGAAGAGGGCAACTGGGAGAAAAACTGGAATATCCTCCACCGCCTTGAGCCTGATGATGCTTTTGCTCAAAAATATGAACTTGGTTCGCAGGAACTGAAAGAAGTAGTTGCTGAAAGCCGCCGTAAGTTGCTGGAGGTCCGAGCGCAGCGCGTACGCCCCGGCCTGGATGATAAGATACTGGCCAGCTGGAATGGCCTGATGCTCAAGGGATTGACCGATGCCTATGCGGCCCTGCAGCAGACTGAAATCCTGGAACTGGCACTCAGGAATGCCCACTTCATAGCGGATAAGCTGATGCGCAAACAGGGAAATAAGGCTTCGCTCTACCGCAGCTACAAAGATGGCAAAGCCAGTTTTGATGCTTACCTGGAGGATTATGCCTTTGTCATAGATGCTTATGTTGCACTTTACCAGCTTACTTTTGACGAAAGGTGGCTGGCGTACGCCCAACAGCTCACTGCTTATGTAATGGACCATTTTTATGATCCGGAAGAAGGCTTTTTCTTTTATACCAGTACTGATTCTGAACTGATTGCCCGCAAGAAAGAGCTGTTTGATAATGTTATCCCCGGCTCCAATTCGGCCATGGCACGCAACCTCTACAAACTCGGCCTGTTGCTGGATGAAAGCTCTTACCTTGAAATCGCCGAACAGATGCTGGGTAAAATGACTAAGCTGCTGGAAACTGACCCTGCCTACCTCAGCAACTGGGGCAGCCTGTATTGTGAAGCAGGTAAGCCTACGGCAGAGGTTGCCATCATCGGAGAAAAAGCCCGGGAGATGAGCAAACCTTTTCTCTCCCTGTTTTACCCTAACAAACTAGTGCTGGGTACGGAAAAATCCAGCGAACTGCCCCTGCTGAGTGAGCGCAAAGCACTGGATGAGGAAACTACTATTTACGTCTGCTTTGACAAAAGCTGCCAGCTGCCGGTGAAGACGGTAGAAGAAGCTATGAAGCAGTTGATGTCTAGCGTATAGGCACATGTATTTTAAAATAATTTTTAAACAGAGGTTTTAATATGAAAACCTAATTAATAGGTCTGTCTTCTAAACTGGCTGTTTGCAAATTTCCCTTTCAATTCTCCGCCTACGCCCTACCCTTTTTTGGCTTCATTGCTTAGCTTTGTCAGTTGAGCTAATACCTTACCCACTAAACCAAGCTGCCTTGGAGTTACTACAACTGAACCTGGACGCCGCTGAAGACCGGATCACCTGGTTTGCCGATCTCATGCTGCCCGTTCCCATTCCCAAACTGTTTACCTACCGCATTCCCCGCGATATGGAGGAGCAGATACAGGTGGGCAGCCGGGTCATCGTGCAGTTTGGCAGTAAAAAGGTGCTGACTGGCGTAGTGGGTAAGCTGCACCAACAGCCTCCCAGAAAATATGAGGCCCGCTACATCCTGGAGGTGCTGGATGAGCAGGCGGTGGTAAATCCTCTGCAGATCAGGCTCTTTCACTGGATTGCCGAGTATTATGCCTGTACCATAGGTGAGGTACTCAATGTAGCCCTGCCCTCCGGCCTGAAACTCAGCAGCGAATCTAAGGTACAGATGAACCCCGACTTTGATTTTGATGAATTTGAGGGCAGCTTTAATGACAAAGAATACCTCCTCCTGGAGGCACTAAAAGACAAAAATACGCTTACCTACTTTGAGATCGGCAAGCTTTTTAACGAGAAGAATTTCTATCACACCATCAAGTCTCTCATCAGGAAGCAGGCAGTGCTGATCTTTGAAGAGGTAAAAGAGAAATACAAGCCCAAAAAAGTAAAGCGTATCAGGTTAAGCGACAAATATGCCAGGGATGCCTCCAGCCTGGAGCACCTTTTTAACAGTCTGGAAAAAAATCCTACCCAGGTGGATGTCATCCTCAGGTACATGCAGCTACTGCCTACCTACCAGAACCCGGATGCGAATGATCGCGGTGTGCTTAAGTCTCAACTTAAGTCTGAGAACCTATCTGCTGCTTCGCTGAGTACGCTGATCAAGAACGGGGTACTGGAGGAATACGAAGAGGTTGTTTCCCGCTTTCAGATCAGGGAGGGCTCCGATGAGGGCAAGCGGATTGCCCTGAGCGAAGCCCAGCAGACGGCTAAGGAGCAGATTATGGCGCATTTTGAAAGCCGCGATACCGTGCTGCTCCACGGGGTGACCGGCAGCGGCAAAACTGAGATATACATTGACCTGATACAGGATGCCCTGGCAGGTGGCAGCCAGGTGCTTTACCTCCTGCCCGAGATTGCCCTGACTACCCAGATCGTCTATCGCCTCAAAAAAGTATTTGGCAGCCAGATGGGGATCTACCACTCCAAATTTTCAGATAACGAACGGGTAGAGGTATGGCAGGGCATACTGGACGGGCGTTACCAGCTGGTGGTAGGCGTACGCTCAGCTGTGCTACTGCCTTTTGATAACCTGGGGCTTATCATTGTAGATGAAGAACACGAGACATCCTACAAACAATTTGACCCTGCACCCCGCTACCATGCCCGCGATGTAGCCCTGGTAATGGCGCAGTTTCATCATGCCCGTACCATTCTGGGGTCGGCTACGCCTTCCATTGAGTCTTATTACAACGCTACCCAGGGAAAATACGGGCTGGTAAGCCTGTTTACCCGTTTTGGAAATGCCCAGTTACCTGAAATTGAGCTGGTGGATATCAAAGAAGAGCGGCAAAAGAAAACGATGCGGGAGGATTTCTCATCCGTTCTGCTGCA
Organism: Cyclobacteriaceae bacterium; assembly: GCA_046541235.1. GTDB lineage: Bacteria > Bacteroidota > Bacteroidia > Cytophagales > Cyclobacteriaceae > Catalinimonas. The sequence continues at coordinate 31,433 of JBKHDR010000040.1, read as the reverse complement.
GCAGATGGACGCAGCCCTCAACCAGCAGGAGCAGGTGATCATTTTTCAAAACAGAAGAGGTTACGCACCCTACATTCTTTGCGAAGACTGCGGTCATATACCTAAATGCGACCAGTGCGATGTCAGTCTTACCTACCATCAGTTTGTCTACGAGTTGCGCTGCCACTACTGCGGCTACCACGAAAAACTGCACATGGAATGCGAGGCTTGCGGCTCTACCAAGCTCAAAACTGCCGGCTTTGGTACCGAAAAGCTGGAGGAAGAAATACAGTTGCTCCTGCCTGAGTCGCGGGTGCAGCGGATGGACCTGGATACCACCCGCAAGAAAAACAGCTACCAGCAGATCATTGACGCTTTTGCCCGACATGAGCTGGATATCCTGGTGGGCACGCAGATGGTCAGCAAAGGGCTGGACTTTGAGCGCGTGAGCCTGGTAGGCATCCTGGATGCCGACCGCATGATCCACTATCCGGATTTCCGTTCACACGAGCGAACCTATCAGCTAATTACGCAGGTCAGCGGTCGCTCGGGCCGACGAGATAAGGTGGGCAAAGTAATTATACAAACCAATAATCTCAAGCAGCCCATCTTGGCTAAAATCGTGAGTGGCGACTACCTGGGACTGTTTGAAGAGGAAATAGCGGAGCGCAGTTCATATTACTACCCTCCTTTTGTGAGGCTGATACGCATCACAATCAGGCACCAGGATAAAATCACCTGCGCCAAAGCAGCCGCCTACCTGACAGAACGCCTACAGAAGGTGTTGGGGCCTCAGCGGGTGCTGGGACCGGAAGAACCGCTGATCGCCCGCCTGCGCAACCAGTACCTGCAGCAGATCATGCTCAAACTGGAAAAGAACAGCCAGAAAATTCAGGGTTATAAAAAGCTCCTGATTGAAGAATGCAACATGCTGCCCAAGACAAAGGCCTTTAGCAAGACCAGTACTGTCATTGATGTAGACCCCTTTTGAGCAATCCGATCAAGCAGGGTAGTAAAACAAGTCAAGCTAAGGGAGGTTAAACAGTAGATCTTTCATTTTTTTGCCTCACAAGTGCCTCAGCTCCTTCTGAATAAGTTGATTTCTTTCAGCTGTTAGAAGGAGAGCACTTATTTTTTTAACAATGACTAGAGGAAGAGGTTCTTACTCTATTGGGTATACTATTTCACTTTTTTCGGACTATGCGTGAAGATTAAAAAAGCAGCTTATCACGCTTGATTCCGCACAGCTATCCCTATTTTTTAAAGCATTGATGAATGAATATCCGTCAGCTATTTTTCGTAAACAAACGATTTCTTGAACTATACAAAATGGATCGGCAACTGGCCAGTACCGATCTGCACTTACTGGGTAACAAAGAACTTTCACTCAACGAATTTATAGGTAAGCTAAAAACCACCGGTAGAGGATTAGACCTGGTTTATCTCAGCCATCAACTAAGCGAAGGACAATTATACGAACTTCTGGAAAACCCTATTCCCGTCCTGGTCTTTACCAGAAAGGATACCGAAGTGCATCCTTTGATCCTTAAAAAAGATAAAAAAGGAGTCCACGTGTACCGTGATGATGAAAGCAAGCACCTCGCGGAAGAGAATGCGGTACCAGAGCTTCTCACCGACGAGGAAGGCCAGATCATAACCGTCGTCTGTATCTCCAGCAAAGAAATCATTGCCGATCAAAGCAACCCTTCCAAAAATGCCCTGAGGAGCTTTCTCCGGCTGATATCCTCTGAAAAAAAGTCAATATGGTATATCTACCTGTATGCCATTCTGGGCGGACTCATCAGTTTATCCCTACCCCTGGGTGTACAGAGTATTATCAATTTTGTCAATAGCGGTATAGTAGCCACCTCGGTAGTCGTACTGATAATTTTTGTCATAGTAGGTCTGCTGGTATCCGGCGGCATACAGGTCATGCAGCTTTCTATTGTGGAGCACATACAGCAGCGCTTGTTTGCCAAAACAGCTTTCAACATTGCTGACCGGATTCCGAAAGTGAGGATAGAACATATCCTGAAATTCTATCCTCCCGAACTGATCAACCGCTTCTTTGACATTCTTACGGTGCAAAAAGGCGTTTCCAGTATCCTGATAGACCTGACCTCGGCTGTGATTCAGATATTTTTTGGGCTGGTACTGCTTTCCTTTTATCACCCCTACTTTATCCTGTTCGGCCTGCTGCTGGTAGTGATACTAATACTGATTGTATACTTTTCAGGATCCAACGGACTTGATACCAGCCTGAAGGAGTCAAAATATAAGTATAAGCTGGCTTTCTGGCTGGAAGAGGTAGCGCGTACCCTGGTCACTTTTAAAATGTCGGGCAATACTAACCTGGCTGTTGAGAAGACGGACTTCCTGGTAGCCGACTACACCAAATCAAGGAAGAAGCACTTTAAGATTCTGATGATACAGTACTTCAGCTTTGTGGGCTTCAAAACCGTCATCACCGCAGCCCTGCTGATCCTGGGAAGTGTACTGGTAGTCAACAATGAAATCAATATAGGTCAGTTTGTAGCCTCTGAAATTGTCATCATCCTGATCATGAACGCGGTAGAAAAAGTGATCAGCAAACTGGATGTAATCTATGACCTGCTGACCAGTTCGGTCAAACTGGAGCAGGTAACTACCCTACCCATGGAGCATCTGAAAGGTTTTGATTTTGACCCGGCGACTGAAGAAAAAGGCCTGTCTATCAAAACCAGCGAGCTCAAATACAAATACCCGGGCAGCAACTCCTACAGTCTTAAAGGAATTGATATTGAAATAGGCCCCTCGCAAAAAGTTTCTATCTCCGGTTTCAACAATGCCGGCAAAACCACACTGATCCATGTACTGCTGGGGCTGCTGGAAGATTACGAAGGCTCTATCTTCTACAATGGGCTCTCGCTCAAGGATATCAATAAAACCAGTCTTCATAATGTCATCTCCAACAATCTATATGACGATGAGATTTTTCATTCCACCATACTGGAAAATATAACCCTGGGAAGGCAGGAAATCAGTAAGGATGACCTGCTCTGGGCATTAGACTTCGTGGGCCTTTCTGGCTTTATCGGCCACCTGCCCGATGGATTGAATACAGAGATTATAGCAGGCAGTCTGCGCCTGCCGGAAAATATCACTCAGAAAATCCTGCTGGCCAGGAGTATCGTCAGCCAGCCTCGCTTTCTGATACTTAATGGTAGCCTGTTGGGAAATGAAAAGAAAGAGATGAAAGAACTGCTGGACCGCCTGCTGGCAAGTGAACAGACCTGGACGGTGCTGATATTGTCCAATGATCCGGAAGTGATGAAGCGTTGCGACAGCAATATCTTCCTGCAGGATGGACATGTGGTATATCAGGGAGATTACCAGTCAGTGGAGAAAGATCATGCAGTAAATGAATTGGTAGATGAAAATTAGAAAAAAAAGCAAAAAGATATTCTCTACCAAAAGTAGAGGAGAAAATGGTCAGGAGAAGGAGCCTGCCAACGGCTATTTTAGTGCCAGGATACTCAAACCGTCCAGTTTGCCGCGGACGCTGGCTTACTGGAGTTACGGCATACTGGCTATCGGTATCATCACCCTCTTTCTGCCCTGGACGCAGAACATTCGTTCTTACGGCTATGTGACCACCTTTGAGCCGGGAAGCAGGCCACAGACCATCCATGCCACCATTGCCGGCAGGGTGGAGGAATGGTATGTCAATGAAGGAGAATTTGTGGAAAAAGGAGATACCATCTTACAACTCTCCGAGGTAAAAAATGAATACCTGGACCCTGATATTTTACCCAGGTTAGAAGAACAGCTGGAAGCCAAAATAAACGCATTGGAAGCTACCCAGGCCAAAGCGGAAGCCCTGGAAGACAGGATCGCTGCTCTGCGAGATGCCTTTGTCTTTAGCCTTGAGAAGACTGAAAACAAGATAGAGCAGTCAGAAGAAAAAGTGGAAAATGAGCTGGCTGATTATTCAGCGGCAGAAACTGCCTACGAGATTGCCCGGCAGCAGGCTGCCCGCTATGACTCTCTTTTTGAAAAGGGACTGGCATCCGAGCAGGAACTGGAAAATTACCGCCTCAAGCTACAGGAGACGCTTCAGAAGTTTGTTTCTGCTGAAAACAAACTGACCATAGCAAGAGCAGAACTGGCCAATGCCAAAATTGAGCTAAGTTCTGTAAGAGCAGAGTACATGGATAAAATTGCCAAGGCCGAATCAGAGCTAAGTTCCACCCTAGCCTATATCGCAGAAACGGAAAGCGAAATCCTGAAGATCAGAACCAAATATGCCAACCTGCAGGAAAGAAAGGATTTTCTGAATATAGTAGCACCCCAGGATGCCCATGTGGTTAATGCTATGGTTTCCGGGATTGGCGAAACCGTGAAGGAAGGTGAGGCAGTGGTCAGTATTTTACCGGCCAAACCTGACCTGGCCGTATCTGTGTACGTTGATCCTATAGATGTATCCCTTTTAGATATAGGCTCACCTGTTCGCCTGCAGTTTGAAGGCTGGCCGGCGGTGGTTTTTTCAGGATGGCCTAATACAGCTTATGGCACCTTCGGGGGACGCGTCGCGGTGATCAACGATGTGGCCAGTGATCAGGGAAAATTCAGGATACTGGTAGTTCCTGATGATGATGGAAAGGACTGGCCCGAACAGTTGAAGGTTGGAGCCGGAGCCCTGGGTTGGATGATGCTACAGGATGTGCCTATCTGGTATGAGATATGGCGACAGCTCAACGGCTTCCCTCCTGATTATTCAGCAGATGGCGAGCTCAAAGAAGAAGAAACCTATGAGGATAAATACAAAAACTATGAGCCAAAGTAAGTTATAATGGCTTCATTGCCCTTAGCTGCTCAGTACTAAATTTCACGAGGAGGCTTAGCTTCCATTTTTATCTATAACCTTTTTTGGCAGATGAACATAAAAAGGCTACACTGCATTTTTTTATTGATGATTTACCTCCTTTGGCCGAATGTCTCTTCAGCCCAGGATACACTGGAAGTGTTTGAGTTTGAAGAATTTCTCCAGATGGTGGTGGCCAACCATCCTATTGTCAAACAGGCAGAGCTTTTATCAGAGACGGCCAGGCAGGAAATCAGGGTTGCCAGCAGTGCTTTTGAGCCTGTACTGGAGAGCAAATATTACAGGAAAAGCTTTAAGGGCAGTAATTATTTCAGCCTGTGGGAGAACAACCTGCGAATTCCTCTCTGGTACGGCATAGATATCCTGGCGGGCTATGAACACAATGGCGGGCCCAATATTAATCCTGAAGATATAACTACCAATCGGGGTCTTACCTCCGTAGGTTTGTCTATTCCCCTGGGCCAGGGCTTGCTCATTGACGAAAGAAGGTCTACCCTGAGGCAGGCCCGCCTGCTGGACGACATTGCCGAAGCTGATCAGATCAAGACCATCAATAAATTTTTACTGGAGGCAGCCAAGCAATACTGGGACTGGACACTGGCCTATGAACTCCTGAGATACAATGAAGAAGGACTGGAGTTTGCGGAGTTCCGCCTGGAAGCCACCCGGGAGAAAGCTTTACAGGGAGCCACCCCAGCCGTGGATACGGTGGAGGCCGAAATATTAGTGCAGGATTTTGCGGTAGATTTTGAAAAGGCAAGACTGGCCTATAACAACGCCTCCCTGGTGCTCTCCACCTTTTTGTGGACCGAAAACCTGGAGCCACTGGAAATTCCTGACAATGTCATTCCTTCTACCGAGGGCTGGGACTTAGAACCTATCCAGACAGCAACCCTTAACCGGCTGCTGGCCCTGGCTTCTGACAACCATCCCGAGCTGGCAACTATCGGCTTCAAGATCCAGCAACTGGAAATACAAAGAAGATACTACCAGGACCTCTTTCTGCCCAAAATCAAACTTAACATCAATGTACTCCAGACTGGCTTTGCTCCTCCCGAAGTATACAGTCCACAGTTTATTGATGATAATCACAAGGTAGGCATCAGCCTGGTACAACCTCTTTTTCTGAGAAATGTGCGGGGTAAGAGAGAGTTGTACAACGTAAAAATCAGGGAAGCCAGCTACGACCTGCTGTTTACCAATCAGTCCATCCTGGCTGATATAGAAGCAGCATTTAATGACTGGCAGTCATTAGAAGACCAGATTGTTTTCCAGGAAGGAAAAGTGCGTAATTATTTAATTTTAAGAGATGCAGAGTTGGAAAGGTTTGATCTGGGTACCGGAACTTTGTTCCTAATCAACAAACGGGAAACCAGCCTGGTGGATAGCCAGATCAAACTGGCAGAGCTCAGGGCTAAGTACGCCAAAAACAAATTTTACCTGGAATGGGCAGCCGGAAGGATTGGTATTCTCTCCGATTTGTAAGACTAGCTGAGCCTGATGTCATAGCACTAAGACTTGTACACCGGCAAGCTTTATCATGCTGAAATTTTCAGCTCATAAAGCAAAAAATTCGCTTAGGTGTTAAAATCACTTTGCAAAGATAAAGGGATAAGTACATCAGCAAACAGCTGTTTTAGGCACTGACAGATCACATTTTTTAACCTTAAACCTGTAACTCCTCACCGATCAGTACTTCGCGATCAGCTTCAGGTTGAGGAAGCGGGCAGAAAGCCGGTTAGGTACCGCATACTGGCGCTGGTTGACATCCGTCACCCAGGTAAAGGAGATGGTATTGTCGGCGCCGAGTACATTAAGCACTTCCAGGCCAATCCAGAGGGAGCGGAAAAAGCTGTTTTCGCTGGTTTTTTCCTGTCGGAAATTGAGCTGCTTGTTAAAACCCATATCCAGGCGGTTGTATTCAGGACCATCCAGAAAATTACGGTAGCGCAGTGATTCGGGCGGACCAAAAGGCAGTCCTGAACCAAAGAGGTAGCTCAAGTACACCCGGATGCTGGGATCATTGGGCAGATGATCCTGGAAGAAAATACCTACATTCAGGAGCTGATCAGATGGCCGGCGGATGTAGCCTCTCTCGTCTCCTTCAATATCTTCACGGGTCTGCATCAGGCCCAGGCTAAACCAGGATTCTGTCCCGGGAATAAACTCCCCGCTGATCCTGAAATCAGCTCCCGTGGCGTAAGCGGTGGCGTTGTTTTCGGCAAAGTAACGGATGCGCACATTATCCACATCGTAGGGAATCACATTGTACAGGTGCTTGTAATATAATTCTGAGAGGAAGGCAAACTCTCGTCCGAACATGATAAATCGGTAATCAGCCCCGGCAATCAGGTGAAGAGAAGACTGCGCCAGCACATCAGTATTAAGCTGCCCCTGCCGGTCGCGCAACTCCCGGTAAAAGGGCGGCTGCTGGTACAGCCCGGCCGCAAAACGGAAAACCACGTCTCGCAGGCCCGCAGGCTTGACCGAATACTGCAGTCGCGGACTGATGAGCCACTGCCGGTTGACCGACCAGTAATTGAGCCGCAGGCCGTAGTGAAGCGTATGCACTTCGTTCAGGTCTGTCGTATTTTGTGCATAAGCAAAAAAGCGCTGCGATTGCAGGTCCAGTTCGTTTTGTATGCTGCGGTTGATGGTGGTGTAATCTGCCGAATCGCTAAAGGAATACTCCTGGATCACATCATCAATATTTTCACGGGCGAATCCCACGCCAAACTCAAATAAATTCCTACCACCTAAAAGCAGGGCATGGCGGTTTTCCAGATTGATGATGTCGGCCTGCAGGCGGTTACGGGCGTGAGCAAAATTGCTTCCTATGCCCAGGGTTGTTACACAATTATTAAAATTCTGTGAGCCCGGCGTACGATCCACATCACACAGGCGGTAGCCTGAAAAGAGATCAAAATACTCACGCTCCCGGGTGTAGACCCGGGAAGTGATAAACTTGGTCGTCCACCAGTCCCTGAAACGATGGGTAAGCTTCAGCCCTGCCTGGTAAGTCTGGTAGTCCAGAGTTTCCTGCCCCTCATAACCGACAAACAGCCGAAAAGGCTGATCAAGCGTGCCAAAGGTAGTCTCCCGGCTTTCGGGCCTTACCAGGTAACGGTTATCAGCTACGGCTGCCAGTACCCCGAGTTCGGTACGCACTTCATCAGGGTCGCCGTCCAGATCCAGGTTTACATAGGATTGCAGATCCAGGAAACGAGGCAGGTATTGTCCGTTGGTTTCCAGGGTGTTGAGCAGGTACTGAGCCGTTTTATAGCGCCCACCCAACAGAAAAGTAACTCTCTCATTAGGCGTACTGCCCTCCAGGTGCAGCCCTCCGTTCAGCAAACTGGCTGTAGCCGAAGCACGTAGTTCATCAGGGCGGCGGTAGGTGACGTTCAGTGAAGAAGATAATTTATCTCCATACTTGGCCTGCCAGCCTCCCGATGAAAATTCAACCGCACCCACCAGGTCTGGATTGATAAAGCTGAGTCCCTCCTGCTGGCCGGCACTTACCAAAAATGGCCGGTAGACGGGAATATCGTTGACGTAAACGAGGTTTTCATCATAATTTCCTCCTCGGACTGAGTAGGAAGAAGAAAGCTCGTTGTTACTGACCACCCCTGGCAAAGTAGCCAGCACACGGGAAAAATCACCAAAAGGAGATGGTGCCAGTTGGGCAGCCTGGGGTTTAATGGTCATGAGTCCAGCTTCGCGCCGGATAGCTTCATTCTGCTGACCGCTGATTTCTACCTGCTCCAGCACCCTCACATAAGGCCTGAGCACCAGGTCTAAGCGCAAAGTATCATCAGGAGCCAGTATAATATTTTTCTGAAGTGGCTGGTACTCTATGTGCGAAAAGAAGAGATCATAACTTCCGGCTGAGAGAGAAAAACGGTAATAGCCATCCTTATCTGTAATGCTGCCCTCCCCCGCCCCGCTAACGCTGATGTTGACATCTGCTATACCCAGGCCAGTAGTGTCTCTGACATAACCTTGCAGAAGTGACTGCTGTGCCGAAGCCTGTAAAGTTAGAAGCCAGAGCAAAACCAGAAAAAAAAGCGGCCTTTTTCCTGAAAAATGAAGTGAAGATATTTCTTCTGATCTGACAGGCTTCAAATTCATATCAGGATGGCTGTTGGACAGGCATCAGGTTTTTCATAGAAGCTATATAACTAAGAGGGTCATCTGCTTTGAAAATAGCATTGCCGGCTACCAGTACATCTGCACCGGCTTCCATCAGGCTTGCTGTATTTTGCACACTTACTCCACCGTCTATCTCAATGAGAGCAGCCGAATCCACGCTCTTAATCATTCTCCGGCATTTACGAATTTTTTCATAGGTATGCTCAATAAACTTCTGTCCGCCAAAACCCGGGTTTACCGACATAATCAGTACCAGGTCAAGTTCATGGATAACATCTTCCAATACATGAACAGGGGTATGAGGGTTGAGGGCTACTCCGACTTTGCAGCCTAATTCTCTGATCCTGCTGATGGTACGATGCAAATGGGTGCAAGCCTCATAATGTACGGTGATGATGTCGGCTCCTGCTTCCCTGAAAGCTTCCAGGAAAGGGTCAGCCTCCTTGATCATCAGGTGAACATCCAGAGTTTTTTTTGCATGCTGATGAATAGCCCTACAGACCGGCAGCCCGAAAGAGATATTAGGAACGAAGACGCCATCCATAATATCCACATGAATCCAGTCGGCTTCGCTGTGGTTAAGCATTTCCACATCCTTCTGCAGGTTAGCAAAATCAGCGGAGAGTACGGAGGGCGATATGAGAGGCTTTTTCATGTCAACTGGTCAAACTAAAAAGGTAGTTTATGTGCTAAAGCTGCAAAGCTAATCAAAACTTCACAATTTTAAGGGTATCTGAGGCAGAGGCAGACAAAATGTGCATCACATAAATGCCCTGGCTCAAATGATCAATTTCAAGAGACAATGAAGCACTGTCCGGGTTTTCAAAATCTTTTCTCAGCACCTGCCTGCCGGTACTGCTGTACATCACCACGGTGAGGGGCCCTTGCAGCAGGCCTTCATTGGCTTCAATAAAAAGCCTGCTCCTTTCCACCGGATTAGGGAATACCCGGTAATGCTGATTAAGGCGGTACTCCTGGTTGGGAGTCAGGTAGTTTTCATATAATCTGCTAAAGTCAGGAATGCCATAACCCGTTTCATTATCCGGCATCAGGGCCTTATCGCTTCCCTGGCGAATACGATCCATGATCTGGATATTGGATTCATTGGGAAATGCCTGCCACACCCCTGCGGCGAAGCCAGCGATCAGGGGGGCCGCGAAGGAGGTACCATTAGATCTGCTCACTCTTCCTGATGAGTTTACAACAATTGTCTGCAGCCCCTGAGCCGACACATCGGGCTTGATACGCCCGTCGGAGGTAGGCCCAAAAGAACTAAACGAAACCTTGTCCCTGCTGCTGCTGACCGCACCTACTGCCAATACATTGGGTGCATCTGCCGGAGGCGATACATAGTGCCAGCCGCTGTTGCCTTCGTTTCCTGCACTGATCACACAAAGGATACCTCGCTCGGTAGCTTCATTGACTGCCCGTGTTATGGCGGCGGTCTGCCCGTCCATATCTTCGTAAGTGTAGTTCATGGCTGAGTCATCAAAGGTTGTGTAACCCAGGGAAGTACTGATGATGTCTGCCCCGGCGCTGTCGGCCATTTCGGCCGCAAAAAGCCAGTTGTATTCTTCAATGCGGTATTCTGAAACACTTTCTTCGGTTATGCAGAGCATGAAATCAGCTCCATAAGCCCCTGCTTCCAACTCACCCGGCCGGTAGGCGCCTATGCAGGAAAGGGCTTCGGTACCATGCTGCCCGTACTGATGTACATTAGTGCTATTACCCACAAAGTCATAGCCCGGCAGCATACGATTATCTTCATAAATGTGCCTGAAATAACTCACTGTATCTACCCCTCTGAACCCACCATCAAAGACGGCAACCAGCATTCCCTCACCATTGAAGCCTTTTTCATGCATGGTTTGAATACCCAGCATATTGTTCTGCCCTTCATTGAGCAGGCTTTTTTCATCAGAGACTTTTTTATGCACTGCACTGCTTTCTCCGTAAGAAGAACCCGCTTTGCGGCTGTCGCTCCGGCCTACAGGCTTCACCAGCTCATGTGAAGTAACAAAGGGTAACTGAATGACCTGCGCCAGTTCTTCAGGACTAAGTTGAACGAGTGCGCCGTTCATCCAGCGAGTAGTGTAATACACTTCAGCACCGGCATCCTTCAGCTGCGTTAGGTAAGTGCTGCTGACAGGAATATCTCCGTAAGTGATGGGAATCTGCAGGCGAGATTTACGGGCGACAGCTCTTTCCGAAAGAAACTCCAAAGGACGCTCAGGTGAATAAGCTGTGCTGTCTTTATCAGCAAAAAAAACCATGTACTGGGCTTCCTGCGCAAGCAGCTCTGCGTGAACCTGTAAAAACGAAATGATGCTCAGGACATAAAATGGCAGTGGCAGGCGTTTAATTATTTTCATTACCATATCTGATCAGCGTTTGACGATAGCTTCTTCCTCCTTCAATAATTTCCAGACCGATGCATTCAGGACTGCTGGCACAGTATTCCAGTCTGAGGTTCTTCTTATAAAAGAGTCCGACATCTTTTACATAAGTCTCAAACTGACGAACCTCCGTAATGATGGTATCCTGACTTATTTCCTGCAGGACGGTAAGAGAATTCTCCCGAAGCAGGCTGTCCAGAGGGCTATCTATTTCAGCAAATAACGTAGTATCGGTGGGGCTTAGTTCGTAGAACCGGGGTTCTTTCGCGTTAAGCGCATTACCATCCCAGGTGAGGCCGCTGCTGAAAGGGAACACCAGTTTGATGTAAGGTACATTGTTCTCGACCACTACCAGGCGCCGGGTACTTTTCCGCGCTGTCCAGATGGAGTCTAACTGCCAGGAATCAGCTTCGGTAAGACGGCTAAATCTTTCCAGGCGATAAACTATCTCACCCCCTTCTCCCGGAAAAGAATCGGCTACCACTTCTCTAAGCAGGTAGTTAAGCGTATCAGGCGGACCAGCCAGGCTGTAGCGGATATCCTCCAACCGGTACTCGGCATAGTTGCCCACCTTTAGCGGAAAGTAATCTATACCCAGGCGGGTATCCTGCGGGCTTATGGTATCGCTTTCACAGGCTGACAGCAAAAGACAAAACAGCAGGCTTGAAATGATGAAGGAAAATCGCAAGGTGCTTGAAATTTGATAGGACGGCAATTTAATTCAAAACCCCAGATTCGCCCAAATTTTTCGTGCCTGCTACTGCTGATGTGATAAAACTGGCAAAAAAAACAGGCCCGTGGGCCTGTCAGGTTTATAATTTACTTACTTAGCTGATAGATTCTCTTACCCTTCGGGTATATTCTCTGAGCGCTGTCTTGAAATCGCTACCCTGGGATTTCATTTGTTCCAGGACAAAGATGGCGGCAAGTATATGCGTCAGTTTCTCTCCTTCATCATCACCTTCTATTTCAATAGGTAGAGGTTGGTCTTCTACCAGGGCTTCTTCTGCTGCTATCAGTTCTTCAATAGACTGATTTTCAACCAGCTTTTTTATTACAGGAATTTTCATGTGTACAGATATTATTTGCTGCTCAACGAGAAGTATACCTCCTCTCTTGTTTATGAATTTAATTTTTGAATCAGGTCTACGACGGCTTCTTCTTTGCTGGAAGCTACGCCTTCCAGTAATTCACCCTTTTTAAAAACAGCGAAATAGGGCAGGTTGCTCACCCCGGCCAACTTACGGGCTTCCGGGTTTTTTTCCGCATTTACATCCAAAAAAGTAACATCAGCAAAACGCTCGTCCTCTGACAACCTCCTGTACTTTGGCTTAAAGAGCCTGCAACTTCCGCACCAGTCGGCATAGTATTTTACCACTACTTTTTCGTTCTGATCCAGCTTTTCTTTAAATTCTGTATCGCTTACTAATTCTACAGCCATTAGATTAAGTTTGTTTTTATACTTTTGTTATCAAAAATTGGTATTCAGTTACGAATAACGTATCAACAAAGTTTCTTGTTTGATAATTTTTAGCATTTCAACCTAATTTATTGCCATGGCTTTAAAGTCTTTTGTAAAAATAAGTGGTGTCAACAACCTGAGCGATGCCCGCTACTGTGCCGGTATGGGCGTGGATGTGCTGGGCTTTAGCTTTGAACCCGGCGATCCCAACTACATGGATCCGGTGAAGTACACGGCTATTACCGAGTGGCTGGCAGGAACAGCTTTTGCTGCCGAATTTAGCCGTCATCATGCCGAAGAAATCAAGGAAATCCTACAGCAATACCCGCCAGTTGACTATCTGCAGATCAGCCGCCCTGAGTACCTGACGGCCCTGCAAGAACTACAGGTACCCATCATCCTAAAGATTGATGCACGCGAACTTGACGATCTTGCTCAGGTGGGTGAAAAGCTGCGCAGCTCAGCCCATGAAGTAGCTTTTTTCCTCTTTGAATCGGAAGAAGATGAGGTTCCTTCTGCTATGACAGACCAGGTCATGACCCTGGCCGAACAATACCCTATACTGCTGGGCTTTGGCCTGACAGAAGAAAATGTACCTCTACTGCTGGAAGAAGGCCATCTTAAAGGCATTGCGCTCAGAGGCGGTCAGGAAATTAAACCCGGCTTTAAGGATTTTGATGACCTGGCTGATATCCTGGAGGCCATTGAGATAGACGACCTGGAGTAATAACATCCATTTGCGCCTATGAGAATCAGGAGAAAAACTGAAGCCTGCGCCAACTGCGGCCTCGGCCTGGACCAGATCTATAATTACTGCCCCCGCTGCGGACAGGAGAACAATAACCGGATCGTTTCTTTCGGGGAACTGGTTCGGGATTTTTTTCTCAACTACTTTTCTTTTGACACCAAGTTTGTCCGCAGTATCAGGCCCTTTCTGCTGCAGCCGGGGAAGTTGACGCTTCTTTTCATTGAAGGAAAAAGAGCTTCCTACGTCAACCCGCTGCGTCTTTATATCATCGTAAGTGTCATTTTTTTCTTTGTCAGCACGCTCTGGATCAAAGAATCAGCCAGGGTAGTAAGTGACTCATCCAATAAGGAAGTGTCAGTAGAAATGAGTGAGGCTTTGGATAAAGAGAAAAGCGAAAACACACGGCTGTTTGGCTCTGGCATCATAACCTTCAAAGAAATTCTGGAAGATGAAAGCCTTACCGACCAGCAGGCAATGGACTCCTTGAAACAGATTGGAAATTTAGAGTGGGACAGCACCTCCTTTATTGGTCCGCTGGTTTTTTCCCAGATGCGCAAAGTAGCCCGTCAGGATTTGGAGATCTTCCTGGCTTATGTGATGCAGAATATGCCTGTCATGATGTTCCTCCTGCTGCCGGTTTATGCCCTGCTGCTTAAGCTGCTTTATATTCGCAGTCGTATCCTGTATGTCAAACATCTGATTCATGGCGTACACCTGCATGCCTTTACCTTTATACTGCTTACCATTCTGCTGCTTATTCCCCTTTTATTTGCGCCTAATGTAGGCTTTGGTAATTGGATACAGCTCATCATTTTGGCTTTACTGCTGGTCTATATCTATGCTTCCATACTAAAGGTGTATGGGCAGGGTTGGTTCAAGACACTCCTCAAATTCAGCATCCTGGGATTCTTTTACTTCTTTGTTTTACTGGTCTTCGGATTTGCTGAAGCTATCATTTCTTTCCTGATTTTCTGATTTACTTTTCTTTAAGAAAAGTTGAAAAAACATGGCCAGCAATATCACCAGTCCGCAGCCGATGACATTGAACCAGAGGAAACCGATATCTGATGTAAAAAACAGGTAGATCACCGCACCTTCTGCCAGCACAGCGGCAATAAATACCGCATTGGAGCCGATCCACTTGATGTAAAAAGCCACCAGGAAGATCCCCAGGATAGTACCATAAAAGATAGAACCGATAATATTGACAAACTCTATCAGATTATCGGCCAGGGAGGCAAAGGTGGCAAAGATGATGGCAATAATCCCCCAGATGAGGGTAAAAAGCCTGGATGCCGTCAGGTAGTGCGCATCACTTGCCTTTTTTCTGACGGATCTGCGGTAAAGATCTATCGTGGTGGTGGAACCCAGGGCATTCAGCTCAGATGCCGTAGATGACATGGCCGCTGAAAAGATCATGGCCAGCAGCAGACCGATCAGCCCGTGAGGGAAGTAACTCATAATGAAGGTGATGAAAACATAATCGGTATCCTTGGTCTCGGCCAGGGGCACAGCCTGGTTGACCAGTTGCATCACATCATTTTTTATTTCCAGTTGCTCCTGCTCCAACTCTCCCACACGCGTCCGACTAGCCTCTATCATAGCGTCATCTTTCTTCTCTACTGCCTGCAAAAGACTCCGGATTTCCTGCCGCTTATTCTCAAAAGTAGTGGCATATTTTCCTTCCAGCGATTCCCACTGGCTTACATATTCAGTTTGCTTTACCTGCTCGCTTACAGCCTCGTTGAAGAAAACCGGAGGCTGGTAAAACTGGTAAAAGACAAATACCAGCACACCTACAAAGAGGATAAAGAATTGCATGGGTACCTTGAGCAGGCCATTCATCAGCAGCCCCAGACGGCTCTGTGCCACAGAAGTAGCCGAAAGATAACGCTGTACCTGCGACTGGTCCGTCCCGAAGTAAGAGAGGGCCAGAAAAAGCCCTCCGGTGATACCCGACCAGAAGTTGTAGCGGTCATTGAGGTCAAAATCAAAACTGACGACATTAAACCTGCCCATGCTGCCGGCCACCTCCATAGCTTCGCCAAATGAAACCTCATCCGGTAGCAAGTCAAAGATCACAAAGGCGGCCACTACCATGCCTCCCATCATTACGGCCATTTGCTGCTTCTGGGTCTGACTTACAGCTTTGGTACCACCGCTCACGGTATAAATAATGACCAGCAGACCGATCACAATATTGGTAAAAGTCAGGTTCCATTCCAGAATCGTAGAGAGTACAATAGCTGGCGCATAGATCGTAATACCAGCTGCCATACCGCGCTGTACGAGGAAAAGCAAAGCTGCCAATGTGCGGGTTTTAAGGTCAAAGCGGCTTTCCAGGTATTCGTAAGCTGTGTAGACTTTCAGGCGGTAATAAATGGGAATTACCGTGATAGACAGAATTACCATAGCGATAGGCAGGCCGAAGTAGAACTGCACAAAGCGCATACCATCCTCAAAAGCCTGTCCGGGTGTGGAAAGAAAGGTGATGGCACTCGCCTGGGTAGCCATAACAGAGAGGCCTACTGTCCACCAACGCAGGCTGTTGCCACCCTTAAGATAGCCCTCCATGTCTTTTTTGCCACGGTTTCGGTAGACGCCATACCCTACGATAAACAGCAAAGTGCCAGACAGAACGATCCAGTCAATCAGGCTCATGAATAATAGAAGGTAAGAAGGTAGAAGAGTATGATGAGAAAGAAAAGGTTGCCCAGTACAAGTGCATACATGCCTGCCCAGCTATCAAAAAAAGGAGGCTTTTCGTAATCCTGATGATCATCTTGATTCATGAAAACGTGGTTTGGCTCAGCTCCAAAAATAATGAAATTGTCCAGACCTGTGCAAAAACCTTCGCATTTCCCCCATTCTTTTCATCGTCCACCACCAGAGTCAAAGATTCGCTTCAGCAGGCCCGGCTTTCTTTTTTTCTCTTTTTCAGGCTCAGGTTTATCATTGTTCTTCAGACCAATGCTTTCCTTCAGGCCACTGAGCAGTGATTGCCACCAGTAAGAAAAGATGGATTTACCGGCTTCACGCCTAAAGAAAACCTCCCCTACCCTCAGGTCCTGCTTACCACTGGGATTATTTGTTTTGATCACAAAGTTATTAGCCAGAAAGGAACCAATTTTCTGCCGCAGTTTAAGGTCTTCCGGCTGATCCTTATTCAGGAGCTCAATTTTAAGATCATTATACCTGAAATGCACTTCACCTCCGGATTGAATTTCATCGGCTTCAATTACAAATTGCAGATCATCCGAAAAGCCGCTGTTTACCGTGGCAAAAGCCGTAGGTTCCAGTATTTCATTCATGGCTGAGAGTGCCATAGGACTCAGTTTGCCGCTCAGGCGATGATATCCCTGCTGGTTGTTGAGAGGAAAATCCAAATGAAGGTCCAGCCAGCCTTCACTCATCAGACGCGCACGAATATCAGCTACCAGATGGATATTTTTCAAAACCAGACTATCCAGATTGGTGATGTTATAGGCAGTCATATAAACCGGAGAGAAGCTGACCCGACCAGCTTTATTCCCCTCGGGTACATGCTCAGCATAGACAATGCTGCCTTCTTTGAGCATCAGCGTATCCAGGCGAAAAGGGATGCGTATGTCCTGAAGTATCTGCTGCAGCATGGGCTTTTCTGCTTTTTCTGGGCGATTCAGGCGTTTGTCTTTAAAAACCTGGAGATCAGCCTGGCTGATCAGAAAACGACGGGCAATGATGGCCTGATCCGCCAGCAGATAATGCAGATTTACTCCCTCCAGCCTGATTTCAGGCACATTCAGGCTGATCCTGTCCTGCTGATAGCCTACCTGACGGGCAAACTGGTAGTTTGAATATTGCGGCACCAGTGAAAAATCATCAAGTATAAGCTCCTGCCTGACTGGGTCGGCTTTGATCCTACCTGAGCTTATGACGTACAGGCTGTCAGCAGTAAAATACCTGATGCTGTCTACTTCCAGTTTAAAAACATCGGCAGTAGGATAACCAAAATTGCGTTTTGCTCTGGCAGGGTTCACCCGAAGGCCCTCTATCTGTGCCCTGATGTCTCCTATCCCAAACTGCTGGTTGGTCTTCAGGTAATAGTTGTTCCACTTGAGCCTGGCATTTTTGATGCTGATATCTTCTACCCTCAAAGAATCAAAATAGTGCCGGATCAGCTGATAGCTGTTAAAGTCGCTCAGTTCTTCCAGCCTAAAGGTGTCTCTGGAAGGTGCATAGGCGTCTACCTGCAGCATAGGCTGGCTTAGGTAAAGCTGTTCTACATCCAGGTACCTTCCGGGAATCATCTGCCAGAGATTGTTGAGATTGAGGCGCAGTTCATCAGCACTCCCTTTCATCCAGGAGCGTGACTGGAGGCTGTCTTCTGCCCTTACCCGGCTGCTGTCGTAGCTCAGTCTGAAATTAACAAAGCGCACCTCCTGGTCTAGCGGGCGTATCTGAAGGTCATCATAATCTACCTGGTACAAATCATCTGTATAATAGCTGACCGATTCCTTAAAAACAGCTTCAAGCACGGGGCTGATCCAGAACCAGGCAAGCAGGCGGGTCGCTACCCAACCTGAAATGACTACCAGTAAAAGTAAACTGAAAAAAATTAGAATTTTCCTCATAGAAATGTAAAAAATGAAGCCTGTTTTTTTTGTACGTGAAAAAACAGAAAAGGGAGGCGTTCACCTCCCTTCTTCATTCCAAATCAGGCTATATGCTTACCTGAATTACATCTCTGAATTAATCAATATGAAAGCTGATCGGGTTTTTTACCTGCTGCTTGAGGAGCGCCAGGTCTAGTACTTCCTGCACTGATCTTACATAATGAATATTCAGTTTGGAGGTATACTGCTCCCCGATTTCTTCCACATCCTTACGGTTGCGGTCGCAAAGTATAAGTTCTTTAATACCTGCACGGCGGGCAGCAAGTATCTTCTCCTTGATCCCTCCTACCGGCATCACCTTACCTCTCAGGGTGATTTCACCCGTCATAGCCACCTTGGCCTTCACCTTGCGTTGGGTATAGACGGAAGCCATGGCGGTCAGCATGGTAATACCTGCCGAGGGGCCGTCTTTGGGCACAGCTCCCGCAGGAATATGCAGGTGCAGGTCGTAATTTTCAAACACCTTGTAATGGATGCCCAGGTTTTCAGCATTAGACTTCAGGTAAGAGAGGGCGGTCATGGCCGATTCTTTCATCACATCCCCCAGCTGTCCTGAAAGAGTCAGTTTGCCTTTACCCCGGCTCAGGCTGCTTTCTATGTAGAGGATTTCTCCCCCCACCTGAGTCCAGGCCAGGCCGGTGACTACACCTGCGTATTCATTGTCTTCATATATTTCTTTGTCAAAGACCGGAGCGCCCAGCACTTTTTCTACTTCTTCTGCGCCGAATTTAGGCGAATAATTTTCTTCAAGGGCAATAGATTTGGCTGCATTCCTGATGAGGGTAGCAAATTTTCGCTCCAGGTCTCTCACACCTGATTCCCGGGTGTAATCTTCAATAACCTTGAGAATCGCCTTTTTATCAAAAGTAACCTGTTTGGCAGTGAGGCCATGCTCTTTGCGCTGCTTGGGAATCAGATGCTTTTTGGCAATTTCCATCTTTTCCTCCAGCGTATAGCCGGTGATTTCAATGATCTCCATTCGGTCGCGCAGGGCAGGATGTATCGTATCCAGCGAATTGGCCGTGGCGATAAAGAGTACATTGGAAAGATCGTACTCCACCTCAAGGTAATTATCCAGAAAACTTTCGTTCTGCTCAGGATCCAGCACTTCCAGCAGGGCCGATGAGGGGTCTCCCCTGAAATCTGAATTGACCTTGTCAATCTCATCCAGCACAAATACGGGATTACTATACCTGGCCTTTTTCAGGTTGCTGATGATCTTGCCCGGCATAGCCCCTACATAGGTTTTGCGATGCCCTCTGATCTCAGCCTCATCGCTTACGCCTCCCAGAGAAAGTCGGCAGTACTTGCGGTTGAGCGCCGTAGCGATAGACCTTCCCAGGGAAGTTTTTCCTACGCCAGGAGGGCCATAAAGACAGAGAATGGGCCCTTTCATATTGTTGCGCAGCTTGAGCACGGCCAGGTACTCAATGATTCTTGCCTTTACCTTTTCAAGGCCGTAATGGTCGCGGTCAAGTACTTTACGAGCCCGCTTGAGGTCCAGGTGATCTTTAGAATAATGCTGCCAGGGTAGCTCCAGCATGAATTCCACATAATTAAAGGAAACCGGATATTCCGCAGCCATAGGATTCATACGGGAAAGTTTGTCCAGTTCTTTGTTAAAATGCCGGGCCACCTGTTCGGGCCATTTCTTTTTCTCGCCCCGCATGCGCATATTGTCTATCTCCCTGTCAGCACCACCGTCACCAAGTTCGTCCTGTAGTACCTTCATCTGTTGGCGCAGGAAGTAGTCACGCTGCTGCTGGTCGATATCCGAATGCACCTTGCTATGTATCTCATGCCTGATCTCCAGCATCTGTATATCTTTGTGCATGTATTCCAGCAGTCGGCTGGCCCGCTTGATACCGTCGTTGGTTTCCAGCAGCTTTTGTTTTTCTCCTACCTCAGCATTGACGTTGGAAGAAAGAAAATGCGTCAGGAAGCTGGGACTGTCAATGTTGTCCAGAGCTGCCTGCGCCTCCTGGGGTATTTCAGGGTTAAGACGAAGAATTTTGGTAGCGGCTTCTTTGAGCGACTGTACCAGGGCCATCAGTTTTTTATCCTCCTTAGGTGGGAAGTGCTCTTCTACCAGGGCGATATTGGCAATCATGTAAGGCTCCTCTTTGATAAAAGAGGTAATTCTGAAACGGGCCTTTCCCTGTATGATGATAGTGGTGCTGCCATCGGGTAATACCAGCATTTTGATAATTTTAGCGACCGTGCCAATCTGGTAGATATCCTCTGTATCGGGCTCTTCAGCATTGCTGTCTTTCTGAGCCACTACGCCTATATTTCTGTCCCCGTTTTCGTAAGCGTTCTTCACCAGCTTGATAGACTTTTTTCTGCCTACCGTAATGGGAATCACTACGCCGGGAAAAAGAACGGTATTTCTGATAGGAAGAATAGGAAGCTTTTCAGGAATATCATCATTGTCAGCCGTTCCGTCTCCTTCGCTGGTCACTAGTTGAATAAGGTCCTCTGAATCTCCATTGTGTAAATCGTTAAGCAGTAATGACTCAAAAATGGTGTTATCTTTCATATATCAATCATTCATGCCATATTGGCATATTATATGTAGTAAATTGCCAAAAAAATATGCAACTTATTAGAGGGCAATAGCTATGCCATACCCCGAATAGCGCAAAGGTATGAAGCCTGTCAACTTTCAGCCAGTAAATAAACGGTAAAAGCGCTTTAAATTTTTCTGTTACCTTACAGACTGAAATTAATCTACAGATTTATTGTTCACCTCATTAAGTTGACTTATTCTACCTACGGATGTCCAGATTACTGATTACCTTTATTCTGATTATTTGCAGCACCAGCTTTTGCAAGGCACAGATACGTGCCATGAGCGAAGCGCTCAGCCTGCAGGATAGCAGCAGCAAGGCACAGGAACTCAGAATCAGGCGCTTATTATCCTTTCCCAATCTCAACCAGCTTCCTTATTATTCAGACAAAAATGCCCTGAAGCGTATAGAAAAGCTTAGCAAAGGACGTGATAGCCTCAATTTGCGAAACGAGCTTTATCAGTACATACATCAGTTTGGCATAGAAAATTTTTTCAAAGACAATCATCTTCTCTGGCAACTGGCCTCTCTGGAAGAAGCCAGAGGTGACAGCATGGCAGCTGTTCAATTATACAAACTGGTCCTCAAGCACTACCGGGAAGGAATGTACCTGGAGGCTACCCGTAACAAACTGCTGGCGCTACCCGGCAAAGAGGTTTATGTACCGCTCAAATATTACTATGAGCTGGTAGAGTACCGTAAAGAAATTGACACCCTGCTGCCTCCGCAGGGGGTGTATCTTAACATGGGAGAAGAGATCAATTCACCCGCCGGGGATTACGGGCCTGCTCTGGCGGCCGACGATGAACTATTGATCTTCACTTCCAAAAGAAACAAAATCAAATACGGGCTGACCGAACGGGAAAACGAAGACCTGATGATGAGCCGCAATGAAAGCGGATTCTGGAGTCCTGCCGAACCTCTCAGCGAGGTCAATACCCCCTTTAATGAGGGCTCCCCTACCATCAGTCCTGACGGAAAGTCGCTGGTATTTACCCGCTGCAATGCCCCTGACGGCCTGGGCAGCTGCGATTTGTACATCAGCTTTTTGCAGGAAGATGGCAACTGGGGCAAAGCGCAAAACCTGGGAAAGGGAATCAACAGCCCTTTCTGGGATTCCCACCCCTCTTTCTCTCATAGCGGCGATACCCTGTATTTCGCCTCTGACCGCAGCGGGGGCTTCGGGCTCTCTGACATTTACTATTCAGTTAAGCAGCAGGATTCCGGCTGGTCTTCTCCGCGCAATGTGGGGCCGGTGATCAATACCCGAAGCAGCGAGGTGAGTCCGTTTTACCATCCCGGTCATGATGTACTTTACTTTAGCTCCAACGGACATTTGCTCAACTTCGGTGAGTTTGACATCTACCGCTCTCACCTGCATGAAGGTATATGGGAAGAACCTAAAAACATCGGTCCCCTGGTCAACGGACAGGGTAGCGAATTTTATTTTACTATAGACTCTGGTTCCAAGAACCTTTACTATGCCCGTTCGGAAGAAGACGATATGGGCAACCTTGATCTGTACTCTTTTCCCCTGCCGATGGAAGCCCAGCCCCTGGCGACTACCAACCTGCGGGGCTCACTAAAGGATGAACAAACCGGCAAACCCTTTTCCAACGGCATCGTCTCCATCATTGACCTGGATCATGGCATAGAGGTGGCGCCTAAATTTCTGCGGCAAGATGGTAGCTTTGAATTTCAGCTCATCAACAACAACCGCTACCTCATCGTGATACAGGGAGATGAGTTTTTCAGGCTAGAGGAGATTTTTTTCCTCAATGGTGATAAAGAGTTTCACCGAAAAGTAGCCTCGGTCAGCAGCCGTATCAAATTCAGCAATATGAAATTTGACAATGGCAAGGCAGAGCTCAAAACCGAAATGTTTGCCGACCTGGATAAGATCATAGACTTTTTGCTGGATAACCCAGATTTCAAACTGGTCATTGAGGGGCATACCGACTCGGATGGTAATCCTGAGCTTAACCTGGACCTTTCTCAGAGGCGCGCCGATGCCATCAAAGAGTACCTTGTAGATTTTGGCAGTATAGCCTCCGAAAGAGTAGAAGCCATAGGTTATGGTAGCAGCAAGCCTATCGTTGAAGAAAAAACCGAGGCCGATAAGCAGCTTAACCGACGGGTAGAATTCAACATTATCAAAGAATAAGCGTCCTTTCAAAATCATCCCTCACGGGGCTTGTCTTCCATTTTGATTTTTTTGGCAGAAAAGTGATATCTTGCCCTACATCTATCTTACACAACCTATGAAGAAATTATTATTTTCCGCAGCATTGATACTGTCGCTTACTGCCGGTATCATCTATTATTCACAAGCTATGCAAAACAAAGACAGCGTTCGCCATGTGGTCGTTTTCAAGTACAAGCCTGATGCACCGGCATCCAAAATTCAGCAGGTCAACGATAACTTCAGAGCTTTGAAAGATAAAATTCCGGGCATACTGGCTTTTGAACATGGCGTAAATGACAGCCCCGAGGAAAAAAACATGGGCTTTACGCATGTGTACCTGCTTACCTTTGAAGATGCTGCCGCACGCGATGCTTACCTGCCTCACCCGGAGCACAAGAAATTTGGAGAAAAACTCGGAGCCCTGGGTATTCTGGAAGATGTTTTTGTGGTAGACTACGCTCCTCAACCCTGACAGATGAAAATTTCTTTTTCTTTACTGATTCTGTGGCTGTTCCTGGTCTCCTGCCAGCCACAGACAGAAAATGCCGATGATAGCGAGATAAGTGAAGCAAACAAATCACAGGCAGAGTGGATCCAACTCTTTAATGGACAGGACCTGAGCGGCTGGCTGCCCAAGATCCGGGGCCACGAACTGGGTGAAAACTATGCCAATACTTTCCGGGTAGAAGATAGCCTGCTAAAGGTCCGCTACGATGGTTACGATGACTTTGCGCAGCAATACGGGCATCTTTTTTACGAGCAGCCTTTCTCTTATTACAAGCTGAGGGTGGAGTACCGCTTCACTGGCGAGCAGGCCCCTAAGGGCGAAGGCTGGGCCTGGCGCAATAGCGGCCTGATGCTCCATGGGCAATCGCCTGAAACTATGGGCCTGGAACAGGATTTTCCCATTTCAATAGAGGTCCAACTGCTCGGAGGGCCGGAAGAAGGTGATAGAAGCACCTGTAATCTCTGCACGCCCGGTACCCATGTGATGATGGACGGAGAACTCCGCGAACAGCATTGCATCAGTTCTAGCTCAGCCACTTACCCTGGTGACCAGTGGGTAACTGCCGAGGTAGTCGTATTGGGCGACTCACTGATTCAGCATATCGTCAATGGAGATACTGTACTACAATACCAACAGCCCCAGGTGGGTGGAGGCAATGTAAACGGCATCAAAGAGAATGTGAAACAGGACGGGCAGCTACTAAAAAGCGGTTACATTTCCCTGCAGAGTGAAAGCCACCCGGTAGATTTCCGCAAGGTAGAACTGTTGCCGCTGGCTGAAGATAAGTAGTAAAGTCTACTGTTTTCGCCAGCTTAAACTGCACTCACCTGTTCTTCCCTGATCACATCTGCTGCCATACGTCCTGAGCGCATGGCAGCGTTGATGGAGCCGTTCAGCAGAAAGTCTCCCGCTGCATACAATCCCTCTCTGAGCTTAAGCTGTTTCAGATCAGCCTTATGTTTTACCCGGTCCTGGTCTGGCAGTGCGTATTTGACCCGGTAGGTTCGCAGATGTTCCCAGGCTTCTGTCTGTAGTCCAAACCAACGGGAAAGCTCATCTTTGGCGTTCAGTATAAGTTCTTCGTCAGAAGCCTTCTGATAGCCATTAATAGAGACGGAAACCAGGTTTTTTCCTTCAGGGGCATAGGCATCAGAAACCTTATTTAGAACGCACACATTGTTTACCAGCTTATCGCCCAGTGCGTTCAGCGCAATCAGGGGCTTTTGCACGGGCGCTACCTCGGTGCTGAAGTAAAGATTGGTAGTGCTGTGATATTTAACTGCCTCTTTACCTCCGGGCAAATATCGGCTTACGTAACCAAGAGGGTCAGTAGCCAGAAGAATCACCGGAGCGGTAAAAGTTTTACCGTTTTCAGTGGTCACATCCTGTCCGCTTATATTAGTGACTTTGTGTTTACAGAGGATATGCTCATAGCCTAATTTATCGGCCAGCTGCCGGGGAATCATCTCCATTCCCCTGGCGGGTACGGCAGTATCACCTTCGGCAAACATTTTGAATACAAAGTCAAACTCCCGGCGTGAGGTGGTCAGGCCATTTTCCAGGAAGATACCGGCCATAAAAGGCTGGAAGAAATTGCGCAGCATACGTTCACTGAAACCGTACTCCTGAATGACAGCCAGGGTGCTGATTTCCGGCTGCATGAAAATCTCATCCAGGCTCATTTTTTTTAAGCGCTGGCTCAGGGAGAGTATTCTGAATTTATCGCTGAGGCTCCCTACTGAAGAAAACAGGGTCTGAAAAGCTCCTGAGGGTGCCCGCAGCGGATCGGTAATGGAAAAGCTGCCTTTTTCATTCATGACCAGCGCCCCCGGCATGAAGGCCCTGAGGTCCAGGGCTTCATAATCCAGCATCTTCTTACATTCAGGATAGGCGGTAAGCAGCACCTGGAAGCCTCTATCCATCAGAAATCCTTCGTACTCATCGGTTTTGATCCGGCCGCCTACCCGTTCCTCTGCTTCAAGCAGCAGGATGCGATAGCCCATCTGCCTGAGATGGATAGCTGCACAAAGACCGGAGAGGCCGGCACCTATAATAAGTACATCAGTTTCTGTAGTCTGGGTCATGATTCACCTGGCTTTTAGTTCTTTTTGCTAATATAAAAACCAAAGTGAAGAATCAATTCCCTCAGCTTTGAAAATTATGCTTCTGGTATTGTTTGGGAGTGCAGCCGTAGAACTTCTTAAAAGAGCGGATAAAATGTGAGGTGTTGTTATATCCCACCGCAAAACACACATCGGTTACAGCCGAATCTCCCTGTGAAAGCATTTTGCGGGCAATCTGCATTCGTTTTTTGTTAACAAAGTCTACGGGAGAGAGGCCCAGCATTTTTTTAAAGTAGCGGAAGAAAGTAGACTTACTCATACAGGCCTTTTCAGATAAAAGATCAACGCTCAGGTCTTCGTTGATATGATTCATTATATAATCTATCACATACTGAAGGCGTGGTAGTTCATTGCTTTTCTTTTGACGCAGAATATGACCTGCTTTGGTTTGCATAATCAGCACCACCAGTTCCTGTAAAGTATGGTTGATAAGCAGTTTGCGGGAAGTAGGGTCAAATTCCTGTGTATAATAGGTGCACAGCCGGTGAATTGCATTGTTGATCCTGGCATCATTAATACTTTCATATTTGAGGGAAGTATCCTGCATGACATCATCCTTGCTTTCGGCAGGTAAGCCCTCATGAAACTGACTGAGGGTATTAGCAATAATATTACCGGCTATTTCAAGGGTAAGGCAGCGAGTAGGGTCATCAGGACAGGCATCTGGAAAATCAATTTCTACTTCTTCTACCGGAGCCATGATCAGCGACTCACCGGGTTTAAAATCAAAGACCTTATGCTGATTTTCATTATGATCATGAATAATTTTCTTCCCATTAAGCATAAATAGGAGTACAGGGTTCTGCAAATGACCGAAATGTATACGTTCTGCATCAGTAAACGTCTCATAGAGACATAATTCTGAATGATCTCCTGAAAACACTTTGCGATTCTCAATAATCTGGGTGGGATTGATTTCCTCTAGTAGCTGATAATTCATGATAATTACGGTTAGGCTTGACATAAAATAGCAACTTTTTGACACTTTTTCAATACTACTTCAGATTTTAACACTGTATTATTGAGGAATTATAATTCATATATAAATTTTTAAAAAATGGTACACAATAAGCCTATCTTTAAAGAAAAGTACGACAATTTCATTGGTGGAAAATTCGTCGCTCCTGTAAAGGGGAACTACTTTGAAAACACTTCACCTGTTGACGGCAAGCCTTTTACTAAGGTGGCCCGTTCTACCAAAGAAGACATTGAACTTGCCCTCGACGCTGCTCATGCTGCCAAAGATGCATGGGGTAGTGCTTCGGCAGCCGAAAGAAGCAAGGTTCTTAACAAAATAGCCGACATCATTGAAGAAAACCTGGAAATGCTGGCAGCTGTAGAAACCTGGGATAATGGTAAGGCCATCCGCGAAACCTTAGCCGCAGATCTTCCTCTGGCGGCTGACCATTTCCGCTACTTTGCAGGTGTGATTCGTTCAGAAGAAGGCTCCCTGGCTGAGTTGGATGCAAACACTGTATCCTATAACATCAACGAACCATTGGGTGTAGTCGGACAGATCATTCCCTGGAACTTCCCCATTCTGATGGCTACCTGGAAAATTGCTCCTGCCCTGGCTGCAGGTAACTGTACCATAGTGAAACCCGCAGAGCAGACACCCGCCAGTATCATGGTACTAATGGAACTGATCAAGGATGTGGTACCTCCCGGTGTACTCAACGTGGTTAACGGATACGGACCTGAAGCTGGTAAGCCCCTGGCCTCTTCTCCCCGCGTGAACAAAGTGGCTTTTACCGGCGAAACCACTACCGGTAGGCTCATCATGCAATATGCTTCTGAAAACATTGTACCTGTTACGCTGGAATTGGGAGGTAAATCGCCTAACGTATTCTTCAAGAGCATCATGGATGCTGATGACGAGTTCCTGGACAAATGTGTAGAAGGTGCAGTCATGTTTGCCCTTAACCAGGGAGAAGTCTGTACCTGCCCTTCCCGTATCCTGGTAGATGAATCAATCTATGAGCCTTTTATGGAGCGTGTAATCGCCCGCACCAAGCAAATTAAGGTAGGCAACCCGCTGGATACCGAAACCATGATGGGTGCCCAGGCTTCCAACGATCAGTATGAAAAAATCCTCTCTTACCTGAGCATAGGTAAGCAAGAGGGAGCTGAAGTGCTGGCCGGTGGCGAACCTGTAAAACTGGATGGAGACCTTTCTGAAGGTTATTACATTCAGCCTACACTTTTCAAAGGACACAATAAGATGCGCGTATTCCAGGAAGAGATCTTTGGCCCCGTAACTTCAGTGACTACCTTTAAAACTGAGGAAGAGGCCATACAGATCGCCAACGAAACCCTTTATGGACTGGGTGCCGGGGTCTGGACCCGCAACATGCATGAAGCCTTCGGCGCTGCCCGTAAGATACAGGCCGGACGTGTTTGGGTGAATACCTATCATGACTATCCTGCTCATGCACCTTTTGGAGGCTACAAGAAATCGGGTATAGGCCGCGAAAACCATAAGATGATGTTAAGCCACTACCGCCAGAATAAAAATATGCTGGTGTCGTACGATAAGAACCCTAAGGGATTCTTTTAGGTAGACTGTACCTGTCTGCATGAGGAAATCCGGCTTAACATTTGGGCCTGATTTCCTGTTAAAATAAGCGAGGGGAGGTTGCACCAAGAAAAAAGTAAAAGTTCTGATGTCCAGTTACCTCCTCCGCTTATTTTTGTTCACGCTAAACCCTTACGAACATGGATCAGGTAAGCACCGAAAAGAATGAAACTAAATACGTTGCCAGAGTACTGGTAACTGATGAAGCAAAAAAAATCATTGATGAGCTCAGAGAAATCAACGGTGACCTGATGTTTCACCAGAGCGGTGGGTGCTGCGACGGCTCATCTCCCATGTGTTACACCGCTGATGAATTCAAAACCGGCGATAGCGACATCTACCTGGGCGATATCTACGGCTGTAAATTCTTCATGTCGCGGGACCAGTTTGAATACTGGAAACATACCCAGCTCACGGTAGACGTCACCAAAGGCAGGGGCGCAAGCTTTTCGCTGGAAATACCCATGGGCGTACGTTTTCTCATTAGGTCGCGCCTCTTTACCATGGAAGAACTAGACAGACTTCAGCCGGTAGACTAAATACTTTCAATTTTCCTCTAGTCCGGAATATATCACTAAATGATACTTCCGGATTTTTATTTTTAAATACATATGTAATAACATTCAATGCCCTATTCCTATTAAACAAGTATTAAGCATTTTTTAACGTAAATAAGAATAGGCATGAAATCTTTAAACTATCCTCATTTTTTCGCTTTACTTGCCTGCTTCCTTGTAGTAGCAAGCCTGAAAGCGCAGGATGTTAGCGACGAATACAACCAGGCCATGTCTGAAGCCAGCGAGGTGGCCGACTGGGATACCGATGGAGACGGTATGCTGGATGATCATGAATTTTATCTGGTTAACTATCATATCTGGGATACCGACCATGACAGCAGAATCAGCCAGGAAGAATGGCAGTCAGGCGTCGATAGCTACATAAGCAGCATGAAAGCAGATAAGCTGGGAAAATTTAACGACTGGGATGTGGACAGTAATGACTCGCTTAGCGTAAACGAATTTACCCTGGCTATGGTAGAGCAGGATCCTTTTGAATTTGAAACTTCAGCTCCCAAACAGATGGATACTACCCAGACGCAGCAGAATAATATGGCTCAGCAGAAGGATGCTACTCAGATGAAACAGGAAGATGCCACTGTTATGATCTGGCAGTTGGACAATGACGACCTGGTAGAGAAAATCACATACGGAGACTGGGAGTTTGTGTTAGACGAAGACGACAACTAAAAACCAGCATTATCCCTAAATAAAACAACCCCTACTTTAAACAGGCAGGGGTTGTTTTATTTGCAACGCTCTAAGATTTTAATTCCTCCAGGCTTACAAATTCAAGGGCTTTTTCATGGGTAGATTCCAGCACTACCGGGGGAGCTACGCCAGCTTTGAAAGCTTCTCTCCAGCGGGAGGCGCAGAGGCACCATTTGTCGCCTGCTTTTAGCCCGGGAAAACCAAAAGCAGGCATGGGTGTGGAAAGGTCATTACCCTGTCCCTTGGTATATTCCAGAAATTCATCTGTCATCTCTGCGCATACCACATGAGTACCTGCGTCTTCAGGCCCGGTATGGCAATATCCATCCCGGTAAAAGCCGGTTTTAGGCTGGCTGCAGCACATTTGAAGAGGCTCGCCCAATACATTTTTTGCTTGCTCTGACATCATTTCAAATTTTTATGGAAGTTAGTAATTATAATCCGTCAGGCGCCAAAATGTTATTCTTCCTCCAGTTGCTCTACGATATGCAGCGCTTCGACTATAAAATCATGCAGATATTCCGGACTTTTAGCTTTGTCAGTATGAAGATAATGCTTGAAGCCTGATACCCCCTGGTCGCCTTCCAGATAAATCCCCATTTCTCCCGACTTTACTGTGTCTCCTATGACTAAAGACTAAAGGGATCTCAGCTAAAAAAATATGAGGCAGGGAAGCCTTCAGGTTTTTGGAAAGCTTATATTTTTGCTGATGCACAGAGATAAACTCACCTCCGTAGGGAAGGCTGTCAAGCTCGTAAACGGGATACCTGGGATCAACTGATTTATACAGGACATGATTTTCCATATCCATAAAGTATATCGTTACACAATCTTCAGTACAGCCCGCCTTAAAAGTACCAAAGGTAAAGGATTCAGGTGGACGAAGCGTATTATTAAAATCATCAGAACAGGATGGCAACAGCCAGATCATACAGCTCAGACTGATCATGGATAGGGTCTTTTTCATTTGGTTTTGGGTTAATGCATTTAAGACCCTGACCCTCCGAAGGAAGTTGGAGAGCCCGAGAAATATATATTCCAGGCTCAGGGAAAAAGACTAAAAGCGAAAAATGGCACTGAGCTGCGCATTGAAAGAGCCATTGATATTCAGAGAGCTGATCGGAATTTCCTCAGCGGTTTGTATCCGCAAGCTTGCAGTAGGAAAAGTAGATACACCCAGGTAGATCATCTCGTTAACATCGTATTGCACGCCCAATTGATATCTAAAAAACGGCATAAACGAAACACCCGCCTCAGCTACAAATAACCCCAGGCCGTAGTTAGGCCCTCTAACAAATTTGATTTTTTCATTGAGATACTTTCGGTTTTCGGTACCTAAGGAGAAGCTGGTAAAAAAAGAAGAAGAGCTACTTTCTACAAAAACCACGTTCAGGTTAAGCTCTCCATCAAACACCCGGTAGCGGTTTTCTGATAATTCTTTTTTGTAAATCAAACTAAAATCGTTCGTCAGGTTTGAAGAGGCCAGTCCCAATTCCCGAGTAGGTGCTTCTGTATCTTCCTGGGCCAACACATTAGTAGCATAACACATAAAAAATGTGAGTAAAAAATAGAATAATAAGTGTTTTTTCATGTAGCCCAAGTATTTTTTCAAAATCTATACCAAAACTTTTAAAAAACCTACTCATAAGTGGAAAGGGATGGGAAATTTTAAATGCTGCGGGAAACAAATGGAAAAGAGAAGCCGTTAGGACAAGTAATTAATAAATATTTGCGATTAAAAAGCGTATTATTAATAAATCGTTAAAAAAATAACTTAAAATAAAAAAGCCGCAAAAAATGTATAGTTTTGCGGCGTAAAATTACTCTCATAATGACTAGTAGAAAACCTCTTTCCGAGTGGGAAGAGGTATTTCTTTATATAATAGATTCTAATTAAAGTGCTTATTCCAAAAAAAGCAAGCAGCAAATCATTTTTTAGCCAAATAAA
>JBKHDR010000039.1:0-37969 GCA_046541235.1 Cyclobacteriaceae bacterium | reverse complement strand
AGCCTGTAAATACATCTACTTCTACCCCAGACAAATTCCAGAGAGTAGTTCTCAGGAAAGATAGCCTGGACAATCCCTTCCACATAATCATCACTGGCCGATGACCAGACAGCTACCCTAAAATGCTGCTGAATAAAGGTCAAAAACTCAATCAGATAAGGTCTTTTATATACTTTGTAATCAAAAACCTGTAAATCCCACTGTTCGTCAGCGGGTGATCGTGTGTAGTAAATTAGAGTTTCATCAAGGTCTAAGATGACAGGATTTTCCGATTCACCAGGAGTTTAAGGGTTATTGACTTTTAATGACCAAAACAATTTTTCGTATGTTTCCAAAATAAGCAATTAGGGTATAGAAGCAGCTATCACCACCAAAAAGTTTACGATAGATGAATACCACCAGATGGTTAATGCAGGTATTCTTTCTGAAGAAGACCGTGTAGAGTTAATTCATGGAGAAATTGTTGAAGTGGGCGGCACTCCGCTGAGTCCGCCAGGAGATAATCATACTAAAACAGTTCGGCGCATCAATAAGCTGCTGAACACCAAGTTGCCAGACTACATCATTGATCAACAAAACCCCATCAAAATTGCTGGTCACTCAGAGCCCGAACCTGATCTGGTTGTTCTTCCTTTCAGAGATGACTTTTATCCTAATGGAGTAACGCTTTCTCCTGACTTCCGCATAAAAAACTTATGAAATTTTCAACTTGTTGTTTTTCAGGTGGTTACTATTTTTTTATCAAGGGTTTGGGTGTCCCGGCAGCTTTTTTTCTATATTTCTGGCAGGTTTATCCGTAAAAAATTCAATAAAAGTGATTCAATCAGTGTGCAGGTAATTGAGAAAAGTCGTGGTCGGTATAAAGTGGTCAAGACTATTGGATCAGGCCGGTATGCTATCACAAGAATTCTATCACAAGAAAGGATAGAAGCCTACATCTGCCTCAACTTCGCGGCTTACAAAGTATACAAAGAACTGGAAAGGGTACTCAAAATAAAAAAGGCAGCAATAAGCCCGGAAAAAGTCATTGAAATTATTCAAAATATATACGAAATAAGTCTGCTTACACCCAATAACGAATTCAAAAAAAAACTATCATCCTGACCGATGAACAGAAACTTATCCAAAAAATCTTCGGATTTTGATCTTGGGTGTCCCATTGCGGAAGTCAGGAAAAAGGATGTACAGTGGATAAACAGAGATGGAAAGAAATATTTATTTGTCGCCAAAAATAATGAGCCAACACAAATTTTCAGCTATGAAAATCAGCTTTTGGGTAATTATTGTGACTTTTAGTATCCTCAGCTTTAGTTGTCAGTCGGAGTATCACCGCAAGGTAGAGCAGGAGTTGGCAAGCGGGGTACGGCAGGACAGCCTCTTCCTGGGTATTTCTTTTGACATGGATCAAAAGGCTTTTTTTGGACATTGCTGGGAGCTTAATAAGCAGGGCCTGCTGAAGCAGGGGCCGGAAAATATGACGATTGAGTACAAAATTGAAGACCTGAATTATCCGGCCAAAATGTATTTCTATCCGGAATTTTATAAAGGACGTATCTACGAAATGCCAGTGAGTTTTCAGTACGATGGCTGGGCCCCCTGGAATAAAAATCTTTCTGCTGACAGCCTTCAGCTTGATGTACTTACGCTCTTTAAAGAAAGATACGGTAATGATTTTATGGAAGTCAAACACCCGGAAAAAGGAGTGGCTTATGTCAAAGTTGATGGAAACCGGCGTATCAGTATTTTTACTAACGACGATATAAAAGTGAATGTACTGTTCACCGATTTGCTGTTGGAAGAGGAAGTTGAAAAAATAAGAGCCGAGAAAGCTAAGAAGCGTATCGGACAAAAGTAAGTTTATGAAACAAAGTATTGCATATCTGTGGCTGCTTTTGATCACTGCCTGTAGTGGAGCCTTGGATAAAAAAGAGCCCACACTTTTTCAGTCACTTGAAAGTAAAGAAACAGGTGTTGATTTTGTCAATCAGCTGGATTACGATCGTGACTTCAACATCTACACCTACCGTAATTTTTACAACGGCGGTGGCGTTGCCTTAGGAGATATCAATAATGACGGGCTGCTGGATATGTACCTCACTGCCAATATGCAGCCCAATCGCCTCTACCTAAATAAAGGTAATTTTCAGTTTGAAGACATTACCGAAAAAGCCGGCGTAGCCGGAGCAAAAGCCTGGTCTACCGGCGTAAGCATGGCTGATGTAAATGGCGACGGTCTGGTGGATATTTACGTCTGCAATTCGGGCGATGTGGCGGGCGATAACAAGCAGAATGAACTCTATATCAACAATGGCGACCTCACCTTTACTGAAAAAGCATCAGAATACGGTCTGGATGACAAAGGGTATTCTACCCATGCTGCCTTTTTTGATTATGACAAAGACGGCGACCTGGATATGTATCTGCTCAACAATTCGTATCAGGCCATCGGCAGTTTTAACCTGCGCAAGAATGAGCGCCCCAGAAGAGATCCGGTAGGAGGAGATAAACTCTTCCGGAATGATGGAGAGCGATTCACCGATGTAAGTGAAGAGGCAGGTATCTACGGCAGTGTCATTGGCTTCGGCCTGGGCGTGACAGTAGGTGATATTGATAAAGACGGCTGGCAGGATATCTACGTCTCCAACGATTTTTTTGAGCGTGATTACATCTACATGAATAATGGCGATGGCACTTTCCGCGAAGAACTGGAGCAGCAGATGCGTAGCATCAGCGGGGCATCCATGGGTGCCGACATGGCTGATATCAACAACGATGGCTTTTCTGATATCTTCGTCACCGAGATGCTGCCGCAGGAAGAAGCGAGGATTAAAACCAAAACCACTTTTGAAGACTGGGACCGCTACCAGTACAATTTCAAAAACGGCTACTACCACCAGTTTACCCGCAATATGCTGCAGCTGAATCATGGTAATAACACCTTCAGCGATATTGGCCGCCTGGCGGGGGTACATGCTACCGACTGGAGTTGGGGGGCGCTCATCACTGACCTGGATAACGATGGGTATAAGGATATTTTTGTCGCCAACGGCATTTACCAGGACCTGACCGACCAGGACTACATCAACTTCATCTCTAACGAAGAAACGATCAAATCCATGACCGCCGGTAAGAAGGTGGATTTCCGCAAACTTATTGATGCCATCCCTGTCAATAAAGTCCCTAACTACATGTTTGTCAACAATGGCAACTATAGCTTTAGCGATCAGACAGCCGCCTGGGGACTGGACGAACCCAGCCACAGCAATGGCTCTGCCTACGGCGACCTGGACAATGATGGCGACCTGGACCTGGTCGTCAACAATGTGAATATGCCGCTTTTCATCTACCGCAACGAGACCGACAAACTGCTTCCTCAACACCATTATCTCAAATTTGAATTAAGCGGAGAAGGCAAAAACACCCAGGCAATCGGGACAAAAATTATGCTGAAGCATAAAGGCAGAACTTTCTATCAAGAGCAGATGCCGATGCGGGGGTTCCAATCTACTGTAGATTTCCGGCCCAACTTCGGGCTGGGTGAGATAGCTTCAGTGGATACGGTGCTGGTAGAATGGCCCAACGGTACACAGACTGTACTGACCAATGTACCTGCTAACCAGACGATCAAACTGGCGCAAAGCAGTGGAAAGCCGCTTAAGACAAAAAATGCTAATCCGGTAGAAAAGCTATTTACCGAACTGGATAAAGAGGCTTCCTGGAACTTCACTCACCGCGAGAATGCGTTTTCTGATTTTGATCGGGACCGGTTGTTGTTCCATATGCGCTCTACGCTGGGTCCGAGGCTGGCAGTAGGTGACGTGAATGGCGATGGTTTGGAGGACTTCTACATTGGCGGAGCCCGCGATCAGGCCGGAGCACTGATGGTGCAGCAGGCTGACGGCAGCTTTAGGAGCGTAAGCGAAGAAACCTTCGCTGCCGATGCTCTTTCTGAAGATACTGATGCTGTGTTCTTTGATGCCGATGGTGATGGAGATGAAGATCTCTACGTCTGCAGCGGTGGCAATGAGTTTCCTACTTCCTCTTCGGCACTGATAGACCGGCTCTACTTCAACGAAGGGGGTAGCTTTGTCAAAAGCGATCAGATCCTGCCTAGCTTCCGCTTTGAGAGCAGCGGTACCGTAGCTGCCACAGACTATGACCAGGATGGGGATGTAGATCTGTTTGTAGGCATCCGCCTGCAGCCCTTTGCCTTTGGCGTACCGGTGAACGGCTACCTGTTGCAGAACGATGGCAGTGGCAAGTTCAAAAACATCAGCAAGAGTCATGCGCCAGGCTTAGAGAAAGCAGGGCTGATCAGCGATGCGGTATGGCTGGATGTGGAAGGCGACGGAGACGAGGATCTGCTCATTTCCGGGGAATGGATGAGCCCGAAGCTCTTCGTCAACGAGGCAGGTAAGCTCACTGAACAGACACAGGCAGCAGGCCTGGCCGACTACAGCGGCTGGTGGAACAGCCTGACAGTAGCCGACATAGACGGGGATGGAGATAAGGATGTGATTGCGGGAAACCATGGACTGAACAGTCGCATTAAAGCCAGCCCCGGAGAACCTGCCGAGATGTGGGTGAAGGACTTTGACCGCAACGGCACGCTGGAGCAGATCATTACCACTTACAACGAAGGCAAGGCCTATCCGCTGGTGTTGCGACATGACTTGGTAGAACAGATGCCGGGCCTGAAGAAGCGGTACTTGAAGTACAAAGACTATAAAGAGCAGCAGGTAGCAGATATCTTCGGAGAGGAAGCGCTGAAGGATGCCATACACCAGCAGGCGAGTCATTTGCAGACGAGTGTTTTCATCAACGAGGGGGGTAAGTTCATAGTTAAAGCCTTACCGGTAGAGGCACAGTTCTCGCCGGTGTATGCAGCAGTGGCAGAAGATGTGGATGGAGATGGGAAGATAGACATCATTTTGGGAGGCAACCTGTATGAAGCCAAACCGGAGGTAGGCCGCTACGACGGCAGCTATGGTCTGCTCCTCAAAGGGGATGGTAACGGTGAGTTCAGAGCTGTGCCTAGCCGGAACTCCGGGCTGATGCTGAAAGCGGCAGTGCGCGATATGGCGATTTTCAATATAGATGGTCAGCAGTTCCTGATGGTAGCCAACAACAATGCTCCGATGCAAATGATCCGGATCAACCAACCCAAAGTTAAGATGCCATTGATGTATCATTAAAGAAAAGCCAGAATGTTAAGGGAAAGAATAGTTTACATTAAGCTTTTAGTATGGCTACTGCTAAGTACTTTTATAGCAAGCTGTCAAGAGCATGATGCTATATCTGAGCAGGATACGCTTTTCCGGCTGGTACCACCGGAAAGCAGCGGGGTAGATTTTACCAATACCCTGCAGGAAAGCCCTAAACTCAATATTCTCAATTACCTTTACTACTATAATGGCGGAGGCGTGGCCGTAGGCGATGTCAACAACGACAGCCTACCGGATATCTATTTTACCGCCAACGAACAGCCCAACCAGCTTTACCTCAACCGGGGCAACCTACAATTTGAAGATATTTCTGAAACGGCTGGAGTAACTGGTCAGCCCGGCTGGACTACCGGCGTAAGCATGGCCGATGTAAATGGCGACGGGCTGCTGGATATTTACGTGTCGCAGGTAGGAGCCCATGAGGGGCTCGGCGGTCATAACCAGCTCTACATTAACCAGGGCGCTGATGAAAACGGCCTGCCGCATTTCACAGAAGAGGCAGCCGCCTATGGCCTGGACATCCAAAGTTATGGCACCCAGGCTGCTTTTTTTGACTACGATCGCGACGGTGACCTGGACGTTTACCTGCTCAACCATACAGTACACTCCCCCGAAACCTATGTACCCACCCGCCAGGGCAGGGTACGCAGTCCGTTGGGCGATCGCCTGATGCGTAACGATGGGAACAAATTCACCGATGTCAGCGAGGAAGCAGGCATTTACGGCAGCATCGTAGGCTACGGTCTCAGCGTGAGCATCGCTGATATCAATGCCGATGGCTGGCCGGATATCTACGTAGGCAATGACTTTCATGAAAACGACTATCTCTACCTCAACAATGGAAGCGGGCCGGACGGGAAAGTTACTTTTACCGAAAGCCTGGAGCAGGTGATCAACCATACCAGCCGCTTCTCCATGGGGCACGACATCGCCGACATCAACAACGATGGTCGCCTGGATATTGCGGTGCTGGATATGAAGCCCGAAGATGAGCGGGTGCTGAAAATCTCGGCCGGAGAAGACCCCTACGATATTTACCAGTACAAGCTGCAGTACGGCTATAACCATCAGTACGCCCGCAACACCCTGCAACTGCAGGTGGGTGACAGCCTCTTCAGCGAGATCGGCCAACTGGCCGGGGTGGACGCCACCGACTGGAGCTGGTCGGCCCTTTTTGCCGACCTGGATAATGACGGCTGGAAAGACCTGTTTATCAGCAATGGTATCTACCGCCGGCCTAACAATAAAGACTATATCGATTTTATCTCTAACCAGGAAATCCAGGCCTCGCTCAATAGTGGCGATATACGAGAGAACATGAGCCTGGTCGAGAAAATGCCCACTGAGCCCGTTGCTAATTACGCCTACCGCAACCGTGGCGACCTGACCTTTGACAACGAAGCTGACAAGTGGGGACTGGCGCAGCCCGGCTTCTCCAACGGTACCGCCTACGCCGACCTGGATAATGACGGCGACCTGGACCTGGTGATTAATAACGTCAACGCGGTGGCCAGTATTTATGAAAACCGTAGCAGCGAAAAACTACCGGATCATCACTACCTCCGCCTAAAGCTTGAAGCGGAGGGCAAAAATACTTTTGGCCTGGGTGCCAGGGTATGGGTTTATGCCGGAGGGCAAACTTTCTACCAGGAGCAGTCGCCGGTGAGAGGCTTTCAGTCATCGGTAGAGCCAGTCATCCATTTTGGGCTGGGCAGAAACAGCACAATAGATTCCCTAAGAATTATCTGGAATGATGGTCGACAGCAGCTACTGGAGCAGCCAAAAGCCAATCAGGTGCTGACACTAAAACAGGCAGATGCCAAAGCGATAACGAAGCCGCAGGATCAATACCCCCTGCCGAAGGTTTTTGAGGATGTAACGCAAGATTGGCAATTGCCTTACCGCCACCAGGAGAATAACTACATAGACTTCAACAGCGAATCCCTCATTCCGCATATGCTCTCGCAGGAAGGCCCTGCCCTGGCGGTAGCTGATGTCAACGGAGACGGAAGGGAAGATATTTTTGCCGGGGGCGCGGCACATCAGCCTGCCCAACTGCTGTTGCAGAAAGCGAATGGAGGTTTTGCCGTGCATCAGGCGGATCTCTGGCGGCAGGATCAGGATTTTGAGGATGTGAACGCGACCTTTTTTGATGCTGATGGAGATGGTGATCAGGATCTCTACGTGGCTTCCGCCGGAAATCAGACAAATGACCCCAGCCTGCAGGACCGTTTATACCTGAACGATGGGCGAGGAAATTTTAGCAGGAGACCTGAAGCTCTGCCTAAAATGAATACCAATACCGCCTGTGTAAGCCCGGTGGATTTTGACAGGGATGGGGATATGGATCTTTTCGTGGGCGGACGTTCCATACCCGGACGCTATGGCCTTATACCCCGCAGCTACCTGCTGCAAAACGATGGACAGGGTAATTTTACGGATGTAACTGAGCAGATCGCCCCTGAACTCGCCGAAGCGGGTATGCTTACGGCTGCTGTCTGGATGGACTACAACGCTGACGGCTGGCAGGACCTCGTCATTGCCGGTACCTGGATGCCCGTGACTGTTTTTAAGAATCAGCAGGGCGAGCAACTGGCGAAGGTAGAAGCCCAGGGGTTGGAAAAATCCCACGGCTGGTGGAATACTCTTGCAGCAGCCGACATGGATGGCGATGGTGACATGGATTTACTAGCGGGTAATCTTGGGTTAAACTCTGTGATCAAAGCCAATGAAGATGAACCAGCTGAATTGTACATCAAAGATTTTGACGAAAACGGTAGCCTGGATCATATTCTGACCTTCTACAAAAACGGGATCAGCTATCCTTTTGCCAACAAAGCCGAACTGACAAAACAGATTGTTTCTCTACGGAAAAAATATCTAACGTATGCTGACTACGCTGATAGTCAGGTGGAGGATATTTTTAGTAAGGAGCAACTGTCAGATGCTGAAAAGCGGCAGGCTTATCACTTTGCCAGCAGCTACATAGAAAACCTTGGGAATGGAAATTTTAAAATGCATCACCTGCCTCAGCAAGCCCAGTTTGCCCCAGTCAATGCCTTGGCTGTAAACGATTTCAATGGTGACCAAATATCCGATGTGGTGCTGGCCGGCAATTCGGATGCAGTAGGACCGAAGCAGGGCCGCTACGATGCTAGTTATGGCTTACTGCTACTCGGCAGAGGCGACGGCACTTTTGATGTGCAGGGGCCGGAAGAGAGCGGGCTGGTAGTGAAAGGAGTAAGCAGAAAAGTTCTTAGTATAAAGGGCCCATATGCTGATTACCTGATCTTTGGAAAAAACAATGATGCACCGCAGGTTTATCGTGTTCAGCTTCTTTTACCCTAAATCATGTTGAGAGAAGGGGGAGTGAAGACTTAAAAAAAGCCACTATAACGCATGGGAACGTGATTTTACGTCTCTAGAAAAATTAGAATGAAGTTTAAACCAATAATGCACTTTATGTTACATTTTGATTGTTAGTTGACAGAAATGATTATACTTTGGTAGGCTCATCTCACCTTTAAATCAAGGTTTTCCGTCTTACACTGGTTAAATGATTCAAGAAATATAGCTTCCGTATGTCATATTTAAACATCAAAGCAAAAAAGGAGCACAGCTACGATGCCATTGTCATCGGCTCAGGGATGAGCGGCGGCTGGGCTGCTAAAGAGTTCTGCGAAAAAGGGCTAAAAACCCTGGTGCTGGAAAGAGGCCGCATGGTCCGCCACGTGCAGGACTATCCCACCATGAACAAAGATCCCTGGGACTTTGAGTTTCGCGGCGCGGTGACGCCCGAGCAGTACAAGCGACAGGAGAAGCAGCAGCGTACCGGCTTCCTGGGCGAAGCAGACCGTCATTTCTTTGTGGATGACGTAGATAACCCCTACACTGAGGTCAAACGGTTTGACTGGATTCGCGGCTACCATACCGGCGGGCGCTCTATCATGTGGGGTAAGCACTGCTACCGCTGGAGCGACCTGGATTTTGAGGCCAACCTCAAAGACGGCTACGGTGTGGACTGGCCCATCCGCTATAAAGATATTGAGCCTTGGTACGATTATGTGGAAAAATTTGTAGGTATCAGCGGCGAAAAGCTCAACCTGCCCCAATTACCCGACGGTCAGTTTCTGCCACCTATGGACCTCAACTGCATAGAGCAGCATGTACGTGAGAGAATAAAAGCACAATTCCCCGGCCGTACGCTGACCATCGGCCGCGTAGCCCACCTGACGGAACCTACTGAAGAACATCTCAAGCTGGGACGTGGCAAATGCCAGTACCGTAACCGTTGTTCTCGTGGCTGCCCTTACGGCGCTTACTTCAGCAGCAACAGTGCTACCTTGCCTGCCGCTGAGCGTACCGGCAACATGACGCTGCGGCCGCATTCCATCGTCCATTCTATTATTTATGATGAGCAACTGGGCAGGGCTACCGGTGTGCGCATTATTGACGAAGAAACTATGGAGGCACTGGAGTACTACGCCCCGGTGATCTTCAGCTGTGCCTCGGCTCTTGGTTCTACCCAGATTTTGCTCAATTCTACCTCAGATCGCTTTCCCAACGGCCTGGGCAACGACAGTGGCGAACTGGGTCACAACCTGATGGACCACCACTACAAGGTAG
The DNA here is from genome assembly GCA_046541235.1 of Cyclobacteriaceae bacterium. Taxonomy (GTDB): domain Bacteria; phylum Bacteroidota; class Bacteroidia; order Cytophagales; family Cyclobacteriaceae; genus Catalinimonas. The sequence goes on along the minus strand of JBKHDR010000039.1, from coordinate 28,118 downwards.
GAGCTTATGGCACCTACGATGGCTACCAGGATCAATACTATAAGGGAAGAAGGCCCAACGGCCCTTACATTCCCCGCTACCGCAACCTGGACCCTGAGAAAGAAAACCTGCCCTTCCTGAGAGGCTACGGCTACCAGGGCGACTCCGGCCGGGAGAACTGGGGACGTGGGGCTAATGAAGCCGCTGTCGGAAAGGACTTTAAAGACCAACTCTTCAAACCTGGTCCCTGGACGATCTCGCTGGTAGGTTTTGGCGAATGCCTTCCTTATCACGAAAACAAGGTAACCCTCAACCATGAGCTAAAAGACAAATGGGGATTGCCGACATTGACCTTTGACTGCGAGTTCAAGGAGAACGAACTGAAGATGCGCGAGCAGATGAAAGCCGATGCCAAAGAAATGCTGGAAGCCGCCGGCATCCAGAACGTGGCAACCTACGACAACATCGGTGCACCCGGCAAGGGCATACACGAAATGGGTACTGCCCGTATGGGTTACGACCCTAAAACATCGGTGCTCAATAAGCACAACCAGGTACATGCTGTGCCCAATGTGTACGTGACTGATGGCGCCTGCATGACTTCGGCCTCCTGCGTCAACCCTTCCATCACCTACATGGCCCTGACCGCCCGTGCGGTAGATCATGCGGTGACCGAAATGAAAAAAAGAAATCTCAAAGTCTGATATTATGAACAGAAGAGAAGCCCTCAAGCAGAGCGGAATGATCCTGGGATATACCCTCTCCGCCTCTACCCTCAGCCAGCTCTGGACTTCCTGTAAATCGGCACCGGCCTTAGACTGGCAGCCGCAGTTTTTCAGTGAGGCCCAGGCACAGACGGTTTCTGCCCTGGCTGAAGCCATCCTGCCCCGTACCGACACGCCCGGAGCCAGAGATTTGCAGGTAGATCGCTTTATAGATGTAATGGTGAAAAACATCTTCTCCGAAAAAGACCAGCAGGCCTTTGTAGCTGGTTTGCAGCAGTTTGAAGAAGCCTGTCAGAAGTCTACCGGAAGTGGTTTTGCTGAACTTTCTGCCGAAAAGCAGGAAGCCTTTCTGCTGGAGCAGGAGAAAGTGTCTAACCCTGTGAACCATGCAGTCTGGGGCGAGGCAGTAGGTGAGAAGAAACCGGTGCCCTTCTACCGTCAGCTGAAGGCCATGGTGATCTCTGTCTACTTCAGTACCGAAGAAATTGGTAAGAACCATCTCACTTACGAGCCGGTACCGGGCGAACTCAGAGGCTGCATGCCCCTGTCTGAAGTGGGGGATGGATCAGGCAAAGCTTATTCCTTATAAGCTGCTTCGGTTTGAAAAGAACCAAATTTTATTCTCCTGTCGGAACATACCGGCAGGAGATTTTTGTTTGTGCTGCACCGGATTTGTACTGAGATAAGAGACAAATTGAAGATAGATGTAAACTGGCAAAAAGCAGGCCTACAGAAATCAAAAAAAAGTCGCCTGTGAGCCATCATGCAGGAATATTGATCCGCTGCGAGGATTTTGGGTAAGAATATAGCATCTTTGTATAGTGATTTTCAGCTGATAAAGTAATTGTGAAGGAAACAATCACACCCATGAAAACAATCAAATACCTACTCCTCTCTTTTTCCCTCCTTTGGGCAGCCTCTTGTCAGAAACCTAAAGTAGAAATGGATTTTGAAGATGGCGAACTTATCCACGGGGCTATGCAGCGGCTGACGGATATTATTGTGTACGATATCTTCTCCCCCCCGGTAGCCAGCCGGATTTACTCCTACTCCAGCATTGCCGGTTATGAGGCTATGCTACCGGCTCATCCCGAGTACAAAAGTTTTGCCGGGCAGCTCAACGGCCTGGAGAATGTACCTCAGCCCGAAGAAGGTAAAATGTACAACCATGCCGTAGCAGGTGTACACGCCTTCCTGACAGTAGGCCGCGCCATGATCTTTTCTGAGGATAAAATGGAAGCCTATCAGCAGCAGCTCTATGAGAAGTTTCAAAATGCACTGGAGGATGAGGTGTACGAAAATTCCATAGCCTATGGCCAGCAGGTAGCTGATCATATCCTCGCCTGGGCTGATAAGGATATGTACAAGCAGACACGCACCTTCCCCAAGTTTACCGTAGAAGATGAACCCGGCCGCTGGCAGCCTACGCCACCCGATTACATGGATGGTATTGAGCCTCACTGGAGAGAGATACGTCCATTTGCCATTGATTCTTCCGGTCAGTTTCCTCCTGCCCCTCCTACGCCCTTCAGCATGGATGAAAACAGCCAGTTTTACAAAGAAGTGATGGAAGTCTATGAAACAAGGAATAACCTGACCGATGAGCAGGAAGCCATCGCCATGTTTTGGGATTGCAACCCCTACGTTTCGCACCACCAGGGGCATGTGATGTTTGCTACCAAAAAAATAACCCCCGGAGGCCACTGGATAGGCATCACCGCCATCGCTTCCCGGCAGTCAGGAGCTAAGCTGATGCAGACTACCGAGGCCTATGCTTTTACTTCAGTTGCACTTGCTGATGCCTTCATTAGCTGCTGGGACGAAAAATACCGCAGCAACCTGATCCGCCCCGAAACAGTAATCAATCAGCACGTGGATCCCGACTGGACGCCCCTGCTGCAGACTCCTCCTTTTCCTGAATATACCAGCGGGCACAGTGTCATTTCTGCTTCGGCAGCTACCGCACTCACCCATCTTTTTGGAGATAACTTTGCCTTCAATGATACTACCGAAATGATGTATGGCCTGCCGGCGCGCCAGTATGAGTCTTTCTTTGATGCTTCAGAAGAAGCGGCCATCAGTCGCCTTTACGGTGGTATCCATTATATGCCTGCCTGCTCAGTAGGCGTGGTGCAGGGCCGTAAGGTAGGTGAATTTATCGTGTCAAAACTGGTGACTAAGTCTGACCGTCCGCTGGCCCGGCTGGAAGAAGAATAGTTAAACCTATAGCCTGAGTGTTACCTACATAAGCCTCCGCTCGTTTAAGCGGGGGCTTTTCTGTTTGTAAGCCGGAGCTTTGAACAGATTGGCAGTCAGTAAGTTATTGGAGTGAATCATTCCAGTATGAAACTTACGATACCATGAAAATATTATTAACCGGAGCCAACGGATATATAGGAATGCGCCTGCTGCCAGTGCTGGTGCGAAACGGCTATGAAGTGATTTGCCTGGTAAGGGATAAACGGCGGATGAAAGTGGATCAGGCCATCGAGGACAGTATCTCTTACTATGAAGCCGATCTGCTGAAAGAAGAAACGCTGAAAAATCTACCCAAAGATATAGATGTAGCCTACTACCTGGTGCATTCTATCGGAGCCTCAGCCGATTACGAAAAACTGGAAGCCAAGGCCGCCAGTAATTTTGTAGAAAGCATAGGTAAGACTAATTGTAAGCAGGTCATTTACCTGAGCGGCATTGTCAATGATGATCATCTTTCCAAACACCTGCGCTCCCGCAAAAATGTGGAAGACATCCTGATGAAAGGGCCTGTTCCTACCACCGTACTCAGGGCCGGCATCATCATCGGCTCAGGTGGAGCTTCCTTTGAGATCATTCGCGACCTGGTAGAAAAGCTGCCGGTCATGATCGCCCCGAGATGGGTCAGTACCAAAAGCCAGCCAATTGCCCTGCGCAATGTACTACAGTACCTGGATGGTGTCATCATGAAAGAAAAAGCATTCAACAAAGTATATGACATAGGCGGACCAGAGATACTCACCTATAAAGATATGCTGATGCAGTTTGCCGAAGTACGGGATCTGAAAAGGTATATTATCTCCGTACCGGTGCTTTCGCCCCGGCTTTCATCGCTCTGGCTGTATTTTGTGACTAATACTTCATTCAACCTGGCACGTGGCCTGGTAGATAGCATGAAGAATGAAGTCACTGTAAAACATGAAGGTATCGGAGCTATTGTAGAAGTAGAACTGATTCCCTACCGGCAGGCAGTAGAACGAGCATTTACCCGTATCAAGCAAAACGAGGTCATCTCCAGCTGGAAAGATTCTCTCAATAGCTCTAAAGTGGACATCAACCTGCTGGAGTATGTAAAGGTGCCTGAATATGGCGTTTACACCGATATCAGGAAGATGCCTTTTGATAAGCCCAAACAACAGGTAATCGACAATATCTGGAGTATAGGAGGTGAAAGAGGCTGGTACTACCTGGGCTTCCTCTGGAAAGTACGTGGTGTCATTGATCAGATGGTGGGCGGCGTAGGACTTCGCCGGGGAAGACGCAGTCCTAATGTGCTGGTGCCGGGCGATGCGCTTGACTTCTGGCGGGTACTGGTAGCTGATAAGGAAGAAGGACGCCTGCTGCTTTATGCCGAGATGAGGCTCCCTGGAGATGCCTGGCTGGAGTTTAAAGTCATTGAAGAAGACGGACAAAACTACCTGAAGCAGACCGCCACCTATCGCCCCCAGGGGCTGCTGGGCCGGGCCTACTGGGCGGCAGTCTACCCTTTCCACGGCTTCATTTTTCCGGGAATGGCAAAACGGGTGATCAATTTTGAGGAGAAGCAGCAGGAAATAGAGCAGAAAGAGAGAGAAAAGAAGGAAAAGGAAGAGGAAGTATCTGCCTGATGGGCTGGAATCAGGTGACCTATAAATTACGGTGACATTCTGTAAAAATGCACCAACTTACGAGTACGCCGTAGCTTCAGAGAATCTGCCTTAAACTTATTTTTAAAATTTAAGCTGTCAAACTACTACCTATTGGGTTCAATGGCTAAATTGGGTCAAAATGAAAACCTAATCGCTATGAGAACCCTATTTTTTCAGTTAACCGCCCTTTTACTCATCATGCTGTCTTGTGACACACAGGCACAGCAGCAGGTACCCAATAAAGAAGAACAGATCAAGGCGGCCGTGATGGCTGCTCCTGAAGACAAAAGAGCAGAAGCCACGGTAATGGGTTTTGATGCCCAGGGGAAGATCGTGATGCTCAGAGAAGGCAGTAACAATATGGTTTGCCTGGCCGATGACCCTTCATCTCCCGGCTTCAATGCCGCCTGCTACCACAAAGACCTGGAGCCTTTTATGGCCAGGGGCAGACAGCTTAAGGAAGAGGGAAAAACGCCTCAGGAAATTTTTGACATACGTGAAAGAGAAGCTAAATCAGGTGAGCTGAAAATGCCTGAAACACCTGCTACCCTGCATGTGCTCTTTGGCAAGGATGCCAGATACAACCCGGAAAGCGAAGAAGTAGAGAATGGCAGACTGCGCTATGTGGTTTATATCCCTTTTGCCACTTCAGAAACTACCGGGCTACCGGAACGACCCATCGTGGAAGGTGGCCCCTGGATCATGGACCCCGGTACTCACAAAGCCCATATTATGATCACCCCGCCGGTGACTGAAAAGCCCTGATAGGTTGAATTATTGATACGTTGATTTGTTTAGTGGTTGGACTGTTTAGTGGATAAATTTAATTCCAAACGCTGAATTGTGAACCCTGAACGAAAAACGCCAAACGTCAAACATCCAGGGTGGTATAATTCCCTAAATCCAGCGTCCAGTCATATTCTTTGAATTCCAGCTCGGGATCGGCATCACGGGGAATGACATCATACTTTTTGAGCATTTCCTGCGCCCCATCCAGCCCGTCAAAATCACCGCGGAACCAGCTGATCAGCGAAGTTACATACACCTTGCCCTCTTTGGGCTTATATGTACTGGTACGATTGAGAAATTGCCGGGAGATGGCATCCAGCTGCCGATCAATTTTATTCTCATCGTAAATGGCGATCTCCGGGCAGCTTTTGGCGCCGCAGTTAAGAGCAAAATGAATGCGCGGATCGGTCTCTTCTACCCTGAAGGTCTTTTCAAAATCATCGGCAAAGGGATCCTGTATCAGCCCGAGTGACCATTTGACCTTAGAACCCCGGATGATGCCGTGCTCGATATCGTCCAGGCTGAGCTGCTCCCCGGCCAGGGTAATTTGTTCGGAGGAAAAAAACGCATCGCGATCTTCAAATTTTTCCGGATTTTTCATCAGGATGTGCTGTACAAAACCATTATACACATTGATGAAAAAAGCCTTTTTGGCCGCATCCGTATCCAGCGCCTGCGCTAGGTCTTCCCGGGGCATGTTGGCCAGCTGACGGATGATATCCTCCCGCTTGCGGTCGTTCTTTACAGCTTCCAGCAGCTGTTGCGACAGCTCAATGTATTCGCCTTGAGCCGCTTTCGGCTCAGCTTCACTCATCTGAAAAGCGCCAGGCAGCAGCAGGAAGATTAGGCTAAAGGCTAAAGTTATATTCAGGACTTTCATATTTTTCAAAAACATTAATTTTAATAAATCCACTCCGAAAATGAATCACGTAAGTTGAGTGCATCCGGATTGCTTCGGTAGCTTTATATGCATACGGACAAAAATAGTCTGCCAACGAAAAATAACGTGAAAATGAAGCTTATTGTCATCATTCCGACATTTAATGAAGAGGATAGCATAACCAAGCTCATCCGTTTCCTGAAGCATCATGCTGACAAGCGCCTGCTTGAGATCATCGTCTGCAATTGGCACAGCAATCATCATACAGTCAGCAGGGCTGTCTGTGCTGGCACTAAAGAGTTAGAAGCGCCTCTCAGGGTGTGAACTGCACAGATGAACCATGCGGCACTGTATGTTAAAGGAGATGTGAGAAAATCTTCAGTTGCAGGTCCGAAAATTCTGGTACTGGCAAGTGTAGCCTATGCTTAAATAACTAAATTGAGCCAAAAACCAAATGATATGCTACACAGATTTACACTTTTGTTGATCATCTTATCACTCAGCCTGTTCGCCTATGCACAGAAGCATGAAGAAAAAGTAATCAAATCCATAGAGGCTAAAGCGGATGCCTATCAAAAAGCCGCCCTCAACATCTGGCAGTATGCCGAGGTAGGCTACCAGGAAACACAAAGTGTGGCCCAGCTACAGCAACTTCTGGAGAAGGAGGGTTTTTCCATAGAAAGCGGTGTGGCAGGTATCCCAACCGCCTTTATGGCCAGCTACGGCAGCGGTGAGCCGGTTATCGGTATCATGGGTGAGTATGATGCTTTGCCCGGTATCTCCCAGGCAGCCTTACCCGAACGACAAATCCTGGTAGAAGATGGAGCAGGTCATGCCTGTGGCCATCACCTGTTTGGTGTGGCTTCAGCCGCGGCGGCCATCGCCATCAAAGACTGGCTCAACGATAGTAAGCAGGCCGGTACGATCCGCTTTTACGGTACACCGGCCGAAGAAGGTGGTTCGGGTAAAGTATACATGGTGCGCGCCGGTGTATTTGATGACGTAGATGCCGTGCTGCACTGGCATCCCTCTGCTGCCAACGATGCCAGTCCGGGATCAACGCTGGCCAACAAATCCGGTAAGTTTCGTTTCTACGGGGAGTCTTCTCATGCAGCCTTTGCTCCGGAACGAGGCCGTTCGGCCCTGGATGCCGTAGAAGCTATGAATTATATGGTCAACCTGATGCGGGAGCATACAACAGAAAGCACCCGTATCCATTACGTCATTACCAGGGGCGGCGAGGCTCCCAACGTGGTGCCTAACTATGCCGAAGCATACTACTACGTTCGCCACGGTAATGTAGCGGAAGTCAAAGACCTGTGGAGCCGCCTGGAAAATGCCGCACGGGGCGCTGCTTTGGGTACCGATACGCGTGTGGAAGTGGAAGTGATAGGCGGTGTATACAACATCCTGCCCAATGAGGCCCTGGCAAAGGTAGTTCACAAGAACCTGCAGAAAGTAGGGGGTGTGAAGTACAATGCCGAAGAAAAAGCTTTTGCTGAAAAAATAGCCGCAACCCTGGGCAGAGGAAAGCAGCCCCTGAATGTGGCTGAGCAGATCATGCCAATGAAAATGCGCGTCAGCAAAGCTTCTTCTGATGTGGGAGACGTAAGCTGGGCAGTACCTACTGTTGGCCTGAACACCGCTACCTGGGTGCCGGGCACCGCCGCACATTCCTGGCAGGCCGTAGCTGCCGGAGGAACCAGCATAGGCGTCAAAGGCATGATGGTAGCAGCCAAGACGCTGGCCCTGACCGGCATAGAGCTGATGCAGAACCGGGAAGCCGTGGCTGCTGCCCGTAAGGAGTTTGAGCAAAGGAGAGGAGAGAATTTTCAGTACGAAGCCCTGGTAGGTGACCGCGAACCTCCTCTGGACTATCGCAAATGAGCTTCTTCTGTTAAGAAAATTGACGGGAAAAATCAATGAAAGAAGTAGCAGATTTCATTAGCCTGTTTACAAGTTTCACTTTACCTTTGACCTCATTGTCTTAATAAAAATGTAGCTAAAGATGAAGACTTGGTTTGTTTGTAAAGTGAAGTACCAGAAGCAGGATGAGCAGGGTAAAACTAAAAATGTATCTGAAGCCTACCTGGTGGATGCCGTTTCTTTTACCGAGGCAGAAAGCCGTATTTACGAGAAAATGGGCGAAATGATACAGGGCGACTTTTATGTTTCCAATATCAGCAAAAGTAACTTTACTGATGTATTTCACTACGAGGATGCGGAAACCTGGCATAAATGTAAGATGACCTACACACTGGAAGTAGAGGGCAGCGGTAAGGAAAAGAAAGTGACCAATTACATCCTGCTTACCGCACCAGATGTCAAAACTGCTTATGATAGGGTGTACGAGAGCCTCAACAATATGCTGGTGGATTTCCGCGTACCCGAGATTAGCGAAAGCCCCATCCTGGAGGTCTTCCCTTACGAAAGCGATGCCGAGGAAAAATGGCAGGAAGCGCCGGATAACTTCAGGCCCCTGCAACTCAACGGGCAGGGCGAAGAGCAGCAGGTTTAATCCTTTAGTATCAGCTTACGGAAGAACTGCCGGTCTTCGCTGTGCAGGCTGATGAAATAAATGCCTTCCTGCAGGCTCAGGCCGGTAAGCCCTCTCAAATCTATTTCTACCGGAAAATTGTCGTAGATGACCGTCTCCTCGCATAATGCTTTGCCTTTGCTGTCGTAAAGGCGGAGCATTATTTTTTTGTAGTCCCAGAGCAGGTTGTTGATTGTGATGATGCCCCGGTTGGGGTTGGGGTAAATCCTGAGGCTGACATTTTCGGGGTCGTCTTCCAGGTCGCTTACGGTCTTGACCACTAGTTTTTTGGAGATAGTATTGGTACATCCTTCCTGATTCATGGCCAGCAGAGTAACTTCGTATACCCCGGCTGAGTCGTAGGTCTGGCTTACCTGGGCACTGCGTGTCAGCAGGCGTCCATCGCCCAGGTCCCAGTTCCAGCTGATTTGCTGAGTATCCAGGGCCAGAGGGAAGGCCTCAAAGGTCACTTCCTGCTTTTCGGTAAGTATCAGCGTATCACTGGACATGCTAAAGTCGGCAAAGCGATTGATCATCACTTCTACCGCCACTGCCTCGCTTTCTCTCAGGCTGTCCATTCCAGTCACATAAAATGTCTGGTTTTCACTGCTTCCTTCCACAAAGAGGGCAGCTCCTTTAAATATCAGGCTATCCAGCAAGGCATCCGCATAAAAATAGAAGAGCTTACCATCCTGCGGCTGTAGCGTAAAGGATGCGCCCCGGCATATTCTCAGCTCACTGAAAGCGGGTGTAGGGCTTTTGATCAACTCAATGGAACGGGATAGCTGCTGTGAGCAATTTAGGTCTCCCTCCGTCTGCTGGTAGTTCAGCTCAATGATGAGAGGCGATGCCTCGGCATGCTCCCGGCCGTAATCGTAAGTGATCGTATCTCCTGTACCTGCTGCCTGGTCATTGACCTGCCATTCCAGTGCGGATACGCTTTGCTGGAGTGGGTTATCTGCCCAGATTTTAAGCAGGTAACGGCTCTGCAGGGAAGTATCCACCTGGTAAGCTATTTGTAACTTCGGCTGGATGACCCTTATCTTCAGCTCGCTTGCAATGCTGGGATACGTGGTGGAAGTATTGACCAGGTAGAAAGTGGTGTCTTTCAGCAATGGACCGGTGACCAGTTCGGCTCCTGTACCTATCAGCAGGCTAAGTTTTGCATCGGCATAAAAAGCCAGTTCATTTGTGTTACTGGCGCTGAGCGTGGCAGTAGCTCCGTAGCAGAGCGTCTGCGCACTCACAAGAGGTGCTGGAGCCCTCCTTACCACGGTCAGCTGCCTGGCTGTATCATCGGGACAGCTGGCCAGGCTGCTCACTGCCAGTGAAATAGTATACACACCCTCATCATTGAATTTAACAGAAGGGTGCTGGCGGGTGCTGCTGAAGCCATTGCTGAAATGCCACTGCCAGGCTGAAGCGTTGGTGCTTTCGCTTATAAAGTTAACAGTAGCGTCTCCCGAAGTATTCAGGAAAAGGGTATCGTTGCGAAACTCTCCGTTACTTACTGCACCTATATCAAAAGCTGCCTTAGCTACCAGCATGCGCAGGCTGATCCTGCTGCGCTCACTTTCAAAGCCTGCATCCATATTACTAACATAGATACTACTGTCAGCCCTCAGCGGGCCTGTTTGATAGATACTATCTTCGGCAAGAAAATCCTTGCCCAGAGCATCCCGGTAAAACCTGAAAGTGCTACCTCCCTCAGGCCTGATGCGGGCAGTACTATCCGGGCAGACATACACCACCTGACTCAGGGGAGGATTGAGCTGGTAAGTATGATAATGCTGCCGAGCCTGGCTGATCTTCTGCTGCAGTTCAGCCAGTGAAGCGGCTGCTGCCCAGGCGAAGGCTACAGTTTTGCTTCTTGTCGGTGCCAGGCGGTCAATTTTGGCTCCCAGCAGGGTAGCTACATCATTACCGGCACCATTTACTCCTGCAGCAAGCTTACCAACTCCTGCCGACAGCCAGGCAAATTTCAGCGAATCAGTAAAGGCATCAGTAAGATCAGCCATATTGCCGTTCAGGCTCTTTTTGTCAATCGCATAAAAGCTGGCTTCCTGCGTGCTGAGCAGGGCTATACCCGCATAAAGGCTACCGTCGTGTGTATAGGCCAGCTGATGCGTGGCATCCCAGGCGGCCCGGTTGGCCTCTTTATTACCCAGATCCCAGTCGGAAAATATGCCGGGGTACAAATTAGTAAGGGTGTCGGCCCCCTGATTGATCAGGCGGTAGGCTGAGATCAGGTAAGACTGCCCGCTGCCTGTAGTATCGCTCAGCCAGCTTTGTTCTATCCTTAACTGGAGGGGCTTTTCAGCTGCGTTGTCGTCAAAGGCAGAAGTCAGCAGCAGATCGGCCTGGGCAGAGGGCTCGTAGCGAATCCTTTCCAGCCTGCGAAAGTCTCTGTGATAGGATAATGTATCAAAATCAGTAATGCTGTTATCAGATACGCTGTCTTTTGAGGCAGCGATGATCAGCCCCATAGAGGTGGCCAGAGTTTCCTGCTGATTTCTGAAACCGCTGCGGTTGCTGCCCTCTCCGATTCGTCCGTCAGAATGAAGCGCCATGCGGAGCAGCCCATTATCCAACTCAGTGTATTCCGGTTCGGCCACGATAAAAAAATATTGATAGTCGGTATAGCCGCTGGCCAGGTCTTCTACCCCCAGGCGAAAGTAAATCTGTTCCTGGGCAGGCAGGTCTTCGTGCAGGTGCACCCTGAAAGGCTGCTGTGCGTTGCCGGAGGTTTGCAGTGAATCCAGCGCACCCAGGTTGAAGACCGAATCCAGCAGGCTTACGTGCTGGGAAGGAGAAGAAAGCGTGACTTTTACATTGCCCGCCGACCGCAGGAAGTTGGTAAAGTCGGTGGTGATGCTCAGCGTATCTCCATAAAAGGCATATTGCCCGATGGGGTTGCGGTAGCTGAAGGCAGTCATGCGGATGGCCGGGCTGCTGCTTTCGCCCAGGGCTTTGGCCATATTGAGGCGTCCCCTACCCAACTGTTCATTAAAGTTGCTGTTGCTGCCGACGGCATACACCTCATCGGTACTCAGCCTGAGTTTTTCCATCACCTGCCGGGCATTCAGTTCAGGAAAGCGTTCTCTCAGCAGGGCGGCTGCGCCGGATACAAGAGGTGCGGCAAAGGAAGTGCCGCTGGCGGTAATGTAGGTATCGTTTTCGCCGGTGGTATGCAGGTTCACGCCCGGTGCCAGCAGGTCCACAAAGTAGCTGAAGGTACTTTCGCTGCCTTTTCTGTCCTGGTTATCGGTAAAGCCGACAGACAGCACATTGTCAAAAGAAGCCGGGTAGAAATTCTCCAGCTGGTTGCTGTTGCCTGCTGCGGCAATAACTACGGCATCTTTTTCCAGTACGGCATAGTTGATCATATCCTGCCCGAATTGCGACCAGGCATTGGCCCCGCCCCAGGAGAGATTGATGACCTTACAGCCCTGGTCGGCAGCGTAGGCTACTGCCTCATACCCCTGGTTGAAGGTACCGTCAGCAGATCTGAAAATCTTGATAGGCATAAAGCGTGAGCTGAAGCCCGTACCAGCCATCCCTATCTTATTATCGGTAGAGGCAGCCGCCAGGCCGCTGGCATGTATGCCGTGGGGGTTTTGGTCGGCGGTTGGGTCATTATCATTGTCGGCAAAATCCCAGCCGCTGAAATTGTCCACGTAGCCATCGCCATCATCGTCCAAGCCGTTGATGGGATCGGCGGTATTGCGGAGCAGGTTGTCGGCCAGGTCCTGGTGGCCCAGGTCAATGCCGGTATCTATGATGCCTATGCAGATGCTGCTGTCGCCCTGACTGATGCCCCAGGCTTCATAAGCTTTGATGACGGAGAGGTAAGCCTGAGAGCCTCTGCTTTTGGCGGCAGCAGGATCATTGGGGATATATTCTCCCAGGGGGCGCAGCAGGTAGTAGGGTTCGGCATAGGCAATTCCTTCCATATTGTTGAGCTGGAAAATAGCTGCCAGCAAATCCTGTCCGGGCCTGAGCCTGATTTTATAGATATGGTCAATGTCAACCTGCTTTTGCTTGCGGGCTTGTGATTGAGCGGCTGAAGATAGTCTCCAGGTCACTGCTTTATCAATTTGCTGAACGGGCAGCTGCTGACTGATCTCGGAAAGAAGAGCTTCGTCTGAAAAACGCGCTCCCTGCGCCTCACTTTTACTCAGCTTTATGACGACCAGCTCCGGGTCGTAATCTGATGCGGTAATACCCTCGGGCAGCATAAAGCGTTTGCCCTGTGAATAGCTCACATGACTTATTAGCAGCAGGCAGCTGATCGCCAGAGATATCATCCTGAGTTTTTGCAAAAGACGAGCTTATTTTAGAAATCTGACACTAATTCTTTTAAAAGGGTTGGTGCTTGCACCTGATTTTTTAAAGTATAAAGGTAAATAGCTGAAGTAAGAATCACTTAGTAAAAGTTAAGAAAATACTACACAGGTATAAACTAAAATTGGTCTACTGAAACAAAAAAACCCGCCATATAAGCGGGCTGTTTTGTGACAATCTTATAAAAACACAATTCATATTTTTGATGATGCCTTAATATTTGCACCTATCATGGAAATATTCCAAGGTCTATATAAGAAAGAGCAATTTTGTTGAGAGCATTAACAAAGGAAGCAGTCCGCAGATCAGGGATATTCTGCTGCTTCATTACATCGCGGGTGGTATGATAAGCATTAACCATGGTTTCTTCCAGGCCCGAATCTACGATATCATACTCACTTGCTCCTCTTACGATCAGCTTGCGCTGATCCAGTGAAAGGGATTTTCCGCTGACTTCTTCCATCACCTGTACAATACGTTGGTTCGTGAGTTCTTCATAGCGCTTGTCCATACGCCCAAAGGAGACACGGGCCAGGTTTTTGAGCCATTCAAAGTAAGAGACCGTAACACCACCAGCATTGAGGTAGAGATCAGGGATGATCATTTTGCCATTTTTCAGCAATATTTCTTCGGCAGCCTTGGTTACGGGTCCGTTAGCAGCTTCGGCGATGATCTTCGCTTTGATATTATTCGCATTTTTGACGGTGATCTGCTTTTCAAGGGCGGCAGGTACCAGGATATCGCAGTCATACTCCAGCAGGTCGTTGGCATTTTCTACAGGGGTGCCTTTGCTGTAGTTGATGATAGCCCCGCTGCTCTGCTTGAGTGTAAGCAGATCCTCAATATCCAGACCGTCTTCATTGTAAATACCTCCATTATATTCAGCCACACCTATAACGATGGCGCCTCCCTCCTGCAGGTACTTGGCTGAGTGATAACCTACATTACCTAATCCCTGTATGATAACCCTTTTGCCCTGCAGGCCGGGGGTGAGGCCAATAGCTTTCATATCTTCAGCTATCTCTACCGCTTCGCGTATGCCGAAGTATACGCCTCGCCCGGTGGCCTCAGTCCTGCCCCGGATGCCGTGCAGGGATACCGGTTTGCCGGTCACGCAGCCGTAGGCATTGGTTTGTTCGGGATAGAAGGTGCTGTAAGTGTCGGCAATCCAGGCCATCTCGCGTGAGCCCGTGCCGTAGTCGGGGGCGGGCACATCCAGGGCCGGGCTGATAAAATTCTTCCTGATCAGTTCGGTGGTATAGCGGCGGGTGATAGACTCCAGTTCTGAAGCCTTATAATCTGCGGTGTTGATGCATACACCACCCTTGGCTCCGCCAAAGGGTACATCCACCAGGGCGCACTTATAGCTCATTAAAGCGGCCAGGGCCATCACCTCATCTTCATTAACCATGCTGCTGTAGCGTATCCCTCCCTTGGTGGGCAGGCGATGGTGTGAATGCTGTACCCGCCAGGCTGTGATTACCCGGTAACCTCCTTTGGCCAGGCGAATGGGAAAATGAAACTTATATACACTATTGCAGGCTTTGATCTGGTCAACCAGGCCAATGGGGTGCTCAGTAAACTTGGCAGCTTTGTCTACAAAGTTGCATACATCACCGAAAAAACTGTAATTGCTCATAGTTAAAATGTATATAAAAAATGGGTTGTTTTCATGGTAAATATAATCAAGGCAGGTAGAAATCAAATACAATATCCTGCATGCATTTAAAATGTCCTTTGGGGCAGCGGGCGTAGCCAATCTTAGAACATGGGCGGCAAGACAGCTTATTATTTTCAAATATAGTAAACTTGGTCCGGTAAGGATACATACCGAACATAGGTATGGTGTTGCCCCAGATGCAGAAGATTTGTTTACGAAAGGCCGCCGCGATGTGCATCAGCCCGGTATCATGCGTAAAGACATACCTGGCCTGCCGTACGATAGAAGCCGACTGGTTGAGGTTGAACTTACCGCAGGCATTAAAAATGATAGTCTTTTTATTAAAATCCCGATTTAGCTGCGGTTCAATGGGTGCTGAATTTTCCGTTTGCCGGAAAAATGCCTCTAGCTGGTCGCCTGCCACTTTATCATTGTTATCGCCCAGCAGTATGATAGGTTTGTTGATGCGGTCGCAGAGCTCAATCATACGCTCAAGGGGCAGTTTTTTGGTATTGTACTGGGCCCCGATGGCATAAGCTACGTATTCCTGCCGGTGGGTTTCGGGCAGCCAGCTCAACTCTACTTCATCCTTTTCGGGGATAAAGTAGTCCAGGCCCAGGTTGTCCATTTTTACGCCCAGTGGCGCTACCGTTTCCATGTAGCGGTCAACAATATGCACGTTGGGCAGCTTATTAATTTTAAAATTGGTCATCAGCCATTTCTCCACATTTAGTTTGGGAAAGCTGTAGCTCTTTACGCCCAGTTGCTGCTTGACCATCAGGGTACGCAGGTTGTGGTGCAGGTCAATGATATAGTCAAACTTTTCGGCCTTCAGCCTTTTTACCAGGTCGCTCAACTTATCCTCCAGCAGGTGCAACTTATCGATATAAGGGTTGCTGCTGAGCACCATCTGGTACTTTTTCATGGTGGCATAGTGTACTTCCGCATCCAGTTGAACCTTCAAAGTGCGGGGTACAGGAGTGGTCAGTACGATATCTCCAATAGAAGAAAAGCGGAGAATGAGGATCTTGAGTTTGCTCATGGGGCAAAATTAAAAACTTAATGATACGCCCGCTAAGGCTGTGCAGCTTTCACCTAAATTTTATAAGAGCAGCCTCCTTTGGAAAGAATTAAGCGTTTATTTTGTTTACCTACTACGGAACATCTGTTCGGGTTTGCTCTAGCTGCGGTGGCTGCCGATTTTGTTGTGGCATTTTTTACCATTTGTACTGTACTTTACAGCAATTTAATAAGTAGATTAAAAGCGGTTTTGAAAGAGTTGATTATGAAAATGAGTACCTATAGCCTATGTTTTGCCCTGTTTTGCCTCCTGACCACCACGGGCTACGGACAGATCATGCAACCAGACCGTTTAGAAATTGAGATAGATCATATCAGTGATAATTTTACCGTTGTTTCTGCCGAAGAGCAGGGGCTGGTGATCTTTCGCAATACGCAGGAAAGAGACGAGAAAGGAAAATACGTCTGGGAATTTTATAAATACGATACCAACCTGGAAAGGGAATGGTCTAAGATGCTTTCTTTCAGTGGTGAGTTTGACCTGAGAGGCTATGATTATGACCGGGGGCAACTGTGTGTACTTTTTCAGGATGGGCAATACCGTGACCGCAAATGGCCGATGATTAATATGTCGTTGGCTGACGGAGATACTGCGCAGCATTATATCAACCAGGTAGTTCCCGTAGCACTGGAGTATTTTGAGATTGTAGGGCAAACCGTGGTGCTGGGCGGACAAATAAACTATCGCCCGGTGGTAATCCATTACGATATGCTTACCAAAAGGCTCAAGGCGCTGCCCGGCATCTACCAGGAGAAGGGCGAACTGATAGATATTATTCCCAACGAAGGTGACAACACTTTTGACGTACTGATAGGCGAACTCAACAATGACAAAGTGAAGACAGTGACGCTTAAGGCGTATGACCAGTACAGCAACCTGATCCAGAGTGCTCCGCTCAAAACGGAAAGCCGCAAAAACCTGCTGGATGCCCAGGTAACTGAGTTTGACGGCGAAAAACAAATACTGGCCGGCACCTATGGCCCGCGCCGCTCGCGCTACTCAAGAGGGTTATTCATCGCTTCTCTGGAGCCCGGTGGGCAGCAGGACATCAAATATTACAATTACGGTGATCTAGAAAATTTCTTCGGCTATATGCGCGAAAAGCGGGAAGCCCGTGTGAAGAAGCGCATTGCCCGCCGTAAAGAAAAAAATAAAAACATCCGCCTCAATTACCGTATGGTCATACATGAACTGGTGGCCGACGGAGACAAGTACATACTGCTGGGCGAGGCGTATTATCCCAAATACAACAGCCACTATTACAGTGGCCTGTACGGAGGGGTTTCTTCCCATTATGACAATATGTACTTCGACGGCTACCGCTACACTCATGCCATTGCTGTTTGCTTTGATAAAAACGGTAAGTTACTGTGGGACCATACCTTTAAACTGGACAATGCCAAAAGCATGCAGCTTAAGCAACTGGTACATATCAATGCACAGAATGATTGCGTGGTGCTCATGTATTCTTACGAGCGAGAAATACAAACCAAGGTAATCAGTGATGAGGGTGAGGTAGAGAATATGACTACTTCGGCAATCAGAACGGCCCACGAAGAAGACCAACTTAAGAACAAGAACGACAGCGATATAGAAGGTATACAAAAATGGTACGACCGCTACTTCTATGTACACGGCACGCAGGACATACGGAACCGGATGAACCAGAATACAAATAATTCTCGTAAGGTATTTTTTATCAACAAAGTTGCCTACAGCGGAAGCTAGGCAAATCAGGCCTCAGAACTCCTCTTTTTAACACTAAAATTGTGGCTATGGGTTTGCAAGTTGTCGCTTAAGCCCTGTAATTTGCATCCAAATGGAGTACAAAAAGCAAATTATTGATCACCTGCTTCTGGATGTGATGCTGAGTCGCCTCTGTCAGCAGCTGCTGGAAACCCATCGTGGGTTTGAGAATACCGTGATATTGGGCCTGCAGCCCAGGGGTATCTTTCTGGCAGAGCGTATCAGTGCCCGCCTCAGGCAGCTCACCGGTAACCCTGTGCCACTTGGCTATCTTGATACTACCTTTCACCGTGATGACTTTCGTCGCCGCAGTGCTCCTCTCACGGCCAGTACCACCAAGGTACCCTTCCTGATAGAAGATAAAAAAGTAGTGCTGATTGACGATGTACTCTATACCGGCCGCACTGTAAGAGCTGCTCTTGATGCCATGATTACCTTCGGCCGCCCCAGCAAGGTAGAGCTCCTGGTGCTGATCAGCCGCAAATATGCCCGCGACCTGCCCATTGAGCCTGATTATGTCGGGCGATCGGTCAATACGCTGGATACGCAGCGGGTAGTCGTATCATGGCAGGAACAGGGTGATGAAGAGGGCGTATGGTTAAGCGAAAAACAACAGGACAAAGCATGAACGCACTACGCAGCAAACACCTTCTGGGTATCAAAGACCTGAGTAGCGAAGAAATCCATCTCATCTTTCAGACGGCCGACAGCTTTAAGGAAGTCATTAATCGGCCTATCAAAAAGGTGCCTTCTCTGCGGGATACTACCATTGCCAATGTTTTTTTTGAGAATTCTACCCGCACCCGCCTTTCTTTTGAGCTGGCAGAAAAGCGTCTTTCAGCCGATGTGGTTAATTTCTCTTCCTCCAGCAGCTCAGTCAAAAAGGGCGAAACCCTGCTGGATACTGTTAACAATATACTGGCCATGAAGGTGGATATGGTGGTAATGCGGCATGCCAGTCCGGGGGCGCCTCACTTCCTGGCCAAGCATATCAAAGCCAATATCATCAACGCTGGCGACGGAACCCATGAGCATCCTACGCAGGCCCTGCTTGATACCTATTCTATCCATAGCCGCCTGGGAGGTGTAGAAGGCAAGAAGGTGGCCATCATAGGCGATATACTCCACTCCCGGGTAGCCATCTCCAATATTTTTGCCCTGCAGAAACTGGGCGCCGAAGTAATGGTGTGCGGCCCGGCTACCCTGCTGCCCCGCTATGTGAAGGCACTGGGTGTAAAGGTAAGCCTGGATGTACGCGAAGCCCTGCAGTGGTGCGATGTGGCCAATGTGCTGCGCATACAGTTGGAACGTCAGCAGGTCAAATATTTTCCTTCGCTGAGAGAATACGCCCTCTACTACGGAATCAACCTGCGCCTGCTCAATTCCCTGGATAAGAAAATCACGATCATGCATCCCGGCCCCGTCAACCGGGGCGTGGAACTGAGCAGCGATGTGGCAGACTCTGAACATGCCATCATTTTGGAACAGGTAGAGAACGGCGTAGCCGTACGTATGGCGGTACTGTACCTGCTGGCTGGCGGCGGGCAAAACTGAGCAATCTGTATTTTAGGCAACCCCTGCCATCGTAGTAGTTATTATCGATGCTGAAACCAATGAAATTGTCTGGAGAGGATGGGCTGAAGAAAGCATTTCACCCGACAATTTTGAAGATGAAGTAGAAGACTACGTGGATGACATCTTTGATGAGTATCCGCTGGATGATGACTAAAACTTATGCCCCAATTCAATCATGAATCCCTGTCGGATTAAACCCGGCAGGGATTTTTTATACTGATTTGAAATGCTTGTAAATGTACACCAGGGCACCGGGTGGCAGTGAAAGGCAGACAACTGCCCATAGCCACTTGGTTTCGCTGTTGATCTGACGATTGGTATCAATATGCAGAAGAAAGAACAGCAGAAAAAAAAGACAGCCCGCCATAAAAAAAACGATTGAATAGCTAAAAAACTCATGGGGAAGCAAGGAGTAATTCAGCAGAAAGGCATTTACACACCAGAGTAAGTACCCCAGCATCAGGAAGATTTTTTGTGCCATAGTAGCGTATCAGCGTTTATTTACCCTAAATTATCATGCAATTTGATAAAGAGCAACACAAAAGGCTCAGCGGATCGAGCTAAAAACCCCGCCCGAATCAGGCAGGGTCTGCTTTATTTTTGTGTTTTGATGGATGCACTACTTTTTCACGCCATGGAGATTGCTTCTCTCTTTTACTCTTGCCATAAATTCTCCCAGCTCATTATCTGAGTACGTACCATAGGCATCTACCACGGTGCCCCTGGTGCCATCTTTAGACTCCACGGCATAGAGTATAGACATATCACTCGGATTACTTTCTCCCTCAAACCGAAATTCTTCTTCTATGGTCAGTTCCTGGGCCTGGTAATTCTTCTGGCTTGATTTATCTTTCAGTACACCTTCCTCAAACTTAAATTGGGTTTCAAAACCTTTCTTCTCCATTTCGTTCATCTTCTCGGTCAGCGAAGTTGGGTACTCTTTCATATCCTGCATGTTCATAGCTTTGGTATTTTATGTAAAAAATGCTTTTTCCGTAAATGGGCTAATGTCGAGAAAACACACTGGCAGGCACAATGTTTATCTGTTTCAGATAGGCTACCACTCCAGGATAGAAGGTTTGAGTCGGCGGAGCCAGTCAGCTTCGGCAAAGCGATACCCTATAAATAGCTGCAGGTTACGGGCACTTTCCAGCATCCTCAAATGGTCGGCCTGCATATAAGTATGGTAATAAATGCCCGAAATACCTGCAAAATAGCTCCCGTTGTCGTAGCCTAGCGCAGCCCTGAAGTTGTATACCGGTGCCAGCCCCCATGCCTGGCTCCTGATTTCTTCCCTCCGGTAAAATTTGTGCTGCAGAGCTAAACCCACTGAGGCAGTAGCGTGGAAGAAAAAATGACCAGCTACATAATTGTACATATATCCTGGCCGTGCTATCAGACTAATTCCCCTCAGATCTGAAAAAAGTGTATCACTGGCAAAGTCTCGTCTCAGCCCGCTGGGCACCACCGACGTCTGCCCTTGCAGTTCCAGGGAGGCAAAACCAAAAGTGAACATCCAACTGCCTGCGCTCCTTAGCTGGCGCAGGTTACGGTTATAGGGGGCCCTTACTGAGATTCGGTTACCCGTGAGGAGGTAAGTGGCTGTCACCAGCATTCTTCGGGCATCGATGTCATCGTTTTGTATTTCGGTATCAAGTGAGGTTACATTGGCTGGATATAGATTTCTGTAAGATTGATAAATCCCGTCGAACAACCATTTTTTTTGGTAAAGTGTAGCCTGGAAGTCAAATATACCGCTCTCCTGCGCAATGCCTTCATCAAAAAACCAGGAGATAGGTAGTGGCAGATGCAGCTGAAAGCCCAGATTCCAGATGTAGCCACCCACCCCCAGGTAGCTCCGGTTATCAGGCGAAAACCGCATGCGGGCATCATTTTCCATACTGCGTAAGCCAGTGGAAAGCCCCCGGTTGGTTACCAGTAATTTCAGGTTCATGGTATCCTGGTAAACATCAACATAGCTTTGATCCTGCGCCCGAGCGCCAACCGGGCTTAGCAGCAGTATAGATAAAGTCAGTATGTAAAGAAGTGTTTTCAGCTTGGTTTTTTAATGGAAAAAGTCCGTTCGGACAAATATGTTATACGAAAAACAGCATCCAGAGGAAATAAAGCTGCGCAAAATATAGAACAGTGTGCCTTAGTGGCTGCCAGGAAAAGCCCGCGCGGATGAATTTTTATCTTCCCGGACAGGTAAATTTTCTTAAATTGCCCTTTGCTATACAGCTGTTTTTAAGCCTTTCAACCCAATACCTAGACGAATGATGAAAAGGATTTTTCTGAGCAGCCTTTTGCTGAGCTGCGTTTTGATGCTTACCGTTCAGGCCCAGCAGAACAAGCCTGCCTTCTCCCGCATGGATGTTTTTGAACTGGAGTGGGTCACCTCTCCACAAATCTCTCCCGACGGCAACATGATTGTGTATGAGCGGCGGGGTATGGATATTATGAAAGACCGTTCCACCTCCCGCCTCTGGCTGATGAGCGCCGATGGTCAAAACCACTACAAACTTACCGACCAGGACCAGAACGAATCCAGCCCGGTATGGTCGCCTGATGGCAGCCGCATTGCGTTTGTGAGTTCGGCTGAAGGTAATGGTTCCGAAATCTACGTCTACTGGCTGGAGCAGGACAAAATGGCCCGCCTCACCCAACTGGAAAAATCACCTTCCGGCCTGAGCTGGTCGCCGGACGGCAAGCAGCTGGCCTTCTCCATGATGGTGCCCGAAAAAGAGCCTTCGCTGGTGAGTCCTCCGGCCAAGCCCAAGGGAGCAGAATGGGCCGCGCATCCCCGCGTGATCACCCGCCTCAAGCATGAGTCGGATGGCTCGGGCTACATAGAACCCGGCTACCGCCACATCTTTGTCATTCCTGCTGAGGGAGGTACCGCCCGGCAGATCACTTCCGGAGACCGTCAGCACGGCAGGGAGCCACTCTGGACAAAGGATGGGGCTTCGCTGGTTTTTTCGGCCAACCTCAGCGAAGACTGGGAATATGACTTCCGTAATGATGAAATCTACAAGGTAGACATCAGCAGCGGTGAGGTTACTGCCCTTACCGACCGCAAGGGTCCCGATGGCAGCCCGGCCATCTCACCAGACGGTCGGCAGATCCTCTATACCGGCTTTGATGATAAAGTGCAGACCTACCAGGTGAGCAGAATGTACGTGATGAACGTGGATGGCTCCGGTAAAAAGGAAGTCCCTCTTAAGCTGGACCGCAGCGTTTCTTCTCCCACCTGGGCGGCTGATGGTAAGGGTTTCTATTTTATGTACGATGATAAAGGTAATACCAAAATCGCCTACGCCACTATGAACGGCAAGCATAGCGTAGTGACCGGTAACCTGGGAGGTACCTCCATCGGCCGGCCTTATGGCGGAGGTTCCTATTCGGTGGCTGATAATGGCCGTATCGTATTTACCCACACCACCCCTTCCCATCCCTCGGAATTGGCGATGGTAAGCCGGGGAGAGGAAGCCCGCCTGCTGATGAGCCTCAACGACGACCTGCTGGCCCAGCGCCAACTGGGAGAGGTAGAGGAGATCTGGTATAAGTCGAGCGTAGACGGGCGCGATATACAGGGATGGATGCTGAAGCCACCCTCTTTTGATTCAGGTAAAAAATACCCGCTGCTGGTGGAAAACCACGGTGGACCTATTTCTAACTATGGCGACCGCTTCTCGCCCGAAATGCAGCTCATGGCTGCCGATGGCTATGTGGTCTTTTATCCCAACCCCCGGGGCAGTACCAGCTATGGCGAAGAGTTTGGCAACCTGCTCTACCACAACTATCCCGGCGACGACTACCATGACGTGATGGACGGTGTGGATGCGATGATTGAGAAGGGATTTATCGCCGAAGACAGCCTGTTTGTGACCGGCGGTAGCGCCGGGGGCATCATGACTGCCTGGATGATCGGGAAGAACAACCGCTTCCGCGCTGCCGCCGTGGTGAAGCCTGTAATGAACTGGATCAGTAAGACATTGACTGCGGATAACTACTACGGCTACGCCAATTCCCGTTTCCCCGGTCAGCCCTGGGAAAATATTGAGACTTACATGAAATATTCGCCGGTATCGCTGGTAGGCAACATAGAAACCCCCACGCTGGTGATGGTAGGCACAGCCGATTTGCGAACACCGCCCTCCGAAGCCAAGCAGCTATACCATGCGCTCAAGCTGAGAAAGATAGAAACGGCTTACGTGGAGATTCCCGGTGCATCGCACAACATTGCCGGTCGTCCCAGCCAGCTGATCACCAAAATTGACCACATCCTGGCCTGGTTTGATAAGTACCGGAAGTAGTAGAATATTAACTCTGCCAGGGCTTTCGGGCTTTGGCAAAGTTTTACTATCAAATTTCAGTTAGTAGCTGGCTGGAAGTCACCTGTGATTGTCATTACCAGGATAGATGAACTGCCCGATGAGCCCAAGCCTCCTTACAATACGGTTTCTTCCGTAGTACGGCTGCTGGAAAAAAAAGGGTTCCTCACCCATAAAGCATATGGCAAAACCTATGAGTACTACCCTCTGATCAGTAAATCAGCTTATCGGAACATGTACCTGAAAAAGCTGCTGACCGGCTATTTTGAGAACTCTCCGGCTTCATTACTGTCATTCCTGATCAGACAGGAGAAACTTGATGAAGAAGAAATCAGTAAGTTGAAAAAGATCATTGATCAGTCTGAACAGGAGCCACCCGACAAACCAATAGCCTGAAGTACAGGAGAATGAAGCTTACCGAAGCCGGATGAAAATGCCTGAAGGGGAGACGCAAATTGAAACTTACTTCTCTATCCCCGACAGCACCCGCTTGATGTCATTGGCTTTTTTGATGAAGGCGCTGCTGCTCTCTTCGTCCTGAGCATCTATGATCTCCTTAAATTTTTGCAGGTTTCTGATGTAGGCATCCAGGGCAGCGGATACATTTTTGGTATTCTGCGTAAAGATGGGCGACCACATTTTGGCTGAACTCTTGGCCAGGCGTACAGTGGAAGAAAAACCGCTACCCGCCATCTCAAAGATGCTGCGTTCGTCTTTTTCTTTTTCCAGTACCGTAGTACTCAGGGCAAAGGAACTGATATGGCTGAGGTGAGAGACGTAGGCAATATGGCGGTCGTGGGCTTCGGCCGACATATAGCTGATGCGCATGTTGAGCTTGAGTTTGAAGAGGTTTTCTACCACTTCCAGGGCTTCAATATCAGAACGCTCCCGCTCGCAGAGGATCATCTGCTTACTGTAAAGAAGTTCAGCAAAGGCAGCGTCTGGTCCGGAACGCTCGGTGCCTGCGATAGGGTGCGCCGCGACATACTGTCCGCGCTTAGGGTGATCGCTTACTGCCCGGCAGAGGAGTTCTTTGGTAGAACCCAGGTCGGTGACTACGGCATTGCGAGGGATGATATCCAGCACTTTGGGAAGCTGCTTCATAATTACATTGACCGGGGTAGCCAGGATGGTGATATCGGCATTCTGTACGCCCTGTTCCAGTGTCATGATCTTGTCAGCAATTTCACCAAGCAGGGCACGGGCGGCATGCTGCCGATTATTGTCTACGCCAATGATGCGGTAGCTACTGTCTTTGGCTCTCAGTCCAAGAGCAGTAGAGCCTCCCAGGAGTCCCAGACCAACTATACAAATGTTCATAAAAAAATAGCTTCTTATTTAGAATAATTTACTCTTGAAAAAGCTTCTTCCAGAATATTATTCTTATTGCACAGAGAAGCCCGGATATATCTTTCACCTTTGGCCCCAAATATAAAACCAGGCGTCAAAAAAACATGAGATTCCTGTAAAATGCTGTCAACAAATTTTTCTGAAGAGGGTAACTCATCGGGAATTTTGGCCCAGACAAACATACCTTCCTGGGCTTTGTCATACGTACAATGCAGCTTGTCCATGAGTCGGAATACGATCTCCCGGCGCTCGGCGTATTCCTGGTTACGGGCCTCATGCCAGGCGTCAGGGTTTTGCAGCGCCTGTATTGCTGCATCCTGTATACCGCGAAACATCCCCGAATCCATATTGCTCTTGATCTTAATTATCTCTTTCAGGTATTCGGCAGCACCGGCAATCCAGCCCACCCGCCAGCCGGCCATATTGTGTGACTTGGAGAGGGAGTTGAGCTCCAGGCAGACTTCTTTGGCCCCCGGGAGTGCAAAGATGCTGAGCGGTCGGCCGCTGTTGAGCACCAGGCTGTAGGGATTGTCGTGGCAAAGGAGGAATTGCTTCTCCTGCGCCAGCCTGATCAGTTGCTGTAAAATTTCTTTTTGTGCCGGAGCACCAGTAGGCATGTGCGGATAATTGACCCACATCAGCTTAACGCGGCTGTAATCCTCCCGGCGCATCACTTCCAGGTTGGGCTGCCAGTCAGCTTCGCGCAGCGGATAGGTGCGTACTTTGGCCTCCACCATCCGGCTGACCGAAGTGTAGGCGGGATAGCCCAGTTCGGGTACCAGCACCTCATCTCCGGCATTGAGGAAGGTCAGGGAAATGTGAGTGATGCCCTCTTTGGAGCCCATGAGAGGCAGGATTTCGCTTTCATGATGCAGGGAGACATCGTAAGTCTGCTCATAGAAAGAGGCAATCGCTTTCCGCAGTTCGGGCGTACCCTGGTATGACTGGTAGCCGTGGTTCTGCGGCAGCAGGGCCGATTCATGCAGGGCGGTGATGGTTTGCTCGGAGGGCATCATGTCAGGACTACCAATGCCCATATTGATCACGTCGTGGCCGGCCTCCCGCATCCGGCGGATTTCCTGCAGCTTGACGGAAAAGTAGTATTCTTTGATATGCTGAAGACGGTCGGCAGTGGGGATGATCATGTGCTGATTTCCTGTCTGATTTTTCTGATCTGTTTTTCTAAGGCAAAAATATCTGTAGTGACTACCCGGTAAATGAGGGGTAGGGTTACGCCTCCGTAATCATGTACTACGATATCTCTCATTCCTGCTATTTCTCTCCAGGGTACATCACTATGGACTTTCCTGGTCTTATCGGATATTTTCTTAACAGCTTCACCAATGATTTGAATTCTCCTTAATACATCATACTGTTTTTCAGGATTTACTGAGAAGGAATCTTCAGAAACGTTCTTCATGTAGGTATGAATTAGCTCAATAGCTTCCAGAATATCATCAAGCAACATCCCGATCAGGAGACTTCATTGAGTATGGGGATTTCTTCTCTCAGGATCTCACCTCTCAGTGAGGATTTTAAAGCATCATACTCAACCAGATCAACCTTGGCGTGCAGAGCATCTTCCAGAGATAACTTGATTCTGGCAAAATCCAGCAGAGACATGGGTATGCTGAGCCTGACAAGGATATCAATATCACTTTGATCATCTGCCTGTGCCCTGGCATAGGAACCAAAAACACCTGCCTGTGAAACTCCATGAGCTTTCAAGATGGGAACAGCAATTTCCTTAATCTTATCTATGCTGAGCATGTGGTACGGTTTATACAAAAAACATGAACTGCCGGACATCCGAAATCCGGCAGTTCTAAGTCAATTAAAAAACAATTACCCCAAAGCGGCTACGCCGGGCAGTTCTTTGCCTTCCATGTACTCCAGCAGGGCACCGCCGCCGGTAGAGACGTAAGACACTTTGTCGCCAAAGCCCATGCTGATGACCGCCGCGGCTGAGTCGCCCCCGCCGATCAGGGAGAAAGCTCCTTTCTGAGTGGCGTTTACCACCGCATTGGCAATGTGGCGGGTACCTTCGGCAAAATCCTCAATCTCAAAAATGCCCATAGGGCCATTCCAGAGGATGATCTTGGACTTTTCAATATTTTGCCCAAACACCTGACGGGCTTCCGGACCAATGTCTACGCCCATCCAGCCGTCCTGTATGGCGTGATTGTTGGCGATCTTGGTCTCGGCACCTTCTTCAATCTTCTGTGTCACTACCGAGTCAATGGGCAGGTGCAGGTGTACGCCTTTTTCTTTGGCTTTCTGTATGAGTTCGTTAGCCAGGTCCAGTTTGTCCTCTTCTACCAGCGACTTACCTACTTTACCGCCCATGGCCTTGAAGAAGGTATAGCTCATGGCACCACCGATGATGAGGTTGTCCACCTTGTCCAGCAGGCGCTCAATGATCTGGATTTTATCAGAGATCTTGGCCCCACCCATGATGGCCGTAAAGGGCTTATCCTTGCTCTCCATCACCTTGTCGGCATTGTCAATCTCGGCTTTGAGCAGGTAGCCGGCGGCTTTCTCATCAAAAAATTGTGCAACGGTAGTAGTGGAAGAATGCGCCCGGTGGGCTGAGCCAAAGGCATCATTCACGTATACGTCGCCCAGCCTGGCCATTTTTTTGGCCAGTGCCTCATCGCCCTTGGATTCTTCCTTGTGGAAGCGGGTGTTTTCCAGTAGCAGCACCTCGCCAGCTTTGAGTTGCCCGGCTTTTTCTTCGGCCTCGGGACCTACGCAGTCATTGGCAAAGTGTACTTTGGTGCCCCCCAGAATTTCTGAAAGATGATCTACCAGGTGCTTAAGCGAATATTTTTCTTCAGGGCCTTCCTTGGGTCGTCCCAGGTGCGACATCAGGATGGCTGAACCTCCGTCGTTGAGAATTTTCTTGAGCGTGGGTACCGCCGCCTGCATGCGGTTATCATCGGTAATTTTGTGATTTTTATCCAGGGGTACGTTGAAATCTACCCTTACCAGCGCCTTCTTACCCGAAAAATTGATGTCGTCGATAGTTTTCATGGTTTTGTTCTTTTTTTAAAAAATGAATGTCTAAGGTTTCTACACAAATTTAAGCCTTATTAGATTGTTCGCTATTTTTAACACAAAAAGATCAAAAAGCAAATCCTAACCTTCATGATGAAACAAAAATTACTGATGATCCTGTTTTGCCTTTTTAGTATCTGGATGATGCAGCAGTTGACAGACGATGTTACGCTTGATT
>JBKHDR010000038.1:0-38614 GCA_046541235.1 Cyclobacteriaceae bacterium | reverse complement strand
AACACCGGCAATGCGGTGACTTTACCTACAGCCCGCTACCAGAGCGTACCGCCTCCGGGTTGGCAGAACATGGATGGCTACTATGGCGATGCTTTTGATGAGCGTCCGCTGATGGATGAGCGCAACAACTTCCGTATGCCCTCTTACCATCGGCTGGACATCAGCTATCGCAAGAACAAGGATACCCAAAAAGGCAACCGACGTTCCTGGATCTTCTCGCTCTACAACGCTTACAGCCGCCGCAACCCTTACTTCATCTACGAAGACCAGGGCAGGCTCAAGCAGTACAGTTTGTTTCCCATTATTCCTTCAGTGACTTACAGGCTGGAGTTTTAGAAGCAGCCTTTAGTGAAAACAGTCGCTCGTCTCCTGACGAGTGACCGTTATCTCCTCAGGCCTCCGGCCTGCTTGTTCTGTTTTGCTTTAACAGCTTTGATCTCAACAAGTGGTAGGACAGCTTCTCAACTTTAATCCAGGCTTACTCCAGAAAATCCGGCGCATCCAGCTTGGTAGCGATACGGTAGGCGGCATTGACCAGGCCTACGTGGCTGTAGGCCTGCGGAAAGTTGCCCCATTGGCTTCCGGTGGTGGCATCTACATCCTCACTAAACAGCCCCAGGTGGTTGCTGTAGCCCATGATGTTTTCAAATGTTTGTACGGCTTCGTCAACGCGGCCTACGCAGGCCAGGGCTTCCACATACCAGAAAGCACAAATCAGGAAGGTGGTTTCGGGCATACCAAAATCATCTATATGCAGGTAGCGATAAAAGAGACCGTCTTTGGATTTGAGCTCATTCTCCAGGGCCATCAGGTGCTTACGGGCATGTTCGGTATTGACATCCAGGTAATTCATCATGATGAGCTGCAGGGTGCTGGCATCCAGGTTTTTGGTACCTACCGCCTGGGTATACACGCCTCTTTCGGCATCATAACATTCTTCAATTTTGTCTACCGCTGACTGCCTGAGGCGCAATGCTTTCTGCTCCAGGTTTTTATCGCCCAGGTGACGGGCAATTTTGAGTGCGGCCGAACTGCCCGCCCAGTGAAAGAGATAAGTGTAGCAATGGTACTGGCTCAGGTCACGGAACTCCCATAGCCCCGCATCGGGCTCATACATCACCTCTTCTATGCGGTCCAGTACATCGTATACCAGGCTTTGGGAACCGGCTCTCTCATCGTTGTTAAAACGCTGGTCAATGTAAAGGGGCAGCAGGGAGAGCAGCACCTGCCCGTACACATCATTCTGGATATGCTCATAGGCCTGGTTGCCAATACGTACCGGTTGGTTGCCCAGGTAGCCCTTCAGGTCCATGATGCGTTCCACCAGGTCTTTGCCGCCACTGACCGAATAGAGGGGTTGCAACCTTTTATCCTGGCTGGCAGATATGTTGGCGATATAGTAAAAATACCGCTCCAGCTCTTCAAAGTGACCAATGTGGTTGAAGGCGGTCAGGGTATAATAGGTATCCCGCAGCCAGCAGAAGCGGTAGTCCCAGTTGCGGCCGCTGCCTGGGGCTTCGGGCAGTGCAGCGGTGGTAGAGGCAATGATGCCTCCGGTATCTTCATACTGGTGGATCTTCAGTACGAGGGCCGAGCGAATCACCTCTTTCTGGTAAAAGTCGCTGATGCTGGTACTCTTCACCCAGTGCTGCCAGTAGCTAACGGTTTTCTGCAAAAAGCTTTCGGCAGTACTCTGTATCGGAGCTTCCAGGGGTGTGCCATAAGTAAGTACGATATAGCGGGTGTCATTGAGCACAAAATACTTTTCTTCCAGTATGTAGGTAAGTGAAATGTCGGTGGTCATACGGATTTCACTATCCAGGCCGAGGAATTTGAGGTGGTTGCTGGCCTGGTTCATAGAGGGCTTCATGCTGCCGTACTCGCCTACCGGCTCACACTTGACTTTGATGCGGGGCGTATCGGAGAGGGGTTCAATTTTACGTACCAGCATCAGGGGTTTGAAGTAACGCTCGTACTGAAAGAAGCGGGGGGCAAAGTCGGTCACCCGGTATTTACCCTCGTCGTACTCAATTTCGGTACAGAGTACATTGGTATTCTGAATATAGTATTGATGGGAGCTGAAATTATCGGCACAAGGCAGTATGCTGAATTCGCCGCCTTTTTCATCGTCCAGCAGGCTGCCGAAGACGAAGCTGCTGTCAAAGCGGGGCCAGCAGAGCCAGTTGACATTGGTGTTTTTGTGAATCAAGGCAAGAAAGGCACAGTTGCCAATCACGCCGAAATCGTAGGTATGTTTATTCATGGGCACAGTTAGATTTAGTCTATCGCTAATGCTGCCAAAAAAATGACAGGCAGCTTTTAAAAATAATTTTCAGAAGGAAAAAACTCTTGGATCAATAGCAGACAGGCCGAAAGGAGCCTTTTGCAGCTTAAGCTGCATATTAGCTATACTGTATCTAAAATCAAATTTTTGCTCAGGTGTTAGGTCAAGTAACAGATAATTGACAAAAGCACGGAGGAGCTTGATCAAAATATTTCATTGAATTGATGTTCAGGAGATTTTTTTCTTCCTTCAATTTTTTACTTTTCCAATTCAATCCTAAAACCAAACGACATGAAAATCCTTGCCATCGGGCGTAACTACGCTGATCACATCAAAGAACTCAACAATGAAAAGTCGGGAGAGCCCGTTGTATTTATGAAGCCGGATACCGCCCTGCTCAAAAATAACGAGCCCTTTTATTATCCTGACTTCAGTAAGGATATACATTATGAGGTGGAAATCCTGTTGAAAATCAGCAAAGAAGGAAAATACATACAGGAGAAATTTGCGCATAAATATTATGATGAAATAGGCATAGGCATAGACTTTACGGCTCGGGATTTGCAACAAAAGGCCAAAGAAAAAGGTCTGCCCTGGCTGCTGGCCAAGGGCTTTAACGGCTCGGCACCCATCTCAGAGTTTCTGCCTAAAGAGGATTTTAAACTTGACGATCTTAACTTCAGTCTGCAGGTAGATGGGGAGGTAAAGCAGCAGGGCAATACCAGCCTGATGCTGTTTGGTTTTGATTACCTGGTGAGCTACCTGTCTCAGTTCTTCACCCTTAAAAAGGGAGACATTATCTTCACCGGTACCCCCAAAGGCGTAGGACCTATTCAGAAAGGAAATTTGTTAACCGCATACATAGAAGACCAAAAACTGTTGGATTGTGAAATTAAATAGGCTTACTCTCTTTCTGTCTTTACTGCTCGTTTTTAGCGTTTTTGTATCAGCCAAAGTAGAAAAAGACTACTACATTTTCCCCGTTAACCCTGGCAAGCGTAACTACCTTTCGGGTAACTTCTGCGAGCTGCGAAGCTCGCATATGCATGCCGGCCTGGATATCAAGGTGGGAGGAGTAGTAGGTGCCCCGGTGCATGCTGCCGCCGATGGCTACGTAAGCCGTATCAAAATTTCCTGGGGCGGCTATGGCAATGCCCTTTACCTTCAGCATCCCAATGGTACTACTACGGTATATGCTCACCTGGATGAGTTTAGTGATAAGATTACCAAATATGTACGAGAAGCACAGTACAGGAAAAAGTCTTTTGAAATAGAGCTTTTTCCCGGAGAGGGTATGCAGGTAAGCCAGGGTGAGGTGATCGGTAAGGCTGGTAATTCCGGTTCTTCAGGTGGGCCGCATCTGCATTTTGAAATTCGCGATGCCAATCAGGTGCCGCTAGACCCGCTGCAGTACCGGTTTTCTGAAATCGTAGACAACATTCCACCCTACGTGCGCAAGGTCGCCCTGGTGACGCTGGACAAAGAAGCTCGTATCAACGGACAGTTTGGGCGCTTTGAATTTACCGTACACGACCGGGGCAGTTATTACGAAGTAGCCGAAGAAATTGATGTGTATGGAGAAATTGGCATAGAAGTCTCCGCTTTTGATAAAGCCGATGGGGTTCGCAATGTGTATGGGGTTACGGCTTCCGAGATGCTGCTGGACGGTGAGCCACAGTTTGCTTACCACACTGATAAGGTGTCTTTTTCTGACACTAAAAACATCCACGTGCATACTAATTACGAGGAGCGTTACCGCCAGAACAGAACCTTCTTCAAGCTTTTTGTAGACGATGGCAACGACCTGCCCATCTACAAGACAGGAAGCAACAAAGGCAAACTGCTGATTCGTGATGAAGCCCGGCATGAGGTGGATATCAAACTTACTGATCATTACCAGAACAGTACCGAGCTGAAGCTCAGCCTCAGGGGAAAGCAGCCGCAGCCCGGCGAACAACTGAGAGTACGTTACTTCAGTAAGCCATACAGCGACAAGAACTACCACCTGAGAGGAAATGTACTTCAGCTCTTTGCGCCCCTGCAAAAAAGTCCCGAAGGGATGCAGGCCGGTCGGCCGCTCACCTTTTATGCCAACCGCATGAGCTACGACCAGGCGCCCGATTACCTGGTCAATGATGTGGCCGTTTACCTCTGGGACCTGAGGAAAGGCACGCCCGATTCGGTAAAAATGGCTGAGCAGACCCAAAGCCTGGGTATCAAAATGCGGGTGCCCTCAGGCAATGCTTTCAGCTTTTACCAGCCGGAGATGGATGTGTATTTTTCCAAATATTCACTTTTTGATACGCTTTACCTCAGCACCCGCTACGCAGAGGAAGCCGGACGTGAGATTTTTGGCTTACACGAAGACCATACCCCACTCAGAGGTAGTGTCACTATCAAACTGAAACCGCGGGTACTCCCTGCCGGTCCTAAAGAAAAGATGAGCGTGTACCGCATCAGTAGTTCAGGAAAGCTGGCTTATGAGGGAGGTGAATGGAAAGGCAATGACATACAGTTCAGTGCACGTTCATTTGGTGATTTTGTACTGGCGGCCGATACGCTGGCGCCCGTCATCACCCCCCTGAATGTGAGCACAAGTCAGCTTAAGTTCAAGATTGAAGATCAGCTATCAGGCATCAAAGCTTACGACCTGTACATCAACGGGGAGTGGGTGCTGATGCATTATGACTACAAGTGGAAGGTCATCTGGACGGCTCGGGATGACAGGCGCGTACCACTGAAGGGAGACTTCAAACTGGTGGTGACCGATAATGCCGGCAACCGCATGGCTTTTGAGGGCAGGATATGAGTAAGTTAAGTGCTGTAGGTTTCAGGTTAAAAGTTTAAGGCTCAACGTTTATCAAAAACAATTACTTATTGAGAGGATAAAATGGGAAGTGCGTTTAAAACGTCTTTTCTTTCACATGCACCGGGAAGGTACATATCTATGAGACTCAGGCTGAATAAAGACATGATAGCGATTCTTGTTTTTGTTTTGGTGTTTTTTATCCCCTGGCTTTTCTTTATTTAAGCATCTTTTAGCTGCTCTGCCTATGTTTTTCATTCTCTCCAAGACAGTCTCTTTCCTGGCTATGCCGATCACGCTCATCACGCTGGCGCTGCTGCTTAGCTGGTGGGTCAGAAAGTATAGGCAGCCGCTTTTTTTGGGAGGTATCTTCCTGCTGCTTCTTTTTACCAATTCTTTTCTGGCCAATGTTCTGCTGCGCCACTGGGAACTGGCGCCTCGTATGATCAGTGAATTGCCCGAATACAAGGTGGGCATCGTATTGGGAGGTATCACTTCTGATAAAGAACCCCGCGACCGCGTACATACCAGTGGGGCCGCCGACCGGGTGCTGCATGCAGTGCATCTCTACCGAGAAGGCAAAATCAATAAGATACTGCTCAGTGGCGGTTCTGGTAAGATACTGAAAGACAGCGTGGTAGAAGCGGTACTGCTCAAGCGCATCCTGCTCAACGCTATGGTACCTGAGAAGGACATCCTACTGGAGGATGCTTCCCGTAATACCCGCGAAAATGCCGCCTTCAGTGCTGAAATCCTGGAAGAGGCCTATCCTGGTCAAAGGCATCTGCTCATCACCTCCGCCTTCCATATGCGGCGGGCACTGGCCTGTTTTGACAAGGTAGGGCTGGAGGTAGACCCCTTTTGTGTTGACTTTCGCAGCAAAGAGTATGAATATACACCCGATGTGCTGATCATCCCCAATTCTGGCGCTATCGGCCACTGGGAGGTGGTTATCCGCGAGTTGCTGGGTATGACGGCTTATAAAGTGGCTGGTTATATCTGAGCCTCATGATCAGTTGTTTATAAATCCTTCATTATCAGTATGCTGACTCTAAGAGTCGCAAGTGAGGAAATTTAAGCGTATATTGAGTTAGGATAAGTGTTGCAAAAGCAGGAGCTTTTTTGCCAACTTTTAAGGATGAAGATGGTTCTGTTTTTACCTTTTTGATTTTTTAACCAAGCCTAGCCAACCTATGATACATGTATTAGACCTGCAGTTTTTAGAATTTGATCGTGCTATTGCCAGCTTTCTGGTAGAAACCTCGGAGGGGCCTGTCCTGATTGAGAGCGGTCCTTATTCCACCTTTCCCACCCTGATAGACAGGATCAAAAGTGCAGGTTTTTCTCCCACAGATATCAAGCATGTCCTGCTTACGCATATCCATTTTGACCATGCCGGTGCCGCCTGGGCCTTTGCCCAGCAGGGGGCACAGATATTTGTGCATCCCTTTGGCGCTCCGCACCTGGTGCAGCCCAAAAAGCTCTGGGAATCGGCTAAACGGATCTATCAGGATGATATGGAGAGGCTTTGGGGACAGATGCAACCTATTCCCGCCGAGCAGGTAACGCCGGTAGATCATGAGCAGCCCATCGTGGTGGGTGATACTACCTTCAGAGCCTGGCATACGCCCGGTCATGCCGTTCATCATGTGGCCTGGCAGATGGGTGATGTGATATTTACAGGGGATGTGGCTGGCGTCCGCATTCACCAGGACGATAAGATTGTGGAACCTCCCTGTCCTCCTCCTGATATCAATGTGGAAGACTGGCTGGATTCTATTAAAAAGATACGACTACTGAAGCCAAAAGCCCTCTATCTGACCCACTTCAGCAAGATAGAGGACATTGACTGGCACCTTGACGAACTGGAAAGGAGGCTCATTGACTGGGCCAACTGGATACAGGAAAAAGTAGAAATGGGGCAGGGGGCAGAAGAAACCGTGCCGGAGTTCAGGGCATTTGTAGCTGAGCAGTTGAGGAAAGAAGGTGTGGGTGAACTGGCTATTCGCCAATATGAGGCGGCCAATCCCTCCGGCATGAGCGTAACCGGTCTGATGCGCTACTGGCAAAAGAAAAAAGAAAATAAAGAAGTCTGAGTTTTTTTTAGTTCAGCGTTTTTTTTCTTCCAACTGTTATCTCATTTATGATCGTTAAATGCATATTGGTTTTAATGACTAACGACCAATGACCAACTGAAACCTGCAACTTTAAACCTGTAACCTAAATCCATCATCAGTAACTACTCTCATTCAGCCTCGTTTTTCCCCGGTAAGT
This sequence comes from Cyclobacteriaceae bacterium, assembly GCA_046541235.1. Taxonomy (GTDB): domain Bacteria; phylum Bacteroidota; class Bacteroidia; order Cytophagales; family Cyclobacteriaceae; genus Catalinimonas. Next base: position 31,250 of record JBKHDR010000038.1, on the reverse strand, counting down.
CCAGTAGATTAGGGAGGTATAACCGATTACAAAGGGCATACCCCAGATGGCTACAAAAAACATGGTCCTCAAAGTATATTCGGTAGAAGCTCCATTGTAAATATCCAGGCTGTATTCGGGTGCTAGGTTGGAGACCATCATGTTGGGGAAAATGCCCAGTGCAAAAAGCAGTACAATGGCCGAGATTGTACAGGCTGAAGAAATAAAAGCCTGCATAGGTTTATCCTTTGCCAACGTACGTGGAATATTAGCGATGGAGAGCACATTCAGCAGCACGATCGTCCAGGCGATAACTGAGATGGCGGTTTCATGTTCGGCTACCAGGGCATGATATGTCCCGGTGCTTTCTATAGCACCAAAAGAGAAATTAGCCAGCATCTCAGGTCTCAGGTAAAGTGTGTAGCCGGTGGTTAGAATAAACATAGCCAGGAAGATGAAATAGGTGATTTTGATCCAGCTTTTTACCTGATTTTGTAATTCCCCTTCTGTTTTAAGGTTGAGGTAGATAGCTCCATGCATAGTAAACATGGAAAGGTTGAACAGACCGGTCAGTATCGTATAAGGCTTGATCAGGTCCAGGAAGGTACCCTGGTATTCCTTATCGGAGCCTATCGGGAAGCCAATGACGACATTACCAATAGCTACGCCAAAAAGGATAGCCGCCAGAAAGGAGCCAACGCTGAAATTAACATCCCAGGTCTGCCGCCAGCGCCTGCTAGGTTCTTTGCTACGAAATTCAATGGATACTGCCCTGAAGATCAGCGCAATGAGTAGCAGCATGAAGGGCAGGTAAAAACCCGAAAAAGCAGTGGCATATACTTCGGGAAAAGCTGCAAACAAAGCGCCCCCGGCAGTGATCAGCCAGACTTCATTACCATCCCATACCGGGCCGATGGAATTAAGCATGATACGCCGGTTGGTATCTCCCTTACTAAACAGGTGTAAAACGCCCACACCCAGGTCAAAGCCATCCAAAATAGCATAGCCAATCAGTAGCACGCCAATGATGATATACCAGACTACATTAAAATCCATAGATACTAATCTTTATTTTTGTTTACCGATTTTTTCCAGCGGACCAAGTCGCTCACCCTTGTGCTGATAGGTCTCCGGTCCATGGGTATAATCACCCGGGCCATGCTTGATCTCCCGGTCAAGTACATAAAGCCATACGAAGAAAAGCAGGCCATATACAATGAAAAATAGAATGAGAGAAACAAGTACTTCCGGTCCTGTTACTGATTTGGAGATGCCTTCGGAAGTTCGCATTAGTTCGTAAACGATCCAGGGTTGACGCCCTCTTTCGGCCGATACCCAGCCTGCCTGGTTGGCTATAACCGGCAATGCTACGGCAATGACCCAGAGCTTCATCAGCCAGCTTTTATTAAAAAGCTGCTTTCGTATCAGCAGGAAAAGGCTGAAAAGGGTGAGGGCAATAAAGAACATGCCCAATGACACCATCAGGTGATAAGTCTGGAATACCTGTGAAACCGGAGGCCAGTCTTCTACCGGAAACTCTTCCAGACCGGTGACTACCGCATCAAAGTCTCCGTAGAGCAGGAAGCTGAGCAGGCCGGGAATTTCAATGCCATAGGTTTCGCGTTCTTCAGGGTCGGTCCAGCCGATGATAGAGAGGGGAGCATTACTCTGCGTTTCGTAAAGGCCCTCATAAGCCGCCAGCTTGGCCGGCTGATACTCGCCTACCACCTGGGCATGAAAATGTCCAATCGCCGGTTGCATCAGGGAAGATACAGCAGCCAGCACCAGGGCCAGGCCAAAAGATTTGTAGGCAAATTCCAAGTGGCGTTTTTTCAGGATAAAAAAGGCGGACACACTCAGTACCAGGAAAGCCCCCTGTACCCAGGCGCCTACTACCACATGGATGAAGCGAACCATAGATGAAGGATTGAACACGACTCCCCAGAAGTCGGTAATGACGGCCCGGGTATAGCCATCGGCGGTTACGGCCAGTTCGTAAGCTACCGGTGTCTGCATCCAGGAGTTGGCTACCACGATCCAGAAGGCCGACATGGTAGAACCCAGGGCCACCATCACAGTTGAAAAGAGGTGTACGCCTGGTTTGACCCTGTCCCAGCCAAAAAGGAGAATGGCCAGGAAGCCCGATTCAAGGAAAAAGGCAAAAATACCCTCAGCTGCCAGTGGTGAGCCGAAAATATCACCCACGAAGCGGGAGTAGGAAGCCCAATTAGTACCAAACTCAAACTCCATCACAATACCGGTGGCTACCCCTATAGAAAAATTGGCAGCAAATATCTTGATCCAGAAACGTGTGATGGATTCATAGACTTTTTTGCGAGTCACAAAGTAGAGGGTTTCATAGACCACCAGCAGCAATCCCGTACCTATGCTAAAGGGCGGAAAGATGTAGTGGAACATGATGGTAAAGGCGAACTGTAGGCGGGAGAGAAACTCAACGTCCAGATCCATGATTTGATTTTTTATTTCTTGTATAAATTAGCAGACTACCGGCACAGAAAAGAAGACCGACGAATATTTTTACCAGCTTTTCAAAGCCTAAGCCTAATAACTCCTCAGGCATAAAGGGCAGGCGTGTGATCAGTTGGTAAAAGATCATCAGAGCAAATACTAATACAAATAGTTGTTTGACCGGAGCTTGGCTTTTCATAAAAATTTGCCTTAAATCTCGGCAAAGCTAAAATGCAAGGATAATAAAGCCAAAACAAGCTCGTACTTTCTGTGGTACAAATGGCGCTTGCTGGCCAATTGCTATAAGTTACAAACTAAGATGTTAAGGAACTAATGAAAATTATACTACTCTCAGACACGCACACCTACTGGGATGAGAAGCTAAGTAAAATCTGTAGCGAGAGTGATGAGATATGGCACGCAGGTGATATAGGAAGTGGCGAAATTGCTGATCAGATAGCTGCCATCAAACCACTTCAAGCTGTCTATGGAAATATAGATGGGCATGAAATCAGAGCGCAGTATCCGGAAGATCTCTGGTTTGAAAGAGAAGGTCTTAGCGTCTGGATGACGCACATAGGAGGGTATCCACCCAGATACAACCCCAGGGTGAGGCAGCAACTAACTGAACGCCAGCCAGGAATTTTTGTATGCGGGCATTCGCACATTCTCAAAGTGATCAGAGATGAAGAAAGGGGAGGGATACTCTGCCTGAATCCCGGTGCAGCGGGCAGGCAGGGATTTCATAAGATGCGTACGCTGCTCAGGTTTGAGCTTGCAGCCGGGAAGGTAAAAAACATGGAAGCCGTAGAACTGGGTAAATAGTGAGCCGCCTTTTGAGAGGCGGCTACCAGAGCAGCTAGTCTTCTCTGCTTACCAATTTGTGAAAGGTGCTATCTTTGTCGTCCTGGTAGACGAATGCCAGGTCTTTATCATCAAATTCTTTAAAGAACTCATCCCAACTGATTTCCTTGAAGTTATCATCCGAACTGGCTTTGGGAAAGTGAATCCTCAGCAATCCCTCTCCCGAACCTTTGTTCTCGGTACCTTCTATCACGGTAGGTACACCATCACGTGACTCAGTCCATTGTTTGATTTCTTTATGATCGGTGGTTTGTTTGCTACTACTCATAAGTTGAAAAAGTTTATATGTTAAAAAATCATGATCCAGCCGACAGGCATTAATTCAGATAGCTTGTAAGCTCGTGTAAAATGCCGCTTTGGGCTTTGCTATTTTTAACCCCCTGTCAGTCATATGGTTATGTCTGTTAACGAAAAAAGGCATACCATTGGCATGCCTTTTTCTGTTGAGAAAAATTATGATTATTTTTTCTCTTCTTCAGGATTGTCTTTTTTGGGCTCTTCTGATGCTTCCACATCTTTCACCTGAGCTTTGGCAGGCTCTTTTTGCTCAGCAGAAGTATCGCCATCTACCAGATCTTTAGCGGCATCTTTCTTCACAGGAGCTTCCTGAGTAGCTTCTGCTTTTTCAGGTTTTTTGTCCTCAGGCTTGGCACTTCCTTTTTGCTCAAACTCAGCTTTTATCGCTTCTACATCCACCTGCTTGACAGGGGGCTTCTTGGTAAGCTGCTTGATACGCGCATTTCTCTGCTTGGCTCTTGCCTTATTCCTAAGTCCTTTTCTTTTAAGTCTGGTAACACCCATGGCTTTATATGCTTAAATTATATATTTCTTTTCCAAAATGAGGTGCAAAATTAATAAAACATCTTTATGAAAAAAAAATTTCTCTACTCATCCAGTAAAATAGTTGTAAAATCCTGGCTGAAGCCAGCAAAGATGCCATAGCCACCCATGATTATTGTACACTGGTACAGGCTCGGCGAAGGGGTTGCCATCAGTATCCAACTGAAGACCGGTAGATTGAAAACAAAGGTACAAACCCGCTTGCGTGTTCTTAGTACCGCTTAATAGATATCGGTATATTCATTAGAGTATATGCTTTGTCTATTAAATTCAAAGCTCAGCGTATATCTTTACTTAATTTAAGCTTTACAAGCTGTGGGTTGCAGCCCACAAAAGAAGCAATAAGATAGCCGAGTCAGCCGGTGAGCCTGTAGAAGCCGTAGGTACTAGTGTTCGCCCCGCTTTTGCTGTTATTCTCCCAGATGTTGGCGCTGACCAGGCTCTCGCCTTTGGAAGCGTCACGGATATACCCACTCACGGTGTATATTTTTCCTAAGCTAAAATTCGACGGTATGAGCTTAGCCAAATCAGGATGAGTCGCTTCTTTGGTTTGATTTAATTTCAGGCGCAGCAGTAAAAATCTTACCCTTAAATGAATTTAAAAACTGCGAAAAACCGTTGGAAATAGTAGATTTTGAAGGAAAACTTTGAAGCTAATTTTCTCAAAATGTGCTGAATAATCAAATTAGATCGGTTATTCTTTCAATTTTAGAAAGGTTTTATGTGATATAAAATATAACATTTATTGTAAAACCTATTTTCCTTAAATTGTGCGCAATTTTTGCGTCCGATTTCGTTCAAAGCAAAACGGCGAGATAGTACTGACTAACAATACGACTACAAAATAGGGTATGAATAAATTACTTACGATCCTCTTGATCTTATGCAGCGTGCTTGTACATGCTCAGGATCAGGGTAAAATCATGATAGAATTTCCGAGTCAGGACAAATGGAATGAGATAGAAGAAGGTGAATTGCTGGAATTTCAACTCAGTGCCAGCGGCGGTCTAAGCGAAAATTACCGCTTTAGTGCCACTGCCGACACGACTATCAATTTTGAGCTGACTCCCGAAGGACGTTTCAGCTGGCTCCCCAGCTACGATCTGGTAAACAGCCGGGAGGAGAGCAAAACCTTTCCCATTCTTTTTGAAGTGACCAACCAGGGTGGGCAGTCAGCCCGCCGACAGGTAGAATTTGTCGTTTTCCACCAGGATCGCCTGCCTTCTCTTCAGGACCTGGATCCTTTTGTGGTTAAGCCTGAAGAGCAGAATGTTTATGATTTGGGTATTGATACTGCCCCTTTTGAACTTCGGGCCAATGACCTGCCACAGGGAATGTTACTACAGGAAGAGGGACAATTCGTATGGACTCCCACCGAAACCCAGTGGCTCAAGCTTGGTGAAAATCCGGTAGAAGTCTATTTTTCAGTCATAGACACTAGCTATGGAGATGAGGCAGTGGGTAAGTTGCAGATCATCGCTGCTGAAAGGCCTGAAGAAGAAACAGAAGAGACAGCCTCCGGCTCTGACTTAAAGCTCGTGTTACCCGATAAAAGAGGATGGAACGTAGCCAGAGAGGGAGAAGCACTGAGCTTTCAGCTGGCAGCCCGGGGCGGCAGTGATAACAATTATACCTATAACATGTTGCTGGGCAGTGACGAAGACCTGGGAATCAGCTTTGATAGGCTGGGAAACTTCTACTGGAATCCTCCTTTTGACCTGGTAGACCGCCTGGAAGAAGAGCAACTGGTAGAACTGATCTTTGAAGTAACCAACGCCAGCGGTGAGAGCGATCGCCAACAGGTAGACCTGCTGGTGTACCATACCAACCGACCGCCGGTAGTAGGCGATCTTAAGACCTTTTATGTAAGCTACAATACAAAAAATACTTACGAACTGGAGGTGGGGCAGGTCATTACTGACCCGGATAATGACCCACTGGTCTTTAAGCCGGTACTTTCGCAGATGCCCCAGGGGCTTAATATTTCAGGCAACGGAGAAATCACCTGGAAACCTTCTTATAATCAATACAGAAGATTACAGGAAGAACCTATGAAGCTGGCTTTTATCGTAGAAGATCAGCCCTATAAAGCCCAGACCAAAGGCTTCGTGCGCATTGCAGTTACACAGCAGGATCATCCGCCAGAAATTTCTATGGTGCCAGCCAACCAGAGCGAATTCAGCATCAGAGAAGATGAAACCCTGAACCTGAAATTTTACCTTTCGGACCCCAATGGAGACCAGGATATCGTAGCTTTTGACTTTGTGTCGGAAAGCAGCCGTATCCCGCGTTCTGCTCTTGTCAAAAATGACCAGACTCAATGGGAATTCAAGTGGACACCGGGCTACGACTTTTTTGTGGAGCCAAATTCCAAAGAGACTTACAAAATCACTTTCTACGTGGTTGATAAGTCCAATCAAAGGGCCGAGCGCAGCGTGAGTGTTACAATAGAAGATGCCGAAAACCTGGAAGAAAAAGACATGCTGCTGTACAGCCAGTACCGTACCGGCCTGGTCAGGGTGATGAACCTCATTGACCAGCTCAAGGAAAAGCAGAAGGAACTAAAGAAGGATTACAGAAAAGCAAAAAGAACCAAAAAGCACCGGGCCATTACCACCGCTTCGCTGGGGGCTATTACCGGGCTCTCACCAGTGGTGATCACTACCGACCAGGAGGCTCAGCGCTACGTAAGTGGCATTGGCGGCACAACTTCCATGACCCTGGGCAGCCTGGAGGCAAGTAATGTGATTGGTAAAGACCCCAGCAGTGTATTTGAAAACCTGAGCTATATCAACCAGAAGCTGAACGACCTGGAAACACAGGGGAACGTCTTCGCCGGAAAATATGCCCTACCTGGCAGCAGAAGAAGCGAAACATTTAATGAAGATCTCAAAAAATTAATAGTTTTGCTCAGCATGAAGGAAGTGACCACCCTGGAACTGGATGCCGGTTGGGATAATTCCCGTAAGGCTACTGATAAAAACATCAAAGATACTTTTAAAGACTTTAACCCGGATCCAGAGAAATCAAGCATTATTAATGATTAAGCAAAAACCCAGTATACCCAAAGGCACCCGCGATTTTGGTCCGGCCGAGATGAGCCGCCGGAATTTTATTCTTAATACCATCCGTGAAGTTTACCGCAAGTATGGCTATCAGCCGCTGGAAACTCCTAGCATGGAAAACCTTTCTGTGCTTACCGGTAAGTATGGGGATGAAGGAGATCAGCTGCTTTTCAAAATCCTGAACAACGGTCTGGATGACCCTAAGAACATGGAGAAAGCCCGGACTGCCTTTGAAAATGTATTGCAGGGGAAAAATGACGCCGACCTGACCGAAAGAGCGCTCCGCTACGACCTCACCGTACCCTTTGCCCGCTACGTAGTGATGAACCAGAGCGAAATCACCTTTCCTTTCCGCCGCTACCAGATACAGCCGGTATGGCGGGCCGATCGTCCTCAGAAAGGGCGCTACCGTGAGTTTTACCAGTGCGATGCCGATGTGGTAGGCACGGACTCACTGATTTGCGAAGCTGAGATCGTGCTGATGCTGGAGGAGGTTTTTGAAAAGCTCGGCATCAGAGAGGTCAGCATCAAAATGAATAACCGCAAAATCCTGAGTGGTATCGTGGAGGTGATCGGTACACAGGGCAAAGAAAGTGAACTGCTGGTGGCGATTGACAAACTGGATAAGATCGGGCAGGAGAAAGTCATAGAAGAATTAAAGGAAAGAGGTTTTTCAGAGAAAGCAGTAAGTGGTCTCTTGCCTATTTTCAGCCAGCAGGGAGATAACCGTAGTCGGCTGGAAGCTGCGCGGTCCTTTGTAAAGGATTCTGAAACTGGTCTACAGGGCATTCGCGAGGTGGAAGAAGTATTGCAGCGGGTTGAGCAGATGGGCTCACCAGCTTCTACACTCCAGTTTGATATTACCCTGGCCCGTGGTCTGTCGTACTATACCGGGGCTATTTTTGAAGTTAAACCACTTAACTCGGTCATCAGCAGCAGCATCAGCGGGGGCGGCCGCTACGATAACCTGACGGGCGTATTCGGTATGCCAGGTATGTCGGGGGTAGGAATCTCTTTTGGCGTAGACCGTATTTATGATGTAATGGAAGACCTCCAGCTTTTTCCGGAGCAGCAGGAGGAGTCTACCCGCGTGCTGCTGATCAGTTTTGATGATGAAACCCAGAAGCATGCACTGTCCTTACTGGCTGCCATACGACGTGCAGGGCTGAGTGCCGAAATTTATCCTGACCAGGTAAAGCTCAAAAAACAGTTTGCCTATGCGGATAAGAAAAATATTCCTTTTACATTAGTTGTAGGCTCAGAAGAAATGAAGTCAGGCCGTTACGGGCTTAAGGAGCTTAAAAGCGGTGAACAACAATCGCTCGGCCTGGATGAAATCATCGCGCGGCTGAAACAATGAAGGCGGATTTTACTCCGTTCTAATGATTAAAATATTAGCCTAAATGTAAGCTTGTGAAGTTAGGGAAGATTTTTTTGCTGTTGATTATCCATCTGACATGCCTTTCTGCTTTCGGACAGATACAAAGCCCCTTAAACCGATTTGAGGTGGATGTGGTAACAGGCTGTGCGCCACTCAGTGTTACTGCCACAAATGTTGTCAACGAAAGTCCTTTGCCCCCTTTCAACTGGAATCCTGATTGGGATGGTGATGAAACAACTATCAATGTTGATCCTAATGCCCCACAGGTAGCTACATTTACTTATGATACGCCAGGTTCTTACCTGCTACTTCAGGTGTTAGGGAACAGAGGGCAGGATGAAAGTTCCATTGATACAATCAGGATAGAAGTACTTCCGCCCACCCGGCCTACCTTTCGGGTGTACAACTGCATCAACAACAGTATTTTTATAGATTTTAGTAATGATACTATTTATGATGAGTTGCTCATCAACTACGGAGATGGCAACAGCGAAACGGTGGCAGTGAGCGCTGGCAGCATAAGTCATGCCTATGCCGACGAAGATGAATACAGTATCATGGTAGAAGGGGTATTTGCCGATGGAGATGCCAGCAACTGCGGCACCTACGACACCCTGATTACCACCATTCAGGATCTGGATATTGCTGAACTGGACCTGATCAGGGTAGACAGTGAGCAGGAAATTGAAATTGCCTATACACTGAATGATCCCCTGGTTTCTTACCGGCTGGAAGTCTCTGAAAACGGCCAGGATGATTTCAGCTTTGCAGCTTTTGACCTGAACAGCAGCAGCTCGGCATATGTATGGAACGACAGCCGCATCAACACCGAAGAGAATTACTACTGCTTCAGGCTGGTAGCACTCAACCGCTGCGACGAAAGCCTCAATCAATATTCGGATACTGCCTGCAGCATTGCCCTCACGGCAGAGGCTGAAAATGAGCAGAATGTTCTTGACTGGCAGAGTACAGGCTATACTGAATACTTTGTAAACAGAGAAGGTAGCCGCATAAGCACAGTAAATAACACAACCTTTACTGATACAGATGTGATCTGCCAGGAGGAGTATCTTTATTCTGTCACTGCGCAGGCAAATGGAGTCACCAGCCTGTCTAACCAGATTTCGCTGACCGCCATCTCCACCAATCAGCCCCCACCTCCGTCGGCAATTGATGCAAGCCTGCGTGGCAGAAATGCAGAAGTTTCCTGGTCCGGAGCACCTGATGCGGCTAAATACTATATTTACCGATCGCGCGACGGAGCTGACCCGGTACGCTATGACTCCCTGCTTTCATCCGCAACGGTCACCTACAACTATGTGGATCAGGATCAACTGCAAGTAGAAGTAGAATACTGCTACCAGTTTTCATACCTTGATGATTGCGGCAATGAGTCAGCCCTGAGCGCAACTGCCTGTGTGAACCTGCCGCCTCAGGCCCGTATCTTTTTTCCCAATGCTTTCACACCCAATGGCGATGGGATCAATGATGTTTTTGTCTATAAAGCCAGTTTGTTACAGAGTGTGAATTTTAAAATTTACAATCGCTGGGGAGAGTTGCTATTCTTTACCGAAGAGATCGGCGAAGGCTGGAATGGTAGGTATCAGAATTCGGCAGCCCCTCAGGGTGTCTACATCTATGAACTACAGGTAACAGACGAAATGGGTAACTTCCTGACCCGCAGAGGTAATTTCAGCCTGATAGGCTCAGTAGCTGATTAAACATCATACCTGGCTATTCCGTTAAGCTTATTTATGCTTTGAGGAGTTTAAACTTATTATACAAATAAACAAATACGGCTATGTTCGACATGAATAAAATGATGGAGAAGGTGAAGGAGATGCAGGACAAAATGAAGGAAGCCCAGGACAAACTGGAACATATCACAGCTACTGCCGAGGCTGGCGCCGGTATGGTAAAGGCCACCGTAAACGGAAAAAAGCAAGTGGTTGACATATTCGTGGAAGAGGACATCATGAAGCCTGAAGATAAGGAAGTGATGCAGGATCTCATTGTAGCGGCGGTCAATAAGGCACTACAGGAAGTAGATGTGAAAGCTAAGGAGGAAATGAAAAAATCCACCGAAGGTTTTCTGCCCAATATTCCCGGCTTTGATTTTGGCAATATGGCCTGATGGAAAAGGCAGCAGTTGTCATTCTCAATTACAACGGTTTATCATTTCTGCAGCAGTTCATGCCATCTGTTACCCGCCACAGTCGCGGGTACAGGGTAATTGTGGCCGACAATGCCTCTACCGACCTTTCCCTTTCTTTTCTTGAAAACCATTACCCTGAGGTAGAAATCATTCGGCTTAAGGAAAACTATGGTTTTGCCAGAGGCTATAATGAAGCTCTTCAACGGGTAGAGGCAACCTATCTTATTCTTCTTAATTCGGATGTAGAAGTTACTCATGACTGGATAGCACCCCTTCTCCGTATGATGGATGAAGATCCTACCATAGCGGCCTGCCAGCCCAAGATCAGGGCCTATCATCGTAAAGAGTACTTTGAGCATGCGGGAGCTGCTGGTGGATTCATTGACCTGCTGGGTTATCCCTTCTGCCGGGGGCGCATCTTTGAAGAGGTAGAAAAAGACCTGGGGCAGTATGACGATGCCCGGCAGATCTTCTGGGCCAGTGGAGCGTGTTTTTTTGTCAGGAAAGAAGTTTTTACGGCACTCGGCGGATTTGATGATAGCTTCCATGCGCATATGGAAGAGATTGATCTCTGCTGGCGAATCAATGCCGCAGGCTGGAAGGTCATGTACCAGCCTGAGAGCCTGGTGTACCATGTAGGCGGAGGCACCCTGCCGGTAAGCAACCCCCATAAAACCTACCTCAATTTCAGAAACAGCAGTGCCATGCTCTACAAAAATACCCCGCTTCAAAGTTTGTGGTGGAAATTGTCTCTTAAGCTCATACTGGACCTGGCTGCCGCCGCCAGATTCTTATCGGCAGGAAAAACGCAGGATGCCAAAGCAGTCATCAAAGCCATCTTTGATTTTTTAAAAAATCGCCCTGTGTGGTCGGTTAAAAGAAGAAAAAATCGTTTTTTGTACTCCAAGATCAGGAAAACTCAGGTTGTGTACCCGGGGCTCATGATTATAGAATACTTTGTAAAAAGAAAAAAAGCTTTTCGTGATCTGAATTTTTGAGGAAATTTGCCTCTAGGCACACGGGCTACAGGTCAATCAATTCCATATAGGATTGTTACGCTTACGCCAATGCCTTCTCAGGTTCATGATAAATGCCAGACCCATGTATACCAGCAGAGGCGAGCCAAATGTGAGAAAGGAGGCATAGATAAAAAACAAACGAATGCTCGAGGTAGAGATACTGAGGATCTCGCCGAGTCTGCTACAGACACCAAAGGCCTGTTCTTCAAAAAAAAACTGTAATTTTTTCATGATCATATTGAGTCGTTTAAACAAATATTGTACGCGCTCTGTTTTGATCGTTAAAATTAACTATTTTTTCGGCAAAATTGTAATATTGGTAATAACCCTATAATTTCGCGTCGCGAACTAACCAAACTTTTAAATTATGAATCAAGTGAGAAATTTACTATTAGCATTTACACTTCTCGGCCTATTTACTTTCTCGGGGTGTAATTCCCTTAAGAAAATGGTCAAGATGGCTGAAGATCAGCAGCTTACTGTTGAGCCTTCTCCACTTGAGGTCCACGCTGACATGGTTGAGTTTGAAATGTCGGCTGTACTTCCTTTAAAGATGCTGAAAAAAGGAAAGGTTTATACACTTAATACTTTTTATCAGTATGGTGATGAAAGAGTTGAAGTAGGAAGTTTAGAATTTCGTGCTGAGGATTTCCCTCAGGGAGCGGAACAACAACCCACAAAATCAGAATCCTTCTCTTTTGAATACGATGAGGAAGCCATGGACGATGGTAACCTAGTCGTTCAGGGGGTGGCTTCTAATCCTGAAAACGATAAGTCTGAATCTACTCCTGAGCTTCAGGTAGCTGAAGGTTTGATCACTACTTCGCAATTGGTGCAGATTCCCGCCGCTATAGGAGTACTTTATGCCGATCATGGCTACAACACCGGCGAAGAGCTTGAGCCTACCTACATTGAATTTTACTTTGATCAGGGTAGTGCCCGCCTCAAACCTGCCGAAGTTCGTAGCGACCGTGGTGAGCGTTTCAGAAATTTCATTGCTGAGAAGAACGTAACCCGTTCTGTTACTATTACCGGTACGCACTCACCTGAAGGTCCTGAAAGAATTAACCAGAACCTGTCTCAGGAGCGTGCTGAGCGCATTGAAGAATATTACAGAGAGCAGATGGATCGCTACGATTACACCGATATGGCTGATGAAATCAATTTCATCCTCAAGCCTGTGGTAGAAGACTGGAGCGGTCTGAGACAATTACTTCAGGAGTATGATGGTCTTTCTCAGTCTGAGAAGCAGGAGTACTATGACATCATTGATGGCGCTGGTTCTTTTGAAGAAAAAGAAGACCGTATGCAACAGCTACCCACTTACCGTGAGGTGTTTAGAGAACTGTATCCTGAACTGAGAGCTGCCAGAACTGAAGTTTTAACAGTGAAAGATAAGAAAACTGAAGCCCAGATTTCTGTACTTGCCAAGCAGGTAGCAGATGGTGGTGTTGATTCCGATACGCTCTCTCAGCAGGAACTGATGTATGGTGCTACGCTGACTCCTTCACTTGAAGAAAAAGCTAACATCTACGAGAAAGCTGTTGAACTTTACAACAACTGGGAAGCACATAATAACCTTGGCGCTGTTTATCTGCAAATGGCCGCTGAAGCCACTCCTTCTGAAATGGAAGATATGCTAGGCCAGGCTCAAAACCAGCTCGAGCAGGCTGTTCGTATGAACGACAACGCTGAGTCACATGCTAACCTTGCTATCATTTACGCATTGCAGGGTAACAAAGAGAAAGCCCTTGATGAAGTGACCAGAGCAAGCGAACTGCAACCTACTATGCAGGAAGCTATCGGTGGCATCAGTGCAGTGAGAGGTGCTATCAACATTATGGTGGCTGATTATGAGCAGGCAGTTTCTGCACTTTCCAATGCTTCTGAAACCGCCGACAACCTCTTCAATCTTGGCCTGGCTCAGATACTGACTGAAAACTACGAAAACGCTATTACCAGCTTTGAAGAAGCACTTCAGCAGGAAAGCGATTATGGTCTTGCTCATTATGGCATAGCCATAGCAAACGCTCGCCTCCAGAACGAAAGCGCTCTTTATGATGCGCTGGAAAATGCTGTACAGGATAACAGCGATCTGAGAGCCAGAGCAGTTACTGACCTTGAGTTTGCTAACTACGATGACTCTGAGCAATTCAGACAAGCAGTTCAGTAACTCATTGATAAAGTTTTGGTGACGTTATTAAGCCTTCCTCTAACAGGAGGGCTTTTTTTTTAATTTTAAATTCTGACAGGCCATACCTTATTTTGTTAATTTATGGTCTAAATACTAATTTTATCCATCATTCAATTAAGCTTTTAGCATGAGAGAAATACAATTCAGAGAAGCCCTTAACGAGGCAATGTCAGAGGAAATGCGCAGAGACGAGAATATATTTTTGATGGGTGAAGAGGTGGCAGAGTACAATGGTGCATACAAAGTAAGTCAGGGTATGCTGGACGAATTCGGTCCCAAAAGAGTGATAGATACGCCTATCGCTGAGCTAGGCTTTACCGGCATCGGCATAGGTGCTGCCATGAATGGTCTGAGGCCCATCATTGAGTTCATGACCTTTAATTTTTCGCTGGTGGCCATTGACCAGATCATCAACGGAGCAGCCAAAATGATGTCTATGTCGGGGGGGCAGTTTCCTGTTCCCATTGTTTTTCGTGGACCTACCGGTAATGCCGGTCAGTTGAGCTCTCAGCACTCTCAGAACTTCGACAGCTGGTATGCCAATACGCCCGGTCTTAAAGTAGTGGTTCCCAGTAATCCTGCACAGGCTAAGGGCTTGCTTAAGACTTCTATCAGGGACAATGACCCTGTCATATTCATGGAGTCAGAGCTGATGTATGGCGACAAAGGTGATGTACCTGAGGGTGACGATTTTCTGCTGCCGATAGGCGTAGCCGAAGTGGTCAGAACAGGCAGTGATGTGACGCTGGTCTCTTTTGGCAAAATGATGAAAGTGGCTCACGAAGCCGCTGATGAGCTTGCTAAGGATAATATTTCAGCTGAGGTCATAGATCTTCGTACCATTCGCCCTATTGATTATAAAACCATTGTGGATTCTGTCAAGAAGACCAACCGGCTGGTAATAGTGGAGGAAGCCTGGCCGCTGGGTTCTATCTCTACCGAGTTGACCTACCATGTACAGCGCTATGCGTTTGATTACCTGGATGCGCCCATACGCCGCATCAACAGCTGGGATGTACCGCTGCCTTATGCGCCTACCCTGATAGAGGAGATTCTTCCTAATGCTAAAAAAACTATTCAGGCCTGTAAGGATGTACTTTATGTTTCCTGAAGCCTAAGTTTACACAAAAAAAAGAGCAGCCTTCTGAGCTGCTCTTTTTTTTTAATATATTCTGTACGTCCATGAAGATCAGGCAAAAGGGTTGATATTGGCCATCCCTTTTTTACCACTGAGCTTGTTCATTTTCTTCATCATTTTACGCATTTCGCCAAACTGCTTCAGCAGGTTGTTGACTTCCTGTACGGATGTACCACTACCGTTGGCAATTCGCTTTTTGCGACTTCCATTGATCAGCTCTGGCGAACCTCTTTCTTCAGGAGTCATAGAGCGGATGATGGCCTCAATAGGTTTAAAGGAGTTGTCGTCAAGATCAATGTTTTTGAGTGCCTTATTCATACCCGGCAGCATACCTATCAGGTCTTTGATGTTACCCATCTTTTTGATTTGCTGAAGCTGGGATAGAAAATCCTCAAAGTCAAACTGGTTTTTCCTGATTTTCTTATTCAGTCTTTCGGCCTCCTGCTGGTCAAAGACCTCCTGCGCTTTTTCTACCAGGGTGGTTACGTCACCCATATCAAGGATACGGCGAGCCATCCTGTCGGGGTAGAAAATATCAATAGCCTCCATTTTTTCGCCATTGCTGACAAATTTGATAGGCTTTTCTACCACTCTTTTAATAGACAAGGCAGCTCCACCGCGGGTGTCACCATCCAGCTTGGTCAGCACTACACCATCAAAATTGATTCTTTCATCAAAAGCACGGGCTGTGTTGACTGCGTCCTGACCCGTCATGGCATCTACGACAAAGAGGGTTTCAGCAGGCTTGAGCGAGCGCTTCAATTCAGAGATCTCGTTCATCATCTCCTCGTCAATGGCAAGGCGGCCGGCGGTATCTACGATGACAATCTTCTTGTTATTCTCTTTGGCAAAACGGATGGCATTAGAGGCAATCTGCAGAGGATTCTTATTCTCCATTTCGGCATATACCTCAACACCGATCTGTTCACCCAACACTTTCAGCTGGTTGATCGCAGCCGGACGATACACATCGCAGGCAGTGAGGAGTACGTTTTTATTTTGCTTCTTGAGGTAGCTCGCCAGCTTGCCCGAAAAGGTTGTCTTACCAGAACCTTGCAAACCTGAGATCAGGATAATAGCCGGATCACCACTGATGTTGATACTGCTCTTACTGCCGCCCATAAGCTCAGTCAGCTCTTCTTCCACAATCTTGGTGAGCAACTGCCCTGGTGAAACAGAAATGAGCACTTTACGGCCCATGGCCTTTTCTCTGATGGAGTCAGTGACTTCTTTGGCTACTTTGTAGTTAACGTCGGCATCAATAAGGGCACGGCGTATTTCCTTTACAGTAGTGGCCACGTTAACTTCTGTGATAGAACCCTGACCCTTCAGGGTTTTGAATGCTCTGTCTAATCTGGTACTTAAGCTATCAAACATAATTTCTTCTCTTAGATATGAATTGGCACTCCATTTCGTTTTAAAAATGTAAATATTCTGTTAGTGTGCCGTACTAACCAGTTGTATGAAAAGCAGTGCATGGTACTTATAAGCAGTCTGCTCTTAAACCCGGTTCAAATTTAAACGTTTGAATTTCGGTAAAAAAACGGCTACATGAAAATTACACAGGCTTTTCAGCTAAAGTTTCTGTAGAGGTAACAAAATAGGGACGGATCGGGGAGTGAACGGAGCATTGAGCTGAAGAATCTTAAAATTAGCTTCTATCCAAATGAAATTATATAGTTTTCTTTCCAGGTACCGCCTGCTCAACGGGTATTCCCTGAAGTTACTGCTTACTGCTTTTGTTGGTATTCACATACCCTTGCTTGGCCTGGGGCTACTGCTGTATTCTGAAGCTTATGTAGCTTTCTCCATCAGAGAGGTACTGCTCATTACCTTCATACTGTCTTTTTTATCAGCCATAATTTGCCTGATTGCTATAGATCAGTTACTGAGCCCGGTACGCAAGGCCAAGCAGGCACTTGGTGAATACCTGCTCAACCGGAAACGACCTGCTTTACCTACTCATTATCGGGATGAGGCAGGCGTACTGATGAGAAGCGTACAACATACTATTGAGCATCTGGATGAACTTTTGAGAGAAAAGCAGGACCTGATCGCGCTTTTATCCCATGATCTGCGCAGCCCTGTCAATACTTCCAGCAGCCTGGCCGAACTGATCAAAATGAAGACTACAGATCCTGAAATTATCAACTATTGTGATCATATCCTGGCGCAGAATACCAAACAGATGAGCCTGCTTACTACGGTGCTAAACCTCCTTCGCGAGGATGCACGTAGCCAGGATGAACTTGCCCGCGAACAGGTGGAACTGAAATACCTGGTAGAGGAAGCCCTGCAACAGCTCAGGATGGACATGACCCAGAAAAAAATCAGTGCAGAGGTAGATATTCCGGATGCCCTGAGGGTCAGTGTTCAAAGGGATGTATTCGTCCAGGTGTTGATCAATATTATCCATAATGCCATCAAATTTTCTCCCAGAGAAAAGCAAATTAGTATCTCAGCAGATCAGTACAAGACCAAAGTTTATATCAATGTCAGGGATGAAGGAATTGGTTTTGTTAACCCTACAGAAATCAGAAACATATTTGAGCGCTTTACATCATTCCGCAGAAAAGGCACTGAAGGAGAGCCCACTACCGGTATAGGTATGTATCTCAGCCGTAAAATAATAAGGCAGCATCAGGGGGAAATAGAAGTGAGCAGTGAGGGGTTAAATAAAGGTACTACTTTCCGGATTTCTCTTCCCGTGTAAGAATTGGCAGCTTGTCAGCTCTTAGCCGCGACTGATGCCTCTGAACTTATTGATACATAAGCTTTCGCTCATCATTTCTCTTTATATACCAATTCTTTTTAGTGTTTTTCATTCTTTTCTTTAAGATATGACGCTTAAAATACGACCTGTTCATGAGTACAGAGAGTAGCATGAGGGTAGGTATTTATGATGATGTTTATAATTGATTAAATTTATCAGATAAATATTTATAACAAAACTTGGTTTATTAATATGAATCTGATAGATCTTCTTACCGGCAAAAAGAAAAAAAGAGCTAAAGGCCATTTAAAAAACCTGCTGGCAGTGGCTGCTTCTGACGGTTCCTTCGACGGTCTTGAGGTGGATTACTTGCTTTCTATGGCACAGAGGTACAATATCAGCGAGCAGGAATTAAAGCAGATTAAAGACAATCCTGAAGTTTTTGATTACGAGCCGCCAGCCACAGACAGAGAACGCTTTGATCATCTGCATCACCTGGTATCTATGATGCTCATTGATGGTGAAGTCCACCACAAAGAAATCGAGCTCTGCAGGCTTTTTGCCGAAAAGCTGGGATTAAACCCCGCCTTTGTAGATGATTTTGTACAAGTCATGAAAGAAGATCCGGACAGAGAAGTGCCTACCGATCTGATCATTGGAAAACTACTGAAACTTGCGCAGGAGCGGGAATTGCAGGCCCGTTAGCGGTAGATTATCCTGCATTAGCAAAAGCCTGATAGAAACACAGCTAAACTCACGGCCTCGGCTGAGGGTTTGGCTGTGTTTTTTTTATATATTTGTTAGGATTATAAAAAAGAATCTGTAAACTGAATCACACTGCAACTTGACATTTAAAGACTTTAATTTTCACGCTGAGCTTTTTGAGGGAATAAGCGCTATGGGTTTTGAAAACCCTACCCCAGTACAGCAGCAGGCCATCCCTCATATCATGGAAGGTAAAGACCTGATAGGCTGCGCTCAGACAGGTACAGGAAAGACAGCCGCTTACCTTTTGCCTACACTTAATCAATTGATCAACCAGCCCAATGATCAGATCAGTACGCTGATCATTGTGCCTACCCGAGAACTTGCCGTGCAGATTGATAACCAACTGGAGGGTTTCTGCTATTTTACCAATGTGAGCTCGATCACCATCTATGGCGGAAGCGATGGTGCTACCTTTGACCGTCAGAAGGAAGCTCTCAAAAAGGGAACACAGGTGATTGTAGCCACGCCCGGTAAGCTGATTTCTCATCTGAACCTTGGCTATGTGGACCTCTCGCATCTCAAGCATTTTATTCTGGATGAGGCTGACCGGATGCTCGACATGGGCTTTCATGAAGACATTATGAGGATACATAGTTTCCTTCCCGAGAAAAAGCAGACGCTGCTGTTTTCGGCTACCATGCCACCCAAAATAAGACAGTTATCAAAGCAGTTGCTTACTGAGCCCGAAGAAGTGAATATTGCCATCTCCAAAACTGCATCAGGCATATTGCAGGCGGCTTTTATTCTTCATGATAAGCAGAAGCTTCCCTTGCTGGAGCACCTGCTAAAGGCTAAAAAGATAAATTCCCTGATCGTATTTTGTGCCCGTAAGGTCACAGTAAGAGAAATAGCAAATGCCCTCAAAGGCCTTGACTATGAGATGGCTGCAATCAGTTCGGACCTGGAACAGAGCGAAAGGGAAGATATCATGCGCAAATTCAGGAACAAACAGCTGCAGGTGCTTATCGCGACAGACATACTCTCCCGTGGAATTGATGTGGAAGGTATTGAATTGGTGATAAATTATGATGTTCCGCAAGATGCAGAGGACTACGTGCATAGAGTTGGCCGTACCGCCCGTGCAGACAAAAAAGGTGCAGCTTTTACATTTGTAGGCCCTAAAGAGCAAAGATCCTTTGCCCAGATTGAGCAACTTATTGAGATTGAAATCACCAAGGCCAAAGTACCCGATTACCTGGGTGAGGCACCTGCATACCAGCCTTCAGCAAGAATTGGTAAGTCAAACTCGAAGGGAGGAAAGAGAAGAAAAAGCGGTAGTAAAAAAGGCACTAACCGCTCCTGAAGCTTCCAATCATTGAGATGAGCCTCTCAGTTTAGATTGACTCTCCTTTGCAGCTAGTGGTAAGTTTCAGTTCATGCTTTTCTTCCCTGGCGAGGAAATTTCAAACCTTCCCGGCCTAAGTCTATCTCAGTACACTTTTTACCTCCACAGCAGAAGAAAGTGTCCGGTGAACCGGGCACTTGTCAGCTATTTCCATAAGTCGTTTTTTCTGGTCTTCGTTTAGATCCCCCTCCAGTTCAATGGTCCTTTCAATCTGGTCAATCTTATTTTCATTCTTTTCACAGCTGTCGCAGTCCTGAGCATGGATCTTCTTGTGCTGTAAATGTACCCTTACTTCATTGAGAGGCCATTTTTTATGATCAGCATACATTCTGAGGGTCATGCCCGTACAGGCTCCCAGGCTGGCATTCAAAAGTTCGTAGGGAGAGGGGCCCAGATCACTACCCCCCACCTCCAGGGGTTCATCAGCCAGTAAAGCATGCTCATCAGTAGTAATTTCAGTGGTAAAACCGTCAAGAGTACGACTTACCACCTGCTTATCGGTAGTCAGGCGGGTTTGGGTGTGAGTTTGTACATAACGGTTCACCCAGGCTACTATCATATTGCCAGCGTAGAGAGAATCCTGTGAGTCGCTGAGCAGGTGATCAGCGGTATCCAATGAGATAAAAGACTTAGGGTGTAGGGCTTCCTGGTAAATGGTGGCAGCATTATCTATACTTACCGTCTCATCACCGGGAGCGTGCATGATCAGTAAAGCTCTATTAAGCTTACCCAGAAGCTTTTTGTCACTGATTTCTTTAAGATCATCCAAAAACTGTTTTTTGATGGTAAAGGGCCTTCCGCCCAGTTGGACTTCGGCATAGCCTTCCTTTTGAATTTTGCCCAGGTCATTTTTAAATAGTCTGCTCACATGCTCTGGGTCAGCGGGAGAGCCGATTGTAACCACAGCCTCAGCGCTTTTGACTCTGCGGCTGGCCATCAGTACGGCGGTGCCGCCCAGCGAGTGACCGACGAGTAATTTTGGTGCCTCATATTCTTTCTCGAGATAAGCAGCAGCTGCTAGCAGGTCATCCACATTAGAAGAAAAATTGGTATCAGCAAAGTCGCCCTCACTTTCGCCCAAACCAGTAAAGTCAAATCTCAGTACGGCAAATCCACCCTGAGTAAGTGCCCTGCTGATGTTTCTGACAGCTTTCAGGTTCTTATTACAGGTAAAGCAGTGAGCGAAGATGGCATAGGCCTTGGTTTTGCCATCGGGAGGTAACTCAAGATAGGCGGCTAGTTGCTGTTGATCCTGGTTCTGAAAACGAATTGATTGGCTTCCCATAAGAATCTGTTTTTTTTCAAAATAAGGACAAAAGCGGAGTCTTTAAAGTCATTTCCGGAACAAAGAGAGGAAAAACCGATAAAGGTACAGCCGGAGATGGATGCGTTCGCGGCGTACAGAAAAAAAAGCCCCCTGAGTGAAGTCAGGGGGTGATGTAGCGAAGACGGGAATCGAACCCGTGACCTCAGGGTTATGAATCCTGCGCTCTAACCATCTGAGCTACCTCGCCTTCTTTTCTTAAATTGAGCTGCAAAATTACGAACTTCACGTTGAAGAACAAGTAAAATTGTTATAAAAATTTAGACTAAGACGCAAATTAGGGTTTGATGGTCTGACAAATTTATATACATTGCATTAACCGGTTCGCACAAGGCGGGCACATAAATGTGCAAAGCATGGAAAACCCTTCTTTCACAAGCGAGTTTGAATTTAAGGCGTCGCAAAAAATGCTCTTTCCCTATCTTAATACACCCGGAGGTTTATCTCAGTGGTTTGCTGATGATGTAACGATGGATGAAGACAAGGTGCTGACGTTCTTCTGGGATGAAGAAGCCCACAAAGCTCGCATCTCATCTCAGCGTCTTAATAAGTTTGTGCGCTTTGAGTTCCTTAACGGCTCAGGCGACGGACAAATTGATTCTTCTTCGGACGCGCAGGCTAGTCTGCCTTATATAGAAATACTGCTCGAGAATAATGAACTCACGGGCACAGTATTCATGGTCGTTACCGATACAGCTACTTCCGATGACCAGGAGGAAGCTCAGGAAATTTGGCAGCATCTTACTGAAAGTCTCAGAGAAATTGTAGGCGGCTGAGACTACCCTGCTTCAGACCATAGTTTTTGCTCGCCATTAGTACTTTTTTCTTCGCCAAACCTTTAGTATTAAATCTGAGTAAAAGCTCAGTAAGCTAAAAGACTTTTATTGATGTCTTTTTAAGCTCTTTCTTGGCCAGAAGTGAATATTTATAGCTTCTGAGTTGTTATGAGCCTGATGAAAAAACTGGATAAATTCATTATTTCTTCTTTCGTAGGACCTTTCCTGCTCACTTTTGTGGTAGTGGTGTTCATACTGCTTACTCAGTATATGCTGAAGTATTTTGATGATTTTGTGGGTAAAGATCTGGGTCTCGAGGTCTTTACCGAACTGATCATGTACTTTAGTATCAACATGACACCGGTGGCAGTGCCTTTGGCAGTACTCCTTTCTTCATTGATGACCTTTGGTACCCTGGGCGAGCATTTTGAGCTGACCGCTATCAAGGGAGCGGGGGTCTCGCTTACTCGTGCGCTTCAGCCTCTGTTCGTATTTGTGCTACTTATCAGCCTGCTGGCATTTCTTTCCAATAATTATATTGTCCCTAAAGCCAACCTGAAAGCTTATAGTTTGCTGTATGATATCAAACAGAAAAAACCTGCCCTAGATATCAGAGAAGGTGTATTTTATGGCGGTATTCCACAATACGAGATCAAAGTCAACAAAAAATTTCCTGATGGCGAAACCCTTAAAGAGATTATTATCTACGATCATACGAAAGGATTAGGGAACAAAGACGTGATTCTGGCAGATTCGGGTAAGATGTATACAGTGGAAAATGACCGTTACCTGATGCTGGAGCTTTTTAACGGCAACCGATACTCAGAAAACAGCCTCCCCGGTACCGGAAGCTCAGGCTTCAACGAACAGTTTACTCGCAATAGTTTTGAGCAAACCAAGCTCATGTTTAGCCTGGCATCCTTTGATATGCAGCGTACCAAAGAAGAATTCTTCGCTTCCCATCGCCGTATGAAGACTATGGAAGAACTTGCTCAGGCAATTGACTCACTCCAGGATGAAAGATTAGCCATAGAGTATGAGGCTTTCAACAGTTCAAGCAGCTTTTATGAGTACCATCTGAAATATGATTCTCTGATGCCTCAGCCCCTGCAAAGCTGGGTTAGCCATCTGCAGGCTACTTCTGAAGATACTTTCTCTATGAGTAATGAGGAGGATTCGCTGGAGATGATTCATGGGCAGACCCCGGATGTAAGGACGCTTCCTGCTGCGGCCAGAGTGCTGGCCATGCAGGAAAGAAGTCAGGCAATCAGAGATCGCAACAAAACCAGCAACCTATCAAAGGGAGTTGCTTTAACCTCCGTTGAAATGCCCGATACAGCCTTGATTAAAAATATAGACGCTTCTGTTACTGAATCCGAATATGCGTCAGTAATTACAAGAGCGCTTAACCAAAGTAAACTAATTAATAATACGCTACAGATCAACGCATCCAAAATTGGTAGGATTGAAGGTGAAGTAAATCAGAATCAGTACGAAAGCCTCAAAAAAATTGCGCAGGCAGTTTCCTGTTTGATTATGTTTCTGATAGGTGCCCCGCTGGGAGCCATCATCAAAAGGGGCGGGCTGGGCGTGCCGGTCCTCATCTCTATCTGCTTTTTTATCGCATTTTACGTATTTACCGAGATCAGTCGTAAGTGGGCCGACGATCTGCTGATGGATGCCGAATTAGCCGTTTGGATGCCTAACATGGTTTTACTGCCCTTTGGCATTGTATTTTTGCTTCAGGCCCGGCAGGATACACGCCTGCTTGAAACAGATTTCTACAGGGTTTGGGTAGACCGGCTTGTGCTCAGGTTCAGGTTGTTTAAGGAAAAACTATCCGTTTAGGCCATTTCTGATGGATTTCATTCCTTTTGTTGAATCAATCCGAAAACCCTAAAAAAAAATATGATTAATTTGAAAGCTATTTTGAAAAAAAACCTTAAACTAGCTACCTTTGTGCAAATTTTTGAAAAACTATATTTTGGATAAGCATGTATTTGACAACTGAGAAAAAGCAAGAAATATTTGAAAATCACGGTTTAAAGAAGGCCAAAGGAGACACGGGTTCGGCTGAGTCGCAGATTGCCCTGTTTACCCACAGGATCAATCACCTTACCGAGCATCTTAAGATTAACAAGAAAGACCATTCTTCACGCCTGGGATTGCTCAAACTGGTAGGTAAGCGCAGAAGGCTGTTGGAATATCTACAGACCAACGATATTGAGCGTTACAGAGCGATACTGGCTGAGCTTAACTTGAGAAAATAGATACCATGGGGAATCCTGAAAGATTCCCCTTCTGCTTTCACTTCTTTTCCTATTTATCTTTTCTTTTTCTTTCTGATAACAAAATAGCTGCTTTGCCTTGTTTAAACTTCGGCAATAATCCATTTTATTTTGCTTTTGTTATCAACCTCTCACCATATATATTTTTAGTAATCAGATTTTAGATATGCATCCTAACGTAATAACCAAAGAAATAACTCTTGCCGATGGCAGAACAATTACCATAGAAACAGGTAAACTCGCCCGTCAGGCAGACGGTGCGGTTGTGGTGCGAATGGGAGATACCATGCTGCTTGCCACTGTTGTCGCTAATGAAGAAGCCCGTGAGGGAGTTGATTTCCTTCCGCTTTCAGTAGATTACCAGGAGAAATTTGCCGCTGCCGGAAGAATTCCCGGAGGCTTCCTCAAGAGAGAAGGTAGGCTGTCTGAACATGAAATTTTAGTCAGCCGCCTGGTTGACAGGGCATTGCGACCCATATTCCCGGATGATTTTCATGCCGAAACCCAGGTCAATATCTACCTTATCTCTGCTGACAAAAATGTAATGCCCGATGCGCTGGCTGCGCTGGCTGCCTCATCAGCCATTGCAGTTTCTCCCGTTCCCTTTACTGAGCCCATTTCAGAAGTAAGGGTGGTAAGAGCAAGTAATGAATATATCATCAATCCAAATGCCCAACAAATAGAGGATGCAGAACTCAATATGATCGTAGCCGGCACTGCCGATAACATCATCATGGTGGAAGGTGAGATGAATGAGGTGAGTGAGGAAGATATGATGGAGGCCATGCAGACTGCTCACGCTGCCATCAGGCAGCAATGCCAGGCCCAGGTAGAACTGGCCGAGCAGATGGGTGTCACTAAAAGAGTATACGAGCACGAAGTGCATGATGAGACACTAAGAAATGAGATCTTTGACAAGTATTACGATAAGATGTATAGCGTTTACGCTCAAGGCATACCCAATAAGGATGAGCGTAAGCGCCACCTCAAAAGCTTCAAGGAGGAATTTAACGAGGCCCTGCCCGAAGATCACGAACTGGATATGTCACTGGTAAGCCGTTATTTCGGCGAAGTACAGAAAAAAGCAGCCCGTGACCTGGTTTTGAATGAGAAAAAGAGACTGGATGGGCGTAAGCTTGATGAAATTCGCCCCATCTATTCTGAGGTCAATTATTTGCCTACGGCCCATGGTTCGGCCGTCTTTACCAGGGGAGAAACCCAATCACTCACTACGGTGACACTGGGTACCAAACTGGACGAGCAAATGATAGACATGGCTATGTTTACCGGTAGCAACAAATTCATGCTGCATTACAACTTCCCGGGATTCTCTACCGGAGAGGTGAAAATTAATCGTGGCCCCGGCCGAAGAGAGATTGGCCACGGTAATCTGGCCTACCGCGCGCTTAAAAGAGTAATACCTAAGCCTGAGGATAATCCCTACACCATCAGGGTAGTTTCTGATATTTTAGAGTCTAATGGTTCATCCTCTATGGCCACCGTATGTGCGGGTTCACTGGCCCTGATGGATTCAGGCATACCGATAGCGGCAGCTGTTTCGGGCATTGCCATGGGACTAATCACTGATTCTGAATCAGGTAAGTATGCAGTGCTGTCGGATATCCTGGGAGATGAGGACCACCTGGGCGATATGGATTTTAAGGTAACTGGCACAGAGAAAGGACTTACCGCCTGCCAGATGGATATCAAGGTGAATGGCCTTCCAACAGAAGTGCTTAGAGAAGCTCTGATGCAGGCCAAACGTGGTCGTATGCATATCCTCGGCGAAATGAACAAGACCATTTCAAAGTCTAATGAAAACCTTAAGCCTAATGCCCCCCGTTCATTTAAGCTGGAAATCGATCGTGATATGATCGGTGCCCTGATCGGCCCTGGTGGTAAGGTGGTACAGGAGATTCAAAAAGAGACAAACACCACTATTGTGATAGAGGAAATTAAGGATAAAGGCCATGTCAATATCTTTGCTACCGACCAGGAGGATATGGACAAAGCCCTCAAACGGGTAAGAGCTATTGTAGCTGTCCCTGTAGTAGGTGATACCTATGACGGTACGGTTAAATCCATCATGCCCTTTGGTGCCTTTGTTGAGTTTATGCCCGGAAAGGATGGACTGCTGCACATTTCTGAAATTAAGTGGGAAAGACTCGAGAACATGGAAGGAGTAATGGAAGTAGGGGAACAGGTTAAAGTAAAACTGATTGAAATAGATAAAAAGACCGGGAAATACAGATTGTCAAGAAAAGTACTTCTGCCCAGGCCGGAGAAAAAATAGTAGTAGTACGATAATTGCTAAAATAACTGTATCGAATATTTACTTTATTAGTTTGATATCCTATATCCTAAAGGAACTATCATTTTAACTTTACTTGTTGGAAGCTTGTACATTACGAAAAAACAAATTCTAAGTGAATGAGACAACTAAAGATTAGTAAACAGATTACTAACCGGGAAAGCCAGTCGCTTGATAAATATCTTCAGGAAATTGGTAAAGTAGATCTGCTTACACCTGATGAGGAGGTTGATTTGGCAAAGAGGATCAGGCAAGGTGATCAACTGGCCCTGGAAAAGCTCACCAAAGCTAATCTAAGATTTGTTGTTTCAGTAGCTAAGCAGTATCAGAATCAAGGGCTTACCTTGGGTGACCTGATCAATGAAGGTAATCTGGGACTCATCAAAGCAGCACAACGATTTGATGAGACCCGAGGCTTTAAGTTTATCTCTTATGCCGTATGGTGGATTCGCCAGTCTATTCTGCAGGCTCTTGCTGAACAGTCAAGAATCGTCAGACTGCCCCTGAATCGGGTAGGCTCTCTTAACAAAATTTCTAAGACTTTTTCAGAGTTGGAGCAAAAATACGAAAGAGAACCCTCTCCTGATGAACTCGCCGATGTGCTGGAAGTCACTACCAATGAGGTAGTTGATACCATGAAAATCTCTGGTAGACACGTGTCTATGGACGCACCTTTTGTACAGGGTGAAGAAAACAGCCTGCTTGACGTACTGGAAAATGACTCTGAGGAGACACCTGATTCTTCTCTGATGAATGATTCTCTTCGCAGAGAGGTACAAAGAGCACTGTCTACTCTTACTCAACGTGAAGCAGATGTTATTACCCTTTACTTTGGTCTTAATGGAGAACATGCCATGACACTGGAGGAAATTGGTGAGCGTTTTAATTTGACCCGTGAACGTGTGAGACAGATTAAGGAGAAAGCTATTCGCCGCCTGCGTCATACTTCTCGTAGCAAAGCTTTGAAGCCTTATCTTGGCTAAATTTGAACAACATTGCGACGAAAGGTCTCTCATCAGAGACCTTTTTTGTTTTGTGACAAAGCCATAACTTTGTAGAGCAGAGTGCGTATTTATAAACAAATGTTGATATTTTCATATATTAAAATTTGATAGAATGACAAAAGAAAAAGTCAATTTACTCATATTGGGCTCCGGTCCTGCAGGCTATACTGCGGCGATTTATGCAGCCCGCGCCAATCTGAAGCCTGTCATGTACCACGGTAACCAGCCCGGAGGCCAGTTGACCATCACCACCGATGTTGAAAACTTTCCCGGCTATCCTGATGGAGTAATGGGCCCGGATATGATGATAGATTTCCAGAAGCAGGCTGAGAGGTTCGGTACAGATATCCGTAATGGCCTGGCTACCTCTGTTAATTTTTCTTCTTACCCTCATAAGGTAGTTATAGACGAAAAGCATGAAATTGAAGCTAATGCGGTTATCATTTCCACGGGTGCTTCTGCCAAGTGGCTGGGTCTGGAGTCAGAGCAGAGGCTGAATGGCCGAGGCGTATCTGCCTGTGCTGTCTGTGATGGCTTCTTCTTCAGAAATACTGATGTGGCAGTAGTAGGAGGGGGCGATACTGCGGCCGAAGAGGCAAGCTATCTCTCCAAACTGGTAAATAAAGTATATCTGTTGGTTCGGCGCGACGAAATGCGTGCTTCAGCCATCATGCAGCAGCGTGTAAAAAATACCAAAAACATAGAAATCCTCTGGCATACAGAAACCGAAGAGATACTTGGAAAAGATGAGGTTGAAGCTGTAAGAGTGGTTAATAACCAGACCGGAGAAAAGCGCGAAATTCCTATCCAAGGCTTTTTTGTAGCTATCGGGCACCAGCCCAATACAGGAATCTTCAAAGATTACCTGAATATGGATGGAAATGGCTATATCAAGACTATTCCGGGAACTACCAAGACTAATATAGAAGGGGTTTTTGCCTCAGGTGATGCACAAGACCATGTATATCGCCAGGCGGTGACTGCTGCCGGTACTGGCTGTATGGCTGCGCTTGATGCCGAGCGCTTTCTGGCTGCCAAGGAACTGGGCATAGTAGAGGGAATTCCTACCATCTTTATGAAAGAATAACAGTATAAAGCCATCCAAAGACAAAGGGCTTCTTCGTGGGAGCCCTTTGCATTTATCAGCTTATCGCATCATCTGGTAGTGCATAATGCCGCACTCGTCAAATTCTTCACCAACGGTCTCGAAGCCAAATTTCCGGTAAAAATCAACTGCATGGGTCTGGGCATGCATGTAGATCTTTTGCTGTTCTACATTGGGATCTTCTTCTATATCTCTGAGCATAGTCTGTAGCAGTAATCGCCCGATACCGGTTTTACGAAAAGGTTTCAATACGGCGAAACGTTCGAGTTTGATACCTTTATCAGTTTGTCGCCAACGGGCCGTGCCACAGGCTCTTCCTTCTGCATCATAGGCTATAAAATGGGTAGAAGTCTTCTCGTACTGGTCATACTCCTCTTCTGGAGACACTTTTTGTTCATGCACAAACACTTCTTCCCTTATCCGGAAGGCTTGATCAAGTTCTTCCTGATTGACTACCTTATTTACGCTTATCAAAGTGATTTATTTAAAAGTAAAACTATTGAAGTTCCATGAGTAGGCATTAGCCTACATTTTTTTCATATCGGCTCGGTCGTAAGCATCAATGATATCTTTCACCAATTTGTGTCTCACCACATCTTCGCCGCTAAGTTCAACAAAACCAATGCCTTTGATGCCTTTAAGTACTTCCAGCGCCTCAATCAGGCCTGACTTCTGGTTACGCGGCAGGTCAACCTGGGAGCGGTCGCCTGTGATGATCACTTTTGAGTTAGGCCCCATGCGGGTCAGAAACATTTTGATCTGCATGGTAGTGGTATTCTGAGCCTCATCCAGCAGTATGAAAGCATTTTGCAGAGTGCGTCCTCTCATATAAGCCAGAGGTGCAATCTCTATGACTTTGTTTTCCTCGTAAAACTTGAGTTTTTCGCTGGGGACCATGTCATAAAGGGCATCGTATATTGGTCGCAGATAAGGATCAATCTTTTCTTTAAGGTCACCGGGCAGAAAACCCAGGTTTTCACCGGCTTCTACTGCGGGCCGTGTGATGATGATCTTTTTCACCTGTTTGTTCTTAAGTGCCCGCACGGCCAGAGCTACGGATATGTAGGTTTTACCGGTACCAGCAGGACCGATGGCAAAGACCAGGTCGTTTTTACCAGCAGCACTTACGAGCACCTTCTGGTTAACTGTTTTAGGTTTAATGACTGCCCCACGGGTTCCGTACAGTAAAATTTCTTCTTCAACAGTATCAAAATCAGGTTTGCTTTCACTGCTGATGTAAGACTGTACACTCTCCTCAGTCAATTTGCCGAATTTATGGTAATGAGCCAGCAGGGAGTTCAGAATATCGTTGATCTTGATGATTTCGGGAGTGCTGCCCTGGATACGTATCTCATTACCCCGGGATACAATCTTGCTCTCAGGAAAAGCATTAGAAATTTTCTTGATATTTTTGTTTTCCACTCCCAGGAAATCGAGCAGGGAGATATTTTCCAGTGTAATTACCTTTTCTACCAAATGATGGGTGGTCTAGTTTTTAATTTAATTTACTAACAATTTTTGTCTGGAATAATGTTTACTTTTGATTTTTAAATTTAGGTAAATTTTTAGATCACTCCATGCCGCTGGTTACTTTTACTTCAGATTTTGGTCTGACGGATTATTACACTGCTGCGGTCAAGGCTAAGCTTTATTCAGGTAATTCTGCCGTACAAATTATAGACGTAAGCCATCAGATCGACAGTTTTAACATTGCTCATGCCTCTTATGTATTAGGCTCGGTATACCGTGATTTTCCTGCCAATAGCGTTCATTTGGTATCCGTTGGTGCCTCTTCTTACCCGCAGGATTGTGTGGCAGTTTTGCTGGATGATCATTTTTTTGTGGCGGCTGACAATGGGCTTATCAGCCTGCTGAGTGAGCGTGAGCCATCTTTGATCGTACGTCTGCCTACAGTGGAAAGAAGTAATTTTCTGGGAAAAGATGTGCTTGCACCCGCCGCAGCAGCTTTGTCTTTGGGAAAAGAACTCCTGGAATTAGGTACCAAAATAAAAGAAATTAACCGTAAAATTCCTCGTCAGATCAAAGCCAATAAAAAACTGATCGCCGGAAATGTCATACACATTGATAAGTACGGCAATGCAGTCACCAATATTGATCAATATTCATTTGAGGTGCTTAGCAAGGAAAAGAACTATCAGGTCGTGTTTGGCAGAGAGCACATTCCTAAGATACACCGATATTATCACGATGTGGAATTAGGAGAATGTGTACTTTTTTTCAACGACCGGCAGTTGCTGGAGATCAGTATTAACCAGGGGAGTGCCGCCCAGCTGCTGGGCCTCAGGTACGATAGTCCTGTATACATTTATTTTGAAAACTAGACTGAAAATTCAGTGAGCTGCTTTGCTATTCTGCTTTTCATGTCTAATTTTGCAAACCTTTCATTTCAGCCTTGGTGGCGGAATTGGTAGACGC
This sequence comes from Cyclobacteriaceae bacterium, assembly GCA_046541235.1. Classification (GTDB taxonomy): domain Bacteria; phylum Bacteroidota; class Bacteroidia; order Cytophagales; family Cyclobacteriaceae; genus Catalinimonas. The sequence goes on along the minus strand of JBKHDR010000038.1, from coordinate 76 downwards.
GTTGGTCTCAAACACCAATGGGGTAACACCCGTGCCGGTTCGACTCCGGCCCAAGGTACATAGACGGATTAAAGAT
>JBKHDR010000037.1:0-40076 GCA_046541235.1 Cyclobacteriaceae bacterium | reverse complement strand
AATTACTTGCCCGACATCCTGGTAAGATGAGTGACAAACGAAAAAGAATAAAGGTCGCCAGACGTATTGACTTTTTTGCGGAAGTTCTTAAACCTTTGTTTTTAGTGCAATAGCCCTATCTAAAATGTCAGAATTTGGTAAAATCGATCCTACTACTTATGAGTAAACATATAGATGCCCTGTTTATTCAGCTTCTGGAAGAGGCTTTGGGTGTTTCTTTAACCCTTATCAACCGTAAATCCCTGGGAGGCGGCAGTATCAGTCAGACGTGTAAAGTTGAAACATCGGAGGGTGTTTTCTTTGTAAAATGGAACGAACAGGGACCTGAAGATATCTTTTTGCGGGAAGCCGAAAGCCTGGCCGAACTTGCCAAAGCTGGTTCTAACCTTAAAATTCCCCGTGTGTTTGCCAGCGCTGCCCGCACGAAATCGTCACCAGGTCTGCTCATCACCGAGTTTCTTGAGCCAGCGACAGCTCCCCGGGCAGAGCTTGACGAGCAGATGGGAAGAGGTATTGCCCAACTGCACCGCTATCATCAGGAGAGTTATGGTTTTTACCATGACAACTACTGCGGAGCTACCCTTCAGGATAATAGTAGAAATAAAAACTGGGTGGATTTTTTTGGCAATCAGCGCATAGGTGCCCTGCTGGATAAAATTTCCGGAAAAAGAGTTATGTCCAAAGACGAAAGAAAAACCTATGACCAGTTTTTGGATAGTCTGCCTAAGCTGATAGGCCATGCTCCCGCTGCTTCCCTCAACCACGGTGATCTCTGGTCGGGCAACTACCTGCATAGCTCTGCTGGTCCGGCCCTGGTAGATCCTGCCAGCTACTATGCCGACCGCGAATTTGACCTGGCCATGATGGGCATGTTTGGCGGTTTTTCCGACAGGGTATGGCAGGCTTATGAGGAGGCCTACCCGCTACCGCCTGAATGGAAAGAAAGGCATGAACTCTATAAATTGTATCATTACCTTAATCATTACTATCTTTTTGGCGGTAGCTACGGGCAGCAGGCCCTTTCTATTGCCCGATCTTATCTCTAATCCTTAACTTTGATGAAATTTATTTTATATCTCATCATTTTCTTCAGCCTGTTGGCTGCCTGTCGGCCTGCCTCTGACGACCGCAACAGCGCTACGCCCGCCCAAGTAAGAGACATAGCTGGTTCTTTTGCTTATGACATAGAATTTTTAGACAAATACCTGGATGATATGATCGTCCTTTGGGACAAAGACAGCAGTGCGGGTATCATCATCGCGCCCGAATACCAGGGCAGGGTCATGAGCAGTACTTCGGGCGGAGGGGAGGGTTTTAGCTACGGCTGGATTAACTATGACCTCATTGCCAGTGGCGAAACCCGTGAACACATCAACCCCTATGGAGGCGAAGACCGCTTCTGGCTGGGCCCTGAAGGTGGACAGTATGCGATATTTTTTGACGAAGGGGAAGAATTTACCTTTGAAAACTGGCAAACCCCCGCTGCCCTGGATACCGAGCCATTTTCACTGGTCAGCAGCAGTGAACGTGAAGTGAGTTTCAGTAAAAAGATGCAGCTTACCAACTACAGCGGCTTTCGCTTTTCGCTGTCAGTAGACCGCACCATCAGCCTGCTGGACCGGCAGGCTGCCGCTGACTTACTGCAGGCCGACATCCCTGATGATATCAATATGGTGGCTTTTGCCAGTGAGAATAGCATCACTAATGAAGGAGAACAAGCCTGGGAAAATGAATCAGGACTTTTATCCATCTGGATACTGGGGATGTTTCGCCATTCACCCGCTACCACGGTGGTCATACCTTACCGGCAGGAAGCTGCAGAAGATGTACCGGTAGTGAATGCCGACTACTTTGGTACTGTGCCCGAAGAGCGGCTGAAGGTGGAGAATGGCTTTATTTTCTTCAAAGGTGACGGTGCCTACCGCAGCAAAATAGGCGTTGGTCCAGAGAGAGCGCTGCCCGAGATGGGCAGCTATGATGCCGAGCGGGAAGTGCTGACCATTGTCAGCTTCAGCCTGCCCGAAGAGGCGGAAGATTATGTGAACTCCATGTGGGAACTGCAGGACCATCCCTACGAAGGCGATGTGATCAACTCCTACAATGACGGACCCCTGGAGGGTGAAGAAGCTCAGTTGGGTCCCTTTTATGAGCTGGAGAGTTCTTCCCCGGCGGCGGCTCTCTCACCAGGCGAAAGTCTGAGCCATAGTCATACCACCCTGCATTTTAGCGGAGAACCTGCAACCCTTAACAAGCTCAGCCGTGAAATTTTAGGCATCGGTATTAATGAAATTAAAGCAGTATTCAACGAATAAGCGGATGTGAGCGCTGAGCTTAAGGCATGAAGAAAATTCTGATCAGAATATATTCAACCTACGGATTAATCAATTTTGCGGGAGTTCTTATATTATTATATCCTCTGTTTTTGCTGTTGATGCAGCGAAAGAACTGGAAGAGGCAGGCCCTCTATCTCAACCAGTTCTGGGCCCGAGCTTTCCTGACGCTTTCCTTCATACCTCCAAGGGTAGAGTGGAAAGGGCAGTTGAAAGAAGGACAAAACTATATTTTTGTGGGTAACCATACTTCCTATCTTGATATTGTGCTGATGGGTTATGTGCCGCGTCCCTGCACTTTTGTGGGGAAAATTTCTCTGACTAAAGTGCCCCTGTTTGGCTATATGTTCAGAAAGCTGCATATTACGGTGGATCGTAAAAGCGCCCGAAGTCGGCATCAGGTGATGCAGAGAGGCGCTGAAGTGCTCAAAGAAGGCAAAAGCCTGGTGATGTTTCCTGAGGGAGGTATAGTTACCGAGCATCCGCCTCAGATGGCGGCTTTTAAAAACGGCGCTTTCAAACTGGCCATTGATATGCAGGTGCCCATCGTACCGGTGGTTTTTCCTTACAACTGGCACATTCAGCCCAATGACAATAAGCTGATTATGTATCCTAAAAGGCCCAAAGCGGTTTTTCTCGCGCCGGTTGATACCCGGGGGATGCGTGATGAAGATGTGGAAAACCTCAAATGGAGCATCCGTAAGAGCATGGAAGACGAATTGGCCCGTTATTATCCTGAAATGAAAAAAAATCATTATGAAGATTGACCAGCAGACCATCAGAAAAATTGCCCACCTGGCGCGCCTTGAGTTTGACGAGCAGGACGAGCAGGAGATGCTGCAGAGCATGAGTGACATCCTTGACTGGGTAGACCAGCTCCGCGAGGTGGATACCAAAGAGGTGGAGCCGCTTACCAGTATGTCGCATGAGGTGAATGTACTACGCCCGGATGAGATCAAAGACGTACTAGCTCGTGAGAAGGGGCTGGCTGAAGCTCCCCGCAAAGACGAAGCATTCTTCAGAGTGCCTAAAGTCATAGAGTAGGCTTTGAGTAGTTGCAGGCTCAAAGTTGGAGGCTGACAGTGTTAAACTTCCGAATGACAGGTGTTTGTAAAGGTCAAGGCTAATCTAAACCTGAGCCAGTCGGTTCATTTTATCATTTTACGACTTGTAGATAGTACTTTTCTTAGGGCTAAACCACCCTCATCAAATACTTTTTAGCGTAAGGTCAGGGCGCTTATTGTCTGTTTATTTTGCCGTATATACTACAACTTTGGCGCAGGCGTTTTGCCCATAACTACATCGTAAATTTCTGCTGATACTGTATGGATACATGGTATTTCTGGCGGTCCTGGCATGCGCAGAGCCGGGGCTGTTTCATTTTTCTGCTTGCACTGTTTGGCTTTCTGCTCTTTTATTTTACCTACCACTATTTTCAAAGTCCGGAGGCAGTCATTGAATGGCAGAAAATTTCTAACATTGACAAGCTCAGCCTGCCCGCCGAAACCTTCAGGGTAGGACTCTTTGACTTTACCTACTCCCTGGACAACTATGCCATCACCGAAAGCTTTCGTGCCACTGCCATACAGCCTAGCCTCTCAGCTGCTTACCTGCACCTTGGTGTTCTGGCTTTGGCATTTATTATTTTTTCTACAGTTATTTCTGCCCTGCGCGGCTTCTGGTTTTACTTTGGTATATTGATTATCAGCGGTTTTTTTATCAGCCTGCGGCTGGAGCAGCTAATGCTCTTTGGCTCTTATGATAAAACGGGCCTGCTGATCATGCTGTCTCTATACCTGCCTTTGCTTTACTACTTTGCCTACCTCCGGACAGATCATGCGCTGCTCATCAGAATTATCTCTTTCAGTGTACTCACCTTACTTAGCGGAGCTTTACTTTATTTTACTTCAAACGTACCTTATCCGCTCTACTATCTGGCTCACTATAGCCTTCCTGCTGCACTGGTGCTGAGCGTGGTATTTATCTTTCTGCTGGGGCATACAATGATCAGCTTCTTCCTGAAAATCGTGACTATGGGCAATACCGTGAGCAGCCGGCATTCTACCTGGCATTTTCTGGCGGTATCGGTCATTTATTTGCTCAACGTTTTTCTGCTTTTTCTGTATAATACCGGGCGTATCAGCTGGGACATCCTTTACCTCAATGCCTTTTTTATCCTCGGTGTGGTAGCCCTCCTGGGGCTGTGGGATTTTAAAGACAGGGAAGTGCAGTACCGTAGTGCCTTTGCTTTTGCTCCGCTGGGTGCTTTTTTCTATATGGCCCTGGCCCTGATCACTTTTTCAACCTTGGCTTACATCTTCCTCACGGCCAATGATCCACTTATGGAAGCCATGGAAGATACCATCATCTACAGCCAGATTGGCTACGGACTGATTTTCATGTTTTATGTGATTGGGAATTTCATTCAGCCGCTGATGGATAACCAGCAGGTGTATCGCATCATGTACAAGCCGCCCACTTTTCCTTATGGCACGGCACAGATCACCGGCTTTATCGCTACCCTGGCCTTTTTCCTGAATGCTAATCTTTTTCCGTTTTACCAAACCATAGCGGGTTATTACAACGGTCTGGGGGATACCTACCTGATGGCTGACGACCGATTTCTGGCCGAACAGTATTATAAGATGGGCGACCAGTATGGTTACAATAACCATCGTTCCAATTATGCGCTGGGCAGCCTGGCAAGGGCACAGGAAGATGAGCAACTGGCGCAATTCTACTTTAGTGAAGCCCTGAAAAAACGGCCTACTCCTTATGCGCAGGTCAATCTGGGTTACGAACTGCAGGAAAACGAGCGCCTGTTTGATGCCCTTTTCAGCTTCCGGCAGGGGCTGGAAAAATTTCCCGACAACCCTTACCTCTACAATAACCTGGCAATCACTTTCGGCAAAACTTCGGTGCTGGACTCGGCCCTTTATTACCTAAAGGAGGCTGGTGAAGACCCCCGGAGCCGGGAAGCAGCAGAAACCAACATCCTGGGCCTGATTGCCAAAAACGAAAACCTGCTGACTTTTGACTTGGATTCGCTGATCAGCGAGGCAGAAAGCGGCGATGCTTACCTGCCCGCCAGTGTGAACCAGCTGCTGCTGCTCAACAAATACCGCCCTCAGGCAACTGCCCGGGCTTATGAGTGGCGTGTCCCGGCTGATTCTGTGCTGAGCAGTTTTGATTTTGCCTACCTCTACAATTATGTTTTCAACAAACCCGAGCAACTGGATAGCACACAGCTTAGGGTTTTGAGAGAAATCGCTGAAAACCCGGCCAATGGCAGCTTTTACGAGGCCCTGCTGCTCATTAATGCCTATGCTATGTATGCGAATAACCAGGTGGTAGATGCCATGAAAACCCTGGACTACCTGCAGGCGCTGAATCCCTTTCAGAGAGGCAATTACAACAACATACTGGGCCTGTGGGCTTTGCAGATGAACGCACCCGAGGTGGCCAGCGCCTACCTGGATAAGGCAGTGGCGGCGCGTTACGAAGATGCCCTCTTCCGCTACGCGGTGAGTAAGGCAGAAGCCATGGCCCTGCCTGGCGGTAACCAGCGGGAAGCCTATCTGGCCTGGGACAGCCTGGCACGCCTGGAAAAGGAAGGAATTCGCGAGGTACAGCAGGTGGTAAGCGACATGCTCAGCATTACTTCGGGTAGCGTAAGCCAGCTCAACGAGCAGGAAGATAGCTTTATCTATCAGTACCTTCGCTATCGGGCCCCCTTCATGAGCGAGTCTGAGTTGGAAAGTGCCCTTTCTGCTTTGGACGATCCCGCTTTTCTGGTGCTGGCCCTGCATGACCTGCACCTGCGCTTCCCCAGCTGGCAGTCGGAGGTGCTGAACAAGCAGTCTGAAGCCTTCCTGCAACAGAAGCTATCGCTCAGTGAATCTGCTAACCTTTATCGTGACTGGCTCAGGGTTTATCGTCTGGAGAATCAGGGCAAAACTTTACAGGCCGCAGAATTGGCGAAAGACCTGCAGGAACCCAGCCGCTGGCATGAGTTGAAAAAGATGTACCTGCAGGCGGTATTTTCAGCAGAAAATGCTGAGCCTGAAGTTGCAAAGGAGCTGGCAGCCAGGATGCTGGGCAACCCTTTTTATGAACAGGGTTTTCTCTTTGCGGTAGATTATCTTTACGCTGATGACCCGCTTCGCCAATATGAGCTCATACTGGATGCGGTAGAAACCCATCCTTTTAACCCGGCCCTCAAGAAAGCTTACATTCGCAGCAGTCTGCAACAGGGACTGGAAAGTTATGCGGAAGGAGCCCTGGAAGAACTCCGGAGTCTGCTACCTGCTGCTGAATTTGCTGAGTATCTGCAAACCTATGAGGCACTTAAAGCGGAGATGATGCTCTCCTTTTGAGGAGGATTGTTTAAATTCGTGCCTCTAAAATCTGAACAGACATGAAAATTTATACGAAGAAGGGTGACGAAGGAAAAACTTCCCTGATCGGAGGCATACGACTCTCCAAAGGTCATCTAAAAGTAGAAGCGGTAGGTTCGCTTGACGAGTTGAATGCTCAGCTGGGCCTGCTACGAGATCAGCCAGCCAACGAGGATCGGCAGGTGCTTTTCCAGCGCATACAGGAGATTATCTTTGTCATTGGTGCCTGGGTAGCTGCTGAAAATGGTAAGGTTCCTGACTACCTTGAGAAAATCACTGAGCAGGATGTGAAGCAGCTGGAAGATGCCATTGATGAAATGGATGTCACGCTGGAGCCCATGAGATATTTTATCCTGCCTGGTGGCCATCCCCAGGTTTCAGTTTGCCACATAGCTCGTTGTGCCTGCCGCCGGGCCGAGCGTACCTGCGTCAGGCTTCATGAGGAAGAACCACTGGCAGAAAACATCATCGTTTATCTGAACCGCCTGTCTGATTTTCTTTTCGTGCTGGCCCGTAAAATGGGCGCCGAACTGGGGGTACAGGAAATTCCCTGGAAACCCAGAGAATAGAATTTCTATCAAATCATTTCTGTATAGAGGATAGCAATGTTTTAGCGCGTCACAGAAGCTGGTGGTCTCCTGAGTCCTGGTTTAAACGAGGACAATACTCTTTGATGTTCTTCTACACACCTGAATTTCCAAACCCTATGCCCCAAAACCCAGCCCTATGAGCCATCTCAGCCTTTTTGAACTCAACGAACTGGTCAAAAAAACCCTTTCTGCCCAGCTGGAACCTACCTACTGGGTGGTGGCGGAGATAGGCGAATTGCGCGTACATCAAAAGGGCCACTGCTATATGGAGCTGGTAGACAAAGAAGATGACCGCCTGGTGGCCAAGATGAGAGCCACGCTCTGGAGTTACAACTATCGCCGCCTGGGCGGGTGGTTCAGGGCCATTACCGGTGAAGACCTGCGGGCGGGTATGAAGGTACTCTGTCAGGTAGAGGTGGCTTTTCATGAGCTGTATGGCATGAGTGTCAATATCAGGGATATTGATGCGAATTTTACCTTAGGCGAAAGGGCACGTCGTCGGCAGGAGGTCATTGCCCGCCTGACCGAAGAAGGGGTGCTGGAGATGAACAAAAGCCTGGAGCTGCCGCTGGTGCCCCAGCGTATCGCCGTCATCAGTTCACCTACCGCTGCCGGTCTGGGCGATTTCATGGATCAGCTGGGAAGTAACCGCTATGGTTATCGTTTTGAAGTAAAGTTGTTTAAAGCCAGCATGCAGGGAGAGCAGGCCAGCCAGAGCATCATTGAGGCCATGCTGCAGGCTTATGAAGAGATGGAAAGCAAGAGCACAAGTTTTGATATGCTGGCCATCATCAGGGGAGGAGGAGCCCAGGTGGACCTGGATTGTTTTGATACTTATGAACTGGCCAGCCATATCGCCCAGTATCCCATCCCGGTGATCACCGGAATCGGGCACGAGCGCGATGAAACTGTAGCCGATCTGGTGGCCCATACCCGCATGAAGACGCCCACTGCCGTGGCTGAATTTCTCATCAGCGGCATAGTAGACTTTGAGACGCGCCTGTTGGACCAGTGGCAGCGACTGAGCGGCCTTTCTGCGCATAAGCTCAGCGAGCAGAAATACCGGCTGGATAGCATGGTAAACCAAATCAGGTACCTGGCAGGCGGACGTTTACAGCATCAGCAGGGGCAGCTCGGGCATTGGCAGCAGCAGCTGCGTTACTTCAGCAACCAGCAGCTCCGAAGGCAGCGCGAGCAGCTCAACGCATCAGAAATCAAATTGAAAAGCGAGAGCCGCAATCAGCTGCAGCGAAGCAGCGAAAAACTCAAATCTTACGAGAAATTCCTGCGGGCTTCGGACCCGGAGAAGATTTTCAGAAGAGGCTTCAGCTACACCACCGTCAATGGCAGGCCGCTGCACAAGGCAGATGAGCTAAAACCTGGCGACCTGCTGGAAACCCTGACCCACAGCCAGGTGCTTAAAAGCCGACTGGAAACAAGTGAAAATAGAAAAGATCATGAGCAAAAAAAATAAAGAACTTAGCTATCAGCAGGCGATGCAGGAACTGGAAAGCATCGTGGCCCGCGTAGAAGAAGACGAACTGGATGTAGATGAGCTTTCGGCCCAGGTCAAGCGGGCCATGGAACTGGTCAGCTACTGCCGGACGCGCCTCAGAACCACCGAAAACATCATTCAGCAGGCATTTGAGGAAGAAGACCAGGAGGAAGAGTTGGAAGAATAGTAGAATATAATCTTTGAGGGTTATCCATAGCTTCCTCAGAAATCTTCTTTTTTTTAGTCAGGGCTCAGGCCAGAAAAAGGAGCTTAACATTTTGTGCCGATTTCGGTAAATTAGTAGAGGGTTATCCCTGAAGTTTTATTTTATTTTTTTACCAAACATAAAGTCATGAAACTTACGTATTACGGACATTCCTGTTTTGCTGTAGAAGTTGGCGGGAAAAACCTGCTTTTTGACCCTTTCATCACGCCCAATGAATTGGCCAAAGACATTGATGTAGACCAGATCACGGCAGATTACATCCTCGTTTCTCATGGTCACCAGGACCACGTGGCTGATGCCGTAGCTATTGCCAAACGCACCGGGGCTCGGCTCATTTCCAATTACGAGATCATTGGCTGGTTTGCCGGACAGGGAGTGGAAAACGGTCACCCCATGAACCACGGCGGCTCAGCCAGCTTTGAATTTGGCACCGTCAAATACGTGAATGCCGTACATTCCAGCGTGCTGCCCGATGGTACCTATGGTGGCAATCCGGGTGGCTTTATCATCAGTGGTGATAACAAGAGCTTTTACTTCGCTGGCGATACGGCCCTCACCATGGATATGCAGCTGATACCCCGCTTTGCCAAACTTGACCTGGCGATTCTGCCCATTGGCAGTAATTTTACCATGGATGCAAACGATGCTGTCGTTGCCGCTGATTTTATACAGTGCAATAAGGTGATGGGCGTACATTACGATACCTTTCCCTATATCAAAATTGAGCACGAGAAGGCAAAAAAAGCGTTTTCGGATGCCGGCAAGGAACTCATTCTAGCCGAAATAGGTGCTACTATAGATTTCTAAAGCCACTTTAAGCTGCCTCTGGGCAGCTTTTTTTATGAAAGAAATAGATTTTACCCGCAGAGACCCTTACGGAAGAGCTCTCTACGATTACTTCAGCAGGGGAGAGGCAGACCCGCTGCTACTGCATACCAGTTATGATGAAACTGAAGAAATGCCGGTAGACTGGTTTTTCAGGGACGAACACGATTTCCCGGAGCTGGAGACGCATGCTCTGTCGCTTTGTCGGGGCAAAATCCTGGATATTGGAGCGGGAGCAGGCAGCCATGCCCTCTACCTGCAAGAGCAGGAGTTGGAAGTGTATGCCCTGGAGCAGTCACCTTACTGTGTGCGAATCTTGCAGGAAAGAGGCATCAGGCAAACCATTCAGCAGCCTTACCAGTTATATACCGGCCATGGCTACGATACGCTTTTGCTTCTCATGAACGGCATAGGCATCACAGGCACCTTGGAGGGATTAAGGAGTTTTCTGAAGCAGGCGCATCGCTGGCTTCATTCTGATGGATGCATCATTCTTGATTCCAGCGATATTTCTTATCTGTATGAAGGGCAGAAGAAGCATCTCTATCCTTATTTTGGAGAAATCAGTTACCAGTATGAGTATCAGGGAGAAAAAGGAGAATGGTTCAACTGGCTCTATATTGATGCAGGTATGTTAAAAAAACTTGCGGCTCCGCTGGGTTGGCGTACCGAGGTGTTATTTGAAGATCATAATGACCAGTACCTGGCCATCCTGCGTTCGGACAAAGCCCGATGAAAACGACTTTATATTAATGTACTGATTATCGCTGTTTTAGTATTAATCATTCAAAAGTGCACTCAGGATTTACTTTTTAAGCTAAAATCATCGGAAGATATTTGAAAAAAATCTCGTATATTGCAAACTGGTTTTTTGAAAAATTTACTGGATAAGGTGGTATAAGGGTAGTTATCAGGGGAAGCTTTGCAACTTATACTTACTTGAGAATCTGTAAGCAGCCTTTTCTGGTCCAAAAAAATAAGCAGATGAAAACTCCGAAAATACCTGTCAATGAGCCGCAGCGGCTCAGAGCCTTATACCATTACGATATCCTAGATACCCCTGCTGAAAAGGATTTTGACGAAATTACTCAATTGGCTTCCAGGATATGTAAGAAGCCCATTTCACTCATCACGCTGCTGGATGTCAATCGGCAGTGGTTTAAGTCAAAGGTCGGGACTGATGTTAGCGAAACGCCCCGGGAAGTGGCATTTTGTGCCCATGCCATCCATCAGGATCAAATCACTGAAATAAAGGACACTTTAGAGGATGAAAGGTTTAAAAACAATCCTCTGGTAGAAGGGGACCCCCGGCTCAGGTTTTATGCAGGTATGCCTCTTATCACCCAGGAAGGCTACCGCCTGGGTACCCTCTGCGTCATTGATACTGAACCCGGTGAACTGACCGAAGACCAGCGATTTACCCTGAAAGTGCTCTCTCGCCAGGTGATTCAGCAGCTGGAGTTACGCCTGAATGTAAAGGAATTGCGCAAATCAGTAGACAGGGTAGACCAGCAAAACCAGGAACTGCAGCGACTCAACAACATCAGCAATAAACTCATCTCCATCATTTCACATGACCTCAAAAGTCCGCTTAGTACCTTAAAGGGTTTTATGGACCTTTTTGTCAGCAAGGGAATAGACAAGGAGGATACTACAAAATTTGTGGAAGGTATCAGCCACCTGCTGGAAGGGGCTTCAGCCCTGCTGGAAAACCTCCTGCAATGGGGTTTGTCACAGTTGGATGGCAACAAATTGAACGTAAAGCCCGTCCTGTTGCCTGCATTACTGGAAGATATGGTTAATCAGTTTAAATCCTCAGTTGAGGCCAAAGGGAATACACTGCTCACCCTGGTTCCTGAGGGGTATCAGCTGATGGCTGACCATAACATGCTGGATTTTGTACTAAAGAACCTGATACAAAATGCCAATAAGTTTACCAGTGAGGGCAATATCATTATCAAAGCTGAGCAGGATGATGACTACCACTACATTTCTGTGTCCGACACTGGCTATGGTATGGATAAATTACGACAGGAAAAGCTTTTCCACTGGGATATTCGCCAAAATAGTATAGGTACTTCTGGTGAAAAAGGAGCGGGTCTTGCTCTCCTGATCTGTAAAGAATTTGTGGAAAGACACGAAGGTAAAATCAGGATAGATAGCGAAGCTGGCAAAGGAGCTACCTTTACCATCAGCATCAGTAAAGCACTTAGACCTTCTCCTCCTGATGCTTTTTGACTTTTTTTAGCAGATACTTTATTCCTTTTTCATTTTTACAGTATATTCAGGGCGAATACCTAACCTGAATATATTATGATTTTTAGAAAAAGCTTAAAGAGCCTGAGCTTACGGCTCTTGCTATTTGTGCTTGTATTAAGTTCCACTACCGAAATACAGGCTCAAAGGCGTAAAAAAAGTGTATCTCCCACGCTTTCTTATGACACTACACTTTACAGTGGCCTGCAATGGCGCTCTATCGGGCCTTATCGCGGGGGGCGTTCCTGTACCGTAACCGGCGTTCCGGGCAAGCCCAATCTTTTCTATTTCGGATCAACTGGCGGTGGTGTTTGGAAGACCGAAGACGGAGGCCAGACCTGGAACAATATATCTGACGGATTCTTTGGCGGTTCCATTGGTGCCGTAGCCGTAAGCGAATACGATAACAATGTTATCTACGTAGGCGGCGGTGAGAAAACCGTCAGGGGTAATGTATCTTTTGGTTATGGGGTATGGAAGAGCACCGATGCCGGCAAGACCTGGCAAAATATTGGCCTCAATGAAAGCCGCCACGTAGGCCGCATCCGCATTCATCCCCGTAATCCTGATATCGTCTATGTGGCAGCCATGGGCAACCTGTTTGCCCCTCATGAGCAGCGGGGCGTATTCCGCTCTACCGATGGGGGTAAAAACTGGGAGAAAGTGCTCTACGTCAACGAGCAGGCAGGTGCGGTAGACCTGGCTATGGACCCTACCAACCCCCGTATCATTTATGCCAGTACCTGGCGCGTACAGCGTACCCCCTACAGCCTGGAAAGCGGGGGAGAAGGCTCTGCCCTCTGGAAAAGTACCGACGGCGGCGACACCTGGAAGGAAATTTCCAACAACGAAGGCATGCCCAAAGGCACACTTGGTATTATCGGCGTTACAGTATCTCCTGTCAATTCTGAGCGGGTGTTTGCTATCATTGAAGCTGAAGAAGGCGGTGTTTACCGCTCTGACGATGCCGGAGAAACCTGGACACGCACCAATGACGACCGCAGCCTGCGCCAGCGCGCCTGGTATTATAGCCGTATCTATGCGGATACCAAGGACGAGGACATTGTCTATGTGATGAATGTGAGCTACCACAAATCCAAAGACGGCGGAAAAACCTTTGCCTCCAGCAACGCACCTCACGGTGACCATCATGATCTCTGGATCGCTCCGGAAGACAACCAGCGTATGGTTATCGCCGACGACGGTGGTGCCCAGGTAAGCTTTGACGGAGGTGAAAACTGGACTACCTACCACAACCAGCCTACTGCCCAGTTTTACCGTGTGGTAACTGACGACCATTTCCCTTACCGTATCTACGGTGCCCAGCAGGATAACTCAACGTTAAGAGTCCTGCATCGCTCAGACGATTACGGCATCAACGAAGACCATTGGGAGGAAACCGCCGGGGGTGAAAGTGCCCACATTGCCATTGATCCCGACAATAACGATATTGTCTATGGCGGCAGCTATGGCGGCTTCCTCTCCCGTGTCAATCACGACAATAAGCAGACCCGTATCGTCAACGTATGGCCCGACAACCCTATGGGCTATGGTGCAGAGGGGATGAAGTACCGCTTTCAGTGGAACTTCCCTATCTTCTTCTCACCCCATGATAGTGATAAGCTTTACGCAGCCTCCAACCACCTGCACATGAGCACCAATGAAGGCCAAAGCTGGGAACTCATCAGCCCCGACCTTACCCGTGCCGACTCGAGCAAACTGGGTCCTTCCGGCGGTCCGATTACCAAAGACAATACCGGGGTAGAATACTATGCCACCATATTTGCCGTGACGGAGTCTATGCATGAGGCGGGTACCATCTGGACCGGCTCCGACGACGGGCTGATTTACCTCACCCGCGACGGGGGCAAAAACTGGCAGAACGTAACACCTCCCCAGATGCCCGAGTGGATGATGATCAACAGTATAGATGTGGATCCTTTTGAAAAGGGTGGTGTGTATGTAGCTGGTACCCGTTACAAAATGGGAGACTTCAAACCCTACCTCTACAAAAGTAAAGACTACGGCCAAAGCTGGGAGGAAATTACCAATGGTATTGATCAAGAACACTTTACCAGGGTAGTAAGAGCTGACCCGGGCCGCAAAGGATTATTGTATGCGGGTACCGAAACAGGGATGTATCTCTCTTTTGACGATGGTGCCAGCTGGTCATCCTTCCAGCAGAACCTGCCTATCGTGCCTATTACGGACTTGACAATCAAAAATAACAACCTGATTGCGGCTACCCAGGGACGCAGCTTCTGGCTCATTGACGACCTGACGCCCCTGCACCAACTGAGCAGCGAAGTGGCAGCGGCAGACCATTATCTCTTTAAGCCCATGGATGCCTATCGTATGGATGGCGGGCAGCGGGGTGACTCACCTACCGAGGGTAAAAACCATCCCGGTGGGGCTATAGTCAATTTCTTTATTAAAAATGCTCCGGACAGCGCCAGTACGGTAAGCTTGATTTTTAAAGATAGTAAAGGCGATGTGATTCGTGAGTTTAGTACCGCTTACTCCAAAAAAGAGGAAGACCCGGCCAAGGCCATGCTGGAGGTAAAGCAGGGTTTCAACACCTTCAACTGGGATATGCGCTACCCCAATGCGCTGGGCTTTGATGGCCTCATCCTCTGGGGAGGAGGCCTGGGAGGGCCTAAAGCCGTACCCGGAGAGTATTCTGTAGTGTTGAATGTAAACGGTGAAAGCAACGAGCAGACATTCAGCATACTAGCCGATCCCCGCTGGGAATCCACTCCTCAGGACCTGCAGGCGCAATTTGATTTCCTGATTTCAGTCAGAGATAAGTTATCCGAAACTCACAAAGCTATCAGGGATATCCGCGACATCCGCAGTCAGCTTAATACGGTTACTGAAAAGGTAAAGAATGATGATAGCCAGAAAGAACTGGTGGAAATGGCCAAAGCCATTGATCAGAAGATGACCAAGGTAGAGCAGGAGCTTTATCAGACCAAAAACCGCAGCAACCAGGATCCACTGAATTTTCCTATTAAGCTTAATAATAAATTAGCTAATGTAGGCTCACAGGTGAACTATGGTAATTTTAAGCCTACCCAGCAGGCAGTAAGTTTTAAAAATGAAATTACGCAACAGATTGATCAGCAACTGGAGCAATTTTACCAGGTGGTAAAAGAGGATCTTCCGGAGTTTAACCAAATGGTAAAAGAAAGCAGTGTCAACGCTGTCACCCTGAAGGAAAACGAGGCAGCTATGGTCAATCCATAGGGTTTTGTTGCAGATAAATTTTGTTTTTTCTGAAAAAATACGAAAGGGTACTAATCAGTACCCTTTTGTTTTTGTTAGTCAGATAGATAAATTTTTTAAACTAGCAGTATGCAAAGTAGAATTCCAGGCTATCTCCTGTTTAGGTGGGCCGCATTTTTTTTACTCGCCACTCTCCTGGTCCATATCCTCACCATGGCCAGTTCGGTCATCATACCCTTAGTTTTTGCCGGGTTTATTGCTGTCCTCTTTTCGCCGGTTTCCACCTGGCTGGAGCACCGGCGTTTTCCCCGCTGGCTTTCCTCAGTGGTTTGTCTTATCCTGGCGTTGATCATTATAGGAGGCATTATTACTTTTTTTTATACCCAGACACTTAAATTCTCAAGCGACCTGGGTACACTGGGAAAAAGTATCAATGAGCTGATCAGCGATTTTTCGGACTGGGTCAACCAGAATTTTGGAGAGGGCACACTGCAACTGGAAACTATGAAAGACGCTCTTGGTGCCCTGCTCGAGGGTAACAGAAATATGATCACCCAGGGGCTGTCACAGGCTACCGCCAGCTTTATTCAGATTATGCTGTTTATGACCTTTGTAGTGGCCTTTCTGGTGTACCGCGATGATATACTCGACTTCATGTTGATAGCTATCAAAGGTCATGATGAGCATCTCAAGAGCATCATCCTGAAGGTAAAAGATGTAGTCAGAAACTACATCATTGGTATTTTCCTGGTGATACTGGTGCTGGCTTTTTTCAACAGTATCGCTCTGATGGCCTTGGGTATTGAGCATGCCATATTTTTTGCTGTTTTCGCAGCCGTACTCAACGTTGTACCCTTTATAGGTCCGCTGGTAGGCTCACTGCTACCGGCCATTTTTGCGCTGGTGATGAAAGACTCCCTCTGGTATCCTTTTGGAGTAGTTCTTTACTTTATCGTCATACAATCCTTCGAGAGTTACCTGATCACGCCAAATATTGTGGGTCGCAAGGTTAGTGTAAATCCTATGTTTACCATACTGGCGATTTTCGTAGGCAACCTGATATGGGGAGTGGCCGGTATGATCCTTTTCATT
Source organism: Cyclobacteriaceae bacterium (assembly GCA_046541235.1). GTDB lineage: Bacteria > Bacteroidota > Bacteroidia > Cytophagales > Cyclobacteriaceae > Catalinimonas. Next base: position 23,640 of record JBKHDR010000037.1, on the reverse strand, counting down.
CCTTTTACGGCCATGCTCAAGCAGATCTTTGACGAAGTAGACATGCTTAAACCTTACGGCTTTATCATGGGCGATATGAAAGGAGGCAAACCCAGGATTTAGCGTACCACTGACCGGGCTTGGTAGCAGGAAAATGATTTAAAGTAAAGATACTAATCAAGTTTCGACACTAAATCCTAAGTACAGGATAAAATTGGGATAAGAGGTTTAAATTCCAGATGGTTAAGCATATGCGTTTCAATTGATCCAGACCAGGAAGAAATAAGCTGTGAAGATTTTCACTTTGGTTTCCCAGTCTTTTTATGGCTACTATATTTCCTTTCTTCAGAACCATTCACCAACTTTAGCGGCCTAACGAAGTTTTGAAGCAAGTACAAAAACCATTATGTTGAAGCGTTCATCATATTGTTGAAGGTGACCGCGCCATATTTGTCTTAAAGAGAAAGGTGCGGCCATTAGAACTGTCTTTTACCTTAAGATTCAAAGCCGAAGTTGATTGAGCGTAATTCACTGTGCAGACCTGTAGCTGGGCTACTAGGAATCGGGTAAGCGAGTCTATCCGACTTACATCTGCAGCAAAATGATTACTTATTTCCTGCTTCAAAATTTCTTTACTATCTTCCATTTCAGAGCACCGGGGTTTGGTCAAATTTTGTCTTTTAGCAATTACAAAGTCAGCCATTATCCTTGACTGTTCTGTTTTATCCTATATTTAGTAACCAAACATTACAATGAACAAACGTACATTTTTGAAAACCTCAGCAGGTGTGGGCATTACGAGTTTGATATCTCCGGCCTCTTTACTACAAGCCCATGCTTTTTCTAAAAATAAGAATGGCCTGATTACTACAAATAGAGCCAATGAATTTACAGCAGTCCCTCTTTCATATGCAGCCGATGCGCTGGAGCCTCATATTGATGCAAAGACCATGGAGATTCACCATGACAAACATTATCAGGGGTATACCGATAATCTCAATGCAGCCATTCAGGGAACAAAATTTTCCCAAATGTCCATTGAGGAAATTCTGAAAAATGTAGAAAAAAATGATACTGCGATTAGAAATAATGCTGGAGGATATTATAACCATACCCTCTTCTGGAAGTGGATATCTCCCGGCTCTGGAAAACAGCCCGACGGCAAATTAGCGGATGCTCTGCGGAGTAGCTTTGGTTCGGTGGATGCTTTCAAGAAGGACTTTTCCAACGCTGCCTCTTCTGTTTTTGGCTCTGGCTGGGCATGGTTGCTGGCAGACAGCGATGGCAAGTTATCCATTACTTCCACACCCAATCAGGACTGTCCGCTCATGCGTTTTGCAGAAGTTAATGGAACACCCATTCTGGGCATTGATGTATGGGAACATGCTTACTACCTGAAGTATCAAAACAAAAGAGCCGATTATATCGATGCATTCTTTCAAGTGGTCAACTGGGGTGAAGTAGCAAATTCATATAATGCTATCTGACTTGTTTCTGTAAACACTATAATACCTCTACTTTTTTAGACCACTGGGGTGTTTTATTTGAATTGCCTGCTGAGATTTAGTTTATAATCGCACTTTTACAGCGTCGTCCGAAACAGACACAGGCCCTGCTGAGGAGCAAGCTGTCAGGGATAAGAGGGCCAACCGGAATGGTCGGGAAGCAGGTTTTACCCTGCTTCCTTACTCTACAGGGAAAAATTAAATGTAACCGTTTTTGATAATCCGCCTAACCCGCTCAATGAAGATGTTATCCCATGTCCGGCCTTTGCTACTCATTCTGATCTTGATTTTTTCTTAAGCCCCCCAACATATTCTTTACAGCTAAACTGACTGCCCTGGTCACTGTTGAGAATTTTAGGGTATCTGTGCGGTTCCACTGATTATTTGATTACTTCCAGACTGGCCTGAGCATTCAGCGTATTAGCCAGGCCCCATCCGACAATCATTCGGCTGTACACCTCAATGATAACTGTCAGCAGTCCCGCCGGGATATAAAAAACCTGAATTTATGAGAAGATATGTTATGACCACTTTCCAGACTTGCTCATGCCCATTGGTGTGCAACTCACGCAGCAGATACGGGTAAACATACTTTTTCTCGCCCGGTACTGTCAGGTGCCTCTTTAGGTAGATAGCCCGATATTCGCTTTACGCATCCATCGTCTTACTCGCTCATAACCCGGCTGGTAATCTTGACCCGGCAGCAAGTACTGCATGGACTTCACGCTTGCTATTGGTTCTTCCAAAATACATTTGTTGATCAAACGCATCATCTCCAGGTTCTCTGAACTTTCCCCCTTGATTGATAGTAAAACGAAGCTCTGTTCAAGGCTAGAAGCTGGCATTGGTTTCGTCTACTTGTATTCAGGGTCAACTAAGAGGTACTTCATGGATACAAAATGATATTCTTCAAGCTTTTTAAAAAGTCCCTTTCCATCTCTAATTTCCCGATCCTGGAATACAGCAACTCAGTATCCACTTCTTCTTCTGTTTTTTTTACTTACAATACAAATACACTAGCCGAATTGCTTGCTTCCATGCAGACATCTGCTTAGGGTGAGGTTGCTCGGATTTAAACCTCCCAGCTAACACGATACTGATTTACTTTCGCTTTGCCATTGAGTTTCTCATCCGGGATGCTAGACAACAGCTCGGACTAAACCACTGTCAAATTACGAAAGAAAAATGCCTGGCTTTTCACTTTCAGGCCGTCAGGATGACCTTGAATCTCTGTTGTTCGGAAAACCGCTTGCAGGGCAAAACGCACTTCTCTCTATAAGATATCAAAACCGACTACTTTAACGCTCACTGGCTACATACCATTATTACCAACTTAGAATTGAACGCTGAATTCATAAAAATGCATCCCAACTATTCATAACCCTTACGCAGGGGGAAAATGGCTGCTTGATTCTGTCCAGACCAATGATTTGTCGCAGTAAGAACTGAGGTAACAGGCCTTATCCGGCATTCATGTATTTACTCCCTTTTTCTTTTGTCATAAAAAGTTTTGGGAAAATGCTTTAATGCTTAATTTCGTGAGGCTGTAAAGAATATAGGCGCAAAATTGTATGTTTCCATGATATTTTACTCATGCTCGCTGAGCAGAGGTAAATGCGGCACCTTTTCCGGCTCAATATGAAGGCTTGACCTATATATGAAAATATTCAAATTCTTCCTCTCTTTTATTATCACCATTGCTCTGACGGTGGCTTTTTCTCTCAGGTTTGGCAGTGTTCCTCCGCTAGGAAAGTTCCTGGACCCCTTTCATGGTATCTGGCAAAATGCTGAGGGCGAACTGCCCGACCTGGAGCGTAATCTTTCGCTGGCGGGCCTGCAGGAGCCCGTTACTGTGCTCTATGATTCCATGCTGATTCCTCACATTTTTGCAAAGAATGATGCAGATCTGTACTTTGCACAGGGCTATGTGATAGCCGGGCTGCGTCTCTGGCAGATGGAGTTCGTAACACACCTGGCTGCCGGTCGCATCTCAGAAATTGCCGGTGAAAGAGCCCTTTACCTGGACAGGCTCAACCGCCGCAAAGGACTCGTTTATGCTGCTGAGAACAACCTGCGCGAATGGATGAAGGTGCCCGAAATCAGGCAGGCTATTGACGCTTACACTGCCGGCGTCAATGCTTACATTGCCAGCCTGGACTACGAAGAATTACCCGTTGAATACAAACTGCTGGCCTACCGGCCCGAACCCTGGACCAATCTTAAATCAGTACTGCTGCTCTCTTACATGGCAGATATGCTGGCGGGTGGTGATGCTGACCTGGAAAATACCAATGCCCTGCGCCTGCTGGGAAAGGAAAATTTTGAGCTCCTTTTTCCCACCGACCTACCTAACCCCGCACCGGTGATCCCCAAAAGTAAGGAGTGGGAATTTACGCCGGTTAGCATAGATACGCCCACGGTACACATAGCTGATACCACTGACTTTATCCTGGAAACTATAGAAAAGCCAAACCCGAACAATGGCAGCAACAACTGGGCAGTTTCAGGCAGAAAAACCCGTAGCGGACGCCCTCTGCTTTCTAGTGATATGCACCTGGGGCTGAATATGCCCTCTATCTGGACGACAATGCAACTTTCGGCTCCCGGCGTCAATGTGTTCGGCGTAGCCCTGCCCGGTGTACCACTGATTATTGTAGGCTTTAACGATTCTATCGCCTGGGGGCCTACCAACGCCCGCCGTGATGTGCTGGACTGGTACAGGATCACCTTTAGCGACCAGAGTAAAACCGAGTACCTCTACGATGACAAGATGCTCAAGACGCAGAAGAGAATTGAGGAAATCAGGATCAGGGATGGGGAAGTATTTATTGACACCGTTATTTATACCCACTTTGGCCCGGTCGTATATGATGAAACCTTTCCTAATGATAGTATAGTCAATGACCGTCGGCAGTTTGCCATGAAGTGGGCCGCACATAACCCATCTGTTGTGCCTCTCACTTTTTATAAAATTAACCGGGCCAGTAATTATGAAGATTTTAAGTCTGCCCTGCAGCACTATCATGCGCCGGCCCAGAATTTTGCCTTTGCGTCTGCCTCCGGTGATATCGCTCTCTGGATACAGGGACGCTTTCCGGCCAAATGGAAGCAGCAGGGTAAATTCCTGATGGATGGTACCGACTCCCGTCTGGAGTGGCAGAAAATGATTCCTTTTGAACACCAGGCGCAGATTCTCAATCCCGACAGGGGCTTTGTCAGCTCTGCCAACCAGTATCCCGTTGGTGAAGACTATCCCTATTACATATACGACTATAATTACGAAGATTACCGCAACCGGCGGATCAACGACCGGCTATCGCAGATGAACAATATCACGCCCCAGGATATGATGAACCTGCAGAATGATACCTATAACATGCAGGCTGCCGAAGCTTTGCCCTTTTTGCTGGATACGCTTGACCTGGGCAAGCTCAGCAATCAGGAAAGCGAAGCCTACGATCTGCTGCGCAAGTGGAATTATTACAACAACATCAATTACAAGGCACCTTCACTCTACGAAATCTGGTGGGAAAACTTCTACGACCTGCTCTGGGATGAATTTGATAACCAGGCCATGACTCTTGACAAGCCCGAAGATGATGTGACCCTCTACGTATTGCAAAACTATCCTGACAATGAATTCATTGACCTGCAAAGCACTTCCGCTACCGAAACGCTGGTAGAGATTGTGCATCAGTCTTTTGCGCAGGCGGTAGAGCAGCTAGCCACCTGGGAGGAAGAAAATGAGGCCGAAGCGCTCTGGGGAAGGTACAAAAACACCAGACTTACGCATATGCTTCGCCTGGAGCCTTTCTCCATAGATCAGGTGCAGGTAGGTGGCGGCAGGAACATTGTGGCAGCCAATAGCAGCACCCACGGGCAATCCTGGAAGATGATCGTGGAGCCCGGTCCTGAACCCCGAGCCTGGGGCGTGTACCCTGGCGGGCAGTCAGGCAATCCCGGCAGTCCTTTTTATGATCATTTTGTGGAGCCCTGGGCAAACGGCACCTTCCTCCCGATGCTTTTCCTGAAAACACCGGATGAAAGCCCGGAACGTATCATGTTCAGGCAAAATCTTAATCCCTTTACTCCAGAAGAAGAATAATTATGCGATTCATATTTAAAATGATACTGATTGCTGCCTTTGGTTACCTGGCTGAGTTGTTTCTTCCCTGGTGGTCGGTGGTGTTGGTGGCTTTTCTGGTAGGCTTCTGGCTGCCCAACAAGGGAATCACTGCTTTCCTGGCAGGTTTTCTGGGCGTAGGACTGCTCTGGATGATCTACGCCTGGCTCATAGACCTTGAGTCATCTTCCATACTTTCGGAGAGGCTTTCCGGTATTTTTTCCATGAACAGCGGAGTTATGATGATCATTATCACCGGCCTGGTGGGAGGGTTGACCGGTGCCTTTGCCGCTTTGAGTGGCAGCCAGTTCAGGCGCATCTTTATTAAGGATGCACCTAAACGAGGCTACTATTCCTAATTCAGAAAAAGCTGCTTAAGGCTACAGCCTAGCGGTTTTCTTTAAATCTCTGCTGGGCATTTTTGATTGCCTGCAGGGCTTCTTCCTTACCTTCCCAGCCTTCAATACCTACCTTTTTCTTTTCCAGGTCTTTGTATACTTGAAAAAAGTGTTCAATTTCTTTTTTGAGGTGAGGGTTGACTTCATCCAGCCTCTCTACCTTGTTCCAGATAGGGTCGCTTACCGGTACGCAGAGGATTTTATCATCTGTTCCTTTTTCGTCATACATCTTAAAAAGGCCGATGGGCATAACTTCCATGAGGCAACCCGGGAAGGTGGGTTCGGTAACCAGCACCAGTACGTCTATCTCATCGCCGTCTTCAGCTAGTGTCTCAGGAATAAAGCCGTAGTCGCTGGGATAAAACATGGAAGAGAAAATCATACGATCATATCGGATCATTTTCTTTTCGCGGTCATACTCGTATTTGTTACGACTTCCCTTTGGAATCTCAATGATCGCATCAATGGTGAATTTTTCTGCATTTGCCATAAATTAATTGGATTGGTTAAATTTGGAATTTGATTAAGTGGAATAAGTAAAGTGGGTGTGTACTGCTAAAGTAAAGTTTTAAAAAATCAAACATCATCTGTCGGTCAGGATGTTACATCCTGGAGAAATTATTAACTACTGGCCGATCTATGACTATGAAATGTTCTTACTACAAACACCGCCTGAATTTCAGCTTTGCGGCAGGTACGTCAAGGGGTGTTTTACGCTACAAAGATTCTTATTTTATCCTTGTTTCCCAAGTTTCGGATGCAAAGCTTTACGGTATTGGTGAATGCGGACCCTTACCCGGCTTAAGCCCTGACGACCGCCCTGATTTTGAACAGCAACTCTCCGATATCTGTCAGAAGATAGAGAAATTAGAGGACTTAGCTACAAACGAGGAGGAAGTATTACAGCTGATCAGTGAGCTGGTACCACTGGAATTTCCCAGCATCAGATTCGGACTGGAAGTAGCCTTATTGGACCTGCTACAGGGCGGGCAGCGACAAATACTCCCTAATCCCTGGTCAGCAGAGCCTTATCGGCCTATTCCTATCAACGGGCTGGTCTGGATGGGAGATCATGATATCATGAAGCAACGCATAGAGGAGAAGCTGGCGGCTGGCTTCAACTGCATCAAAATGAAGATAGGTGCCATTGACTTTGAAAAGGAAATCGCCCTGCTCTCTTACCTCAGAGAGCGGTTTACGGCCGATCAACTCAGCCTCAGGGTAGATGCCAATGGTGCCTTCACTGAAAAAGATGTTTTCCAGAAACTGGAGGCTTTGTCCCGCCTTGACATCCACTCCATAGAACAGCCCATCAAACCAGGGCAATACCCCCTGATGCGGAAGCTCTGTGCCCAGTCGGCAGTGCCAATCGCCCTGGATGAAGAACTGATTGGTGTTTATGGCCTGGGCCAGCAGGGTGAACTCCTGGATGCAATCAGGCCGCATTATATCATCCTTAAGCCTACCCTGCTGGGCGGGCTGCAGGAAAGCAGGCAGTGGATACGGCTGGCCGAGGAGCGAAATATGGGCTGGTGGATCACTTCAGCCCTGGAATCAAATATAGGACTCAATGCCATTGCCCAGTTTACGGCTACTTTTGATGTCAGCATGCCACAGGGTTTGGGTACGGGACAGTTGTATGAGAATAATATTCCTTCACCTATGCAGATAAGTGAAGGAACGCTTAAGTATGATCCTTTGTCGTCCTGGAATTTTAAAATTTTTCGGCTATGAATTATACCCTGATCACCGGCGCCAGCCAGGGGATAGGCAGGGCACTGGCTTTTCGCTTTGCCAGGGACGGCAACAACCTGATTCTTCTCGCTCGTTCTGAAGACAGCCTGCAGACGCTGGCAAGAGAGCTGACGGAGAAACACCACATAAGGGTAGAAATTATGGTGAAAGACCTGCTGGCCCCTGATGCCGCTTATGATGTATTTAGGCAATGTCAGAAAAATGACTGGCTGGTGCGTATCCTGGTCAACAATGCAGGTATGGCTCATTGGGGCGAATTTGAAAATCTTTCTCTGGAACATCTGCAGGAAAGTATGCTGCTCAACCAGCAGGTGATGGTGTCCCTCTGCCACTATTTCATTCCCCAGATGAAAGGCCTGCCTTATGCACATATTCTGAATGTATCTAGCACTGCGGCCTTCCAGCCTACGCCTTACTTTAGCGTATATGCGGCCAGTAAATGTTTTGTACTGTCCTTTTCCCGCTCGCTTCGGCAGGAGCTCAAGCGCTATAAGATCAACGTCAGCTGCCTTTGCCCCGGCCCGACGAAAACGCCTTTTTACAGCACGGCCGGCTTCAGTGCCATGGAAAAGAACAGCGGCGCCATGATGCCCGCAGACGAAGTGGCGGATATTGCCCTTGAGGGGATGCTCAGGAAGCAGGGCCTGATCATTCCGGGCTTTTCCAACCGGCTGGGCAGGTGGATGAGTAAGCTGCTGCCCGCATCTTGGATGAGTGCCTTATTGGGAAATTATTTTAAACCTGCTTAAGTTACCTTCTGGTAAACAGTTTAGAATTCTGCATGAAATTATCAGATAAAGAAGCGCACCTGGTCAGAGACTGCCTGCGGCAGTGGGAGCAGGAGGGCAGGCTGACTTCTTCACAGCTTCAGGAGCTTGAAGAGAGCATACAAAAAAAGGAAAGCAGCTTTGACTGGAAAAATCTCTCTTTTGTAGCTTTTTTCTTCTCCATCGTCTGCATTATGCTAGCCGCTGCCCTAATGGTCGTAGACGACTGGTTGGAAATGATGCTTAACGCTGTGCTTGAGGTGCCCGAATGGGTCAAAAGCTTTTTCTTCTTCCTGCTGGCTGGCCTGTTTTATTACGGAGCGGTATGGAGGAGGCAGAAATATCCCCGAAAAGTTTTTAGTAACGAAGCTCTTTTTATGTTTGGAGCGGTGGGTGTTGCTTTCGGCATCACCTTTCTGGGTTTTTCCTTTGGCCTTTACGATGGTTATTTTCCAATACTCATCCTACTGGCGGCTTTCATCTATGCTTTTATGGGGATCTTCCTGCAGTCAGGAGTCAACTGGTATCTTGCCCTGGCAGCATTAGCCCTGTGGTTTGGTACAGAAACCGCGTATCGTTCTGAGTGGGAATCCTATTTCATGGGTATGAATTATCCAATGCGCTATGCCGTTTTTGGCATGTTTCTACTGCTGCTGAGCCTGTTATTAAAGCGTTTTGGCGCGCAAATAAGGTTTGTTCAGAGCACCTACGCCAGTGGTTTAATTGGGCTGTTTTTTTCGTTCTGGCTACTCTCCATTTTCGGCAATTATAGCGATCTGCAGGCCTGGAGCGAGGTGGCTCAGTATAAATTTCTGCTATGGGCATTGTTACTGGCGGTATGTGCCGTTTACGCCATTTACCACGGTCTCAAGCACAATGACCGCATCGCCAGGGAGGTGGGTGTTGTTTTCTTACTGCTCAATATCTACACCCGCTATTTTGAGTATTTCTGGGATAGCCTGCACAAGGTGGTATTCTTCAGCCTACTGGCTATTTCTTTCTGGCTGCTGGGGCGTAAGGCAGAGAATATATGGAACCTGGCAGAAAAAGTATAGGCAGAATCTAAGGTAGCAAATCCTTTATTTTAGAATCTTATAGGGCCCACCCAGCATAAAATATGGTTAGGAATTGGTACTGACTCAACCTCACTAAAGGATCGTTACCGGCAAAAAAAAGAGGCTGAACCATAAGATTCAGCCTCTGCTTGGAAGCATTTTATGCTTATTTTACTTCCTGCATCTGTGCAACTTCTACTTCGGCTTTGATTTCTTTAACGGCTTCATCAGCCTTGTTTTCGCCTACGGTATGAGCGCCATCCACTGCTATATGAGGTGCAATGATCAGTGCCACAATTGAGGTAAGCTTGATCAGGATGTTCATAGAAGGTCCAGATGTATCTTTGAAGGGGTCACCCACTGTATCACCGGTTACTGAGGCTTTGTGAGGTTCAGAGCCTTTGTATTCCATTTTCCCATTGATCTCAACTCCTTTTTCAAAAGACTTCTTGGCATTATCCCAGGCACCTCCTGCATTGTTCTGAAAGATACCCATGAGTACACCTGATACAGTAATACCGGCAAGCATACCTCCGAGAATCTCGGGAGAGGAGGTATCTGCAAATACACCTTTAAAGCCAAAACCTACAATGATCGGGGAAAGCAGGGCAATGGCCCCAGGCAAGATCATCTCACGAATAGACGCTTTGGTTGAAATCTCCACGCATTTTTCATACTCAGGCTTGGCCTTGTACTCCATGATGCCAGGGATTTCTCTAAACTGCCTTCTTACCTCCTGTACCATATCCATGGCAGCTTTTCCTACTGCGGCAATACACAGTGAGGAGAAAATAAAGGGAATCATGGCACCCACAAAGAGCGCTCCCAGGACAGGCGCTTTATAAAGGTCTATAGAATCAATACCGGCCACACCCACAAAAGCGGCGAAAAGCGCCAGGGCGGTCAGGGCAGCTGAAGCAATGGCAAAGCCCTTACCGGTAGCGGCTGTTGTATTACCCACCGCATCCAGGTTGTCGGTACGTCCTCTTACCTCCTCAGGCAGACCACTCATCTCGGCTATACCACCGGCATTGTCAGCAATAGGCCCAAAGGCATCAATGGCCAGCTGCATGGCAGTGGTAGCCATCATACCTGCCGCAGCTATGGCCACACCATAAAGACCAGCAAAGCTATAGGAGGCAACGATACCAGTAGCCAGTACCAAAATAGGAAGCACAGTGGATTCCATACCTACCGAAAGACCACCGATGATATTGGTAGCATGTCCGGTAGAAGATTGCCTGATGATGGAATTTACAGGGCGGCGTCCCATGGCTGTATAGTATTCAGTAATGATGCTCATCAGTGCGCCCACGATCAGACCCACAAAGATGGCCCAGAAGACATCCATAGGCGTAAATTCAAAGCCGCGAATGATCATGTTAGCGGGCAGCAAAGCCATAACCACAAAATAAGAAGCTATTACGGTTAATATAATGGAAGACCAGTTGCCCAGATTAAGTGCGTTTTGTACACTATCCGTTTCTTTTTTGATGCGGACGAACAAAGTACCGGTCAACGAAAAAACCAGGCCCACTCCGGCAATAATCATAGGAAGAAGGATAGGGGCGATGCCGCCGTATTCATCATCAGAGATAATCTCCCTGCCTAGTACCATCGTAGCCAGGATGGTGGCTACGTAAGAACCAAAAAGGTCGGCTCCCATACCAGCCACGTCACCTACATTATCACCAACATTATCGGCTACGGTGGCAGGGTTACGTACATCATCTTCAGGTATACCCGCTTCTACTTTTCCTACCAGGTCAGCACCTACGTCAGCGGCTTTTGTATAGATACCACCGCCCACACGCGCGAAGAGCGCAATACTTTCAGCACCCAACGAGAAACCGGCAAGTACTTCCAGGGCTTTTTCCATTTCCAGGCCATTAGGCTCGGCGCCTACACTGACGACATAGACCTGGTAAAATACGATAAACAGGCCACCCAGTCCGAGCACGGCCAGTCCAGCCACACCCATACCCATTACGGAACCTCCGGCAAAAGATACTTTCAATGCTTTGGCAAGGCTGGTACGGGCTGCCTGCGTAGTACGCACATTGGCTTTGGTGGCAACGTTCATACCGATATAGCCGGCAAAAGCAGAAAATACCGCTCCTATGATGAAAGAGATTGCAATGACCGGGCTGGAGGTTTCTACCAGCGTACCTGACCAGGCCAGCAGAAGGGCTGCAATTACGGCAAAAATGGCGAGGACGCGCCATTCAGCTTTCAAAAAGGCCATTGCACCGTCGGCAATGTACTCAGCCAACTCTCTCATATTCTGATCTCCGGCATCCTGCTTTTTGATCCAGGCCGAACGTGCACCTGTATAAATCAGGGCTAGCAGTCCCAGGGCCGGAACAACATAAATGATACTATTCATGTATGTGAATTATTTTAGGTATGTATTGAATTTTTGCTGATTAGCCGTGCAAATATAGAAGAACATCCACTTTTAAAAAACGATTTTAGTATTTCTTAGCCCTTTATCCTTTGCTTTATTCGGGCTTGGGGTAATGATATTCAAATAGTGATGAAGAGCAGCTGAACAATAGGGGAGCTTCTAAGTTAATCTTGAAGACTGAAACAACTTTTTGATATTATGAATGGAATTACAAAAGCATTGCTGGGCGTAGGCCTTTCTTACCTGACACTTAAATTACTCACCACCAGACCCGTAAAAATAATGTTGCTGGGGGCCCTCCTGGATGGCGCTTACATCGTCATGAAAAAGAAACTGAAAGACTGATCAGTCTTCTGTGTCTGTTGAAGGATTCAACTCGGCAGACTCCCCCTCGTACAAAGTTTTTACTTCGTAGGCTTCCAAGCCTTTCTCTTTAAGCCAGCGGCTGAAGACGGCTGTATAGCCATGGGTGACGTATACCCTTTCTGCGCCGCAGGCTTCTACAGCTAGATTAAGTTCGTCCCAATCGGCATGGTCAGAAAGGGTAAAACCGCGGTCAGCTGCCCGTCTTCTTTTCATTCCCCTGATATTCATCCAGCCCGAAGCAATACCGGTGCTGAAAGGCCGGAATCTGTTGATCCATGGGCTATTGAGGGCTGAGGGAGGCGCTACTATCAGTGCTTTGCGCAGCGTTTGCTTATCGGTATCGGCATACACCTTGGGTAAATCTGGCAGATTGACGCTTCCTCTCATCAATGCCTGGTTGGTATTGTATACAGCGCCGTGAAGCAGGACAGGACCTATCTCAGTACGGATCTGGCTCAGCACGCGCTGCGCCTTACCCAGAGAATAAGCTGACAGAATGGAGGTCTTTCCATTATCCTGGTTCAGCTGCCACCAGCTTTCTATTTCTTTGATGATTTCTTCCTGTGGCTTCCACCGGTAGACGGGCAGGCCAAAGGTAGATTCTGTAATAAAGGTATGACAGGGAACGGGTTCAAAAGGAGTACAAAAATGATCATCACCCAGCTTATAATCTCCCGACACTACCCAGCTTTCACCCCGGTAGCTGAGCTTTACCTGGGCTGAACCAATGATGTGTCCGGCCGGATGGAGGCTGATTTCAACACCTCTCACATTGATTTTCTGGCCATAGGGTAGTGTCTGCAGGCTGATGTGTTCTCCCAGGCGATAGCGCATGATATACTCAGAATCCGTATGTGCCAGGTAGTGCTTATGGCCCCAGCGGGCATGGTCAGCATGGGCGTGGGTAATGATAGCGCGCTTCACCGGTTGCCAGGGATCAATAAAAAGATCGGCCGGAGGACAGTAAAGCCCCTCATCGGTAAACTCTACCAGTGGCATGGGTCAGATCTCTTTTAGAGGTTCAGCGGCACGGGCATAACTATAGCGGCCAACCCGCTGCGAAGAATAGTAAGCATCTAACCCCAATGTGCTCAGGCTGTCTGCTTGCTCCAGGTCTACGAAACCATCCTGCTGTATAATCTCTTCGGGCAAGAGGATGTGCATCATCTCACCAATGATCAGGATGGTCCCGTTAATTTTGATGTCCTGTCTTTCACGAAATTCGCAGCCGATCTTTACTTTTGCTTCTTTGACAAAGGGAGACTTGACATTTTCTATGAACTCGGGCGTAAAATTACAGGCTTCAAACTCTGAGATTTCCCAATTGGCGCTCGTATGATGGGCTTCTCTGACAAAATCCCGGCTGATGTGGTTGATGGAAAAGCTTCCTGTCTGAATGATATTTTCCAGGGTGTGGCGGGGCACGGAGTGGGGGCGAAAAAGAATACCCGTTAATGGAGGATTAGCTCCTATATGGATAATTTGACTGAAAATAGCCAGGTTTGTTGCACCCTGATTGTTAATAGTCCCAATCAGCGCCACACTTTTGAAGCCGGATATGGAGTTAATAAGATTTGTACGGTATCTTTTATCGTAGCCAGCAATGTCTTCTCTGTTAATGTGACGCATCAGATCTCCAGGGCCTCATCTATAGATTCGCAATATTTGATATCCAGCTTGGGAATGATCAGGTCGGAATTTTCCTTGCTGATCTGATCTTTGGCGATCGCCACTGATTTCCTGAACCATGCTTCTGCCGGAAGTATCTTACGGTGTACACTTAAACCTTTCTCATACATCTCTTTCTTCCAGACTATATAGTACCATTCCATAGAAGGCTGATGGAAAGCACGCAGGGATCTTTTGTCAAAAATAAACTTGGCATTGATGCCTTTTTCTACCAGTTCGCTTATTTTATAAAAGGTGTCTTTAAAATGTTCTATGGGTACATAATCAGATTTCAGCTCACAGATTACTGTCTTAAGTTCTTCGCTGAAATAAATACGGGAAAAACGAGAGCTAAAGTAATCTTCAAATTCGTAGCGAGTTGCGTCTTTGATAGCTGATGTATTTTCCATGTCGTTGTAAAGTAAAGGTTTGTTCAATATCTAATCAACTTGTACGAGATCAGTGATAACTCTTGTTACCCGCTCGCTTATCTTCCTTAATTTGATTCTTCAGACTAATGAGTTCATCCTCTAGTTTAGTGGCATACTCAACGGTGGTTTTCATCATGTCCTGCTGCGAAGAAATTTGTTCTTTAAGAAAGCTGAGTTCCTTTCTCATGTCCTCGAGCCTGCTCTCATATTGAGACTTGAGCTTTTCTTTCTCAATCTCAGCTTTTTTAAGCTCTTCCTTAAAGATCAGGTAAGCTTCAGGTGGGGTCCTCATAAGTATAATGATTAACTACTACTTTAGAATCAGGCTAAAATAAGTTTGTTACTACAACTAAATTACACCTTTAAAGTTTGTGTGTGCAATCTGGAAAAACGAAATTTAGTCCAGCATGCTACTGATATTTTAATAAGTCAGAGTGGATTGAGGGTAGACAGACCACCATCTACATGCAACACCTGCCCTGTCATCCAGTCGCTCTGCGAAGAAAGCAGAAACACCACCATATTCGCTATATCTTCAGGTTTGCCATACCTCCCGATGGGATGTCTTTTGTCAGAAGCTTCTTTTTTATCTTCGGTTGAAAGCAGGTTCTTAGCCAGCGGAGTATCAGTCAGGGAAGGTGCTACCAGGTTAACCCTGATCTTTTTGGAAGCAAACTCAGCCGCCAGCGAGCGGCCCAAACCTTCCAGCGCTCCCTTGGCGGCGGCGATGGAAGCGTGGTAGTTGAGGCCTAACTGAACGGCCACCGTACTGAAAAGTACAATACTACTCCCTTTGGCAGCACGAAGGTTTTTTAAAGCCGCTTGTATAACCTTCACGGCACCAATCACATTGAGCTGAAAATCCTGCTCCAGATCTGTGGTTTTCAGGCCCTGAAACGGTTTCAGATTGATAGTTCCGGGACAGTACACCAGGCCGTGCAGTTCAGAAGGAAGGTCAGACAGTTCTCCGTCCATATCCTTTACGTCCAGCCTGATATGTTTCACCCGAGAGGCAAGTTCATCAGCCGGTTCGTTTCGCGAAGCCAGAATCAGGTTGGCTTCAGTGTCGCTGAGCATTTTTACAATTTCAGCTCCGATTCCGGATGTTCCTCCTACTATCAAAATATTTTTACCTGAAAAATGATCCATTTCTACTTAAGATTTAGATAGTTTAAAAATTCTCTTTTCTTATCCTCTTCCGCAAACTTACCTCCGTAATGCGCCGTCACGGTTTTTGAAGTAACGTCCTGTACACCTCTTGATGAGACACACATATGAGCAGCGTCTATGACTACAGCCACGTCTTCTGTTTTGAGCACTTCCTTCAGTTCATTGGCAATCTGCACGGTAAGTCTTTCCTGTACCTGGGGCCTTTTGGCAAAATACTGTACGATGCGGTTGATCTTTGAAAGACCTATTACATAACCGTTGGAGATGTAAGCCACGTGTGCCTTACCGAAGATGGGTACAAAATGATGCTCGCAGCTTGAGTAAAAGGTAATGTCCTTCTCCACCAGCATTTCGTTGTACTGGTACTTATTTTCAAAAAGTTTGGCAACGGGCTTGTTTTCAGGCTTGATACCGCTGAAAATTTCGTTGACGTACATTTTAGCTACTCTGCGGGGCGTACCTTTCAGGCTGTCATCATTAAGGTCCAGCCCGAGAATCTGCATGATTTCTTTGAAATGTTTTTCTATGAGTTCAATTTTCAGGTTGTCGTCTTTCTCAAAAGCGTCTGGACGTAAGGGGGTTTCAGTAGAAGTAGGAATATGATTATCTCCGATTTCTTCAGGAGTAAATTGCTCAGTTTGATGGGAATTCAACAAAGTTTCTTTCAGTTTCATAAAGGGTTATTTTTAAATCAAGATTTTTGTCAATTTTAGGCCTCAGGCGTTGCCAGATGACAATGGCTATGTTTTCTGCAGTAGGGTTTAAGTTTTTAAAATCTTCTACATCCAGGTTCAGGTTCTTATGATCAAACGAACTGATTATTTCTTCCTTAATCAGGTCGCTGAGCCATTTCATATCACATACGTAACCTGTTTGAGGGTCCGGCAGACCACTTACTCTTACGATCAGGTCATAGTTATGACCGTGGTAATTGGGATTATTACATTTGCCAAAAACTGACTGGTTTTTCTCTTCTGACCATTCAGGATTATTCAGACGATGAGCGGCATTAAAATGTTCTTTTCTACAAACGGTAACTTTCATGAGTCAATAACGTGACATTTGAAATTTTTGTTTAACTAATTACGCGACAAACATAAACAAATTTTTTATTTATCATGCTTTTCTTCACTGTTTTAAAAAAGAAAATGAATAATAAATCTGATTATAAGCATATTGATTTTTTTTTGAATCTAAGAATGTGAGTCCTTTGCAGATTTTTTTTAATCATTTTGTTTACTTTGAACTCTATTCACGTATTATGAACTAGCTTAAGTTGAATGACAGTAGCTGGTAATATAGTATAAAAGAAAACTACTTGGCTCATGAAAAGCCTCTATATCCCACATACGTCAAAATCACCCACTATCAATTTTGATCCGAAAGCCGGCGTGTTTGAAATCTACGGCCGTTCTATCCCCGAAAATTCCGTAGAGTTTTACAAGCCGGTAATGGCCTGGATGGACCGCCTCAGAGAATCCAAGCATAATGATATCATTCTGGTGGTAAAACTTGAATACTTCAATACAAGTTCATCTAAGTGTCTGGTGGATATTTTCCGTAAGCTGGAAAAATCATACCTGGACGGACATTCGGTCAAAATTCAATGGTACTACGAAGAGGAAGATGACGATATGAGAGAGTCTGGTGAGGATATTAAAGAAATCCTTAAGATGCCGGTAGAAATGATCTCTTTTGTTGCTGAAGACTAAAATTTTATCCCTTAAGGCTGATCTGCAGATCGTCTTTAAGTGCTACTCCTGATATTTTTTTTCTGAGAGACTCTTTTATCAGATAGCTGAGTTTTTCAGCAGCCAATGGATAGGGCATCCCAGCGGGCCTGACGTTAGAAATACAGTTTCTCTTTTCGTCCGTATTACCAACTTCAGGCCCGAAGGTCAGGTAAATACCCAGGCTGTCGGGCGCACTCAGGCCCGGGCGTTCTCCCAAAAAAATTACTGCCAGCTTACTTTTTTGCAGGCTGCCAATCTCGTCGCTGATAGCAACCCTGCCCTGATTCACAATGCTGAGCGGCGCCAGCCGGTAGGCCTGTGCCATTAGTTTAGGAATAAGCAGATCCAGTAAGGGAATGATTCCTGCTGACACTGCAGTGGCTGAAAGGCCATCTGCAATGATGAGGGAAAGGTCAAAACCTGCGGCGGATTTTTCAAGTAGTTGCTTGCTTTTTTCATGAAGCCTTCTGCCCAGGTCGGGACGAAGCAGGTAGGTTTGGCGATCGGCTGCCCTGCTTTGGAGGATATGCTGGCCCAGCTTATACTTTTCACATTCAATTGCCAGCGACGCTGCCTCAAGCACCTTGTGTACCGCATCCCGGGCCTGGGCATGAGCAAGCTGAAAATCCAGGAGCGCCTGGGTGCTGAGGCTGCTGCCTGCTCTTCCCAATGCGATACGTGCCTGGGTATGCTTTTGTAGCTCCTGCCAATAATCCTGGGTAATGTGCTGCTTGCTCATAACCTGATTTTTTGGTTGTAATCCAACAGCCGTTGTGCCCGCTGCCCGCTAAGGAGTTTGCCTTGCTGCATGATTTCCATACGCTGTAACCATTCTTCAAACTCTGGTGCCGGTCTGAGGCCGAAAAGCTGCCTGATATAATGTGCATCGTGGAAAGAAGTGCTCTGGTAGCTTAGCATAATGTCATCTGCTCCGGGAACGCCCATGATATAGTTGACGCCCGCGCTTGCCAGAAGGGTAAGCAAACTATCCATATCATCCTGGTCGGCTTCAGCATGGTTGGTATAGCAAACGTCACAACCCATCGGCAGGCCAAGCAACTTTCCGCAGAAGTGATCTTCCAGCCCAGCCCTGATGATCTGCTTACCATCGTAGAGGTATTCAGGGCCGATGAAACCCACTACCGTATTGACGAGCAGCGGCTTAAAATGCCGGGCCACCGCATAAGACCGGGCCTCACAGGTCTGCTGGTCAAGGCCATGATGGGCATCCGCAGAAAGTGAACTGCCCTGGCCGGTTTCAAAATACATAACATTGTCACCCACACTGCCCCTTCCCAGCGACAGGGCTGCCTCATAGGCTTCCTGCAGCACTGCAAGGCTTATACCGAAACTTTGGTTGGTTTTTTCAGTTCCGCCGATTGACTGAAAAACCAGGTCTACCGGGGCACCCTTCCCGATAGCCTGCAGGGTGGTGGTGACATGCGATAGTACGCAGTTTTGGGTAGGTATTTCGTACTTGTTGATGATATTATCCAGTAGCTCGTAAATCCGCATGACGGTAGGCAGGTTATCAGTGACCGGATTGACCCCGATAACGGCATCGCCACTGGCGTAGAAAAGCCCGTCCAGCATACTGGCGGCTATGCCCTTGGGATCATCGGTAGGGTGGTTGGGCTGCAGGCGGGTAGAAAAGTGTCCCTTAAGGCCCAGGGTATTCCTGAAGCGGGTCACCACCTCGCATTTAGCGGCTACCAATACCAGGTCCTGTACACGCATCAGTTTGCTGACTGCCGCCACCATTTCGGGCGTTAGCCCGGGAGCGATTGCTTTAAGTATGTTTCCATCTGTCGGGTAGGCCAGCAGCCAGTTACGAAAATCGCCCACAGTGAAGTGGCTGATGCTTTTAAAGGCATGCTGATCATGGGTGTCAAAGATCAGCCGGGTTACCTCATCTTTTTCGTAGGGGATAAGTGGCTCTTCCAGAAAGATACGCAGGGGCAGGTCAGCCAGTGCCATTTGGGCAGCCACTCTTTCCTCGGCGGTCTGCGCACTCAGCCCTGCCATCTGGTCACCTGAACGAAGGGGAGATGCTTTTGCCAACAGGGTTTTAAGGTCAGGAAAGCGATATACGAAATGACCAACACGATGAAAGTAGCTCACAATATAAAAGTTTGAAGAAACAAGCTGATAGTAATAGTATTGACTACTGAAGAAATGAACACCTGGCTAAAACTACTGTTAATATATTAAACTAAGCCCTTAAATTTCAGGAAAATGGATACAAAAAAAGCCTTTGGTATTTTTTTTACCCTGCTCGGCACTTCCATCATGATGATCTCTGTCTACGCTATGTTGAGCGATACATTTGTCCTGGCGGATATTGAGATAGGATCTCTGGAAGCGATTATCCCAGCCATACTGGGTATAATATTCTTTTCGGCAGGCGTGAAATTCCTGAGATGAAGAGGCTGGTGTGGTACTTTGGATAAAAATAGACAGAAGCTTTTAGCTGTTGATCGGTTTTTAAAAAAAGTTACACAAAAAACCTGGAAATTGACTATAAAATTTGTATATTAATGCCTATGTTTTCTATCATTTTAAAAACGCTTTGTTTACTTCCTGTCTACGACCTTCAAAGTATGAGTAATAATTCAAATAATTTCAGTGTCAGCAAGCTCATATTGCTCAGCGATGAAGAATTTATCATGCACCTTGGTAAAAATTACGAACTTCTCATTCTCAATGCTGCCAAAAAAATGCTGCCGGTAGTCAGCATTATGAATGTAAACGGTCGCCCTTCCTCCCTACCAATTGAGCGAGCCACTGATTTATTGAAGAAATATTATAAGATCAGCGGTGAAACACCTGTCGTACTCGAAGATGAGCAAGCAAAGGCTCGTCAAATCAAACTTCAGCCCGATTATATCCAAAAGGTAGAACAAGCGTCATTGGCTGTCGGAGGCTAAATTCTCATCCAGCTGCGCTTTCAGCCATGCCTTTACGTCTTCAAAGCATTCTGCATTTACTTCATGGGCCATGTCGTACTCTTTGTAGGTATAATCAAGATGCAGCGTACGGAGATAGTCGTTGGTAGCCCTTCCCAGAAAAATAGGCAGCACCTGGTCACGCTTTCCGTGGGTGGCAAATATCCTGATCTTCTTCAACTGAGGATTAAAGCTCACCTGTGCCGTTACTTCCCTTAAAATATAGCCACTCATGCTTACCAAGCCTCTGATCAGGTAGGGCTCACTGAAAGCCGCCGCATAACTCATGATCGCTCCCTGGCTGAAACCTGCCAGGTATATCCTGTTCTTGTCAGGCTGATAAGCTTCAATAGCTTCATTGATAAAAGAACCCAGTAATCGCCTGGCCTGCATCACCTGCTGCAGATTAGCGCTGGGTATACCGCTGGTGAGATCAATATTGAACCAGGCATAGCCGCCAAAACCGTAGGAGATAGGGGCCTGTACACTCAAGATCAGGAAGCGGGGATCTAGCAGGGGTGCAAACGAAAAAAGATCCTGTTCATTGCTGCCCAGGCCATGCAAGAGAATCAGCAATGGGGGTGGCCCGTCTGACTCTACCTGGGGTTCACGTTTGATGTGCTTCAATGAAAATGACATACCTAAGGATATTAGCTCCTCAACAATCATAGGCAAATTAATCAGGATTCGCAATCAATAGCTTAAGCCTTTTACCTACTCGTCTGTCCTTTTACTTTTTCAATGACCTGCCGCACCGCTTCGGCTGACTTACAAAAGGCATCTCTTTCGGTACCCATCAGTTGAGGACTCAGTACCCGGCTGATGCCTTCCCTGCCTACCACCACCGGTAGAGACAGGCAAACATCTTCTTCTCCCAGGTACCCCCTGATCAGGGTGCTGACGGGGATAGTACGTTTGCTGTCATTATAGATACTTTCTACCAACAGTTCGGTAGCCATGGCCACAGCAAAGTTGGAGTAGCCTTTGCCTTTGACGATCTCATAGCCTGATACGGCTGATTCACGGATCAGGGAGGCAGCTTCTTCCTCATTGGTAATGGCCTCGCCCCCGGCGTAGGCAATACTGGTAGCGTGAAACTGAGTATCTCCGTGTTCGCCCAGGATATAAGCGCGTATGTCGTCGGGGTGGATGCCTTTCTGTTCGGACAGGCTTTTGCGGAAGCGTGCCGAGTCAATCAGGGTGCCTACGCCCATCACTTTTTCGGGCTTGAGTTGTCCCAGTTCAATTGCGAAATAAGTCATGACATCTACCGGATTGCTGACAATGAGGTAAACTGCATCAGGATTTTTAGCCTTCAAACGAGGAATAATGTCTGCAAAAAGCAGGTAATTGCCGGGAGCAAGCTGGAAGCGCGAGCTGAAGTGTTGCTCATAAGGCACCGACAGGCATATAATGTAAAGGTCGGCGGCAGCCGGATTTTCAAGGGTAGAAATACTGATCTTTCGGTTTTTCTCCGTAAAAGCCAGCGTATGTCTCAGGTCAATGGCGTCCCCCTGCGCTTTCTGCTGGTTGCGGTTGATGAGGATGAGTTCGTCTCCCAGTTCACGAATGAGCAGGGTGTAGGCGATTGTGGAACCTACGTGCCCGGTTCCTACTATGGCTATTTTCATTTTGGCTTCTTTTCAGTAATTGATAAATTAAAGCATTCTTATTTTTTTCTTAAACACAAACATGAAAGCACTACAACTTGGTATCCTTGGTGTTTCGGGATTTTTCAAAAAAAAGATCGCTATCCCTGTCAGCAAATCACCTATTATAGATATAGCGGCCATTGCTTCCCGCTCTGAAGAAAAAGCCCGGCAGGCAGCACATGACTATGGTATTCCCAAAGCCTATGGTAGCTATGAAGCATTGCTCCAGGATCCTGATATTGATGCTGTCTATCTGCCTCTGCCCAATCATTTGCATGCCACTTATATCAAAAAAGCTGCTGAGGCCGGCAAGCATGTACTGTGTGAGAAGCCCCTTACTTTAGATGCCGAAGAAGCCAGGGATAGCATCGCCTACGCCAGCGATAAAGGTATCAAATTGATGGAAGCTTTCATGTACCGCTTTCATCCCCAGTGGCAACATGCGTTGGAACTAATACGAATGAACGAAATCGGTAAGGTACAACTGGTACAGGTTCATTTTGCTTATACCAATACCGATCCCCAAAACATACGCAACCAGGCAGAAGCCGGAGGTGGCGCCCTGATGGATATCGGCTGCTATGCCGTGTCGGTGTGTCGTTACCTGATGCGGGCTGAGCCTGAGCGGGTGATCTGCCTGGTGGAGAAAGACAAGCAGTTTGCTACGGATGTGCTGAGCAGTGGCTTACTGGATTTTGGCACCGCCCGGGCAGAATTTACCGTAAGTACCCAGTCTTTTCCTTATCAAACGGTCAACATCTTCGGGAGAGGTGGCATGATGAGCCTGGAAATTCCTTTTAATACTTATTCAGACGTAGAGGTCAGGCTGAGGGTAAGCAATAGCATTGGTACAAGAGAAGTAGTTTTTGCCCCTGAAGACCAGTACCTGCTGGAGTTTGAAGCCTTTGCCAAAGCTATATTGGAAGACAAAGTGGTGCCTACGCCCCCAAATGATGCCCTCCATAATATGCTGGTGCTGGATGCCCTTAAGCGTTCGGCAGAGACGCAGCAATGGGTGGCACTGGATTAATGCCTGATTATGAACTAGCCACCTTCTGGCAAAGCAGCTATATTTTTTTAGTTCAAAATTAACCGAACTAACAAAACTTAATGTAATTTCAATACGTAAAAAGATTTATAAGAAGATCACTATGAGTGAAGAAGAACTTAGACACGAGACAGAACATATCGGATTGTACTTTGATCGCCTGGGGATTCCGCCCTTAGCCGGTAGGGTAGTAGCTTACCTTATGATCTCTCATCCACCTCACCGGACTTTTGATGAGATCGTGGATCACCTGCAGGCGAGCAAAAGTTCGGTGAGCAACGCCCTCAAGATGCTGGAGCAGTTTGAGTTAATTTCCTACAGGACCTTTCCCGGCGACCGACGGCGGCACTTCAGGGTGGCACCCGAAAAATGGATCTCTCTGATCAGGGTGACAGATAAGATCAGGACGATGATTGAAATGTTCAAGCATGTACTGGAAGTTAGGGATGAGCAGGATGAGGAGCTGAATCCTTCCATCAGGGAAACCCTCTCTATGTACCGCTACTTTGAGGTGGAAATCCCACGTCTGCTCAGCAGGTGGGAAGAAGATAAGAAGAAAAGATAAAAAGTAGATTTTTTTATCCGGTTGGTTCGTTTTATACCGAACCAATAAAAATCAGTGGTAAACAGATTTAAAA
>JBKHDR010000036.1:0-41850 GCA_046541235.1 Cyclobacteriaceae bacterium | reverse complement strand
TTTGTGAATATGAACCTGTAACTTGAAACATTTTACTCTACTTCCCAGGTATGATCGGCCAGCATGGTCGCTTTGCCTACCGTTTTGACAAACGGACTGCTTTTACCCCACTCTTCCGGCGCGATCATAGAAAGCACATCGGTACCGTCTTTTTTCTGGTAGAGATAGTAAGTATGCCCAATGACAGGCTCAAAATTCATCTGGGCCAGGTAAATTCTTTCAGACACCTCCACCCTTTTCTTCAGGTTATTTGCTTGGTTGACTAGCGTCTGCATCTGTTCATAAAGCTGCTTGAGCTGACGATCCGTCTGCTGATGCATAGCCTTTACCGCTCTGCCTTTGATTTTACCCCTGTCTTCCGGCTTAATGACTGCTCCACCAACTGTATGTGGAAAAGCCAGGGTACCGGGCATGTCGGTAGTCTTTTCTTTTTCTTTTTCTAAATCAATATGATCAAGATTGATCTTTTTGGGATTTCTTTCCAAAATACTAAGTTTTAATAAGGTGTAAAATCATTGTGCGCTATCTGAAGGAGCAATCCTTTCTTTTAAATTGGGTTTGGAACCGGGAAAGGTAGTTCTGCTGGCAATATCATAGCTGAAATACAATATGATCAGGATGAAAATGACTGCTACCCACAGAAAAATTTTCTTGGATCTTTTCATGAAGAATGGGGCTTAATCCATACTTTGGCTGGTAAATAATGTATTAACTGCTGCTTACGGGTTTGAAAATCCACTTTCAAATTTACATTACCAAAAAAACGAGCTTGATCAAAAATAGTTCTAAAACTTAAGGTGAAACTCCCAAAAGACATACGCAAGATCATTCATATTGATATGGATGCGTTTTTTGCTTCTGTAGAGCAGCGGGATTTTCCTGAATACCGGGGAAAACCCATCGCCGTTGGGGGTAGTAGTTACCGGGGAGTAGTAGCAGCAGCCAGTTATGAGGCCCGCAAATTTGGCGTTCGTTCAGCCATGCCCTCCGTCAGA
Organism: Cyclobacteriaceae bacterium; assembly: GCA_046541235.1. Lineage (GTDB taxonomy): Bacteria > Bacteroidota > Bacteroidia > Cytophagales > Cyclobacteriaceae > Catalinimonas. The sequence continues at coordinate 40,855 of JBKHDR010000036.1, read as the reverse complement.
GCCAAAAAACTTTGTCCTCAGCTTATTTTTGTAAAAGGACGTATGGAGGTGTACCGTGAGGTATCCCAGCAGATCAGGGATATCTTTCTGGAATATACCGACTTGGTGGAGCCGCTTTCTTTGGATGAAGCTTACCTGGATGTAACTGAAAACCGGCTGGGCATTAGTTCTGCCATGAAGATTGGTAAAGAGATCAGGCGAAAAATAGTAGAAAAGACCGGGCTCACTGCCTCGGCGGGCATTTCTTACAATAAATTTCTGGCTAAGACAGCTTCCGGCATGAATAAACCGAATGGCTTTACTGTCATCTTACCTGAACAGGCAGAAAGCTTTCTGGAGCAGCTGGCAATTGACAGGTTTTATGGTATCGGCAAGGTTACCGCCCGGAAGATGCACGATTTGGGTATACACACCGGCAAGGAACTGAAGCAGTGGAGCCTGCCGCAACTGATGCAGCAGTTTGGCAAGGTAGGCAGGTTTTATTACCACATTGTAAGAGGCATAGACGAACGGCAGGTCAACCCTGAAAGAATCAGGAAATCCATCAGCGTAGAACAAACTTACAGCGAAGACCTTAAAACCAAAGCAGAACTGGAAGATGCTATTGACTCACTGGTAGAACGCCTTATGCCCCGGCTGGAAAAAAACGAGGCTTATGGCCACACCATTACCCTGAAAATCAAGTACGAGGACTTTACACTGAATACCCGCAGCCTCACCGTTCCGGGCGTTTTTCAAAACGATTCCCAGATTACGAAGTACGCCAAAAGTCTGCTCTGCTATGTAGACCTGGAACAGCACAGTGTCAGATTGCTGGGTGTAGGCCTCTCCTCTCTTGAAAACACAGCCTGGCATGAAACAGGCCGACAGCTGACTTTTGACTTCTCTTAAGATGAAAAAATCTTAGTCGGGCCAAAAAGATCAATTTTGCACTTCATATTACTCGCTCAAAGCAAGAGTATTTGAAATTTTAATATAAATAGCTTACCAAAATTACACCTAACCTACTTATAATACTCTGTAGGTATCTAATATACAGATACTTACAAATATAATGATAAAGTAAAATTAAAGTTTTTCCCTTACAAATTGTCCTACTTGTTCTGTTCATGAGAGGTTTAATTTTTGCACTATTCTGATAAAAGAACCTGAGTCTTTCAGGTCTTTATGCCAATAGCAAGCTAAATATTGCCTTGAAGGGAACCATGAAGTACAAAAAAGGAACATATAACAAACTACGAAACTACTGGCATTTGCTTTTACTCAGCTACCTGCTTTTTCCCGGCATTGGCAGTCAAAAGGTAATGGCTCAGTGTAATACCTACAGTAATGCCGGTAATAATGTAGACAGCCCTCCTCAACTCTGTGCACCTCATGATTTCCAGTGGAGGACCTGGTATACCGTGCTTGGCTCACCTGCTACGGTAGAAATGGAATACAACTGGGCAGATGGCACTCCTCCGGTTGTGGTAACAGCGGTGAATGTGGGAAGCAACCGTTATGAAGCGATAGCCAGCCATTCATACCCACGCGGCGGTGACCAGTGTAATTACATGCCGGAAGTTCGTCTTAGAGTAAATGGCGTGCTATGTGAAAGTTCTATCCAGACACAAAACGTTACCGTCTGGGATATTGACAGTGAAAACGGAGGTGTTCCCCGAATTGACCCCCTGGTCTACAGAGTATGTTTGGGTAATGATGCAAGTGTAACCTTTGATGACAACAGCATATGGAACTGCGTACCTGCCTCCGGTGAGAATGACAGAATAAACAATATGGCCCGCTGGGTGCAGTGGCAATATGGCACCGGAAATGCAGGTAACAGAATTCCAAATGTAGTAGTGGGCGGCACTCCTCAGCCCTTTCCTTTTGACGGAACAGTGGAAGTTTTGCCCGGACCGATAGAAACCTCCAATTCAACCAGTAACACGGTATATGTGCCCGCTTCTACCGACCCCGATGATATCGGTAAAGAGTTTGAAGTAACACTCAGAAACTGGAACCTCTGTAATCCTTATGATTCTGATACGCTGGATGGTAATTATCTGAACCCAACCTCAGGTAATCTTAACGATGGCGATACTGCCCCTACAGAAACCACTGCCCGGATTGTCATTGTAGAAAGGTCAGATCCTGATTTCAACACCCGGCTAATCAATGCCTCCGGACCAATCACTAACAGCTTTTGTATAGGAGAAGATATCTATCTGCAGGATAATACCCCGGCTATCACTGATGCTAATTTCCGCTATGAGTGGGAAATTTATAATGACTCAACAGGTAATGACCTGATTAGCAGCCCGGTGGGCAGAAACCAGACCTTTGAAGGTTTCTCTACTCCCGGTTATAAAATGATCCGCCTCACCGTAAGGGACATGAATTCCGTTGGTAATTGTGGTGGCCAAATCGTAAAGCATATAAATGTACTTTCTACTGCAGATGCTGAGATAGCCGTAACTGATACCAACGGTGACGCTCTGGGTGCATTGTGCTACGATCCGGCTAACCCCCAGCCTTTTGAAGTGGCGTTTGAGGATGTTTCCACCAACTTCAACCCCGCTACCGCTACCTGGACCTGGAACTTCTTCAGCCACAACGGCTCTGATTACGTGCAGGACAGCACGATCAGCGGCAGCGCCACCCAGGAAAGATTTGTAGCCCGCTATACTCAGCCAGGCATGTACATGGCTGAACTTGTTGCCTCTGCCAGCGGGGTAAACTGCGAAACCAGGGATACAGTCTTCGTAAATGTCTATCATCAGCCGGTGGCGGCCTTTACTGCCGACCTGGTCTGTGTGGGCGACAGTACAACTTTCACCATTTCATCCAACCTGCCCCAATCCGTCAATGGTGACCAGATTGACCTTTATGAATGGGATTTTGACTATGACGGAGTCAATTTTGATGCAGATTACTCAGCTACTTCAGCAGATGCTTTCAAACATCAGTTTGATGCGGCAGGCACCTTCAGGGTGGCGCACCGGGTCAGCACTGGCATGGGCAATTGCTCGGCAATCTCTGAAGCTGATGTAAATGTCCTCTCAACTGCCATCGCAGACATTGCTGTAACTGAAACCAATGGTGACGCTCTGGGCACTTTATGCTATGATCCGGCTAACCCCCAGCCTCTTGAAGTGGCGTTTGAGGATGTTTCAACCAACTTCAACCCCGCTACCGCTACCTGGACCTGGAACTTCTTCAGCCACAACGGCTCTGATTACGTGCAGGACAGCACGATCAGCGGCAGCGCCACCCAGGAAAGATTTGTAGCCCGCTATACTCAGCCAGGCATGTACATGGCTGAACTTGTTGCCTCTGCCAGCGGGGTAAACTGCGAAACCAGGGATACTACCTTTGTCATTGTTTACCAGAAACCCACGGCTGGTTTTACAGCAGATCCTCTTTGCGCTTCTGATACGACAGTATTTACTTCTACAGCAACCCTTGGGCAGTCGGTAAACGGAGATCAGATAAATCTCTACGAATGGGATTTTAATTATGACGGAATCAATTTTGATGTTGATTACAGTACCAGTTCAGCTAATCCCTTTCCATACTTCTTAGGTTCAGCAGGTACTTATCGCGTAGCTCATAGGGTGAGCACTAACCTGGGAAGCTGCTCTGCCTTGTTTGAGCAGGATGTAGAGGTACTGCCAGTGCCTGATCCTGGATTTACCGCGAATCAGACAGAAGGCTGCTCTCCCCTGGAGGTCACTTTCAGCCTGAACACCCTGCTTGCCAGTCAGCCTGCCCAGGTAGACAGTTATGAGTGGTTTATACGTGATCTCTCCGACAATTCAGTCAGCAGTCAGCTCTTCAATCCTGCGGTGGATACCTTTGCTGCTACTTTCGTGAACAAGCTTTCAACATTCACTGATCATAATTATGAAGTATGGGTACGGGCGAACGCCAGCAACGGCTGCTCGGTAGAAAGTGATCCACAGACCATCAGGGTATTTTCCGGCCCCAGTGCCACATTTAGCATCATGAATCTGTCAGGGCTGGATGCCAACTGTTCGCCCCGGCCCTACGATTTCAGAGTAGATGCTGGCACCCGTAACCTCAATCCTGAACAGTATTTCTGGACCATTACTGATCTTTCCGATAGTAGTATTGTGGTGGATACTACACTGGCAGGTAACCAGCCACTTTTCTCGTATACGTTGACCAATGATACTACGGTAAGAAAGAAATACAACGTCAGGTTAGTAGCCGCGAAGGCCGGGTTCTGCTTTTCTTCTTCTGAACGCATTGTAGATGTGAATCCTTTGCCCTCTGCCGAGTTTACCAATGAAATTATTGAAGCTGACTGCCAACTGGTACGTTACCAACTGAAGGCTGAGCAGGCAGGGGTTGACTATACCTGGAGTGTAACACCTCTGCCCCTCAATACGCCTGATATGAGACAGCAGACCATTGAACTGCTGTACCGGAAAAGCCAGAGCGGCAGCTATCCTGTTACTGTGTCTCTTCAGACAGAAAATCTGGTAGGATGCGAAAGCCCGCTGAACCAGCAGCAGATCACAGTAGATCCCCAGGAGAATATTGGTGCATCCTTTACAGTTGATCCAAGCATTCTGGAAATACCGGATAAAACGGTAACCATCACAAATACTACTAATGCAGGAGACTGGAGCTATTTCTGGGATTTTGGCGACGGAACCACCTCAACTGAGGCAAATCCTGGCACCCATAGCTATGATACCCCTGGCGAGTATATGATCAGGATGAGAGCTGAGGGAGCCTACTGCTTCCAGGAGGATTCAGCCCTGGTCATTATCAAGCAGACGCTACCTCAGATTGACTTCAGCTTCTCTACCATAGAAGGTTGTCTTCCGCTGGAAGTAACTTTCTTTAACCAGAGCCTGTATGCAGATACTGCCAGCTTCTTCTGGGATTTTGGTGACGGAAATACTTCTACTGAGCTGAATCCGGTGCATACCTATACTGAATCAGGCATTTATACCATCTCTCTACAGGCTAGCAATGAGCTGAATGTGGTGATGAAAAAGGAAATTGACCTGGTAGTAGATCTCGACAAAGGACCTCAGGCAGATTTTCTGATCAGAATGGCTCAGGCTTATCTTCCCGGACAGGCGGTATTATTTTCTAATCAAAGCCAGCGAGGGGAAACTTACTTCTGGGACTTTGGAGATGGAAGTACCTCAAATGAAGAAAATCCTTCACATGCTTATGAAGAGGTAGGTATTTATGAGATCATGCTGGTCGCTTCCAACTCTCTGGGTTGCTCTGATACGCTGCGCAAAGAAATACAGATTGAGCCTTTTCATCCCGAAGTTGACTTTACTTATGAACCTCCTAAGGGATGCCGTCCGCTGACAGTGCAGTTCCGAAACCTCTCCCGATTTGTAGAGCCGGGTACTTACCGCTGGAATTTTGGAGAAGGCGAAGGTGTATCCACCCAGGAAAACCCGGTATACACTTATTATGAGCCGGGCATTTATACCGTCACACTGGAAGCCAGCAATAGCGCAGGCGTAACTAAAACCTCGGTAAAAGAATTCAGTGTGGAAGTGTATGAGACGCCCCGGGCTGCCTTTAACTTAAGGCCGCAGGAAGCCTTCCTGACTGAACCAGTCTACTTCGTAAACCTGAGCCTGGGTGGAGAAAAGTACTACTGGGATTTTGGGGACGGCAACACTTCTACTGAATATGAACCTGAGCATGTCTACGAAGAGACCGGTATTTACGATGTTACACTGGTGGTTGAAAGCAATAAAGGATGTACGGATACCCTGAAGCTAGAGAGTGCCGTGATTATCAAAAATGGAGGTAAGGTCAATGTGCCTAATGCCTTTACACCAAGCACCTCAGGCCCGGGAGGTACCGATGCCCAGGGACCTAATACCAAGAACGATGTCTTTCTGCCTGTCTTTGAAGGCGTCACAAAATATCACCTGATGATCTACAACCGCTGGGGAGAAATGCTTTTTGAAACCTTTGACAAATCTGTAGGCTGGGATGGCTATTACAAAGGCCGACTCTGTGCCAAAGATGTGTATGTATACAAATTAGAACTTCAGATGAGCAATGGCGAGTCGCGGACGCTGGTAGGTGATGTGACCTTGATCAGATAAAAAATGAAAAACCTGAGAAATATGAAGAAACTTTTACTGATGGGCTTATGGGTGTTGCTGGGAGTAGGTGAATTGGTGGCACAGGACCCTCAGTTTACTCAGTATTACTCTGCACCCCTCTACCTCAACCCTGCATTTACAGGTACTACCGGTCAACACCGGGCGAGCGTGAATTACCGAAACCACTGGTCAAGCCTGCCTAAAGCCTTTGTGACTTATGCCTTTGCTTATGATTACAATCTGCCGGCATCCAACAGCAATGTGGGTGTGATCTTTACCAGAGACCAGGCAGGCACCGCCAGTCTGAGTTCTACCTCGGTAGGGGCCATTTACTCCTACAGTATACCTTTATCTGATGGTCTGAGAGCTATGCCCGCCCTGCAGGTTGGGTTTGTGTCACAGAGTATGGACTTTTCCAAATTGGTATTTGGAGATCAGCTGGCTTTTGGAAACCCCAACGCCCCTACTTCAGACCCTGATGTTCGTAACCTGGACAACAACAACCACTTTGACTTTGGCAGTGGACTGATTGTTTACGATAAAAATTTCTGGGCCGGTATTGCCCTGCATCATATCAATCAGCCTAACCAATCAGCCCTGGGTGACGTGAGTCGCCTGCCGATGCGTTTGACCATGCATGCTGGCTATAAAATTCCCATCAAACAAGGGCCCATGAGATCAGGCATAGAATCCAGTATCAACCCATCTTTCAACTATCGCAAACAGGGCAGATTTGATCAGTTGGATGTAGGCTTCAATTACTTTTATCGTATGCTCATGCTGGGGCTTTGGTACAGAGGCATTCCCTTACAGCAGGACATGCCACGCACCATCAATCATGATGCCCTGGCCGTTTCCTTTGGGCTCTCTATGAATAACCTGAACTTTGGCTACAGTTACGACATGACGGTTTCCAAACTAGGGTCGGCTTCTTCAGGAGGTTCACATGAGATTTCGCTGGTCATGCAGTTGCAGGTGGCCAAGCATCCGGGTAAGGTGAGTCGTAAAGATAAGTACAACCCCTGCCCTGCCTTCATGCCCAAGTACCTCTGGAGGCCCTGATAGATTTAAGTAAGCAAATTAACATCTAAAGGCTCCCTTCTTTTGGATCAGGAGATAGTAAAAGCATTCTGAAAGAATAATTCACAGTCACATCGGATTATAAAAAACGGGCAGCATGACTGTCCGTTTTTTGCTTGCAGTGCTTCCACACTTTCTGAGTATGTATGATTTTTTCTTATCAGAGAATAATGCCAAAGCTGAAGGCATTGAGGCGAGGGCCGCGGTTTTCTTCAAAAACCTCGTTCAGGTCGTAATTGGCAAAAAGATCCAGCCCCCGGAAGCCCATTTGCAGGCGTACACCGTAGCGAAAGTTATTGAAGTAGAAGTTTTCAATATTCTTATCCCTGACCCGGTCACCATCCTGCCGATATACATATTTGGTGCGCCCGCCAAGGCGGTAGCCGGCATAGCCGCCCATTCCAATTCTAAAACCATCATTTTCGTGGTATGAAAAGGGCTCCCAGTTACTACTGTTTCTTTTATCAAAGACAAACATAGGTACCAGGGTTACATTTAAGTAGGGCAGCGCAATCTTGCTTTTGATGGCGCTGATATCCGTACGAGGATCTTCAAAAGCCAACAGTTCACCATCATTTTTGATGATACGTGTCCTTTCATTCTCAAACTTAAAATTATACCAGCTCACGTTTGCACCCCAGTCCAGTGAGAGAGGCCCGGCAATGTGGGTTGAATTCATGCCTCCCAGGGCCACGTACCAGGATACGAAAGGGCTAACTTCATAAAGCTGATTGGCATCAGCAGGAAAGGCACCATCATTCATATAATTATTAAAGCCCAGTTCAATCGTAAAGTTACTGCTGGTGCCTTTACTTTCATTCTTATTGAATTTTGTGACTTGCTCAGTGGAATGCGTTTCTTCCTTCTCCAGGGTAAGATTCAGATCTTCAATGCGCCTCTCCAAAGTTTCCAGCTTCTCTTCCAAGCTTTTTTCTTCCATGTCCTCTTCTTCTTGTTCCTGCTCACTTAAATATCTCAGCCCGGTGCTATCCTGCAAAATGATGGTGGTTTTCTCCCCCTGCTCCTCAGACTGCAGGTAAAGCTCACGGATGATCTGGTTGAGGTCAAACTGCCTCAGCTTTTCCAGTTCGTTGCCTCCCGGTGAAACAATCTTTATTTCCTCGGTATCAGATATTCGGATAATTACGGTATCGCTGACATGAGTCAAAGCGGATTCGTTGAAGCCTGTCCAAATGAGGGCAGCCAATAGTAGGGTTTTCATAATTTGATGGGTTAATCGTTGAGTAATTCTTCTTTTTTGCTGAACACTTTGGCCAGTAGTTCAGACTTGGCATTTCTTATTTCAGCGATGCTGATCCCGCTGTTTTTCAGTTCATCCAGAAAAGCCAGGGGGCTAGCGTTCTTTTCTATTGATTCAGCGCCACCAGGTTTATAGATGAGCGTAATACCAGATTTCACCCGACGGGGCTCTTCCAGCTGAGCAAGAGGGGCTGATAGCTCTGAGAGATCATTTTCGGGAACAATTTTTTCAAGAAGATCAGGAGCCTCTTTTAGCTTTTCATCAGGTAAGGCTTCTGCTTCAGCTAGTAAGGTCTCATTCTGGTCCTGCTGAGAAGTTGCTTTCTCCCGATCCTGGAGCTCAGCAGTCAAATTTTCAGAGACCTCTTCTTTGGACTTCCTTTGAGCAGAAACGGCTGGCTTTTGTGCCTGCTGAACAGCTACTCGTAAATGATCCGGCAGCAAAGGGAGGGCTGCTTCAGGGAGGGCCTGATCAGTAATAGTGGTAGCCATCTCTATGGCCAAAGGCTGGCTTTCATTTACCAACATACCACTGTACCAGAGGCTTACCCCACCCAGCAGTAGTAAGGATACTGCTACTGCTATGCGCCAAACCAGAATTCTACGTTTACGTCCATGAGCGGCGTCCAGTTTAGTCTCCAGTTTATCCCAGGCAAAATTGGGAGGAGACTGCTGGTGGTGCTTTAGTTTATCTGAAAATAATTTATCTATATCTTTCATTGCCTTGCTATTTTTGTTCTTTGATAGATTGCTGCTGCCCTTCATCATGTCGGGCGATCATTTGCCTGAGAATCAGCCTTGCGCGGCTTAATTGAGACTTCGAAGTACCTTCGCTGATACTCAGCATTTCGGCGATTTCATGATGGGCATAACCTTCTATGGCGTAAAGGTTGAAAATGGTGCGATATCCTATCGGTAAAGCCTGCACCATACGCATCAGGTCTTCTTCATGCAAATCGTGGGCTGGAAGCATGGGAGCAGTATTGGCCTCTTCAATATCCACTTCCAGATACATATTCTTGTTACGGCGGATGTACATCAGCGATTCATTGACCATGATTCTCCGTATCCATCCCTCGAAGCTGCCCTCCTGCCGGAACTTTTTCAGGTTTTCAAAAACCTTCATAAAGCCCCTGAGCATCACATCCTCTGCCTCGGCACGGCCCGACACATAGCGCAGGCACACGCTGTACATCAACGGAGCAAAGCGCTCATAAAGGTCGCGCTGGGCTTTTCTGTCTGACTGCAGGCAGGCTTTGATGAGGTTTTCCAAATTATTGCTATTCTCCAGTATCAGGCTCATATTTATCAGGCATTTCACTTAAGAGATGCCAGCCGTATAGGCACGGTTGCATGCGCCTGAATATTTTTTTGAAATTTAACTAACTATGGCTGAAATTCACGCCTTTATAAGTATACTCTTTCGTTATGAGCAAAATGATTGACCTGCGCAGCGATACCGTGACTAAACCTACTCCTGCCATGCTGGAGGCTATGATGCATGCTGAAATTGGAGACGATGTACTGGGTGAAGATCCCAGCGTGCGCGCCCTGGAAGAAAAGACGGCTGAAATTTTTGGCATGGAAGCGGGCCTCTTCTGCCCCTCAGGTACCATGACCAACCAGATCGCCATTCGCATCCTGACACAGCCTCAGCAGGAAGTAATCTGTGATAAACGGGCACATATTTATAATTATGAAGGAGGGGGCATTGCTTATAACTCTCTTTGTTCAGTCAAATTGCTGGACGGACCAAGAGGAATACTTCAGCCTGAAGTGGTAGAAGAAGCCATCAATGCCGATGATATTCACCTGCCTGAAACCGCATTGGTAGCCCTGGAAAATACGGTCAATAAAGGCGGAGGTTCATTTTACCGCTTAGCTGATATAGAAAAAATCTACCAGGTTTGCCAGCGGCACCATTTGCCCCTGCACCTGGATGGTGCACGAATATTCAATGCGCTGGTTGCCTCCGGAGAAAATGCACAGGCGTACGGAAAGTATTTTGATACTATCTCGGTGTGTCTTTCCAAAGGCCTGGGAGCGCCGGTAGGCTCGGTACTGGTAGGTAGCAATGATTTGATCAAAAAGGCTAAAAGAGTGCGCAAAGTGCTGGGGGGAGGCATGCGACAGGCCGGTTACCTGGCGGCCGCAGGTACGTATGCCCTGGATCATCATGTTGAAAGACTTGCCGAAGACCATCAGCGTGCCCGGGTCATTGCTGAAAACCTGAAAGGAAAGAGCTATGTGAAAGAGGTACTGCCGGTAGATACTAATATCGTCATCTTCTCACTAAACGGTGTCAGCACCCAGGCTTACCTGTCACAGCTCAAAGAAGAAGGCATACTGGCCATTCCTTTTGGTAAAAATGAAATCCGAATGGTAACGCATCTTGATTTTGATGACCAGATGCTGGAGAAGGTAGTGGATAGTTTGATAAAGATGGACCGGCAACTGGTCTAACAGCCTACTGCCGGTCACATTTTCCTCCAATAAATATTTACCCTGTCCTTCTCTGACAGCAGAGAAGCAAAAAGGGTTGGAAGGAGGAAAAAAATTTCAATAAATATCCCAGTTACCATCCAAATAGTAGCGGTAGAGTACCGGGTCGTGAATGGTATTGATGCGAACTTCTTCACTGGAAGGCATAAAAAAATCCTTACCAAAAGAGGTAATGAGTTGCATGGCCTCGTGGTTAAGCCATTGTGTTTCCACATGCTCAAAGGTCTGATCCCGGAGTTTTGCTTTTAAAGGTAGAAGCGTTTCACTTTTTGTACCTATTACCCAGCCCCATTCGCCCATGGTCAGTACCTGGTTGTGCAGCGGCTGTGTCTGGAACCCGGCTGCCTGCATGGTTATTTCTATACACTGAAAGGCCTTGGTCGCATAATAAGGACTGCCGGCCTGGGTGATAACAACCGCATTAGGCCTCATCTGCCGGGATAAAAGGGTATAAAATTCCTGCGAATACAACCTGCCCAGTTCAACCGTTTTCGGGTCAGGCAGGTCAATGATTACCACATCGTAATATTTCTTGGTCTGCTCCAGGAAAGTATAAGCATCCTGGTTGATGATCTCTACTTTCGGGTCATTCAGTGCCCCTTCATTCAACTCCAGTAATACGGGATGCTCTTTTCCGAGCCGGGTCATGGAAGGATCCAGATCAACGAGGTGAATCTGAGCTACCTCAGGGTATTTCAGGATTTCACGCACCGCGCAGCCATCCCCACCTCCCAGCACCAGCACATCCTTTACCTGGGGCAGCAGGTTCATGGCAGGGTGTACCAGGGGTTCATGATACATTTCTTCATCCAGCGTACTTAACTGCTGGTTGCCATTCAGATATAGCCAGTATTCGTTTTTCCACTGCGTAAGCACGATACGCTGGTAGCGGCTTTGTTCCTCGTAAATTATTTTATCCTTGTACCGGCGCTGTTCACCGTAAAGAATCACCGGTTTGGCCAGTAAAAGGCCACTCAGGAGGACAAGAGCCACTCCGGTGGCTGTGGCAATCAGGCTTTTACGTTTATGTACTTCAATCGCCTCCCAGAGGATAATCAGCAGAAAAATGGCCACCAGGAAATTAATGATCCCCAACAAAAAAGGGGTATAAGTGAGCCCCAGATAAGGCAGACCCACAAAGGCAAAAAACACGCCTCCCAGCAAGCTGCCGTAGTAATCTTTTTCCATCACTGAAGAAACATTGATCTTCAGCTCTTCAAAATTCTGGTTCAGCCTGATCACCAAAGGAATCTCCAGCCCGATAAGCAGCCCGATCAGAATGCTGAAAGAGTAAATGATCAAGCCGGTGTACATGGTGTAGGCCGCTGCCGTATAGGCTACCAGGGCTGCGAAAGCTGAGAGTATGGAAAGGGTAAATTCTACATAGATAAACTTCTGCAGCAGGTCTTTCTCAAAAAGTTTACTCAGCCTGCTGCCCAGCCCCATAGAAAAGAGCATGATGGAGACGATCATCGTCCATTGAAAAACCGAGTCGCCCAGGAAGTATGTAGCTAAGGTAGAAAGCACATACTCAGCCACAATACCTGCCAGGCCAGTGGCAAAGAGGGCAATTTTAAGAATATTAGACTTAAACTGGTCGCTGAGTCCCCGACCTGTTTTTTGAGTTGCTACAGACATAATGTAATTAGAACCGAACCTCCTATGTAAGCAAAAGCTTCTATCAGCCCCGCACCTATATTAGGCTTTTCCTGGTTGATAAGTTCATCAGTAAGGTTGCGGCCCGGCAAAAGGATTTTATCAGTCAGCAGGCGAGCCAGGGGGAGAAAAGCCAGGCCTATCAGTACGTCTATACCTACATTGATCAGAGAATCTTCCCAGGAGACAAAGTCTATCATCAGGCCAAAGCGAATCAAATTACCGATTGCAATGATAGCCCCTGCAAAGCCCAGTCCTACAGCAACATTATCTTTTTCAATCTGATCATGTACATCAAAGGGCGTCACTCTAGCGTAAAATAAGGCCGTAATGATCAACAGAATCTGCCCAACCAACCAGAAAACCAGGGCAGTGAGCACGCCACCACCCTCTCCTGATACTGCACCTAGTATGATCAGTCCGGTAGCTATGGCATTGGCCCCTTCTATCACACCAGTGCCCACATTATGATCTTCAATGATTTCTTTGTAAACACTAAAACTTCGTAATATTAACTTATCATTGATGATGATGGAAAGATTGAGCAGTACGATGGCCAGTAAACCATACATGCCAATAGCAATGATATCGTCTATCAGCCCCAGACTCGGGCCTATCATGGCACTACTGATAGCCAGCAGCAAACCAGTAAAATAACCTACATGGGCTACTGCAAAGGCAAAATTATCGTTTTCAACCAGTTCTTTCCCTACCTTTATTTTTTGCTGGAAGAGCTTGTAGGCAAACTTGCCAATCAGGAAAAGAATGAAACACTCAGCCAGGTAAACAAGGGCGGTGAGTGCTGCATCAAGAGTCATCATGATATGTTAGTTTAGCAGTTTGGTAGATAGTTGTTGTAGGATGGGGTTTATTTGCCAAAGCCTCCCCCACGGGATCGCATACTGGAAGAACCACTGTAGCGACTACCCGAGCGCGTGGTGCGCTGTCCGGAACGGAAAGAAGTACTGCTGCTGCGGTTACTTCTCCAGGTAGAATTTGGCTTGGCGGCAGATGTATAGGCACTACCGGTGCCATAAGCCCGGCGGTTGTTGACCATAGGCCCGTAATAAGGTCTGCCGGAGCGGGAGTAATCCCTGTATTCGTTGTAGTAAGACCTTCTGACCGGAAAGGTAGCCAGGTTAAGCATGCTGCTCAGGAAAGCGTACTGCCCGTAAAACGCCCAGAAACTATTCCCTCCGGGACCATCCTGCCAGTAGCCGTAGCGCGAATTACCCACATAATTATTGTACCCTGGCGGGCTGACGGTTTTTGAAATTTTACCATCCTCACCTTTGGCGGCAATCTCCATCCCTAGATTATTCTGCTGGGCTGAAAAATACTCCTCACTTACGTCATACCAGGGGGTAATAATTTCTTCAGGCTCAGCTTCCGGGGAAGATTGCTTCAGAATACGGTACTGGTGCTGGTAATCCTGAAAGAAGGTACCTTCCACGTTCATGTCGTAGAGCATGATAGAATACATCGGTACATCACGCATCTCGGTGATCAGCTGGTCTACCGGGGTTTTCTGAAAATCTTTTCCTCCACAGGAAGAAAGACATATAAAAGCAAAGATAAAGAGGATTTGGTTTTTCATGTGCAGGTCTTCTGTTGCTGATGAAAATTGATCACTCAGCCATTTTAGGCAAAATTTACTAAAACAAAAAAATCGCACCTAAAGAGTGCGATTTGAATCGATAAATTTATGCAGACTACTTGTAGACAAGCTGCCGGCTGTCATTCTTTTCTATTTTGCGGATTTCATTATTGGCACGGCGGTCAGCAATCTGCTGCTTCATCTCAAACCATTTGGCTCCCAGCGACTTACGCAATGCCCAGTCTACTGCCTGGCGTACGCTGATATTCATCAGTCCTTTAAAACGTTTGCTCACGTGAGGGTTGAGTGAGCGCAGACTCATGCCAAATCCCCCTTCAGTGTATTCAATGTAATGCCAGTATTCACCGGGCATGAAAAGGGTGTCTCCGTGCCTGATTTCAGTTTCAAAGCCTTTTACATACTTCAGGCCGGGGAAACGATCGTAATCAGGTTTGGTAACGTTGACACCGGTATGAACATTGAGAGGATAACGGTAGAGCAGTTTTGAATATTCAGGAGCAAAAAGCACCACGCGTCGTTTGCCCTGGAACTGCGTCAGGAACACGTTTGACATATCAATGTCCTGGTGCATACGGGCTACCGAACCCTGGCCACCAAAGAACATATATGGGAAACCCTTAAGGAATTTGGTTCTGATATCAGGAAATTCAAAGTCATTCATCAGCTCGGGGCAATCCTTAAAGATATTCCAGAGGTGCATGCGCAGGTCGGTAGGCGTGCTGGCGATGAGGTCAAGGTAATCGGCAAACTTCATCATGCGATGCGGAACCTTCATCGTTTTGTCCAGATCTGACTCGCGGTTTTCAAAAACGCCTATCTTTTTGTCGCCCGCTACTTTTTTAAAATAAGAGAAATCCCATTCTTCATAGGCCTTGGTACCTTTGAGCAGGCCTCTGAGGATAACGGGTTTTTGAGGAATCAGGTAGTTCTTCTCGAACTCACGCAAATCGATATCCTCCATTACATCAATAGGATGGTTGAAGTCTATAGCCATTGTTAACAGTTTGGGTTTACCGATTGAAAATTATTATTATACAAATCTATAATATTTGCTAAACTCTTACGCTTTTTTTCAAAATAAGCTGTATAGTTTGTCCAAAAATACAGCCTGAAATTCGAAAAAGTCATTATATATTTAAATCTAACCTCCAATATGATTAAAAGTTGAAATAAGTTCACTTCAATGAGCCTTTTTTTCCTGACTTGGACCTATTTTAGCCTGAAATTGGTCATTTATGAAGGAGACCCTCCCTTAGTTCAAAAAGCATCAGTTGACAGTCATTTTATTCATTATTTTGCGGTGTTTTTCCACCTGTAATTCAATTATGTTAATCCGCCATTTTTTTTTACCATTGTTAATACTATGCCTGCCGCTGGTTGCCGTTTTGGGGCAGCAACTGCAGTGGTCGGATAGCACATCTACCGTGGTAAGGAAACTGGAAGCACCTGCCGATTCTGAAATTGTCAGGGTGGATAAAATCTTTATCATTGGCAACCGACGTACCAAGGAGCGCATCATCACGCGCGAAATGGATATCAAAGAAGGGCAGGTTTATACCTATGGAGAGTTGAAAGAACTCACTGCACTGGATCGCCGCAAAATCATGAACACCCAGCTCTTCCTGGGTACGCGTCTCAGCATCATTCAGATCAACGAGCAGGTGGTGGATATCATCATCAGGGTGACAGAGCGTTGGTACACCATTCCCTCCCCTTTCTTCAGGCTGGCTGACCGTGATTTTAACGTGTGGCTCAGGAGTCAGAACCGCGACTGGAGCCGCGTGGAATACGGGCTGCGTTTTTTTCAATATAACTTCAGGGGACTGGATGAACGGGTTTTCTTCTACGGACAATTGGGTTTCACCCGACAACTGGCCGTAAGATACATTGTGCCTTATATAGATAAAGCGCAAAAAAACGGGCTTGATTTCAGCATCAGTTATTCAGAAAACTCAAACGTCAATTTCATTACCGATGAGCACCGCCTTATAGCTACAGACTCTTTAAGTAATTCTCTTCGCTCCTATGTCGGGCATATAGGCTGGAGTTTCAGACCTTCATTTTTCAACAACCATAGGCTACTTCTCAGCTACAATAATATTTTTATTACAGATACCATTTCACAGCTTAATCCCAATTATTTTTTGGATGGTAAAACGCAGCAGCGATCTCTCAACCTGACCTATCAGGTCAGCAGCGACCGCCGTGATTTTGTAGGATATCCTCTAAAAGGCTACCGCTGGGAGGCCCAGTTTAGTAAACATGGTCTTGGTGTGTTTGATGATATCAACATGTGGCGGGTTTCGGGAGAAGCAGCCAGGTATATTCCCCTGGGCAAAGGCTTTTTTTACGGAGGCATTGTGCGCGGCTATCTGAGTACATTGGGTTTGCAACCTTATGCCAACATCAGCGGTCTGGGCTATGGACAGGTATGGCTCAGAGGGTATGATGCCCAACTCATTGAGGGACAGGCTTACCTTGTACAGCAAAACACCCTGAGCAAGCGCCTCTTTGCAGAAGAATTTGATATCAGCAGCTATATGCCGATTGACCAGTTTAATTCTATCCCCCTGGCAGTCTATCTTAAGGCTTATATTGATCATGGTTATGTCTGGAATTCCCTGGGTTATATTGAAAACCAGCCGCTGGCCAATAGATATCTTACTGGTTTTGGTGTAGGGGTTGATATTGTCTCATTTTATGACTTTGTGCTGAGGCTGGAACATTCATGGAGGCGTGATGGCACTTCAGGAATATTCTTCTATTTTAACAGTGCATTTTGAAGAGCTTTTCTTAATATTGCCCACTTCAGAACTATTTTTCTTAAGCGAATCATAGCCCAAATCTGCTTCATTTTATGGCTACCCAACCCAAAAGATATACCGTTACTGCTGCTCTCCCCTATGCCAATGGTCCACTGCATTTAGGACACATTGCAGGTGCTTACCTGCCGGCTGATATTTATGTAAGATACCTGCGTCTACAGCACAGAGAGGTGGTTTTTGTCTGCGGAAGCGACGAGCATGGGGTTGCCATAACTCTTAGGGCCAAAAAAGAAGGCATCAGCCCACAGGACATCATTGACAAATACCATCAGATTAATAAAGACACCTTTGCCCGCTTCGGGATCTCATTTGATATCTACCATCGTACCTCTGAAAAGATCCACCATCAGACTTCCCAGGAATTCTTTTTAAACCTGTACGAGAAGGGAGAATTTACTGAAAAGGTGAGTGAGCAGTTTTATGATGAAGAATACGACCAGTTCCTGGCCGACCGCTACATCATTGGCACCTGCCCCGTCTGTAGTTTTGATAATGCTTATGGCGACCAGTGCGAAAATTGCGGCACCTCACTCAATCCTACCGACCTGATCAACCCAAAATCTACCCTGAGTGGCAAGCCTCCGGTACTGAGAGAAACCCAGCACTGGTACCTGCCGCTTGATAAGTATCAGCCCTGGCTGGAAAAATGGCTCCTGGAAGGCAAAAAAGGGCAATGGAAAACCAATGTGTACGGACAGTGCAGCTCCTGGCTGCAGGCCGGCCTGCAACCCAGGGCCATGACCCGCGACCTTGACTGGGGTGTGGATGTGCCCCTGCCTAATACTGAAGGGAAAAAACTCTACGTCTGGATGGATGCTCCCATAGGCTACATTTCAGCTACCAAGCAGTGGGCAGCCGACCAGGGCAAGGACTGGGAAATCTACTGGAAAAAACAGGCTAATGAAGAGGACAACAGCAGCCTGATCCACTTTATTGGCAAAGATAATATCGTATTTCATTGTATCATTTTCCCTTCCATACTGCAGGCACAGGGTGAATACCTACTACCTGAAAATGTACCGGCCAATGAGTTTCTCAACCTGGAAGGCAAAAAGATCTCCACCAGCCGCAACTGGGCCGTTTGGCTGCATGAATACCTGGCTGACTTTCCCGGCAAAGAGGATATTCTAAGGTATGTGCTCTGCACCATTCTTCCTGAAACCAAAGACAGCGAGTTTACCTGGAAGGATTTCCAGGCTAAAAATAATAATGAGCTGGTAGCCATCTTTGGTAATTTTATCAATCGGGCGCTGGTACTTTCCCATAAATATTTTGATGGCGTGATGCCTGAGCCTGGCGAATTGATGGATATAGACCGAGAGGCTCTGGAAAAAATGAGGGCTATGCCCGCCTCGGTAGCACAAGCTGTGGAGAGTTTTCGCTTCAGGGAAGCTATGGGCCTGGTGATGGACCTGGCTCGTATTGGTAATAAGTATTTGGCAGATACCGAACCCTGGAAGGTGATCAAACAGGATGAAGGCCGTGTGAAAACGATCCTGAATTCTGCCCTGCAAATTGCCGCCAGCCTGTCGGTGGTATGTGAGCCTTTTCTGCCACATACTGCAATTCAATTACGCCAGATGCTCAATATTGAACAAATCTCCTGGCAGGATGCCTCCCGCACCAACCTGTTACCATCAGGGCATCAGTTGAACAAAGCTGAACTCCTTTTTGAAAAAATTGAAGACGAGACCGTGGAAAAACAGGTAAACAAACTGCATGAAGCCCTGAAAGAACCGGCTGCGGAACAGAAAGCAGCCCCGGCCAAAAATGAGATTACATTCCCCGACTTTGAGAAAATTGATATCAGGGTAGCCACCATACTGGAGGCTGAAAAGGTAAAAAAGTCCAAAAAATTGCTCCAGCTGAAGCTGGATACCGGCATAGACCAGCGCACCGTGCTCAGCGGCATCGCCCAGCATTACCAGCCTGAGGAGATCGTCGGCAAACAGGTCTGCGTGCTGATTAACCTGGCACCACGAAAAATGATGGGCACTGAATCTCAGGGAATGGTGCTCATGGCTGAAGATAAGGATGGCAAGCTAAGCTTCATCCGTCCCGAAGATGTGGTCAGCAACGGTAGTATGATCAGCTAGCTGTTGTACTGGCTCATAGTGCGCTCTATACCTATGGTGGCAAAACCTATGATCATCTCCCCTGCCCGGTCCATGTGTTCGGGCAGCTCAGCCAGTTCTATTTCCGGAAAACGGCCCAGTACATAATCAATCTGCCTCCCTTTAGGGAAGTCGCTGCCTATGCCGAAGCGCAGGCGGGCATAGGCATTACCTCCTAACACTGCTTCAATATCCCTGAGGCCGTTATGTCCTGCGCTGGAGCCTTTGGCACGCATGCGTAACTTCCCGAATGGGAGGGCAATATCATCAGTGATCACCAGCAGGTTTTCAACCCCCACTTTAAGCTGTTGAAGCCAGTAGTTGACAGCTTTGCCGCTACGGTTCATAAATGTATTAGGTTTGAGCAGGTAGATGCTCTTTCCCTTCACTTTGCATTCTGCCAGATCACCTAGCCTTTCCTGGCTAAAGTCTCCGCTCTGTTGTTCAGCAAAACGATCCAGTGTCAGGAAGCCTACATTGTGTCGGGTAAGTTCGTACTGAGGGCCGGGATTGCCCAGACCTACGATCAGGTATTTCATTTTGTAGAGATGAATAGATTTAATGAAGGATCGGGTAAAAAAAAATCCTGCTCATAAATATATGAACAGGATTAAATAAGAATTGTGAAGATTTATTCTTCAGAAGCGGCTTCAGCTTCCAGTTCAGCTCCTTCAGTTTCTTCATCAGCCACTGTTCTTCCTCTGAGTGCGCGTGGAATTTCAATCACCGCGATAGATGCCAGCGGACTATCCAGGATCTCAGCATTAGGCACTTTTACTTCGCCTACTTTGATGGCCTTACCAAAGTCAAGCTTAGAAATATCCACCTCAATGAATTCGGGCATATCTTTAGGAAGTGCCTTTAGTCTGAGTCTGCGTCTCTTGAACATGAGGTTACCACCTTTACCAACACCCGGGGCAGTACCCAACAGGTGAACAGGGATATCCATCTTAACCGGCTTCTTCTCCTGTAGTTCCAGAAAATCGGCATGGATAATCATTTCGTTAACGGGATGGAACTGTATGTCCTGCAATATGCATCTTTTGTGCTCACCTTCAATATTGAGGTCCACCATGTGGGCTTCGGCGGTATACACCAGGGGGCGGAAAAGGATCACAGGCGCGTAGAAATGCAGCTGTTCGCCGTTTTCACCACCATAAACCACACCGGGAACAAAGCCTTCAGCGCGCAGGCGCTTTGCTTCTTTTTTGCCGAGATTTGCTCTTTTATACCCTATAATCTCTACAGTTTTCATAAAATATATTAGTTAAAATTAAAATCTTGATTTATCGATGAACAAAGGACTGATAGACTCCTGCTCATGTATCTTAGTGATTCCTTCGGCAAAAAGTTCTGCCACGCTCAGCACTTTGATCTTTGAGGAGGTTTTTTTGGGAGGAATGGTATCGGTCACCACCAGCTCTTCCAGTTCCGAATTGTCAATATTTTCGTAGGCGTTGCCTGACAGTACCGCATGGGTACTGATCGCTCTTACTGATCTGGCACCTTTTTCTTTCAGGATGTAAGCAGCTTTGCAGAGGGTACCTGCCGTATCTACCAGGTCATCTACCAGTACCACATCCTTACCTTCCACCTCACCAATCACCTGCATACTCTCTACCTGGTTAGAACGCTTGCGCTGCTTGTCGCATACCACCATATCTGTCTGGAAGTACTGGGCAAAGTTGCGGGTACGTTTAACCCCTCCCACATCGGGCGAAGCAAAGACCAGGTTATTATGAGGAATCTGGCTCAGATAAGGCACAAAAATGATACTCCCGCTAAAGTGATCTACCGGAAAGTCAAAGAATCCCTGGATCTGGCCGGCATGCAGGTCACAAGTCATCAGGCGGTCAGCCCCGGCAGCAGACAGGAGGTTGGCGATAAGTTTGGCACCAATGGCTACGCGCGGCTTATCTTTGCGATCCTGGCGGGCATAACCAAAGTAAGGCACCACTGCTGTCACATACTTGGCGCTGGCCCGTCGGGCTGCGTCTATGAGCAGCAGCAACTCCATCAGGTTATCAGAAGGAGAAAAGGTTGACTGTATTAGAAAAACATCACAGCCACGTACCGACTCGGTAAAGTGGGGAGAGATTTCGCCATCGCTGAATTTTTCTACCTCAACATCACCAAGCGGCTTTCCGTACTTTTCGGCAATCTTTTCGGCAAGATAACGGGTTGCCTGACCCGTGAAGAGTTTGACCGTAGACATAAGATTTGGAATTCCGCTGGTTCTAAAAATACAATCCCGGTTCACTAGGTAAACCGGGATTTATCTGGTTGTCCGGCAAGGACTCGAACCCTGAATAACAGGACCAAAACCTGCTGTGTTACCATTACACCACCGGACAGCGCGATTTGGAGTCACAAAAGTAGTAGCTTTTATTCTTTTTGCAAACTGTGCCTGCAAAATTTTTATCTTTTTTTCCGGCTTTACCACCACCCACAAGCTCTCAACAGGCACAGGACCTATTCACTGATAAAATATGGAATATTTAAGAACAAAAGGCCTGCCTTTTTTCTTAAAATGATTTACAGTATATCCTGCTGTTGAAGATGTACTGTGTAATGACTGGCAGTTTATTAGCTTGTTTTTATCTTTAAAATTCAGGCTTAGCAATTTTTTTTGGGATACAATTGTATTTTCAGTCTGCCAACGTCATCTGTTTTTAAACCAGAATTAAGCAGCTGACACGTAAGCGATAACTCATTTTTTTCTATGTATTTTTTCTACTTATTCACTCTTAGTGCTATCACCAAAAAGCTGTTTGCCAGCTACAAACCTCTGAAGCGGGCCGCCTTGCTCAGGCAATATGCTAAAGGCTGTTCCAGATTGCTCAGACGAAGCAAAACTCGCTATTATTTTTTCAATACATCATACTTTTTAAAATCATGAAAATCAGTGTTTTCGGATTGGGTTATGTAGGTGCAGTTTCCTGTGCCTGTCTGGTCAAAATGGGACATGAAGTCATTGGTGTGGACATCAATGAGCAGAAAGTCCGGCTCATCAACAGTGGCAAGTCGCCCATCGTGGAGAAAGACCTTGACCAGTACATGAAAAATGGGCTTCAGGCAGGCAGGCTTAGGGCCACCACCGATGTGGATGAAGCAGTCAGTGCCACCGAACTTTCTATCGTTTGTGTAGGCACGCCCAGTCAGATAAACGGCAACATTGACCTGAGCTACATTTACCGGGTTTGTAACCAGATTGGTCAGGCCATGGCTGCCAAAGATAAGTATCATACGGTGGCTATTCGCAGTACGGTGGTACCCGGTACCATACAGCAGTGCAGCGACATACTGGAAGATGCCAGCGGTAAAAAACCAGGTGAAGGTTTCGGTGTAGCTTCCAATCCCGAATTTCTCAGGGAAGGCACTGCCATACAAGATTTCTGGCATCCGCCCTACACGATTATCGGTACCAATGACGATAAAAGCCGGGAAGTCCTTAACAGTCTCTACCGTACCCTGGAGGCTCCGATCTTCAACCTCAAACCGGAAGAGGCCGAGATGATCAAGTATGCCAACAATAACTTCCATGCCGTGAAGGTGACCTTTGCCAATGAGATAGGAAATATCTGTAAGGAATTGGGCGTAGACGGACATAAAGTAATGGAAGTAGTAGCCAGTGACGATAAACTTAATCTCTCTCCCTATTACATGAAGCCCGGTTTTGCCTTCGGCGGCTCCTGCCTGCCCAAGGACGTACGTGGGCTAAACTACCGGGCCAAGACCCTGGATCTGAAAACGCCCCTGCTCAGCAGCCTGATGAACAGCAACAGCTACCAGGTAGAACGGGGTCTTCAGATGATCTACAAAACCGGCAAGAAAAAGATTGGCTTCCTGGGTTTCGCCTTCAAAGCAGGTACCGATGATCTACGCGAAAGTCCCATTGTGGAACTGATTGAGACGCTACTGGGCAAAGGTTACCAGTTGGCACTGTACGATAGCAACATACTGCTCTCCAGGCTGATGGGTAAAAACAAGGATTACCTGACCGGTCATATCCCCCACATCAGCCGGGTACTTAGAAATTCGCTGGATGAAGTCATCAGGGATTCGGATGTCATCGTATTTGGCAACAAATCAGATGAGTTTAAGGATGCCATGGCGAAAATCTCCGATGACAAAACCATCATTGACCTGGTAAGAGTGGATAAGGAGAGAGTCAGTGATCAGAATTATGAAGGCATCTGCTGGTAATCTAACAGGGTCGGAAAAACAAAACAGGGAAAGCCAGGATGCTTTCCCTGCATTTTTTACTGACCAAGATTAAAGGTGATAGGCAGTAAGAACTGCATCCTGACGGCCATTCCCCGGCTTTTGGCAGGTTGCCAGCCAGGATAAGCCGCTACCACCTTCTCTACTGCCCGAGCCATACTGGGCGAGGGCGATGAAATGGTTTTTACCCCCTTTAAGCTGCCGTCTTTATCTACCACGATAGCAACAATTACCTTCCCATCTATATTGAGATAACGGGCATCCTCGGGATACTTCAGGTTCCTTTTAATAAATTTGTAGAAAGCATCTATACCATCCTCAGGTTGGGCATGTTCCAGGAGCTGATAATAGCTGATTACCATACCATCAGGCTTATAACGCTCCCCCTTCACTAATTCGCCCCTCTGGTAAGTTTCCCGGTAAAGCAGGCTGCCATCTTTTTCATAGCCTTTCCATTCGCCGGCTTTCTGGTAATTCCGATATTGGCCTTCTTCTTTTATCGGCTGACCATCTTGCTGGTAATGAGCACGAAAGGTTCCGCTACCTTTGCTCAGCAGGACAGTACCGTCTCTGTCCCAGTAGGTTTCTATAAATTCTTTTTCCTCTTCTTCATAGTAAGCCAGCATCCTCTTCAGTCCGTTGGGATAAAAATACCTCCAGGCTCCTGTTTTTTTATCATCCTGGTAAGTTCCCGTTTGCAGGGTATCTCCGTGAGGGTCAAAATAAATAAAGTGACCGTCTTTTTTTCCCTTCTTGAAATAGCCCTGCATCTGCAACTGTCCGTTGAGATAATAATCTTTTACCAGGCCGCTGGGATTTCTCAGGTTTTCGGGATTACCCACCCGGAAAAAATGAGCTTTACTCTGCTCGGCTTCCTCCCAGTTTTTGTCAAAATACAGGGTGTCGGCACGAGGCAAAAAAGGTAGGAAGGGATAGTCACCCTGAGTCATATCAGGAGCATAGGTAAAGTTTTCGGTAAGCTTGAGCTTTATAGGGATAAAGAGGCTCAGATCAAGGGGTTCTTTTTTCCTCTCAATCACTTCTCTAAATGCGTTTTTACTCTGGCCGTATCTAAAAGTGCCGTTCTTGAATTTTTCTTCGTAGACAATCTGTCCTTCTTCGTTAATATAAGACCACCAGCCATCAGGATAGCCTGCTTCAACCCTACCATTGATGTAGAACGTTGTGCCATTGACTGGTTCAGTGAACTGACCTTCCCACAGCCCGTTTCCGTTTTCCACTTTTGGAGTACCAGCCTTATCTATAAATGTAAGTATTTTGTAGGCATCCCCCTCAAACTGTACTAACTGTTTGAGAGAAGCATCTTCGTAAAAGAAGTGCCATGCTCCGCTGGGCTGGTTATCGGTAAACTCACCTTTGATCTTCACCTCACCGTTAGGGTAGTAAAAAGTGAAGTCCCCCGACTTCCGTCCACCCTCATAATTACCCTGCATCTGTGGTTTACCGTCCACAAAAAAATCGGCGGTGGGTCCTAAAAAAACAAAATAGGTCGTATCAATCCAGGCATTTCTGAAATAAACAGCCTGCTCACGACTGGTGAGCGCCCAGTTGCTATCGTAAAAGAAATTTACACGCTTTTGAGCATACGGTTTGTGAGTCAGGAAAAAATAAAGTATCAGGAAGACAAATATCCACTTTTTTCTCATAAGTGTATTTACCAAATTTTTCGTTTAAGCTCAAATAAATTTTCCACAAATTTTTTCTGCATATATGTTTATACTTATTCTGATTTTGTGATCAACAGTAAATAATTTCCTGCATCGGGAGCTCGTAAAGTACTCAGGGCTGATACTTCCATCTTCGTTTTGGCAGGCCAGCTTTCGCGGGATAAAACAGGTATCCACTGTAGCACTGCTTCATCGCCCAGCGAACTCAGGTCAAGCTCTACTTCACCTCCTTCCGGAAAATAGAGGAGATAAGCTTCCCCCTCCCTGGCTCTCAGGTAGGCTTCGTTCTCGCTCCTGTCCTTTATGAGATGATTACAGGGCCCTGCCTCAAAATGAGGATACATTTCTACCGCCTTGCGCAGGTTTTGGATGACCATCCTGGCGGTATCGCTTAATCCCAATCCTGATTCGGGACGATGAAAACGGGTAGAAGCCGCGCCCAGTAAGACATTTCGCACGAAGCGCTCTACACCATCCTGGTTATTATGCTTGAATTTGTTGCCGTCGGCACCATAAACCTTCACATTATTGACCGGACGAGGATGCTCCGACTGCTGGATTCGCTGCATCTGCCTTAGGCCAATATTCCAGTGTTGTTCTCCCCTGTTGTGGTTGTTCTGTGAAATATCTACAAAATCATAAATCTCCGGGTGATCTACCGTGCTACGGTGAGCAATGTGGTCCAGATCCCAGGGGTCCCACATTTCGGTGGTATAAACTTTTTTACCGGCCTTCTGCCGAGCTACTTTTTTAATATAGTCTGACCAGAAGCTGCCCCAGTCTGCACTTACCGAGGTCTCGTTATCCATACAATAGAGAACATGATCGTAAGCTAAGCTGTGTTCAAGTAGTTTGTCCACAAATTTCTGCTGGTATTCCAGCACCTTGAAAAGGCTCATCTGAGAGGGTACGGAGCGAAAAAAGTTGTTTTCAGTGTAAATAGGATGAGAGTCAACTACCTCGTCAAGCTTGCTGCGCCGAGTGTCGTAGTTGATGTTATTTTTAGGGTTAAATGGGTTCACCTCCCAGATGTCTCTGTAAAAATCAAAGGTAGCCCACACTTCTATCTGCACGATGATGTCCCTCTCTGCCGTCAGGCGCAAAAAGCGCTCAAAGCGGTTCCAGTATTCTTCATTAAAGGTATTCAGGTCGTAAAGTCCATCTTCATTTTTGGCAAATGCCCAGACATTCCCTTGATCCCGGCTCGACATGGTGCATCTTACATAATTGCCTCCTGCCTCAGCAAGCATATTCAGATGTTCTTCAAGCTGATCAATTTGAAATAGGTTATCCTCCACACTGCCGCCTAGCAATAGCAATGTTTTTCCTTGGTAAGACCAGTACTGTGGATGCTGTTTACTGATGCTGATTCCCTGGGCAAAGCATGGGGACAGAGCCAAAATGAAGATAATGAAAGTGCAAAAATAGCTGATCATAGCCAGGTCGTGTTGGTATATCTGACGAAAAATTTAACAAAAAATTTAAGAACTACTCTGGCTAAGAAGATGATCGGAAATATTAAAAATATTCAGAAGCCTGCGCTCTTGTGATGATAAATTAACACCAATGTGATTACAATATTTTCATAATTTTCCAGCTTATCCGATAACTGCAATAATAAAAGCCTCTTTTCATTGAAATAACATCTCTATTAAATATTTGCCTAAACAGACATTAGCAGGAGACCACTATTGCAAGCGAAAAAAAGCTTAGCTATTTTAAGTGGACTTTTAGCTAATAAAGCTTTTCACAACCTAATCTTACTTATGCAAATCAAAGAAAATCCTACTGTTTATGATGTCTGTATAGTAGGCTCGGGAGCAGGAGGCGGCATGGCCGCCAAGACTCTGGCAGAAGCTGGTGCTAAGGTAGTACTACTGGAAGCCGGACCGATGTTTGACTCTTCCCAGGGCGACATGTTCAAATGGCCTTACCAGTCGCCTCGCCGTGGTGCCAATACACACCGGCCTTTTGGAGAGTTTGACGCCGCTTACGGAGGCTGGGAGATAGAAGGAGAGCCTTACACCCGCATAGCGGGCACCGAGTTTGACTGGTTTCGCTCTCGTATGCTGGGTGGACGCACCAACCACTGGGGCCGCATTTCTCTGCGCTTTGGGCCTAAAGACTTTAAAAGAAAAAGCATAGACGGCCTGGGCGACGACTGGCCTATCAGCTACGATGACATCAGACCTTACTATGACCGTGTAGATAAGATGGTGGGGATTTTTGGCACTAACCATGACCCCAGCCTGAAGCTAGACAATGAGCCCGATGGCTATTTCCTACCCCCACCCAAACCAAGGGCTTATGAATTAATGGTAAAGAAAAGCTGCGACAAACTGCGCATCCCGGTGGTGCCTTCCCGTATGTCTATCCTGACGCGCTCTCTCGGCAAGCGCCCTGCCTGCCATTACTGCTCCCAGTGTAATCGCGGTTGTTCTACTCATTCCAATTTTTCCTCTCCCTCGGTGCTCATCCCTCCTGCCATGGAAACCGGTAATGTGACACTCATTACTAATGCCATGGCCAGGGAGGTACTGACCAATGATGAAGGACTGGCTACAGGCGTGTCTTATGTCAGTAAGGATGACAACATGGAATACAGTGTACGTGCCAAAACCGTAGTACTGGCTGCCAGCGCCTGCGAAACGGCCCGGCTCATGCTTAATTCCCGTTCAGCACAGCACCCGGGCGGACTGGGCAATTCCAGCGGCATGGTGGGCAGGTATCTCATGGACTCTACCGGCGCCTCTATGGCGGGTATATTTCCCCAGATGATGGATGGCATTCCTTACAATGAAGATGGTGTAGGGGGTATGCACTTGTATATGCCCTGGTGGATAGATAACCAGAAAGCTAAGCTGGATTTTCCCCGTGGCTACCATATTGAGTTTGGAGGCGGCAGACGCATGCCTGGCTACGGGTTTATGGGTGGTATCCAACGCTACAATGGCTGGTTTGGCAATGCAGATGGCACACAACGCACCAAAGGTGGTGGAGGCTACGGACAGTCACTGAAAGAAGACTACCGCCGCTTTTATGGAGCTACCATCGGCTTCAGCGGACGGGGTGAGCCGGTAGCCCTGGAGAGCAATTATTGTGAGATTGACCCCAATGTAGTAGACCAGTGGGGCATTCCGGTGCTCAGGTTCAACTACAAATGGTCTGATCACGAGGTACTGCAGGCCAAACATATGCAGGATACTTTTGAAGAGATCATCACCTCTATGGGCGGAAAAATGCTGTGGGACAAGCCCGGCCCCGAATCTGACTATGGACTAGCTGCTCCAGGGCGTATCATCCATGAGGTGGGAGTAGCTCGTATGGGCAAAGATCCCCGCAAAGCTCCCGTTAACGAATACTGCCAGGCATTTGACTGCAAAAACCTTTTTGTGGCTGATGGTGCTTCCTTTGTCTCTATGGCAGATAAAAATCCCACCTGGACCATACTGGCGCTCTCCCTGCGCACCTCAGAATACATCATAGACCAAAAGAAAAAAGGAAATATCTAAATTACCCTCTCCATGGAAAATCAAGCTAGCGGTATCAACCGACGGACTTCACTCAAATATATGGGCAGTGCCGCTGCCTCTCTCGCCGCCCTGACCTGGGTCAGTTGCGAATCTGCCGAAGCCCCTGCCGAAAGCCATACCCATCAGCATGGGAATGGCGAAATGAACATCAGTGAAGCTGACCAGAAGCTGATGGAACAGCAGTTCTTTACCGATCACGAAATGCAGACCGTCCGTGTACTTGGTGACATCATCATTCCTGCTGACGATCGCTCAGGCAGTGCCTCCGATGCAGGTGTGCCTGAATTCATTGAGTTTATGATGAAAGACCAGCCCTGGCACCAGACGGGGATGAGGGGCGGACTCAGGTGGCTGGATATCAATGCTAACAAACGCTTTGGTAAAGACTTCATCAGTTGTGCAGAGAATGAACGCAGAGGCCTGCTGGATGAAATCGCCTACCCCGAAACCGCCAAGGATGAAATGAAGCAGGGTGTTAACTTCTTTAACAACTTCAGGGATTTTGTAGCTACCGGCTTTTTTACCAGCAAAATGGGTATGGAAGATTTGCAATATATGGGTAACCGGGCCAACAACTGGCAGGGCAGTCCTCCGGAAGTACTCAAAAGATTAGACGTAAGCTATGATGACGTGGATGGGTATGAGTTTGCCTGAAAAATTAAAAGTTTCAATTTGAAGATTCTTTAATGAGAATTTTTTTTATGAGCTAGCTTTTAGGATGTGTGAATAAGTGAGATAATAGCCGGGTATACCGGCTTTTTTCTACAATAGTTCCCCCCTTTTCTTTCACCACGCTGGTAAATGAGAATTTGTCTGAAGCCCGCATATATCCCTGTCTGAATCTTTTGCGGCTAAAAATGAGAAAACAGGACTAAGCACCGCCCGACGTTTAATTTCAGCAGCTTCATTTGGATGAAAGGCTTGGGCTGCGTTTATTTACTGCTTCACCATTTCATGAACCCCAACATGTACAAAATTTTCTACCTGCTTATTGTAAGCCTTATCGGGCTGCTTTGCTTTTCCTGCCAGTCTGACCTGCCCGAAGCGGATCTCATCATTACTAATGCTAACGTTTATACCGTAAACCCTGATCAACCCAAAGCTGAGGCGATTGCTGTTATCGCCGATACCATCGCCTTTGTGGGCAGTGCTGCTGAGGCGCAGGCCTATGTTGGTGAAAATACTGAAGTGATTGACCTGGAGGGCAAAACTCTTACCCCCGGCCTTATAGAAGGCCACGCCCACTTTATTGGCGTAGGCCTCAACAAAATGAACCTGGATATGCTGCAGGTCAGAAGCTTTGAAGAAATGGTAGACATGGT
Organism: Cyclobacteriaceae bacterium; assembly: GCA_046541235.1. Lineage (GTDB taxonomy): Bacteria > Bacteroidota > Bacteroidia > Cytophagales > Cyclobacteriaceae > Catalinimonas. Next base: position 10,935 of record JBKHDR010000036.1, on the reverse strand, counting down.
AGCCGAAGCCGCCAAAAAAACCCGTCCCGGCGTCTGGATACAGGGCCGCGGCTGGCACCAGGACAAATGGGACTCACTACCTGGCAAAATGGTCAAAGGTTTTCCGGTACATGAGGCCCTCAGTCAGGCTGCGCCCGATAACCCCGTCTACCTCAAACATGCCAGCGGACATGCCGCACTGGCCAATGCCAAAGCCATGGAAATTGCAGGTATTATAAATATTGACCGCGAGCGTCCGGATGCTAGCCTGGTAGAAGGTGGAGAGGTTTTTAAGGATGAATTGGGCAACCCAACTGGCATCTTTAATGAAAATGCTATGGGCCTGATTACCGCCCATATCCCGCAGCGTACTATAGAGGGTAATATCAGGGCAGCTGAACTGGCCATGGAAGAATGCCTGGCCAACGGCGTCACCTCTTTTCATGATGCAGGTATCAGCCGTGATATCTTAACCCTGTACAAAAAAATGGCTGATGAAGGGAAGATGAAAGTACGGGTGTGGGCCATGCTAAGCGGACGTGACTCTACCCTGCTGGAAGAATATTATGCCAAAGGTCCCGACATCGGACTGGGAAATAACTTTCTGACCATCCGCAGCATTAAGCTGTACGCTGACGGTGCCCTGGGCTCCCGGGGTGCATGGCTGCTGGAAGAATACTCAGATATGCCGGGTGCTTACGGGCATGTAACCACACCTATGGAGGTGGTCTACCAAACTTCACTGCGCGCGCTGGAGAGCGGCTTCCAGGTATGCTCCCATGCCATCGGCGACCGGGCTAATCGCGAAGTGCTGGATAACTACGAAAAAGCATTCCAGCAAATGCCCGATAAAGCTAATAACAGCCGCTTCAGAATTGAGCACGCCCAGCACATCAGCGCTGCCGATATCCCCCGTTTTGCCAAATTAGGAGTCATTCCAGCTATGCAGGCCATACATATGTCTTCAGACAGACCCTGGGCCATAGAGCGACTGGGTAAAGATAGAATTGTAGAAGGCGCTTATGTATGGAGAAAGCTGCTGGATAGTGGTGCGCGTATCGTGAACGGATCCGATGCACCGGTAGAGCCTGTCAACCCCATAGCCAGCTTTTATGCCTCGGTAAGCAGAAAAACACTGGCGGGTATGCCGGCAGAAGGCTATGAACCAGACCAGCGCATGAGCAGAGAGGAAGCCCTTAAGTCATACACCTTAGATGCTGCCTATGGGGCTTTTGAAGAAAATATCAAGGGTTCTATAGAAGTAGGCAAACTGGCTGACTTTACCGTTTACTCACAGGACCTGATGCAGGTGGAAGAAAGCAAAATACTGGATACACAAGTACTCATGACCTTTGTGGGAGGAAAATTACTTTACGAAAAAAAAGACTAAGCTAGATACTGGCCTCTGACAAGGCAGGACCTTCTGTTTTGCTCAGAGGCTGGTTTTCCCATGTTCCTCTGACGATGTATTCGCCAAAGATGCCGCGGTGGTCCGAGCCCGCTGGGTCAATGGCTTCAAACTGTAGACAGGCGATTTCGTCAGAGTGCAAGATATAGTCAATTGGAATGCCTCCCTCACGCAGTTTGGAAGGGTAAGTAGGCACAACCCCTTTGCGGCTGTCGGTCAGGTCGGCCACTTTTTTCACTTTCATCATCTTCTGGCTCCAGGGGACTGCATTGAAGTCGCCTATAGCCATCACGGGGCCATTTTGCTCACGGATATAGGAAGCTAGTTTTTCAAGGTGCTCATTACGATTCAGGTATCGTTCAGCCGTACGGGGCGATAAGGTATGCGTAGCCACAAAATGAATACGCTGTCGGTCAATCAGCACATCTCCGGTAAGGGTAGGCTCGCCCGTCCACCGGTAAGTTTTAATTTCCTCCAGAGGGTATCTGGAAAATACAGCCACGCCATGATACATTCCATTGGTAAAAGCAAAATAAGGATATTCCTCCGAGAGCCCATCCACCAGCTGGTTGATCCAGATCATGTCTACCTCTTGAAATGAAAGTAAATCTGCATCCGTTGAAAGAGCCAGCCGTACACTCGCTACGTGTGAAGAATTGTTTGCCAGCAAATTAAAATGAGCCACCTTCACTTTTTGCCCCTGCCACTTGTAGGACTGGGAATTGATATTTCTGATATGAGGAAGCAGGTAAATGGACAGCAGCAAACAGGCAGTGAGGGCGGTAACAGCCGGATACTTCCAGCGAAACAGGTAAAAAAACACAAAAAGAAAAGCATACCCCAGTATAGCATGAAAGCTAAACGACTGAAGTAAGTCCAGATAGAAAATATCAGCAGGTAGCAGAAAAAGTACGCAACTGATACTCAGAATCAAAATGATCAAAAATTTTAAAAACTTCACTATATCTGAAATTAGTCCTTGCTAAACCGGGCAAGAGCTTGCAATCAGAATACCAGCAGTAATAGGATACTTAAAAGTCAGGTTGTGAAGACAAAACAGGTGGGATTGTGCTAAAAATACTTCTGAAAAGCCAAAAGCAAGTAAAAAAATAACTTAATTGATAAGATGATATGCATGTAATGAAGCGCAATCTGTAGAAATGATCTACAACTTCAGCAATCAGGCAGCTACCAGATACTCATGTATGATACCCGAAAGATCCTCGCTACTGATGGCTTTTTTATCAATTTCAAGTTCAAAAATCTCTATCGTCTCTTTGAAGAGAGGCCTGAAGTCAAAGAGGCCACGCTCTTCGTAAAAAAACTCGTCAAAGAAGGTAAATATTTCATATATCATTTTGTCGGCAGGTATGCCCTCCTGCATGATCTTTTTCAGACTATCTTCTATAGGAATCAGGCAAAGACTATTGGAATCTGAAGGCATATGCCAGTTGAGATAATAGTGAAACTGTAGATCGTTGAGCTTAATAATGTTCATAACAATGAGTTTAAATTAAGTCACATGGAATTTCATTTTTTGCATCTAAAACTCAATTCTGTTTAATAGATGTCAAATAATGAAGTAAATCTGTGCAATATTGTTTTAAAGAACAAGAAAAAATTGAATGTCTTAACAAATTATATTACGCACGATATAATATGGGCAGAATAATCTTCATGTCATTACATCATTTGGCAGAATTTAAAGGGAGGGTTTAAACATGTTGTCATAAATACCCAGATGTGTATTAAGTAGAATTTATCAGGCAAAAAGAGTAAGTGCTGATTTGCGCTTAAGCCTGAAAATCGGCTAATTTGTTTGATTATGATGGGAACCTTGGTTTATTTCACCTTTGCTATTCCCATTACCTATCTATTTTTAATTCATGATGAGCTCAGGAACTGATAACACTGTAAACTATAACATCAATTTATCTTTTCAGGAAATTAAACTTCCCCCTTTTGAGGACATTCTCGTGGTAGGAAGGCAGTCAGAACAGGGTAAAGTAGGCCTCTCCAAATCTCTTGAGCTGCTTGTGCCCGAAAGCTTCACTCTGATTGAAGTGGAAGACAACAATGTATCAGCCATTTTTATCAATAGCCGTATCCTCAAAAAAATCAAAAAGGAGGAAGTACTGGAAATACTCAGAAACAGGGTTTATCCTTTTGTTTCTGAAAAAGAGATTGTCAAAGTAGATTTTAAGATTACCATATCTTTTCAGAACATAGAAGTACAAATTGAGCGATAATGATGCTTATTAAATCACTTATAGAAGAAGATTGTCCCAGCATTTATGCTTATGCCAGTGCCAAAACTGCCCGCAAAATGCTTGATAAACATCTGTACCTGCTCGTTCTGGATGAAAATGACGAATATTATGGTCTTCTGACCTGCCGTGACCTGATCAACTGCTCTAATCTGCTGATTGCTGATTGTGTCGTACCCAAAAAAACTGTAAATGAAGAGGACTCCCTGCTGGAAACACTTCATTATATGACTGAAAAACGCACCGAGGCCTTGCCGGTCAGGAGTCATGACAACGAATTTTTAGGGGTTGTCAGCTTGTCCCAACTTACCAGGTATCTGCTCAAGTACACAGTGCACCTAGAAAACCGCCTTAAAGTGGAAAGTGCTACTTAATCAGCCGAGCATCCCCGCTTCAAATTTTTAACTTTCCATCCAGATTTTATTGCTATCCTTTCTTTAAGCAACAGCTTGGTATTCAGTGATACTATTTCTTGAGAAACAGGAGTTGCTGCTCTGCCAGTTGCTTAGGAGAAAGTGATGACTTGAGGTAAATCCCGGTTTTGTTCTGAAAGGCAGAAACCTGCCATCTAAAGAGTGGCTCATGCCTTTTATCATTCTACATATCTTCACTTCCCTCATCAGGCCTGATTCATCAAACCTTATTTCAAGAGCTAAAATTTTGTATTTCTGCGCCGGAATTCCTTGAAGTATTTTCGTTTGCGCAGATTGTACCACAGACCGAATCCGGCCGAAAAAAGGATCAGCACAATGAAAATATTGTTTAACAAAGCCGGATCTATACCCAAAGGCACCAGGTAAAGCAGCAGAAATATACCGAGCAGAAGTAGTGAGAGAAAAACACCCCTGATATTATGCTGGCGAAATTCTTTCCTGAGTTCTTCATCCGAGAGTTGCTCTAGTTTAGTTTTCTTCATATTTGAATAAACTATACGCCTGACGATTGTTTGGTTTATTGCTTTACACTTAACCTGAAGGCAAGCAGTATTGCCGCACCTCCAAAATTTTACCATTCTGTAATTTAACCTAACTATAAGTCTTCCTGAATAAAAAAAGCAGAATTTTGATTGTAAAAGATGCCATAAAGCAGAGGGTTCATTTTTTTATTATTTTTAGGGGATTCGTCTACACCAAACAGAGCCTATGGAAGCTGAAAAAAAACTAGATACCCTTTTCAAAAATTATCCCTTTAACCGCGATCTCCTTGATGAAGTTTTTACTGAGAATGGACAGGTAAGAAAACACTACCAGGGAGTTTTCCAGCATTTCGCCGAAATGCCGCTCAAAGATTTTAAAAATCTCAAGGAATATGCCCGACATTCCTCCTTTGACCAGGGCATTACATTTAATGTGTATTCTGGCAGGGAGCAGAAAGCCCTTTGGACTTTTGTAAACACATGCTCAACTTTATCAATATCATCAAAGGACTGGCAGACAATACCTTGCTAAGACATAAAACCTGGTCTATGACCAGGGCTGGTATTTACCTGGAGAGAACCATACAGATTACCCAGATACTTATTACCCGCCTGGAGGAGGTCAGTAAAATAGAAATGGCTAAACTAAGTCCGGTCGTTACAGGTTATCATCAGTCGCTGCTGCTCAGATCAGCCGGTGGTTTTGACATGAGCCGGCATTACTACCAGGAAGCACCTAACCGTGAAAGAGGGATTGAATTCCTCATTCTGAATAAAAAGTTTCCCAAATCTGTGCTGTTTAATTTGAAGGAACTGCAGGCCAATCTGAAAATTATCAGCGACCACCAGCCGATAACACCACATTCGGTGCAGTTTACGGTAGGCAAACTCATCGCTTATATGAATTACCTGAAGGCAGAAGATATTTGCAACGAAGGTGAGACCTTTTTGTACCGGCTGAAAGAGCAATTGTTTAACATCGGTGAGCATCTGTAACAACAAAACCTGAAATACTAAACCTTATGTCTGCATACAAACTTTGACGCCATTTTTTCTACAAAAGGCTTTTAAGCCATAAGTATCAATGATCACATACCACGTTGGCTACGAGGCTGAAAATCAATATGACCACGAAGTGAAGGAAGCTTACTTTCAGTTCCTGGTCAGACCCTGCATGGATGATAACCAAGACATCATCAGCGAAAAACTCCAGTGTTCGCACGATGTCAGTATCTTCAAAAACTACAACAGCTTTGGTTATAGCAGGCTGTGGATAAGGTTGGCTCAACCCTTCAACTACTTCAGGTTTAGAATTGACTGACAGGTAAGAAAAAATACTGAAGACCCTTTGCTGAAGTTTAACAGGTATGCAAGCCTGCAGGATGAATTACAACTGCTGGATTCGTCCGATTTTCAGGTTGAACACTCCTGACTTCCGCAATGGGACACCCAAGATCAAAATCCGAAGATTTTTTGGATAAGTTTCTGTTCATCGGTCAGGATGATAGTTTTTTTTTGAATTCGTTATTGGGTGTAAGCAGACTTATTTCGTATATATTTTGAATAATTTCAATGACTTTTTCCGGGCTTATTGCTGCCTTTTTTATTTTGAGTACCCTTTCCAGTTCTTTGTATACTTTGTAAGCCGCGAAGTTGAGGCAGATGTAGGCTTCTATCCTTTCTTGTGATAGAATTCTTGTGATAGCATACCGGCCTGATCCAATAGTCTTGACCACTTTATACCGACCACGACTTTTCTCAATTACCTGCACACTGATTGAATCACTTTTATTGAATTTTTTACGGATAAACCTGCCAGAAATATAGAAAAAAAGCTGCCGGGACACCCAAACCCTTGATAAAAAAATAGTAACCACCTGAAAAACAACAAGTTGAAAATTTCATAAGTTTTTTATGCGGAAGTCAGAAAAAAAACCAGCCCTATGGTTAGGACTGGCTCATTATTTAAAATGTTACGCTGAAAAATCAGCCTGCTGTATTACTGCCAGGATACCCTGGATTTTGTGGGTATCCCCCTTGAGTACGGTCAATCTGATCCAGAGGTATCGGGCGCCTTATATGATAGTCCTGGATGTTGGGAGCTGCTTCAGGGTTATGTAGCCTTACTCTTTCCACCAGTTTACCGGTACGTACCAGGTCAAACCAACGCTGTCCTTCGCCATCCAGTTCACGAGCTCTTTCGTCTAAAATAAAATCCAGGGTTACATCTGAAGGTGTAATCTCCATTTCCTCTTCCATCCCATCCCAGGCAGCCCTGCGACGGATGACATTGATATCATCTGCAGCACCAGCTAAGTTGCCCTGCTGAAAGCGTGCCTCTGCTCTTAGCAGATAAGCCTCACCCAGGCGCATCAGATAAAAGTCACGCTGTCCTTGTACATGCTGACGATTAGGGCGAGTATTGTCTATCCATTTATTAAGCGTCGGATAGATCTTCTCATTATAAAACCAGCGGTCACCATCATACTCAGGGTCAGGAGTAATTACCAAATAAGGTGCTCTTTGCTTGGCTTCTGCATCCCACTTTGCATTCTGGCCAGGACCTGGTACGAATATAGCGGTATCACCTAACTCAAATTTACGGTCACCTACACTTTTACCAGCTGGCAAGAACCCTTCATCTGCCTCTTCTTGTGTCCATGTAGGGAGTGACTCTTCATTGTTGGCATACCATACACTTTTATAGGTCATATCATACCTACTGTCAATCTCCCGGTTCCATAGGCTCAGGTGAAAAGGTGTAGGACGAAAACGCTTCCAGGGACGGCCATTTTCAGTATCCCGAGTCATGCCAGGCAGCACATCGTATTCCATCAGGAAGTACAGGTGACCACGGTGGCCATCTCCGTCCAATCCCTCATCTACCTGATTTTTGGAGTTTTGTACTGTAAAGACCAACTCTTTACTGTCTTCAGCCGTGGAGATATCCACAGGTACTCCATTTTCATCCAGCCCGAAAAGAACAAGATGATTTTCAGCCAATTCAAAGTCATAATCATTGATGACAGTGGAAAGCAAAGATTCAGCGCGGGAAAGATCGTTGCTTTCTGCAAAGGAAGTATAGCTTCTGGTAAGCAGGGCCTGTGCCAGCAAAAACTCAGCAGCAGGCTTGGTAGCTCTACCGAGGTCCTCCTGCGTGGCCGGAAGGGTGGCAATGGCAAACTCTAAATCAGGCACGATAGCTTCATCATAGATTCTGGCTGGAGGGACAGGCTCTGCAGTGACTTCTATACCTTCGGTTTCTTCTAAGGTTAGGTGAAGGTTACCATAAAAACGAACCAGGTTAAAATAGTACAAAGCTCTCAGGAACCTCACTTCTGCAATTCGGGCATTTTTCAACTCATCTGATACATCCACCAATTCAGATCGGTTGATCACGGCGTTCGCCTGGTTGATACCTCTGTAAAAATCGCGCCAGGTATCCCTGAACATATTTTGTTGAGGATTGTGCTCATTGTCATAAAAATTAACAGGTTTATGACCACCATCAGACCCATTGGTGTGTACATCAGTACCGAAAACAGTCATAGTAAATCCACGCTCTGTTCCGTAAAAAGACTTCATACCGGCATAAGTAGCCCTTACAGCATCTTCAAATCCCTGAGATGTGGTGTAATAAGAAGCAGCTGATACATCTGAAACCAGTTCCTCTTCCAGGTATTTCTCACAACTTTGGCTTAAAAAAGCTGCGGCTGCAATGGAAAGACTTAAAATATATTTTTTCATTATTGAATGCATTTAGTGTTAGAAAGAAGCGTTGATACCAAACAAAATCAAACGATTGGTTGGAATGTCTCCAATCTCAATATCGTCGTCATTTTCAGGATCAAAAGTATCGTACTCAGAAGCAAACCACAGGTTCTGTCCACTGGCATACAGTCTGAGACGAGAAAGACCTATCTTCTGAGTCAGTGCCTGAGGCAGGTTATAACCCAGTGTCACGTTTCTCAGCTTAATGAAAGAGCCGTCAAAGTAAGTCAGGGTAGAACCGTTACGAGGACGCTCCTGGTTCTGGTTCGGACGAGGTGCCTCGTTGCTTGGGTTATCAATGGTCCAGTAGTCCACGTCAAGGTTGTTGTAGCGCGCAAAGAGCGTGTTGTTACCTTCGTGGAAGTTACTCTGGATCATATGTCCGACACGATAGAAGAAAAAGAAACTAAAATCAAAGCCCTTGTAATTGAAGTTGTTGGTGATACCGCCGTAGAAGTCAGGTACATCTGAACCCAGGATCACACGATCGGCAGGTGTTATTTCACCATCTCCGTCCTGATCTACCAGCTTGATTTCACCAGGCACTTTTTGTTCTCTGTCGCGAGCTAAGTCTTCTTCACCTAACTGATAAATACCTTCTTTCTCGAAGTCAAAAAACACCCGAATGGGCTCTCCAACAAACCAGTTATTGCCTGGGTCATCAGCTGGATTACCATCCTCATCTACAAGAGCAAGCTCAGTGATTTCTTCATTGTAGCGTGATATGTTAAGGTTTACATTCCAGCTGAAACCATCAACATTGTCCAAAATCACACCATTGAGTCCTAGTTCAACACCAGAAGTTCTTGTAGCACCTACGTTTTGCAGTATGTTATTGTAACCAGAGGTATAGGGAAGATTTCTTTCCAGCAAGAGGTCGGTGGTGATGGTTTCAAACCAGTCAAATGAACCATACAAACGGTTATTGAAGAATCCATAGTCGAATCCTATGTCAATGGTAGAAGAGATCTCCCATCCCAGGTCAGGATTGGGGATTTCGTTAAGCCGGAAACCGAAAGCAGGCCTTTCGTCCCAGGCATAAGTAGTACGACTTAAGCGTCCAAATGTCTGATAGGGATCTACAGAGGTATTACCCACCGCTCCGTAAGAAGCTCTCAGTTTTAGTTCAGAAATAAAATTGAGCCCTGACATGAAACCTTCATCTATGATACGCCAACCAGCAGAAAGACCAGGAAAGTAAGCCCACTTATTACCTGGAGCCAGGCGAGATGAACCATCAGCACGTAGGGTAGCCTGGAAGAGGTATTTATCGGCAATCTCATAATTGATACGGCCCATGTAAGATGCCAGCTGCCATTCTTCCAATTCACTTCGCAGATCTCCTTTTACTTCAGCTGTTCCAAGATTGTAGAACAACTGTGATTCATAGGGTAGGTTTTGTACAGCTGTATAATGCTCTTCACTTCTCAGTGACTGTATACTTTGCAGGAAGGTAAAATTCAGGTCATGGATTCCAAAAGTCTTATTATAAGTCAGGATGTTCTCCAGTGTATAGCCAAGATCGTATTCATTCTCAATTTCTGCATCGGCAGGCCCCCCTCTATTATCATTGGTCAGGCTTGCTCTGAATTCACCCTGACGACGAAAGCGAATGTCAGGACCAAAGTTAGCACGGTATTGAAGCCCCTCAACAATCTGAGCTTCTAAATAGAGCGGGGTAAATATCCTTGTAAAACGGCGTTCATCAATGTAGGCATTATCTACAATTTCGCTCAAGGGGTTGGTACGGATTCCATCATTGGTGGGCAGAAAGCGAATGCTACCATCTTCATTATAAGGTACACCTAATGGATTATTAGAAATAGCTTCACCCAATGTAGCATTAGACCCCCAATTCTGAAGAGAAGATGACACTAATGTGGAAGTACCAATCTTAAAGATGTCATTAAGCTTATGATCCAGGTTGATGCGGGCAGTCAGACGCTGATAATCCATATTGCTGATGATTCCCTGCTCGTCAAAGTAACCTAAGGATACGTTGAACTGAGTCTTTTCATTACCACCGGCAACACTTAGCTGATGGTTGGTCTGCCAGCCATTTTGCAAAACTAAATCCTGAAAGTCAGTTGAACGACCTAATTCAATAGATTCCAGTTCTGTGGGGTCCTCAAAAACCAGTTCGTCAGCAGGAAGTACACCATCATACCTTACCAGGCGGGTTTCAGGATCCCAACGGCGAGACTCACGCTTCATGGCTGCAAATTCTTCACCGTTCATCATGTCTACTTTATTGAGGGCTTCGGTAACTCCATAATAACCGTCATAAGTAACTATCGTTCTTCCGGACTTACCTCTTTTGGTTGTAATGAGAATGACTCCATTGGCACCACGAGATCCGTAAATGGCTGTGGCAGCTGCATCTTTCAGTACCTCCATAGACTCAATATCCTGGGGGTTGATGTCAAAAATAGCACTGGATTCAGAGGTTTGTGGAATACCATCAATTACGTAAAGAGGCTCATTAGAAGCAGATATGGAACGACGGCCACGGATCTGTACAGAAACGTTCTGTCCGGGACGACCACCCTGGGCTTGTATATCCACACCGGCTACCTGTCCCTGCATGGCCTGTA
>JBKHDR010000035.1:0-42334 GCA_046541235.1 Cyclobacteriaceae bacterium | reverse complement strand
CACTCTTTCGTGATGGGAGTGCAAAGGTAATGAGTGAAAATTAAAAAACAATAGCCTGGAAAAATAATTTTCTCCAGGCTAAATGATTAAAATAATTGTCTGCTGCTTATCTAGCGGCTGGCGAGCTTTTCTGCCTCATCAAAAAGCTCCATTGCCCGCTGGAAAACTTCATTATCCTCATTTATGATTGGGAAGTAGCCGTTTTTGCCATAGGCACTTCTGGCCACCCATGCTTTTATTCTGTTTTTTAAGATTTCTTTGCTTTCGTTGATATCTTCCTGCGTGTATTCTATCCCTGCTTTTTCAGCCATTTTTACCAGCTCGTTTAACATGGCATCACTAACCTCAAAATCCTTGTAGTATTTTTCAAAGGACATCTTCTCGAGCTCCTTTTTATGGTTCTCGTAGTAAGTAAGGGTATACTCACGGAATACATTCGTATTCAACAGCTCAGCAAAAAACTCACCTACCTTCTGCGTAGTATCAAGAGGCACAAAGTGGTCAGGCATGATACCACCTCCTCCGTATACTGTTCTGCCTTTGCTGGTCTTGTATTTAAGCGAATCGTTGAGGTGGATACTATCCGAGGAGAAAAACTCTCCGTGGCGGTAACGGTTCAGAATATCCAGCCCGTAATCTTCACTGCCTTCCAGATAGGGCTTCTGAATGGATCGGCCACTAGGTGTGTAATAACGTGATATAGTAAGTCTTAACTCGGAGCCATCATCTAAGGGTATAGGAAGTTGTACCAATCCTTTTCCGAAAGATCTTCTGCCTACGATGAGCGCCCTGTCATTATCCTGCAGTGCACCGGCAACAATCTCTGAGGCTGAAGCACTACCCTCATCAATAAGTACGATAATGGGTTTTTCTTCAAAGAGACCCTCTTTGTAGGCACGAGCTTCGGTATTATAGCGAGGCTGTTTACCCTCGGTATAGACAATCAGCTTATTATCAGACAGCATTTCATCTGTCATGTTAATGGCTCTGTCCATATATCCGCCCGGATTGCCTTGCAGGTCAAGAATGAGCTTTTTCATTCCTTTTTCCTTCAGCCCCTGCAATGCTTCTCTAAATTCATCGTAAGTAGTAGCAGCAAAGCGACTTACTCTGATATACCCTATTTCTTCGTTTACCATGTAGTTGGCGTCTACCGATTCCTGAGGTATTTTATCACGGGTGATGGTAAAGTCCATCAGTTCTTCCTGTCCTTTACGCTTGATACCTACCTCTACCTTACTGCCTTTGGGCCCTCGCAGTAGCTCAAATACATCCTGATTATCAATGCCTGTACCGGCTACATCTTCTCCGTCAACCCTGATGATCTTATCACCGCTCTGCAGACCTACCTCTTCGGAAGGGCCGCCGCTCAGAGGAGCTACTACATAGATAGTATCTCTAAAAATATTGAACTCTATACCTATGCCTTCAAACTCGCCTTCAAGTTGTGCTTTGGCCATTTCTAATTCCTCAGCCGGAATATAAACTGAATGCGGATCGAGTTCCTCCAGCATATTAGTGATGGCAGATTCTACCAGTTCATCGGTATTGACTTCATCTACATAGTCGCGTTGAATGTAGGTAAGTATATCTTTAAACTTAAGGTAGCTGCTGATCAGGTTGTTAGAAGAAGTATCTCCTCCGGCCATGGTAGCTCCTATCAATATGCCCGCAGCAACTGCCAACGTAAGAAAAATGGGGAGCTTTATCTGAAAATCTGAATTTTTTCTATTCACAATATCTGAAATTATAAGTGTATGGTTAAGAGCGTAAAAGCTTCAGCGCATTATATTATTAAAAAAATACGAAAACTTTTAATATAGCAATAATATACTAAATAAACAGAAAACATGTTCATTCGTTCTTCTAAGTTGTATATAAAATTACAAAGCCGTAATTTTATCTATAACACAAACTTTGAAACTCATAGATTTGTGTTGGGGTTGAATGTCATATAAAGACGACAGATGAATATTAATACTAAGAAAAGAATCACCGAGATTGTTGACGAAAACTATGCCTACGCATCTGTTTTATATTATTTTGGCATCAAGTTTTATGATTATGATGAAAAGACACTGGAACAGGTGTGTCTGGAAAAAGGGCTTGACGTAAATCAGGTCATACAAAGTCTTGAATCAGTAAATGATACTGATATAGAAAGTAACCTTATTTTATCTTCTTATCCGGTAGATGTAGTCGTTGAGTACCTGAAACAAACCCACTTTACTTTTATTAAAGAACGACTGCCTTATCTTAGCAAGCTTATCAAAAACCTATGCGCCCCTGATTACAAGTCTATTATTGAGGACCTTCAATTTATCTTTCCTCTCTTCGTAGAAGATCTTATTTATCATATTTACCAGGAAGAAGACGAGTTTTTTTCCTACGTGATTTCCCTGCATGAGGCATTGAGAAATCCCCAGCAGACAAACAAGCTTTATTACGACCTGGAAAAAAACTCTGTACAGGATTTTGCCATCAGCCATGATGTGGACGACGATGAGATGAAGGGGATCCGTAACCTGACCAACGACTATGACACCAGCAACATCCATAACCTGCACCTAAGGGTGGTATATGCTGAGCTTCAGAAGTTTGAGAAAGAGCTTAAGATCCATGCTAGTGTAGAAAACGAAATACTTTTTCCTAAAGCCCTGATACTTGAGAAACAGGTAAGAAAATTTTTCAGGGATAAGGCACGTATGAACTAGGCATGGGCAGGATCATTGGCATTGACTATGGTACGAAGAGGGTAGGATTGGCCGTAACTGACCCGCTGCAGATTATTGCCTCACCTATGGAAACGGTGAGGGCTCATGAAATCATCAGCTTTCTTAAAAACTATTGCCAGCAGGAAGATACCGAAGCCTTTGTGGTAGGTATGCCTCGCAAGTTGGATAATAGCGAGACCAACGCTACCCGCCATGTGGAAGCTTTTATCAAGCACCTGAGAAAGCAGTTTCCCGATCAGGAAGTTCATTTGCAGGATGAACGTTTTACTTCCAAACAAGCTCTGGATGCCATGATTGCCGGAGGTACTACCAAGAAATTTCGCAGGGAGAAAGGCAATGTTGACAAGATAAGTGCCACTATTATTTTACAGTCTTATTTAGAAAAGAAGCAGATTTAATATATGATTTACCCCATTTTTTTGTACGGTGAACCCGTATTGAAAAAGCCCGCAGAGAATATAGAGAAGGGCTCTATTGATGTAAAAGCTCTGAGTGAAGATATGTTTGAGACTATGTACCAGGCCAATGGAGTTGGGCTGGCCGCGCCCCAGATAGGCAAAAGTCTGCGTATGTTTGTGGTAGACAGCGGCCCGCTGGAAGAAGACGAAGAAGGTGAGGAAACTGAAGGCTACAAACGTGTATTTATCAATCCGGAAATATTGGAGATGGAAGGAGAGGAGTGGGATTTTGAAGAAGGCTGCCTGAGCATCCCCGGCGTAAGGGCTGATGTGTCACGTCCTTTTCAGGTAACTATCCGCTACTTTGACGAAAACTGGGAAGAACATACTGAAACGCTGGATGATATGCCTGCTCGTATCGTGCTGCATGAGTATGACCATATTGAGGGCGTACTTTTTACAGATTATGTCAAAGGGCTTAAGAAGCAACTTATCAAAGGCAAGCTTAATAACATCAAGCAGGGCAAAAAAATTGATGCCAGTTACAAAATAAAGCTTCCTACCAAGCTTGCTAAAAAGTAAATCCGTGTCGCAGTCTGCAGCCATCCTAAGATCCAAACTTCCTGCTACCGGCACCACCATTTTTACGGTGATGTCCGCACTGGCAGCTCAGCATGGCGCCATCAACCTTTCCCAGGGTTTTCCTGACTTTCCTGTGCCCGCTGCTCTTGCTGATAAAGTAACTTATCATATGCAGCAAGGGCACAATCAGTATGCGCCTATGCAGGGACTGCTGCCTCTGCGGGAACAGATCAGCGCCAAAATTTCGCGTCTTTATCATAGAAACGTTGATCCTGCTACCGAAGTGACCGTAACCGCTGGTGCTACGGAAGCTATTTTTGCCACTATGGCTGCCCTTTTGCACCCCGGTGATGAAGTGATCGTATTGGAGCCTGCTTATGACTGTTACATTCCCGCCATCCAGTTGAACGGAGGCTTGCCGATTACAGTCCCTCTCAATCCTGATGATTTTTCTGTTGACTGGGATAAGGTTCGTGAGCGTATCAGCCTACGGACACGTATGATTATGATCAATTCACCTCATAACCCTACCGGCAGCATCCTGAATGCTGAGGATCTGGAGCAATTGGCTATAATTACCAGGGACAAAGACATACTGCTGCTCAGTGATGAGGTTTATGAACACATGGTGTATGATGGTATGAAGCACCATAGTGTGCTGACTCACGCGGAACTGGCAGAAAAAAGTGTAGCGGTTTTTTCCTTCGGAAAAACATTTCACGCCACCGGCTGGAAGGTCGGTTATCTGGTGGCGCCGCCTGCTATTACAGCTGAGATACGCAAGGTGCATCAGTACCTACAGTTTAGTGTACACACACCCACTCAGTTTGCCCTGGCAGAATATATGCAGGAAGAAACAGACTACCAGCCTCTTACAGAATTTTACCAGGCAAAAAGAGATCTGTTCCTTTCCCTGACCCAAGGTTCTTCTCTTCAACCCCTAAAAGCACAGGGCACTTATTTCCAGCTCTTCTCATACGCTGCTTATTCGGAGATGCCCGACCGTGAGTTGGCTGAGAGGCTGACCATAGATAAGAAGCTGGCCAGTATACCGATCAGTGTTTTTTACCAGGACAAAACAGATCATCACTACCTGCGTTTTTGTTTTGCCAAGCATGATCAAACTTTGGCGGAGGCTGCTAAAATTATCAGAAGTTTATGAGTGAAGTGAAGAATAACCTATTGAAAATCAGCCTCATCCAGACGGATATGCACTGGCATGAAATTGATGCCAACCTGGCTATGCTGGAGGAAAAGATCTGGCAGATTGGTCAGCCTACCGACCTGATTCTGCTTCCCGAAATGTTTACCACTGGCTTTACCAATGCAGCTTCTACCCTGGCTGAACCTATGAACAGCAAAACCTTCCGCTGGATGAAGCAGCAGGCTATGCAGACTGGAGCAGCCGTCTGCGGCAGCTTTATCGCTAAAGAAGGAAGGGCTCTTTACAATCGTCTGCTTTGGATGCAGCCGGATGGCATTTACGCTTTTTATGATAAGAAGCACCTTTTTCGTATGTCTGAAGAACATGCTACCTATACTTCCGGTACGGAGCGACTGATCGTAGAATGGAAAGGATGGAAAATCTGTCCTCTTATCTGCTACGACCTGCGGTTCCCGGTCTGGAGCAGGAATACTACAAATGAAAAGGGTGAGCTAGCCTATGATTTGTTATTGTACGTAGCCAACTGGCCAGCCTCCCGCAGCCGGGTCTGGGATATTTTATTACAGGCCAGGGCCATAGAAAATCTGGCTTACTGTATTGGAATCAACCGTATAGGAGAGGATGGTATGGGTATTTCCTATAAAGGCCGTAGCATAGTGCTTAACTTCAAAGGTGAAGCAATGGAAGATCTTCGCGAAGATGAAAAAATCAGTACAGTATCTCTTTCCCTTCAGGCGCTGCAGGAATTCAGGCAAAAATTCCCCGCACACCTTGATGCAGACGCATTTGATTTAAGAAAAAATATTTTGTGACAGCGGCAACAGCTCTTCTTCAGAATGAAGAAGATAAAAATTTTCTCTAAGTGGCTGTGCCATCTTTCTTAGCAGGGGATGCTCTCCCAGCAGGGCAAAGTGATACTTAGCTGATCTATCCCTTAACAGATAGTTCATAAGCTTTAACATCCTAGAAGGATCTGCCTCTGCCTCCTGCGCCTCGGCCACTACCAGAGCCACCTCTGCCCGGTTAAGCAGTTCAATAGCATGCTCAAGCATCTCAGTTCCTGAATGGTTGTCTAAGTTAAAAAATACCACATCCTGATAAGCTTTTCTCAGTAATGCCTCTGAAGTTGCCTGGAAAGGGACATCCATAGCGGAAGATGCCAAGCAAATTGACAGCAACACTCTCATCTGACCAGAAGTTTTGCCGCACTTACGCTGCCGCTCGCATCGGTTACCCTGAGAAGATACACACCGCTAGCCAGAGATGCTGTATCAAGCTCAAGACTAGGACTCATGCGCCGGGGTTCATGTTCCGAAACGATGGCTCCCGTAATGCTGATGAGTTGCAGGAGCCTGATATCGGCTGAGGCAAGTACATTAACAATATCTGAAGTAACACCGGCCGGATTCGGATAAACCAGCAGTTCGGGTCTTTCTACCTCTTTTTCCGGATCGTAAGTAAGCAGTTGAATGCCCCCCTGTGGGTTCCCTGCCATAAGCAGGGTGCTGCCTGATCCGCCTGGCCTGGTAGCGGCAAAATAGGCTCCGTTTCCCAGGTAGATGTTTCGCTCTCGTCCTGAGTGGAATGATTTCACAGTATCAGGAGTAGCCTCCTGGTTGATTTTAGAAAGGAAATCGGACCTGATGGTCAGCACACCAGAATCATCTGTGCTGATGAGATCAGGCTTCTGATCATTATCTATATCATGAAGCAGGATGGAAAGCCCTCTTCTGAGCACATTGGCTGTAATACCCCCGGCATTTTCGTTTGCCAGTTGCCAGTCAGGAATCCCAGTTGTTCCATGGTTCTCATAGTACTCGAGATCCCCACTTTGTCGTGCCAGCAGCAGGTCTATATCTCCATCTCCATCCGCATCTGAAAAGGCCAGATGATCGGCATAATTCAAATTGATATCAATAAGCTGACGCTGTTCAGGAAGAAACCGCCAGGGTTCTCCTGAGCTTGCCTGGTTTTCGAGGAAGTACAGTTTGGCTCTGAAAACAAAAGGGTTTTCTGATCCACTGACCAACATATCAGGCAGGCCATCTCCGTTCAGGTCGGTAAAGTAGACTTTAAGCTGCTGTAGTTTCCATTCACTCAAGCTTAAGTAATTGTTATCGCGAAATTCGTACGCAGGTTCCTGATTTGTACCGGTATTTTCGTAGTGTACCACTCCGGCAGTATAGTTATCATTTTCGTATTTACCTCTGCTGGCTATCAGTAAATCATCATCACCATCCGCATCGATATCAGCCAGTACAGGAGCGGCATTTTCACCCACGTCCAGCATTTCATCCTGGAGAAAATCAGCTTTCCGAAAAGAGAAGTTGGGTAATTCATTGCTGCCCGTATTTTCAAACAACCAACTTGAGGCTTTTGTATTCGTATTACTGATTGCATTTTCGGGAGCGTTGGAAGCAACAACCAGGTCTTTGACGCCATCTCCGGTGACGTCCACCCAGTAAGCAGCCGGAAAGTTGATGGGAGTAGTGCCTTCTGGGGCAGAAAGGTAAGCGGCATCAAAACTTTTAAAGCGGGCATCATCTGCATTGCCGGTATTTTCCAGAAAGTACAGTTCGCCGCAACCTTCATCGCTGGTCAGGATATCTTTGTCGCCGTCATTATCCACGTCAAGTGCCAGCAGGGTCTTGGCACCCACATGCTCCTGACGGGCATGCTTCATTTCAGTTCTACCAGTGAGTTCGGAACAACTCTGACCATCAAAGGCAAATATATTACAGTCACATTCTCGCACTCCTCCCCATTCAGGTTCACGAGCTTCAAATATTAGACTGGAGGCATTTCCTGTAGTTTCCATACTCATGTTCTGGTAATATTCCAGTACGCCTCTTCCGTTGACATTGTAAGTAACTACATCAAGATCACCGTCTCCATCTATATCGCTGATAGCCGGTACATCAGTGGCATTTACCTGTATGGCAATCTCAAAGCCACTAAAGCCGGTGGCTCTCAGCGGGTCAGCTACTAATTCCCATTGCAGGTGTTCGTCTCCCACATTTCTATAAACCGTGATACCTCTGCGCCCTGATGAGGTAAAAAAATCCTGCTTACCGTCACCATCGTAATCGGCCAGGACAAGAAAGTCATCTACCGTTGCAGGAAAAAAGGGGATGTATTCAGGTGCAAACCGATAGCCATCTTCTTCAAGTATAAAAGGGTTGTATTGCTGAGAACTACGATCAAAAACCAGGAGATCCTGCTGTCCATCGCGGTCAATATCTATATTGTAATACTGTCCCGAGTTTAGCCCGCCCGCCCAGGCAAGAGATAGCGATTGACCATCCTGACTGAGGGGAATATTATTTTCGTACTCAAAAATGAACTGAGCTTTCAGCCCGCTTAAACCAAAAAACAGGATGAGAAAGGTAGCAGAAACAGGCAGAAAAGGTATGGCTTCAGATCGCATTAAATAAAATTAAGGTTTTTCTGATAATTACCAGCAGGAGAAAGGCTGCAAATATATAACTGATAATCTGTGAGGATATTTTGCGGGATACTTTTACTCCGAATGACGAACTTAGTAGTACGCCCAGGCTCATAGGAAGGACTACCGGAAACACAATGTAACCCAGATTACCTCCCTGGTAAGCAAAATTGGGCTCCTCCAGCAGGTTGAAAAGGGTGATGAAGCCTGAAACTATAAAAATCACGCCCAGTGAAATAGACCTGGCCCGTTTGATATCCATGTGCAGGCCACTTTTAAGCAGCGGTACTACTACTGTACCTCCGCCCAGGCCTGATAAAGCAGACATGGCTCCTGACAGGCAGCCTGTACTGATATACCATCTTTGTTCGTTGCTTACCGGCTTGCTGAACAGCAGCTTCTGCTGTAATTTCCCAAAAGAAGTGAGTAGTATAAGCAACAGAAATAAGATCACCGCTGCATTAAAAATTTTTTCAGAAAAAAGAGGTGTATTGACAAAGAAATAGAGCAGGGCATAGGAGGTAATAATCCCGCTGATACCTACGAGCAGAACCTCCTTCAAGTAAAAGTCTTTGTGCTTTATAAGAGTGATGCTTCCAAACAGGGAGGCTGCAGTAGTTCCAAAAATAGAATTAGCTACAATATACTGCGCTACTTCCAGTTCGGGCACACCGGCATTTCTGAGTGCAAGCGGCAATATCAGAATATAGATGATTCCTCCTCCTATACCAAGAAGGCCGGCCAGGAATCCACCTCCCAGGCCGGCCACAAAAAGCCAGATATAATCTGTAAGAAATTCTAAACTCACTATTGATCGCCTTTCAGAATGGCCTCATATTTATCCTTGTCATTAAGCACTTCAATAGCAGCCTGTAATACTTGATCCTCATCAAAGGAAGCCTCTATTTTACCTTCGCTCAGGAAATAGCGGGTGGCAATTTCTTCTTCCAGCAATTCTTTTATCTCATCTTTGAATTTCTGCAGATCCTGCTCTTTATTATGCTGTACCTTCTTTCTCAGAGAAACAATCTGCTCCTCTATATCAAGATAGTATTTTTCATCCTTAGCAGTTTCTATCAGGTTATCAATGGTTTGTTCAACCTCTGTCACATAATCATAATCTTTATTTTTCAGCCAGGTAGTGAATGTGGCGTATTCTTCATCCTTGAGCTCAAATTCATTAGCAGCATCAAGTTCAGGATGTGAATAGTAGTACTCGGTGGCGTAATCAAAAATCAGGCTTTTGGTATAAAGGCTGATAGAAATAGGATGAAGGCGGCTCTGCTTCACCTCTATATCAGGCTTGATGCCACCACCATCGTATACAATGCGGCCATTCTTGGTTTTAAATGCTGTTTTTAAAGAATCAGCTATTTTGCCCACACTGCCATCTTCATTACGATGGCTATAATCAACGGCCTGTATACAACGTCCGCTAGGTGTATGATACTTAGCAGTAGTTACTTTCAGTTGTGAATTATAAGTAAGAGGGCGGGTAGCCTGCACCAGGCCTTTGCCGAATGTTCTCTCACCTACCAGTACGGCGCGGTCATAATCCTGCATAACACCGGAAACGATCTCTGCTGCAGAAGCACTGCGGCTGCTGGTCAGTACTACCAGGGGAATTTCAGTATCAGTAGGGCTGTTGATGGCACTATAGGTTTTGTTCCAGTCTTTCACTTTACCTTTAGTGCTTACCACTTCTGAGCCTTTGGGGACGAACACGTTAGAGACATTGACTGACTCACTTAGCAGGCCTCCAGGATTATCTCTGACATCAAACACCAGTTTTTTAGCTCCTTCAGACTTGAGTTTTTTTACCGCATTTTCTACCTCACGGCCGGCACCGGTAGTAAAATTGCTCAGTTTGATATAGCCTATATCTTCGGTAACCATACCATAGTAAGGCACATTTTCAACTGTGATGCGCTCCCTTTTGATGTTAATGTCAATAGGCTCATCGGTTCCATAGCGTTTTACTTTAACGATGAGATCCGTATTGGCCTGGCCCTTCAACAATTTACTTATATCTTCAACAGACTTATCGGCCACATCCACGCCATCTACGGTCAGGATTTCGTCTCCTATTTTCAGGCCGCCCTTTTCAGCAGGGAAACCTTTATATGGCATCAGCACCATGCTTTTGCCATTTCGCTTGCCGATGACAGCGCCTATGCCCCCGTACTGGCCGGTGGTCATGGTACGATAATCTTCAATATCATCTTCAGGAATGTAGTTAGTGTAGGGATCCAGAGACCTCAACATGGCATCAATACCTGTTTTGATCAGGGTATTGGGATTGACTTCATCTACATAATAAGTATTTACTTCCTTGAAAAGGGTAGCAAATATGTCCAGATTTTTAGCGATCGCGAAGTAGTTGTCTCCGGGTCCTCTGAAGGCAACGGTGCCCAGCAAAGCGACGATCATTATCGCAAGGGAGATTTTCCCAACTCTTTTACCACTCATAATCAAAGGAATTTACTTTAGGTTTGACTATTCTTTAAACGATACAGCGATTCAACTATTTTAGTTTCAATGTGCTGATATGGGTATTTTTCTTTACCAATATAAATATAGCCAAGCAAAAAGTGAACTCGTTCGCCCGAAGTGTAAGTAATTAGTTCTTTATGTTGACGGTAAGCCTCACGCATCTGCCGCTTAAGGCGGTTACGATCTACGGCTTTTTTGTAATGACGACGAGATACGGAAAAGAGTACCTGATGTGAAGATACTGCCTGTTGGGGGAGATAAACCAGCCTGATAGGATAGAGACTGATGGATTTTCCTTCTTTGAAGAGTTGACCTATAAGCTTTTTACTGTGCAGCCTTTCATGCTTGGACAGCGTATGTCGCAATGGATCAGCAATTTAAGATTAGGAAAAAAGGGGAAGAAAAACTAAAAAAAGTGATAGTAAGGTTGACAAAAAAAACGTGGATCGCCAACCTTAGCAATCAGTATCAGCGCTTATGCTTCCTCTCGTCAGAAACGCTCAGCTTTTTTCTGCCTTTGGCTCTTCTTTTTGCCAGTACGGCTCTGCCATTAGCAGTAGCCATTCTCGAACGGAAACCATGCTTATTTCTTCTCTTCCTCTGCGAAGGTTGGAAAGTTCTTTTCATAACTGTCAATTTTTAAAGGTTGCAAATATACTTGCTTAGTTTTTGATTTTCAAACTTTAAGCGCTTTAAAAAGTTCCTTCCTGCCGTGTTCTTTTCACTCTGCCCTCCTGATAGGCTGAAATTGCGATATTATTGCCCTTCTCTCTCTTTCATCCCCAGGTATTTTTTAACTTGCAAGCTTAAACCATACCTGAAAATCCCTTTTCAATTTATGAAAGTACTCAAATTTGGAGGCACTTCAGTAGGCTCAGCCAGCAATATTAAAGCTATGTCTGCTATAGTGGCTGATTATCACAGGAAGCAGGTACGTTGTACAGTGGTAGTATCAGCCATGAGCGGCATCACCGATAAATTGATTGCCATCAGCCAGGCAGCTGCAGCCGGTGACGAAAATTATCTTGACTGGCTGAAAGAGCTGGAAAAGCATCATTTTGATACAGCCCGCGAACTGATCAGCGTACATGCACAAAGCCGTGTGTTTGCTTACCTGAAAACATTAATCAATGAACTGGATGATCTGCTGCATGGCTCTTTTCTGCTGAGAGAGCGCTCACCCCGTACCCTTGACCTGGTGCAGAGTTTTGGAGAGCGCCTCTCCGCCTACCTGATCAGTCAGTACATGAAAGAGCTGGGGATAGATGCTCAGTTTCTGGATGCGCGGGAGGTGATTCGCACCAATGCTGATTTTAATGCGGCTAAAGTTGATTTTGAGACTACCAATCAAAACATACGCACTTATTTTGACCAGAACAAGGCCTTACAGATCATCACCGGCTTCATTGCTGCTACGCATGAAAAGGAGACTACTACCCTGGGTAGAGGCGGCTCCGACTATAGCGCTTCCATTTTTGGAGCAGCTCTGGATGCCGAAGAAGTGGAAATATGGACCGATGTGGACGGAGTAATGACAGCTGACCCCCGGCAGGTCAGGAACGCTTTTTCTTTGCAGGCCATCTCTTACCTGGAGGCCATGGAGATGTCACATTTTGGTGCCAAAGTCATTTACCCTCCGACCATTCAGCCAGTGCTGAGCAAGAATATTCCATTACGTATAAGAAATACTTTCAACCCGGCTTACCCGGGCACGCTGATCAGCCGGAACCCCTACGCCCTTACCCATGAAGGAAGCTCAGCCGAGCAGATGCTGCCTGTCAAAGGTATTTCTTCCATCAAAGAGGTGGGGCTCCTGAGCTTGCAGGGCAGCGGGATGATTGGCATACCGGGTATCTCCTCACGTCTTTTCGGGGCCCTTTCAGCTCGTAATATCAACGTGATCATCATTACCCAGGCCTCTTCTGAGCATTCTATCACCTTTGCCGTGAGTCCGGGCGATGCTGAAGCGGCCCGCAAGGCGATGGATGCGGAATTTGCCAATGAGATAGCTTCGGGCAAACTTGAAAAAGCTATGGTAGAACAGCAACTCTCTATCATTGCTATCATTGGAGAGAATATGCGCAAGACGCCGGGCATTTCAGGCAAGCTTTTCAGTGCCCTGGGCCGCAATGGCATCAATGTACGCGCTATCGCACAGGGGTCATCCGAAGTCAACCTGACCGTAGTGATATCGCAGCGCAACCTGTTTAAAGCCCTCAATACCGTGCATGAAGCCTTTTTTCTATCCGAAACCAAAACGTTGAATGTGTTTATGGCAGGCCTGGGCCTGATAGGAAGTACTCTGCTGGAGCAGATCGCGCAACAGGCAGACAAGCTGTACGAAAACCGCAGGCTGCGTATCAATTTCATCGGGCTGATCAATAGTCGCAGTATGCTGATCAGAGAAGAAAGTGTTGACATAAATCGCTGGAAAGAGGTCATGGCGCAGGAGTCAGAGCCTTGTGATATGTCTCTCTTTGTCAGGCGCATGAAAGAGCTGAACCTTCCCAATAGCGTATTTGTTGACTGCACCTCCAGCAAGAGTATTATTCTTTATTACCAGGAAATCCTGCAGTCAGCAATTTCTATCGTAACGCCCAACAAACTGGCTAATTCGGGTTCCTACAGCCACTATCTCCAGCTTAAACAATCAGCTCTGCAGGCAGGCGTCAAGTTTTTGTACGAAACCAATGTGGGTGCCGGCCTGCCCGTTATCCGTGTTCTTCAGGATTTGAAAGACAGCGGGGACAAAGTTACCAGCGTAGAAGGGGTGCTCTCCGGAACACTTTCTTTTATATTCAATAACTTTAGCGAAGGCCGCCGCTTCAGCGAGGTGGTGAAAGAAGCCCAGCAAAGAGGCTATACCGAGCCCGACCCGCGCGAGGATCTGAATGGCATGGACGTAGCGCGCAAAATACTCATACTTGCCCGGGAAATAGGCCTGGCCCTGGAGCCGGAAGATGTACATGTAGAAAACATTTTGCCTGAAGCATGTCAGCAGGCTCCTTCGGTAGAAGAATTTTACCAGCTGCTTGAACAGTCTGATGCTAAGATGGAAGAACGCCGCCAGAGCGCATACCGCAGCGGAAAACGTCTGCGGTTTATCGCCCGCCTGTCGGACGGGAGGGCTTCTGTCAAATTACAGGAAGTGGATGAGGATCATCCTTTTTATTCGTTGTCTGGCAGTGATAATGTAATTTCCTTTACCACAGCCCGTTATCGGGAGCGTCCGCTGGTTGTCAAAGGTCCCGGAGCCGGGGCTGAGGTAACGGCAGCAGGTGTATTTGCCGATATTATTAGCATCAGCAATTATTTGTATCAGTAAGTAAGAAGAGGCGGGGAGGAACTAACCTGCCTTTTTGATAAAAAATTAGTATGCATGACGAATATTTTTTGTTTATATTGCGTCATATAGAAGAAAACACGACAAAACCCGATTAGATATGAATGCATACATTGTAGGAGGCTACCGTACAGCGGTAGGCAAAGCTAAGAAAGGCGGCTTCCGCTTTACCCGCCCCGATGATCTTGCAGTAGAAGTAATCAAGCACCTTACCGGCACTGTGCCAGGGCTTGAGCCTGAAATGATTGACGATATTATAGTAGGTAATGCTGTACCCGAAGCAGAGCAGGGGATGCAGATGGGCCGCCTGATTTCGCTCATGGCGCTGGGTCGCGACGTACCGGGTATGATCATTAACCGTTATTGTGGCTCTGGTGTAGAAGCTATTAATATTGCCTCTGCCCGCGTGCATGCGGGTATGGCCGACTGTATTATTGCAGGTGGCACCGAGTCTATGTCACTGGTGCCTATGATGGGACACAAGACGGCGCTTAACTTTAAGATCGCTAAAGAAAACCCTGAGTATTATACCAGTATGGGTCTTACCGCAGAAGAGGTTTCCAAAGATTACAATATCACCCGTGAGGATATGGATGAATTTTCCTTCCACTCTCATCAGAAGGCCATGAAAGCCATTCAGGAAGGTAAATTTAAAGATGAGATTGTGCCAATTACCGTTTCCGAAACTTATGTGGATGAGGAAGGTCGCCGCAAGCAGCGCGAATTTGTAGTAGATACCGACGAAGGTCCGCGCGCTGACACTAATATGGAAGCCCTGGCTCAGCTCAGGCCCGCATTCCGTATGGGTGGTAGCGTCACTGCTGGTAACTCTTCTCAAACCTCAGACGGAGCGGCTTTTGTAATGGTGATGTCCGAGAAGATGCTGAAGCGACTCAACCTCACACCTCAGGCCCGCATGCTCAGCTATGCAGTAGCCGGGGTAGATCCCCGTATCATGGGTATCGGTCCTGTACGTGCTATTCCAAAAGCTTTAGAAAGAGCCGGCCTGAAGCTGAACGACATTGAGCAGATAGAGCTGAATGAGGCCTTTGCCGCACAATCTATTGCTGTTATACGTGAAATGGATATTGATCCTGCCCGGCTCAACGTGAACGGTGGAGCTATTGCCCTGGGTCATCCGCTCGGTTGTACCGGTGCTAAGCTCACCATACAACTTATCAACGAAATGCGCCGCCGCAAAGAAAAATACGGTATGGTAACCGCCTGTGTAGGTGGCGGACAGGGAGTAGCAGGTATCTTTGAGTTTCTTAACTAACTGAGGATTATTTACACTACATGTCATAAACCCCGTTTATCGGGGTTTTTTTTATGCTGTATCAAAAGTTTTCCCGGGTGTGCTTCCCGAAATGAAAACATTCTGCCACCTGCTCTTTTATGATTGTATGAAAAAGTATGCTTACATAAGGCCAGTACTTGGGTTCATCTGCCTCATTTTGGGCATCGTCTTTTCTTTTATACCACTTATTCCTGTCCTGGGCATTCTGGGTATTTTTGCAGGAGCTTTTTTACTGGCACCTTATATCCCTGTCTTCCATAAGATGAAGGAATGGCTCAAATCCAAAGACAAATCCGGCAAAACACAGGAAGCTGAGGAGAAACTTGAAGGGATGGAGCAAAAAAGTAAGGAAAAACAAAAAGAAAAGGAGCGCCACTGACGCTCCCTCATATCATAGTAGTAAAAAAGAACAGGCCTACAATAAGCGCTCGTTCACGTTGACTACCTTAAGGCTGGTTCTGGCACTGGCCAGTATGAACTGGTTCTCTGGATAAGGCATATCATGCAGCCTGAGTTGCATCTGCTGCATATAATCTTCATACGTCTTACGATGCTCATCAGTGATAGGCTCGGAAGGAGGCATATCAATAGACAAGCCATCCACAGGCTGACCGTTTTTCCATACTCTGTAGCAAAGATGGGGGCCGGTGGAGATACCTGTGCTACCTACATAACCGATTACATCACCCTGCCTTACGTATTTGCCCGACCTGATGCCTTGGCCAAATTTGGACATGTGCATATATCCGGTAGTGTAGGTATTGTTATGCTTTATTTTGACATAATTTCCTGCTCCTCCGGCGTAGTTGGCCTGTAGGATCAGACCATCGGCCACTGCACGGATAGGCGTACCACGGGGAGCTGCATAATCAGTACCGTGGTGCGGTCTGCGGACCTTGAGTACCGGATGGAAGCGGCTCTTGGAAAAGCGGGAGCTAATGCGGCTGTACTTGAGAGGTGCTTTGAGGAAGGCCTTTCTGAGACTGTTACCTTTCTCGTCAAAGTAATCTTCTTTTCCTCCCTGGTCGTAATAAAAAGCGTAGAAATCTTCTTCTCCACGCTCAAACTGAGCTGCCAGGATTTTGCCTACACCTACACGCTCACCTCTGACCTGTATCTCCTCATAAATCATCCTGAATTTATCATTCTTCTGAACCTTAAAAAGGTCAATCTGCCAGGCATATACTTCGGAGAGTTCATTAACCAACTCAGTAGGAGCATCGGCATCAGCCAGTGTCTGGTAGATGGAATAATCGATTACCCCGGCGAAGGTTTTCTCTACCGTATCCACCTCATGCTGCCCAGTGTAAATTCTGAGTGAGTCATCCAGTTCAAAAACCACATAATCTACCTGACTGGGTTCATAAATAAAGTAGCGGGCTGTACTGAGAGAATCATTGCTGCAAAGAAGGGTATAGTTGCGGTTAGCCCTGATCTTACGGACATCAAATACCTGACGTGAGGCTTTGGCCAGTTGATCGATCAGCCCCAATGGGACATTGTAATTGGAAAGGATCTGAGAAAGAAATTGATTGGGCTCTATTTTGGCCTCTATGATCTGGAGCGTATCCACATTCAAGCCGTACAAGATTTTAGGTTCGGGTGGAGGGGGCGGGGGCGTCTCTTCATATATGCTTGCATCCGCCGATTGTGGGATGGTACTTACAGATGCTGGAGCAGGATAATCATTAAAAAGTTTGTACATAGCCGCTACTGCCACTACGGGCAGTAGTAAAGCCAGAAGTTTGGCCAGGTTTAATTTTCTTCTCAAGACTAATTTTTTTTTACCTGTTTATAAAACTCAAAAATAATAGCTTTTACTCGTGCAAACTTATTACATCCTAACGACACAATTGTTAGGTTAATTATACTTTTAATTGAGTTGTTTTGATTATTTACTTACACTCGACTTGACTGATTGGTAAAGCTCTTTCTCTCAGGTTTTTCTTAAAATATCTTTTTGCGATTTTTAAATTAATTCTAATCAGGAAAACATACAACTATCTATTAGAAAATTTTTCTCTTATTTAATTTGATATAAATATGATAAATTTTCATTGTACTTTTTCCACTCATAATGCTTTTTAGATAAACTACAGCTTCATATCCTTCCTACGCAGTAGGTTATCACTTTTCAACGTTTCCCTTTATTTTTCAGCCGTATCCTACATGAGGCACACTAAAAAGTAACCAACTGATTATCAATTATATTTGTTTAACCGAATATGCAGTTTTACTATAAGTTGTATGATGCATATATTTGCCTTATCACCTTTAAGAAATTCTTTTTGCACATGGATCAGTACTCTTATATCTCAAATGCCGACATTGGTTACATAGACCAGATGTATAAATCTTACCAGCAGGACCCTTCCTCAGTAGACGAAAGCTGGCAGAAGTTTTTTCAGGGATACGATTTTTCTCAGGAGCGCTTCAACGGCAACGGTCACGATGATGAAGCTGTGTTGCAGGCAGCCGTAGAAAGCGGTGTGGATGCACGCGAGGCCAAAGTGCTTAAGCTGATTCGCAACTACCGCCGCCGTGGCCACCTGGAGTCTACTACCAACCCGGTACGAAAAAGACGTGACCGCCAGGCGCAGCTGGGCATAGAGCATTATGGCTTGGTGGAAGAGGATCTTGACAGAGAGTTTGAAGCCGGTAAAGAGGTTGGCATCGGCCGGGCATCGCTGCGCAAAATCATCGAAAAGCTCCGCAATGTATATGTAGGCAACATCGGCTTTGAATATACCTACATCCGCGACAGGGACATGGTAGAGTGGATGAAGCACAGGGCAGAAGAAAGCCTGCTTCAGTACAACCCTACCCAGGACGAAAAGAAGCGTATCCTCAGCAAGCTTAACGAGGCTGTTGTATTTGAGAACTTCCTGCATACCAAGTACCTGGGGCAAAAGCGCTTCTCACTTGAAGGTGGAGAGACTACCATTGCTGCCCTGGACGGCATCATCAACCATGCTGCCCAAAACGGGGTGGAAGAGGTGATGATCGGTATGGCTCACCGAGGCCGCCTCAATGTACTGGCCAACATCATGGGCAAGACTTATGAGCAGATCTTCAACGAATTTGAAGGTACCGCCGAGCCCGAGCTGGCTCATGGCGACGGTGATGTGAAGTACCACCTGGGTTACTCCAGCGAAATCAATGCCACCTCGGGCCAGAAGGTGAACGTAAAACTGGCACCTAACCCTTCACACCTTGAAGCGGTTGATCCTGTAGTGGAGGGCTTTGTACGGGCTAAGGCTGACCATCAGTACAGCAATAATTATGATAAGATACTGCCCATTCTGCTGCACGGGGATGCCGCCCTGGCCGGACAGGGAGTTGTATACGAAGTAGCACAGATGTCGCAGCTGGAGGGCTACCACACCGGCGGTACCATTCATTTTGTGATCAACAACCAGGTAGGTTTTACTACTGATTTTGACGATGCGCGCTCCAGCATCTACTCTACAGATGTGGCCAAAGTGATTGACTCGCCTGTCCTGCACGTCAATGGTGATGATCCTGAAGCTGTTCTCTTCTGCGTGAAGCTCGCCGTGGAGTTTCGCCAGGAATTTCATAAAGATATCTTTGTGGACATGGTCTGCTACCGCCGACACGGCCACAATGAGAGTGATGAGCCTAAATTTACGCAACCTTCTCTCTATAACATCATTTCCAAGCACCCTAATCCACGTGAAGTGTACAACAAACGCCTCATTGAGCGGGGAGATGTGGATGCCCAGCTGGCCGAAAATATGGACAAAGAGTTTCGCAACCTGCTACAGGACCGCCTCAACATGGTGAAGCAAAACCCGCTACCTTATGAGTACCAGACGCTTGAGTTGGAATGGCGCGATATGCGCAAGTCTAAGCCCGAGGATTTTGATCAGTCGCCTGAGACTGCTATTTCACAGGAAGTAATTGACAAGGTCGCCAAGGCACTTACTACCCTGCCCAAAGGCTTTAAGCCTATAAAGCAGATAGAAAAGCAGTTTAAGCTGAGGAAGGAAATGTTTTTCAAGCAGAAACAGCTCAACTGGGCAGCTGCCGAGCTGCTGGCTTACGGCTCCATATTGCTGGAAAACAAGATCGTACGTATTGCAGGTCAGGATACAGAGAGAGGTACCTTCTCGCACCGCCATGCTGTCATCCACGATGCTGACAGCAACCAGCCTTACAATAACCTCAATCATATAGAAGAAGGACAGCAGCAGTTCAGGATTTATAACTCACTGCTTTCCGAATACGGCGCCCTGGGCTTTGAATTTGGCTATGCCATGGCCAACCCCAGCGCGTTAGTGATCTGGGAAGCACAGTTTGGTGACTTTGCCAATGGCGCCCAGGTAATGATTGACCAGTTCATCACCACTTCTGAAACCAAGTGGCGCCGCATGACTGGCCTGGTGATGCTGCTCCCTCATGGCTACGAAGGCCAGGGTCCTGAGCATTCCAATGCCCGTCCTGAACGCTTTTTGCAGCTTAGCGCTGACTACAATATAGTAGTAGCCAATATCACTGAGCCTTCCAACTTCTTCCATGCGCTGCGCCGTCAGGTGGCCTGGCCTTTCCGCAAGCCCCTGATCGTGATGTCGCCCAAGTCGCTGCTTAGACACCCTAAAGTTGTGTCTCCGATTGAAGAATTCACCTCGGGCAGCTTCAGGGAGATCATCACCGACACCTATGCTACCCCGGCCAAGAATGTGAAGAAAGTGCTGCTCTGCTCGGGTAAAATTTATTATGAACTGGAAGAGAGAAGAGAACAGGAGAAGCGTAAAGATGTAGCCATCATCAGAATAGAGCAGCTGCATCCTTTCCCGGAAAAGCAGGTGACCAAAGAGCTCAAGAAGTACAAGGATGCCAAGGTATACTGGGTACAGGAAGAGCCTGAAAACATGGGTTACTGGGCCTATATGCTGCGTACTTACCGCCAGGTGAACCTGGATATTATTTCCCGTAAGCCTGCTGCCTCACCCGCTACCGGCTACGGAAAAATGCATGGCAAAGAGCAGGAAGAAATCATCAACAAAGCTTTCTCATAAATCTTCATTCTTTTTTAACCCGATACAATCTTAAACAAACATTATATGAGCTTAGAGATCAAAGTGCCCACGGTCGGCGAATCCATCACAGAGGTTACCATCGCGTCATGGACCAAAAAAGAAGGTGATTTCGTAGAAATGGATGAAGTTATCGCCGAGCTTGAATCAGACAA
This sequence comes from Cyclobacteriaceae bacterium, assembly GCA_046541235.1. Lineage (GTDB taxonomy): Bacteria > Bacteroidota > Bacteroidia > Cytophagales > Cyclobacteriaceae > Catalinimonas. Next base: position 21,664 of record JBKHDR010000035.1, on the reverse strand, counting down.
GGCTACTTTTGAGCTGAATGCCGAACAGGCTGGTGTTCTTCATATCATTGCATCAGAAGGCGATACCGTAGAGGTAGGCGCTGTCATCTGTGAAATTGATACGGAAGCCTCTGGCCAGGGCGAAAGCAAAGCTCCACAAAAAGAAGAAGCCTCTTCCTCAGCAAAGGAAGCGGCACCTGCACAGCCAGCCGACAAATCCGCCCCGCCCAACGGAGAGGTGGTAGAGATGAAAATACCTACGGTAGGCGAGTCCATCACGGAGGTTACCATTGCTGAATGGCTAAAAAAGGATGGAGAATATGTAGAGATGGATGAGGTCATTGCTGAAATAGAATCAGATAAAGCCACCTTTGAGCTTACTGCTGAGGCAGCAGGCATACTTCGTATCAAGGCAGAAGCCGGAGAGACCCTGGAGATTGGTACGCTGGCATGCACCATAGAAGCTGCCGAACAGGACTCCCAGGCGCAGACACCCGCCAAGGAACAGCCTGAAGCACAGGGCACCCGCAGCACAGAATCCGACCGCGAAACGGCTCCCATAGGGGGTAACGGCAGAGAAACCTATGCAACAGGACATGCCGCTCCTGCTGCTGCCAAGATATTATCTGAAAAAGGCATTGACCCTAAAGATGTAAAAGGGACAGGCCGTGATGGACGCATTACCAAGGAAGATGCAGAAAGAGCACAGAAGCAGGCACCTGCTGCCCGCCAGGCTCCTGCCCCAAGCGCCCAGCCCTCCAAAGAAGCGCCCAAGGCGCAGCCTACCCCCCAGACAGTGGGCGAAGGTGACCGCCGGCAGCGCCGTGAGAAAATGACCAACCTGCGCAAGACCATCAGCCGTCGCCTGGTAGCCGCCAAAAATGAGACGGCTATGCTGACCACTTTCAACGAAGTGGATATGAAGCCGGTGATGGACCTGAGGAAGAAGTATAAAGATGCTTTTAAAGAAAAATACGAAGTCAACCTGGGCTTTATGTCTTTCTTTACCAAGGCCGCCTGCATGGCGCTGAAGGAATGGCCTGCCGTGAATGCCATGATTGACGGTGAAGAAATTGTGTACAATGAGTACTGCGATGTATCTATTGCGGTGTCCAGCCCACGAGGCTTGGTAGTGCCCGTGATTCGCAATGCTGAAAACATGAGCTTTGACCAGATTGAGAAGGAAGTAGTAAGGCTGGCGATCAAAGCACGGGAGGGTAAGCTGAGCATTGAGGAGATGACAGGAGGTACCTTCACCATCACCAATGGTGGTATCTTCGGTTCCATGCTCTCTACGCCTATCATCAACCAGCCACAGTCGGCTATCCTGGGTATGCACAACATTGTGGAGCGCCCGGTAGCTATTAATGGGCAGGTAGAGATCAGGCCGATTATGTACGTGGCCCTGTCATATGACCACCGCATTATTGATGGCCGCGAATCGGTTAGCTTCCTGTATCGCCTGAAGGAACTGTTAGAAGATCCCAGCAGGCTGTTACTTGGAATTTGATCGTTAACTGAACGCTTTTGAAGCCGAGCCGGAAGTTCATCCTAACTTCTGGCTCTTTTTTTTGTTAGGATAATAGAAAAGATGTATAACTTTTTAAACTCAAGCTATGGCTTTTAATAAATTCAGAAATTTCCCGCTTTATGCCAAAGGCATTATTTTTATATATACACTGGGTTTTCTTACAATGATGATTTATCACATTGGCACCGTAATCCAGTACGGATTTTTTGCCCGTGACATTTCCATGCCTGTTAACATCTGGTATGATGCTCTTGGCTTTCTGATTGTCCCGGCTACAATTATCCTGTTGTATGCCAGACCCACTACAGGAATCAATACTGCTATGGTGGTCATGCTGATTACCTTTACCATTGATGCCCTGGTTCGCTTTATCATACAGGATGATAGCTATGCCAACTGGTTCTATTATTTTGAAATCGTATTTGCTATCGTAGTACTGGCTACTTATCCTTTTATGCGCTACATGATCAAATCCAAGAAATCAGGTAAACAATATGCCTGATTTAGTAAGCTTGTTTTCAATTTACCTGCCAGTACTCATTGGCAGGTTTTCTTTTGCCAAAGGTAGCAAGCCAGTGCATGGAGAATACCTAAATTCCTGAATTCTACCTTGTAAATCTTTTGAAGTACCTTAACTTTACACAGCATTTTTTTAATCGTTTAACAGCACCTATTTATAATAAAATCACCTATGGATTTTGATGTAACAGTCATTGGCTCCGGACCCGGGGGCTATGTAGCAGCCATACGCTGTGCACAATTGGGCATGAAAACCGCACTGGTTGAAAAATACGATACGCTGGGCGGCACCTGCCTCAATGTAGGATGTATCCCTTCCAAGGCACTGCTCGACTCCTCTGAGCATTTTCATAATGCTGAAACTAATTTTAAAGTACATGGCATTAACCTCAGCAACCTGAAGGTAGACCTGCCGCAAATGATAGAACGCAAGCGCGGTGTGGTAAAGCAGACGGTGGATGGGATCAGCTACCTGATGAAGAAAAATAAGATCACCGTCCATCACGGCATGGGTTCTTTTAAAGACAAAAATACCATTGTAGTTACCGGTCAGGATAATAAGAAAACGGAGTTTACTACCAAAAATGTCATCATCGCTACCGGCTCCAAACCCGCTTCACTGCCTTTTATCAAAATTGACAAAAAGCGCATCATCACCAGCACCGAGGCCCTGGAACTGCAGCAGATACCCAAGCACCTGATGATTATTGGCGGTGGCTACATCGGCCTGGAGCTGGGCTCTGTCTATGCCCGGCTAGGCGCCAAAGTTACTGTGCTTGAATATGCTGAGCGCATTGCCCCGCTGGTTGACATTACCATGTCCAAAGAGCTGATGAAGAGCCTCAAGAAGCTCAAGTTCGATTTTAAACTACGCCATAAGGTCACTTCGGTAGAAAATACCGGCAAGGAGGTAGTGGTAAAAGCAGAAGATAAAAAAGGAGAAGAAGTTGAGGTAAAAGGAGACATCTGCCTGGTATCAGTAGGCCGTAAACCTTATACTGATGGTCTTGGCCTGGAAAATATTGGCCTGGAAGTGAACAAGCAGGGCAAAATTGAGGTAGACGACCATCTGAAGACCAAGATTGACAACATCTACGCCATCGGCGATGTGATTGATAAAGGACCTATGCTGGCACATAAAGCGGAAGAAGAGGGTGTATTTGTAGCTGAAACCCTGGCCGGACAGAAGCCTCATGTCAACTACCTGCTTATCCCCAGCGTGATCTACACCTGGCCCGAGGTAGCCAGCGTAGGCTATACCGAGGAGCAACTCAAAGAGCAGGGCAAAAAATACAAGAGCGGCAGCTTTCCTTTTAAAGCATCCGGTCGGGCCCGCGCCAGTATGGACACGGAAGGCCTGGTAAAAGTACTGGCCGATGATGAAACCGACGAAATCCTGGGTGTACATATGATAGGCCCCCGCGCCGCCGACATGATTGCTGAAGCCGTGGTAGCCATGGAGTACCGTGCCTCTGCCGAGGATATTTCTCGCATGTCGCACGCACACCCTACTTTTACCGAAGCCATGAAAGAGGCCTGCCTGGCAGCTACCGAAGACCGGGCTTTGCATATTTAAGAACAGATTTTACAATATGATGCTCAATCGCTCTTTTGATATAAAAGAGCGATTGTTTTTTTAACGAAACGAGAGTATGAGAAACCTGAGACCGAACTACCTTTTCATGATTTGCGCACTGTTTTACTTTGGATGCAACCGGGGTGAACAGACAGCGGGAGCGGAAAACCAGATAGGGGAAGAAGACAACCTGATTGTGGAAATCCTGCGCAGTCGTGAATCAGCGGTTATTGATACTGTGTTAGATGATCCCAATAAATTTCAGATACAGATCCTTTACACCCAGATTGATCGGGACGAGAACAATAACCCGACCTTCACTGAATACGCCTATGGCGTTAATCCCAATAACTATTTCTACCCGGCCAGTACGGTAAAGTTTCCTGTGGCCCTGCTGGCGCTACAGAAGCTGAATGAACTTAACGTGGAGGGGCTGGATAAGTATTCTGTCATGGTTACCGACAGCGCCTTTGAGGGGCAGACCAGGGTAGAGTACGATACCACTTCCGAAACCGGTCGCCCCTCCGTAGGACATTACATCAAAAAAATCTTCATCGTCAGCGACAATGATGCCTACAACCGGCTTTATGAGTTTCTGGGGCAGGACTACATCAACAATGAGCTACATGAGAAGGGCTTTGAGGATGTAAAGATCGTACACCGGCTAGCAATTTTTAATAATGCTGAGCAAAATAGGAATACCAATCCGGTTACTTTTTACGACAATGCCAAAATCCTCTACCAGCAGGATCTGGTTACCAGCAGGGGAGACTGGCTGCTCAGAACGCCCATTCCGATGGGTAAAGGCTTTATCCAGAACGATACACTGGTGAATGAACCCAAAGACTTTGGACAAAACAACTTCATTTCAGTAGGTAACCTGCAGGACATGCTGAAGGCAGTGATCTTTCCCGAAGCCGTGCCTGAAAGCCAGCGCTTTGATCTGAGTGACGAGGACTACAAGTTTATCTACCAGTACATGTCGCAGCTGCCCAGGGAGACCAGCTTCCCCGATTATCCGGCTGATTCTTCTTTCTATGACAGCTACTCTAAATTCTTCCTATTTGGGGATTCTAAGGATAGCATTCCCGATAATATCAGAATTTATAATAAGATAGGTATGGCTTACGGCTTCCTGACCGACAACGCCTACATCGTAGATTTTGAGAGAAACATTGAGTTTATGCTGACGGCCGTTATTTACACCAATGAGAACGAGATCTTTAACGATGGTGTTTATGAATACGATCAAGTTGGCCTGCCCTTCCTTTCAGAATTAGGTAAGGCTATTTTTGAGTATGAAATGGGTCGTGAAAGAGAGCATCAGCCTGATTTGAGCAAATTTAAAGTGACTTATGATAAAGAAGACGATAATCTCTAAAAGCTTATATTTCTGGGGATTTGCCCTTGCCGCCGCTGCCTGCAACCTGCAGCCTGCAGCGGAATCAACGGAAGTTGATGAACAGGTAACTTCTGCTATAGAACAGGTGAAATCAACGTATGCTCCCGACAAAAGGGTTGCTATTTTTAATGTTGAAGCCCTTCCTCAAGGTAAATCTCTCATTCTTAGGGGTGAGACCGATCAACCGTCAGCCAAAGCCACTTTGATCGCTCAACTCTCTAAAGAATATACACTGGTAGACAGCATCAATATCCTTCCGGATGCTTCCCTGGGAGAAGACACGCTTGGCGTAGTGTATATCTCAGCGGCCAATATCCGTTCCCAGCCCCGGCATTCGGGTGAGTTGGCCACACAGGCTACCATGGGTATGCCGCTTCGCGTGCTCAAAAAAGAAGGAGAGTGGCACCTGGTGCAGACACCTGATAAGTACATTAGCTGGATGCAGGGAAGTTTTGTGCCTATGAATCATGCCGAATATGATGCCTGGCAGGAAAAGGAAAAAGCTATTTTTACCAAAATGTATGGCTTCGCCTATGCTGACCCGGTCAATAGCGATAGTATTATCTCTGACCTGGTAGCAGGTAATGTGATGGAACTAGTGAGCGAAAGTTCTCAAAGTTATGCCGTTCGCCTGCCCGATGGACGGCCTGCCTATGTACGCAAAAGTGATTCAGCCCCCTTCGAAGCATGGGTCGCTCAGGCCGAAGCCACAGAAGGTAAGCTGGTCAGTACCGCCTACCAGTTGATGGGTGTCCCTTATCTCTGGGGAGGTACCTCTGCCAAAGGGGTAGACTGCAGCGGTTTTACCAAAACAGTTTATTTTATGAATGGCAAAATCCTGCCCCGCGATGCCTCGCAGCAGGTACATGCCGGCGAACTGGTGGATGATGAAAAGAATTTTGACAACCTACGCCCCGGCGACCTGCTCTTTTTCGGCTATGCCGCCACTGACAGCACTCGCGAGCGGGTTACCCATGTAGGCATGTGGGTAGGTGATGATCAGTTTATTCACTCACCCGGACTGGAAGCGCGGGTGAAGATCAGCAGCATTGATCCTGAATCTGAGCATTACGACCCCTACAACCTGAACCGCTACCTGCGCACTAAGCGCATGATCAACAGCCAGCAGGATATCATTGCCCTGCGCGATGTAAAGCTATTCTGAAAGGGCAAAAGGATGATAAAATTTCAGGTCGCTCGTATGGCACGGGCGACCTTTTTTTGGTGTAAATTAGTTTGTTGGAGCATCAGTAGGATCAGAACAGCTAATTACTACATCTTCTCGATCTTAGGCAAAGCATAAAAGAAAGCGGCCACATGCATGGCCTGGATGAACTCCTGCCGGGCGAGCATCTGCTTTATCTCTTCCAGGGGAATTTTTACCACTTCAATTTCCTCGGTAGCATCCAGCTGCTGACCTTGGGCGGGTTTGACACCGGTGGCCAGAAATGAGATGGAATAGTTATTATGGTTAGCCGGGTTGGGCGAGAGCTGGCAGAGCGGCTCGATATAGCCCACAATATGGCCAGTTTCTTCCAGCAGTTCCCGTTCTGCTGCTACTATCGGGTCTTCACCTGCATCAACAGCGCCACCCGGTAGTTCCAGCGTGATTTTACCCAACGCATGCCGGTACTGCCGCACCATTACGATCTCCTTTTCGGGAGTTACGGCTACCACATTGGCCCAGTTAGGGTATTCCAGGGTGTAGTAGGGCTCTACGATAGTACCATCAGGCATGCGGCATTTGTCGGCCCGCAGGCTGATCCAGCGGTCCTGTATCAGGTGTTTTTGTTCAAGGGTTTCCCAGGGATGCAAGATTGTTGAAAATTATAAGTTGAAGGACACAAGTTCAGGCAAACTATAGTGTATCCGAGTCTGAGCTTATTAAATCCGGACAGGCCAGACTGAATATAAGTCACCCTGCTGGAGCAGGGCGACTTGTATGATGCATGGGAGCAAGTCAGCATGATATGCTATGACTTCATGGCAGCGTAGTGCTGGTAGAAGAGGGTAATGGTTTCTATGCCTTTCAGGTAATTGAAGATACCATAGCTTTCGTTAGGGGAGTGGATGGCATCTTCGCCCAGGCCAAAGCCCATCAGTACCGAGTCAATCCCGAGTTTACGCTGGAATAGTTCTACTATAGGAATACTGCCTCCTTCGCGAGTGAGCACCGGCTCCTTGCCCCAGGCTTCGGCAAAAGCTTTCTTGGCTGCTTCTATTTCTACCGAGTCAGTTGGAATAACCGCCGGCTGCCCTCCGTGGTGTGAAGAAACCTTTACTTTAACTGATTTAGGCGCAATAGATTCCAAATGTTTGATGAAAAGCTCGTCTATCTCCTTATGGTTCTGGTGGGGCACCAGGCGCATAGAAATTTTGGCGTATGCCTTGGAGGGCAGCACCGTCTTGGCTCCCTCGCTGATGTAACCGCCCCAGATACCATTTACATCCAGGGTAGGTCGTATGCCTATTCTTTCGGGAGTAGAGTAACCTTCCTCTCCCTGCAGTTCATCCACGCCCAGTTCTGCTTTGTACTTCTCATCATCGTGCGGCACTTTAGCGAGTTCGTCCCTTTCTTCGCGGCTCAGTTCGGCTACTTTGTCATAAAATCCGGGGATGGTAATACGGCCTTTCTCATCCTTAAGAGAAGCGATCATCTCACAGAGCACATTGATAGGATTGGCTACGGTGCCTCCGTACATACCGGAGTGCAGGTCACGATTAGGCCCGGTCACTTCTACCTGCATATAGCTCATACCTCTCAGCCCTACGGTGATGGAGGGGTTTTCATTGTCAATGATATCCGTATCGGAGATCAGGATCACGTCGGCACTAAGTTTTTCCTTATTCTTCTCCACAAAATCGGGCAGGTGCTCTGAACCCACCTCTTCTTCGCCTTCCAGCATAAATTTGACGTTGCAGGGAAGCTGACCGGCCTGCTGCATCACTTCAAGGGCTTTGATGTGCATGTACATCTGCCCCTTGTCGTCGCAGGCACCGCGGGCGTAGATCTTGCCGTTGCGTACCTGAGGCTCAAAGGGAGGCGTTTCCCACAATTCGTATGGGTCAGCCGGCTGTACGTCGTAATGGCCGTACACCAATACGGTAGGCAGCTTTTTGTCTACTATCTTCTCTGCATATACGATTGGGTAGCCGGGCGTCTGTATCAGTTCTACCTTGTCTAACTGCAGGCTTTCCAGCTTTTTTTTGAGATAATCGGCTGCCCTGAGCACATCGTCCTTAAATTTTTTGTCGGTACTGACAGATGGAATACGGAGAAGCTCAAAGAGTTCTTCTATAAAACGATCCTGGTTTTTTTCAATATATTCTTTGACCATGATTTTCGATTAGGTTTAAAAAATGAATTACAAAGGTAAAAACTATCCGCTCTGATACGAAGCTCTTGGCTTAGTCTTTCTTTGCCCAGAGATAGGTGCGGCTTTCGTCACCCTTGAGCAGACGGCGTATGTTCTTCTTATGGGTGATCGCCAGCACCACAAACATCAGGAAGCCGAAAATGATCAGGATAGGTTCATCCGTCTTGAAAGGCGGTACCAGCAGCAGCAGCGGAAAAGCCAAAGTTGCCAGCAGCGAACTTAAAGAGACATATTTGGAGAGGCTAAGCACGATCAGGAAAATGATGATGCAACTCAGCGCCACCAGAGGTTCTATAGATACTACCATTCCCAGCAGAGTAGCCACGCCCTTACCCCCCTTAAAGCGGGTGTAAAAAGGAAAGACGTGACCAATCACGGCAATGACGCCAAGAAGCAGCTTATACTCTACTACCTGTCCTCTTTCTATGGCCCCCAGTTCCAGGAGTGCAAAAGCCAGCATGGTGGCAGTAAGTCCTTTGAGAATGTCTACCAGCATCACGATGGAACCGGCCCTTTTGCCCAGCACCCGGAAGGTATTGGTAGCACCGGCATTGCCGCTGCCGTGCATACGGACATCTGTATTATGAAAGCGTAAGCCGTACCAGACGGCCGTAGGCGTGGAGCCCAGAACATAAGCCAGCAGAGCCGCCAGAATAATCCAGAGAGTGTTCATGTGGTCTAAATGAATTCGGTCGAGCTAAGTTAGGCAGAATTGGCTGATACACAAACCCCTATGAAACACAAAAAAAGCTGACCTTGAGGGGCCAGCTTTCTTCATACGCATCAGCTCATGCTTAAAAACCATCTCTGTCGGCTTCTTTTTCTTCTTTCTTTTCTTCCCCAGCTACGACAGGCACGGCCGTATTGAAATTATACTGCTCCTCTATGCCGAGATAATCCTTACGAAAGCGGTTAACATATTTTAGTGTCTCCGCAATATCGCTCAGGAAGAAAGCATACTCCCCACCGTCTACTTTGCCTATTTTGGATTTGCTGCCGATAATATCGCAGAATTCTTCATTATAAGCCCATACGGCAAGGCGATTATTCTGGTAGCTGAAGTAGTACCAGGAATCCGGGGTGGCTTGCATAAAGAGGTTCACCATCGTACCTTCCATTCCCAGTGGCTTGATTTCCAGGAAACCCGTCATGCTGCCGTTGACATCCTGCTCCAGTACGTTGGCAAGCCCCAGGGGAGAGGTACTGTACCAGGCTTTATGCTCAGGCGACCACTTCATGTCTACATCAGCAAATACCATCGTCTGCTCAAGCTTGGGCGACATGCTCAGCAGGGGAGTATAATCTCTTACCGAACGCTGGTCCCAGTCGCGGGCGGCTTCATCCCCGATAACTTCTGCCAGCTTATAAATGAGGGTAGTACGGTCATTGGTAGCCGATGGAGCTCCCGATTTGTTGAGCGATTCATTGAGGTCAGCGCCCATCATGAGTACCGCCTGGGTGGGCAAATCTATATTGAAGAGCATAAAGCCATCTACGCTAAACTCATTGGTTTCCAGATTACCCTTTCCTATAGCGGATGTCTCCAGCCTGAAACTTTCATTCTGCTCAGGCATGAAGTTGAAGGGTCCTTCAAAATTCACTTTCTGCTTTTCTTCATTATAAGTAAATACCTCACCGGCAATGGCTCCTCTTTCGTCTTTGCGGGCCGCACGTATGGTAAACTCGCGCTGTTCTTCGTTATAAGAAAGTAGCCCCTTTGGCTTAAACAGGTCGTAATCATCAGGAGAACGCCTGTCCATGACAAAAGTGCTGTAAAGTGAATTGTCTTTACTGCTGAGGTGCAAACCGGCCGTCAGAGGCTCTCCTTTGCTGGTCAGTGCCTGCTCATAGTCAAAGACCAGCTGCTTCTGACCCACATCACTGGAATAGGCAATCCAGGTATCATAATCAGGTATACGCTTAAAATCAAGCTTCACCTCTCCGTCCAGTTCCAGCGCTTCTTTGGCGGCATGCATACGCACATTGCCCCTGAATAACATGCCGGGAGAAATGAGAATGTTCTGAGAGGCATCTGCTCTACCGTCAGCTACCGTATGGTAAAAGGTCTGACGGCGCTGCTGGGTAGTGTCTTTATCAAAATTAGACATTTCTATCAGGAAGGTATCCTGTAGGGCTACCAGTTCGTAGTAAGCTGTTCCTTGAAACTTGTTTCTGGATAATATATCAATGGTTCCGTTGATCAACCTGTGATATTCATTGAGCGTATCTACGACCACCACTGCGTTCCGGAAAGTTTCAAACTTAGCATTTTCCAGGATTTGCAGCTGGTTGTTTTCCGGTATGACTTTGGCGTCAGCAGCAGCGATGAAGGGTACACCAAACACATCCAGCTGCTGCAGGGGTATTTTATAGATCGCTTCTTCGGCATTGAACCTGAGCGAGTCAAGGTCTTCACGCGTGGCATAGAAGTAGGAGTTTTCTATTTCTACATCATCCGGCTTACTCATCCTGATAGTTTCTTCCTCCAGGTTCCATACTGCATTGGTGATGGAGGTCTTAAACTGGGCATAGGGGAAGTCAATCGCTGCCACACCCTCTACTTCAGGGCTGATATTGGCCATGTTTTCATCCAGGTTGAAGTCCAGGAACACGTCATCTCCGGCCAGGGCAGGTTTTTGAGGGTTATCTGATTTGATCTCAAACTGAGCATTACGCGCACTGAAGCGGCTCTGCATAAACTCCATATCCTCTGAAGTAGCTTCAGAGCCCCGGGTAAAGAGGGTACCATTACCTCTCAGCCCTTTTTCGGTAATGACCGCCATACCATCAAGTGAGGCTGTCTGGTCATAAAATTCAAAGGGTTTGTCGTTATTACTGATTGCCATACTATCCTTATGGGGCAGCCACAACATGGTAAAATCCTCTACATAGGCCTGAGGGAAGCTGGCGCTGCCCAGTGAGCCTGCACTTATTTCAGCTGCCAGCCCTACGGTGGTTACTGAATCCATATAGAACACAAAATCTTCTGATTCCAGGGTAGAGGTCAGGAAGTCAATAGATCCCTGGCCTCTCAGTCCTGTAGCATCAAGCTTGAGCTTGTTACGATATACCGCTGATTTTCCGTACATGGCATAACCATCGCTCTTAACTTTGTGCTCAAAACCCATTGAATTGTCGGGCATAACTCTCAGCGTTTCGTCCACAGGAGGGAAGATGTCGCTATAGAGGGTGCCGGGAAAGCCAATAGATGAGGGATCGGCGCTGTTCAAACTATCAATAGAGAAGGGTGGTATGACAAAGTACATGGATTTGTCGTAGGCTCCATTGAGCACCTTAGGGTTGTCAAAATAAACGATGGCACCGTTTTCTGCATCAAACTTAGGAAAATCGGGTATTGATTTACGCGCCGACTTATTTTTTGGGTTGTTAATATAGAGTGTACCTGATGTTTGCTTGAACCCATCCCCCATTTTTTCAATGAAGCTTTCATCCTGGTTGGCACTCTGTAGGGTGTTGTCTACCTTTTTTCGCCGTCCTTTTTCATCGGCCAGGAAGAAGCTGATAGAGTCAATTTTGGGAAGTTCTATTTTAAAACTATCGTAGTTAAAGGTGAAGCCTTCTCCTACAAACTCAAAATTTCCTGAACGCAGCTTACCATTGAAGCGGAAGTTACGTTCGCCCAGCATGGTTACCTCATCATTTTCAGGTTCTATAGAGACACCCAATTCTTCGCTGATGTTAAATTTGCTGATACCCTTCATGGCGATCTCTTTCGAATCCAGACGTATGACAGCATTAGGCCCATCGGTTTCATAAGAAGGCATCATCAGGTTATCATAATCCACCTGCCGTCCTTTGGAGAGCACATAATGAATGGCCTTCTTTTTCAGAGTCACCAGACCGGAAGCATTATCATACTCAATAAAGCCCTGGGTCATCAGTTCGTGCATGGCTGATTTGAGGGTCTGCTCATTCTGGCGCAGGTCCCTGGCCATGTCATAGGTGTAAAAAGTGAGGGTATTGTTCTTCCTCCCATAGCTAACCGCCAGGATGAGGGGGTGAAAATTGTACATCTGGCTGAGCCGGTCAAATTCTCTTTCGTCAAAATAAGAATGAGACTCAAAAATTACCGGCACCTTATCACGGGCTGTAAGGGTAGAGATTTCAAGGCTGTCGGTACGCAAATCCCAGCGCATGATATCTGCCCGGATATCCATATTAAGGTGCGTTGAGGTAAAAGGCGTCAACTTATAGTCTCCATCCATCCTCAGAACCGTCAGCCTGGAGGAATCCATTTCATACTTAAACTCAGCTGCCGGATGAAAGATAGAATCGTTCCGCTGGTAGATCACAATGGCCGCTCTTGGGCTGGTGATCAGCGAATCTCCTATGCTGAACCTGGAAGAAACCGCTTTGATTTTCTGTTTACTATCATCTTCTATCATGATAGTAGCCGGACCTTCCATAGCAGAAGAACTGGTAATGGTGCTGCCTACCAGAGAAAAGCCTCCTAAATAAACCACCTTATTTTTGTTGACAGCTTTCTTGCTGTAAATATCCACCGGAATATTGCTGTTGTACGACTGAAAGCGGGGATAAGTAGCAGTACGTGTACCTCCGTGTTTTTTGCTGGCAAATACAAAGCTACCCTGTACTTCTTTATCTACCTTACCCACATAGGTCATATGACCATTTTCGGCTTCCAGGCGAGGAATGCGGACATCAAAATTATAAGTATCAAAAGTATAATAAACCGAATCAGGGCTTAAGCCCGCTGTCACCCAGTCAAAAAGGCCGCCTTTGCCAACAAAAAGCTGGCGGTGCAGCATCAGGTCGCCGCTGGTTTGCAGGAGATTGGCTGAATCAAAGGAGGTGGTAAAAGCAAAATCAGCTTTTTCAAAAGTGATAAGAGGTCCAACTACCTCAGGCTGTATGACTTCCTCTACGATATATTCTGCCAGGGTAGGTTTTTCTTCAGCAGGCATCGCTTCCTGCCCGGAATTCTGCTCTTCTTCGGAGCCCCAACCCCAGTCATCATCACTGCTGCCCCAGCCATCTTCGCTACTTTCTTCCTGCTCAGTGCTACTGCCCCAGCCATCATCGGCGCCTTCGCTTTCGCCCCAGGCGCCATCGCCCCAGCCACTGTCATCATCCCAGCTGTCTTCGGCTGTCTGCTCACCGTTTAGTTCTTCTTCAGGTAGCTCAGCTACGGGCTGGGGAGGAGCCACAAAGCGAAAGCTGTATTTCCCTTCCAGCAGCTTTACCTGGTTATAATTAGCCCGATAAAGATAGCCCTGGTCAAACAGATCACGCAGCGTCACTACTACGTTGCCAAAAGCCTTCTGATCGTAGCGAAGGGTGGTTTGCCTCAGCATGGAAAGCATAGCATCCAAATCAGTGGAAGATAGCTGGGCAGAATCTACTGCAGAATTGACAGCCGCATAAAAGCTGACAATATAAGGCTTGAGCGCGTACCTGTCTTTGAGCATCTGGCCACTTATGGCCATTATGGTATCCTTCTGACGGGCTGAGAGGGCATCATGCCATACCGAGGCAAAATGTTCACCTATCTGTATGGATGAGCTATCCCTGGCTTTGACCATCAGCTGCCTGACGGCGTCTCCGTATGCTTCCACACTATCAGTAAGCTGGTACTGCTGGGCCATGCCCAGTTGCCCTGTCAGCAGAAGGATACCGAGGAGAGAAAAAAACTTCATACTTGTTCTTTTATTCATACACCTGTACACAGCATAACGCATTTTGGCTTAAAAAATTAGCAGCACTACGCTTTTTTAGCGCTGTGGGCTTATGTCTTGTCATCAAGAGGGTTTCTTTACGTCGTATCTTACAAAAACATATCCATTTACCGTCATGGTTTACGGTCTTGCTGTAAGGTTTGGGCTATGAAAGTAGTTCCCTGAGGACGCAGGTTGTAAGACCACTGACAAAAAAACCCGGATTGTAGGTCCGGGTTCTAAATCTGACTCATTTTTGCCTGCTCAGGCAAAATGCAGCTTCATGGCTACCCACTCATTTCGCTCCTTGACGCCCACTGCTTTCAGGCCGCAGGAGATCGCTTTTTCTTCAATCAGAGGCGCATCATAATTGTAGAATCCGCTCAGCAACAGGGTGCCTTCCGGCTTCAGCCTCTGGGCATAGAGCAGCATTTCATCCAGCAGCACATTACGATTGATGTTGGCCAGGATGAGGTCAAACTTTTCATCTGTGGCGATATCGGCTACCGTACCCAGGAAGAGACTGATATCCGGGCAGTGGTTGATCTCCAGGTTTTCGCGGCTGTTTTCTACGGCCCACTCATTGTTGTCAAATGCCGTAATGTCATCAGCGCCCCTAAGGCGGGCCATGATGGCCAGTATGCCCGTGCCGCAGCCGGCATCCATCACTTTTTTCTTCTCATGGGCTATTTCAAGCTGCCACTGTAGCATGAGGTAGGTGGTAGCATGATGCCCGGTGCCGAATGACATTTTGGGATTGATCACAATCTCGTAAGGGTATTTCCGCTCCACCTGATGAAAGTCTGCTCTTACCAGGCATTGGTCTTCCACAATGATCTGCTCAAAGTTGCTTTCCCACTCTACGTTCCAGTTCTTCTCTTCCACATGATGCACCTCATAACTGATGCTGCCTGCCGCCTCATAGCGACTTATGAGCTCTTCCAAGCTTGATTTGTCGAAATCCGTCTTCAGGATGTAAGCCTCAAAGCCTTCGTCATTTTCCCAGAAGGAATCATAACCCATCTCCGCCATCTCGGCGATGAGGATGTCGCTTAGTTCTTCCGGACACTGGAAGGTCAGAGACAGATATTCTTTCTTTTGCATCATTTATAGGACTTGGCGATGTTTACAAAATCGCGTGATTTAAGGGAGGCCCCACCGATAAGCCCTCCGTCCACATCAGGCTGCGCCAGGAGTTCGGCGGCATTATCAGGCTTCATGCTGCCCCCATAGAGAATGGAGATGTTTTCTGCTACCTCCTTACCATAGGCCTCGGCCAGTTGCTTCCTGATCACCTCGTGCATTTCCTGCGCCTGTTGTGAGGAGGCTGTTTTCCCCGTTCCTATGGCCCAGATAGGCTCATAAGCAATGACTATTTTACTGATATCCTCTTTGGAAAGGTGCAGGAGGCTTTCTTTGATCTGCTGCTGTACGTAGGCGTTCTGTTTATCTTCCTCCCTGATCTCCAGCGGCTCTCCGCAGCAGAAAATAGGGGTAAGGCCGTTTTTGAGGGCAATGTTAATTTTTTTAGCCAGCAGCTCATTGCTTTCCTTAAAATATTCCCGCCTTTCGCTGTGGCCCAGGATCACGTATTGCACGCCCGCCGATACCAGCATGGGAGCGGCAATCTCCCCGGTATAGGCTCCTGATTCATGTTCGCTACAATTTTGTGCTCCCAGGGCAATCTGAGCGCCTTTGAGCATGGCATGCAGGCTAGATAGGTGAATGTAGGGTGCGCAGATGACTACCTGCACATCGCTGGGTACTTCATCTTCTACCATATGCTTGATCTCAGAGGTCAGAGACTGTCCCTCTTCCAGCGTTTTGTTCATTTTCCAGTTACCTGCGATGATTTTCTTTCTCATAGTGTTGGTTTTTACGGAGCTGCCGGAATGCAGCTGGCTATGCTTAAAAATGATTATTTGTGTAAACAACTTGTGCTGCCTAAGGCAGAGGCCAAAAAATGCAGATGGCCACTATGCTGTAAAGTTAAAAGAATAGTAAAACAGATGTTTACTCAGGCTGTTCATTTTTGCAGACTTATTAAATTGCACCCTTAATTACCCGACTTATGAGAATTGATATCATTACCTGCCTGCCCTCCTTACTGGAAAGCCCCTTTTCGCATTCTATACTCAAACGTGCCCAGCAGAAGGGTTTGGTAGAAGTAGTGGTGCACGACCTGCGCGACTATGCAGGTGGCAGGCATAAGCAGGTAGACGATTATGCCTATGGAGGCGGGGCCGGTATGGTGCTGATGATAGAGCCTATTGCCCGCTGCATTGAGCATCTGCAGCAGGACCGCAGCTATGATGAAATTATTTATATGAGCCCGGATGGCGAAAGACTGGAGCAGTCTGTCAGCAACCAGCTTTCTCTGAAGGATAACCTGCTGATCCTCTGTGGGCACTACAAAGGAGTGGATGAGCGGGTACGCGAGCACTTTGTCACCCGTGAGATCAGCATAGGAGATTATGTACTTTCGGGTGGAGAACTGGCCGCTGCCGTGCTGGCTGATTCGGTCATTCGCCTGCTGCCCGGTGTGCTTTCTGACGAGACCTCTGCACTATCTGATTCTTTTCAGGATAACCTGATTGCCCCACCTGTCTATACGCGCCCGGCTGACTTTAATGGATGGAAGGTACCTGAGGTACTGCTTTCAGGCCATGAGCAGCGTATTGAAGACTGGCGCCATCAGCAGGCAGTAAGGCGCACACGGGAGCGCCGTCCCGGCCTGCTAAATGAAGATTAGTTGACGGAAAATGATTTGAGGTAATTAACAAGCTTGTCATACCGCTCCAGCAGGGGAGGTGCCGTGCTGCTTCTTACCAGGCTGCGGCGGTAGGTAGCTACCAGCGAGTTAAAGTTTTTGTTTTCTGCCAGTCGTGCAATCACTACGCCTCTCAGGCAACGGTGCAGGTTATTATAAATGAAAGGATTCTTTTTGGTAGGTTCTTTATTAACAAGCTGATCTAAAGCTTTTATGCTATCATACTTTTCCTGAAAATAAAAGCCTTCAGATACCATTAAATCAGCGATATCCCGCGCCGCCTTTTTAACTGATACGTGGTCTTCTGCTTCAAAACGCTTATAAGGATCGCCTATGATCCTACCAAGGGAGGTTACCAGTGTATTACTATCCCGCTGGTATCCACTCAGACCGGTAGTAAACTGGTAGGCAAGCTCTTCCACAAGATCTAATCTAACCCCAATATTAACCTCTATCAGGCAAGGCTTGCTCCCGCTTACAGAGATAATTACATTATGAAATCCCAGCTTGGTCTGCTTCCTGAACTGCTTTTTGGGCAGCAGCAGGTAGAAATCATAACGTTCAAAAAAGGGCCTCAGCTCCTTAAAAAGAAGCATTTCTACAGACTCCGACATCAGCAGGTAATTTTTTGTACCATTATACTAGGAATGTGTATAAAAAAAATATAATTTTGACTAATAAAATTATAATATTACATGTTGCATAATTATTGCATATTGTAACAATGATAATGCGTTAACGTTTAAAAACAGAATTCAGATAAGCTATACAGCTATCAGGATTAAGTTTTGTGAACCTATGTCGTCTGTTTTGGCGACATATTTTTTGAGCCGGTCCTTCATTTAGGGCCAATGCTTTAACGTACAGGGAAAAAATTACTTGGGTGACAACGAGTAATTTTCCATAAACCTAAAGTACCGTGATAAAAGCAGTAAACTACATATTACAATTCTATCACCCACGCCTGCTGCTTACCTTTCTTTTCATTTTTGCTTTCTCTTGCAGTGAAGAAAACGATAACCTGGGAAGTTACGAGCATAAAAGGCAAGATTCAGCGCCCGCCATCCGGGATCTGGACCTGATCAGGCAATCGGGTACGCTAACTGCCATATTGAACAATAGTTCAACCGGCTATTTTATTTATAAGGGGCAACCTATGGGCTATGAGTATGAATTACTTACCCGTCTGGCATCCGAACTCAACCTCAGGCTGCAAATAAAACTCAGCAGCGACATTGAGGAGGCTATTACCATGCTCAACAAAGGAGAAGGAGACATCATTGCTTTTAATATGGCAGTGACTACACGACGTAAGGACGAAATTGCCTTTACTGAGCATCATAATGAAGTAAGACAGGTGCTGGTACAGCGCAGGCCTGCCAACTGGCATATCATGAAACGCCATGAAATTGAAAGCACTCTTATACGCAATCCTCTCCACCTTGATAATAAAACCATACATGTGCAGAGAAACTCTGCCTATGCCCTTCGCCTGCAAAACCTGGCTGAGGAAATTGGCGGACATATTGACATCATAGAAGCAGAAACAGGGACAGATACCGAAGCCCTTATAAAAAAGGTAGCGGAAGGAGAAATTGACTATACTGTAGCTGATGAGGATGTGGCCTTGGTCAACGCTACTTATTATTCAAATATAGATGTATCCACACCTATCAGTTTTCCGCAGAAAATTGCCTGGGCTACCCGTAGCAATGCGCCTCACTTGCTTCAGGCAGTGAACGAATGGATACAGCACATGAAAACGCAGACTGATTACTATGTCATCTACAACAAATATTTCAAAAGCCCTAAAGCTACCCTCCGCCGGGTGAGAAGCAACTACTCTTCTTTAAGCAGCGATAACATATCGCCTTACGACAATTACATCCGACGGGCCGCTGATAACCTTGGCTGGGACTGGCGATTGCTGGCTGCTCAGATTTACCAGGAATCCCGCTTTGACCCCATTGCCGAATCATGGGCAGGGGCTGTAGGACTGATGCAGCTGCTACCCGAAACAGGTGAGCTGTATGGGGTGGAGAATATGTACGACCCGGTGCAAAGCCTGCAGGCAGGTACTGCCTACCTGAGCTGGCTTGATGGCATCTGGAAAAAGTATGTTCCCGATGATGAAGAGCGTATCAAATTTGTACTTGCTTCATACAATGCCGGACAAGGGCACGTGCTGGACGCTCGTCGGCTGGCACTGAAATCAGGCCGGAACCCTACCTCCTGGGAGGACGTTTCCTATTTCCTGCTGAAAAAATCTGAGCCTGAATATTACAAAGATCCCGCTGTGCGCTCTGGCTATTGCAGAGGGGCAGAACCTGTTGCTTATGTGCAGGAGATTATGAGCCGCTACGAAAATTACAAGCAGCTGGTAAACCCCAACGTAATTATAGCTTCGGCAGAAGCTGCTATCTGAGTTCGGGCACCTGCTCTGTAGCTATCCGGGCCGAGAGCAGGCTAAGCGGAATACCCCCTCCCGGATGTACACTACCTCCACAGAAATACAGGTTCTTGTACTTCCGGCTGAAATTGGCATGCCTGAGGAAAGCTGCGTACTTGTTGTTGGAGCTGTTGCCATAAAGTGCACCCATAGAAGAGGAGGTGCGCTGCTCTATAAGGCGAGGATCTAAGATCTCTTCACAATCAATCAGAGAGGCCACATCTGTGTCTAACATCCGGCTCATTTTCTTTAGAATCTGCTGCTTTGCCTTGTCAATAATAGCATCCCAGTCTTGGCCGGAGTTGTTGGGTACATTGATCATGGTAAACCAGTTTTCGCAGCCCGGGGGTGCATCATCAGTTTTGTATTTGGAGGTGATGTTGATATACACGGTAGGGTCTTCGTACACCTCTTTTTTCCTGAAGATGTGATCAAACTCTCGCTGATAGTCTTTGCTGAAGAAAATATTATGCAGGTCCAGTTGGTCAAACGTCTTCCTGATGCCCCAGTAAAAGATCAGGGCGGAACTGGATTTAGGCTGGTTAAGCAGTAGCTTAGGCTGAGGCTCATCGCTGAGCAGCTTTTTGTAGGTATTAACAATATCCATATTGCTGACTACCAGCTCATGAGCTAATTTTTCGCCATTTACCTGCACACCTTTTACCGTTTTGTCCTCCAGGAGAATCTTATCTACTTTGGCATTAAACTGAAAAGTCACTCCCAGGCGCTTAGCCAGCTCGTACAGGCTTAGGGTGATAGAATGCATGCCTTCTTCAGGAAAAAAGGCACCAATATGAAATTCCAGGTGAGGGATGATATTCAGGGTAGCTGGCGTCTGGTAAGGATTAGAGCCATTATAGGTAGCATAGCGATTAAAAAGCTGCACCAGCCGGGGATCACTGAAAAAGCTTTCATTAGCCTGGTTCATATTTCGGAAGAAATCAAGCCGGTGCAGATTGATATAAGCCCTGAAAGCCTGGGGGTTGACAAAAGTTTGCCACTGATGGATAGAGCGTTTCATAAAGAGATCAGCCAGCAGGGTATACAAACGGGCGCTATTACTCAGGGCATGTTGGATTTTTTCTGCCGGCTCGCCGGTTTTCTCATAAATTTCCCGGGCAAACCTGTCTTTATCAGCATAAGCATGAATGACTGTGCCATCTTCGTAAAAGTAGTGGCAGGTGACCGGTAGCCGCTGATAGCGAAAGTGATTGGCCGTTTTTTCGCCGGAAAGACTGAATAGTTCTTCTACCTGCTCAGGTAAGGTAAAAAGCGAAGGGCCTGCATCAAAGCGAAAGCCATCTTTTCGTATTTCACTCAGCTTTCCTCCCGGATAAGCATTGGCTTCGTAGACGGTAACCTCATATCCTTTGTTGGCCAGGCGGATAGCAGCTGCAATACCTGCAATGCCTGCGCCTATAATTCCAACCTTATGTTTCATATCAGGTGGTTTTTGAGTACTTATGTCTGGCACTTACCAGGTAAATCAGGGTAATCAGCCCTATCAGCAGGCCGCCCGCCTCTCTTGACTGCTCAATGTATTCTTTTTCGGGTGCCATCCGGTTCATAAGGTCTTCTCCACTGCTGATTAATTCAAATATACTTGGTAGCAGAAAGATGAAATACAGGCTAAAGATAGCTATACCGGGGATCAGAAGCGCCAGGTTGTACCTGCCAAATGCTGCCATACCGGCCATAATAGCCACGTAAGCATAAATTATCATCCAGGTAAACCCATCAGGGTCATTAAACTGAAAAGCAGCAAAAAGGGCAAATAAGACAGCAATTATAAAATTGATAATTTTCATATGACGAGTTTATAAAGTGCAATTTAAGTAAAGAAGACAAAAATCATCACAACAGCCCGCAGAAACCCAATACATTTTCAGCAGTCACACCTTTTAAAATAAAAAATTCGTGCTTTTTCATTCTAATACAGATAAGCTTATTTTTGCTATGTGCTCTACCTTACTTAGGTATTGATGGAACATCTAATTCAATCGCATAGCTGATAACATTTATATTTCTCTACCGTTTAGATCATAAATTTCTACTACCTTCATGCACTTTTTGAGCCGCTTATTGAATTTTTTACCAGCTGTTTAGCCTTTCTGGTGATAAGTTTTTCAAAAATCAAGATAAGTAGTTTGAGATAAATAGTCGTCACTTTTGATTTTTGAGAGTATTTTTATACACTCTCTGAATGCGGTACGTTAAGTCAACTTCTTCAGAGCGAGAAACCTTAGAAAACGTCTATAGAAATCATGCTAAGTCTCATGTACGCCAGCGTCGTCACACTTTACTGCTGAGCATGGACAGGTGGCATACGATAGGTTTAGCAGGTGTGATGATTTTACCTGGGCGC
>JBKHDR010000034.1:0-42729 GCA_046541235.1 Cyclobacteriaceae bacterium | reverse complement strand
TCGTCAAAACGGAGCTTATAGTCCAGGTTAAGAAAAGTGACGATACAACAGGCCAATGGTAAGGTAATTTTTAATCATCTTTCAGGTGGTTGTCATCTGTTCCAAACGCTCATCAATCATCATCCCTCATTCACTCCGCAAACTATCCACCGGATTGCTCAAGGCGGCGCTCAGGGATTTGTAGCCTACCGTGAGCCAGGCGATCAGCAGCGAAGCCAGAAAGGCAAGCACAAAGATCCAGGGACTCAGCGCAATCCGGTAAGCAAAGGTCTCCAGCCAGGCCTGCATGGCGAAGAACCCCACAGGAGCGGCAATCAGGTAAGCGATGAGGACCAGCAGCGTAAACTCTCGCGAAAACAGATAGATGATATGGGCTATACCGGCACCCAGTGTTTTGCGCACGCCGATCTCTTTCTGCCGCTGCAGCGCCAGGTACGACACCAGCCCGTACAGCCCCAGGCATCCGATCAGGATGGAGAGAAAAGCAAAAATGCGGAAAGCCTGGTACATCACGTCTTCAATCACATAGAAGGCGCCGTACTCAAAATATTCGTCCATAGTCATGGCCAGGAAGAAGTGATCAGGATAAAGCTCCTCCCAGGTAGTTTGCAGAAAGGGAAGCTCAGCTACTGTCCTGTCCTCGTGCAGGCTGATGGCTGCTACCTCCGTCCAGTTGGTGCCATAAAAAAGCAGGCAGGGGCGTATCTCCTCCTGCAGGGAGTTATTGAAAAAATCCTCAACCACGCCTACTACTATGGCTTCCTGCTCACCATACGTGTAGACGGTGTGGCCCAGCGCCTCTTCGGGAGAAGCAAATCCCAGCTGGTGTACCGCCTTCTCGTTGAGGAGCAGGTTGTAAGTGGGGGTACTGTCGGTGAGGTACACTCGGTCGTTTTCTGTCAGGTCTCTGCCCGCCAGCAGTTTGATGCCAAAAGTTTCCAGGTAATCGGGGTCTACGTACTTTCTTTCTATGCTTATTTTTTCCATTCCTCCCATTTCTGGCCGGTACATGCTGGTGCCGCTGTTGCTGCTCGACAGGGGTGGGCCTGAACTGAAAGAAACATTTCTGACGACCGCCTGGCTGCCGATAGCGGCCTTGAATTGCTCAGATTTCTGCCGGTTGTTTTCAGGAATGAAGGTAATGATCATATTGTCCTTCTTAAAACCCAGGTCGCGCTCGTGCATATAGCGCATCTGCGAAGCCACGATGATGGTGCCGATCAGCAATATCTGTGAGATGACAAACTGCACCACCACCAGCGATTTGCGTAATGAAAACCCACCGGCAAAGCCTGCTTTTCTGGTGTTTAAAGATTTCCTGAGCGCTTCTACCGGATGGAATGAAGCCAGCACATGGGCCGGGTAGTAGCCCGCCAGCAAGGCAGTAAGTAGCAGCAGGGCAAGCAAGAAATAAAACACTGTATAATCCAGCTGAAGCCCGTAATCAATGACCGGTGAGAGGTAGCTGTTGAATGCCTGTATAAATTCCTGCGCAATCCACAGCCCGATCAGGGTAGCCAGCAGCGTGAGCAGCAGCGTCTCGCCGATGTACTGCAGGATGATTTGCCCGCGCAGGCTGCCAAGGGTTTTCCGGATACCGATCTCCTTGGCCCTTTTCACCGATTGCGCTGTGGCCAGGTTAATAAAGTTGATGCAGGCCGTCAGCAGCACGATGATCCCCATGGTAACAAAAGCTACGATTAGAATGGCCGGTGTAGCATAGACTGTACCGCCATAACTCTCGTCGGTATGTACTTCGGCAAGTGGCTGGAAGAAATAAGAAGTTCGGGCAGCAGCTTCCTCATCAAAATATTTTTTTACAAAAGCGGGAAGTCTGCTCTCCAACTCAGCAGGGCTTTGCCCTTCCGGGAAAGTAAAAAAGACATAGCTGCCCGAGCTGGTACTGTTCCATTCGCTTACCCAGGTTTCGTTGTTTTTGGCAAAAGTACGGTAAGGCAGCAGGAGGGTAAAGGGAACATTCGTGTTGCGGGGCACATCCTCCAGGATGGCGGTAATCCGGTAGTTTTGCTGGTTGATGATCAAAGTTTTGCCGATAAGTTCATCCATGCGCCCGGCATCAGTGTATCCAAAGAATTTCTCAGCAAGCTTACGGGTCAGTACTACCTCATCAGGGTTTTGCAGCAGCTTACCCTGCGGACCGGCAATGCGCTCGTAGTCAAAAGTCTGCAAAAAAAACTCATCAGCATAAGCCACATCATTTTCCTCGAAGAGCTTATGGCCTCCCTGCTCATCCTCTACCTTGATCACGGCATCTCTTTCAGCATAAACCTGGCTGACGATACCCGCATCCGGGAAATCATTCCGCAGGGCAGTAGCCACCGGAAAGGCAATATGGCCGCTTTTGCTCAGGCCGTTGGAACCCCGGTAGTGAGTCACCAGCCGATAGATACGATCTGCCCTGCTATGAAAATGGTCAAAAGAATATTCGTGCCGGATAAACGCATAAATGGTGATTGCGCAGGCAATACTGATCGCCAGACCTACCACATTGATGAGGGTATTGAGCTTGTTGCGTTTGAGGTTACGGAATGTACTGATAAGGATGTTTCTGAACATAGGCTTGGCGAATATGTACCTGACTCTCAAAAAATGGTGCCATAAAAAAATAGACCTATTCAGTGGCTCAGCAGATGATGATGGCTGCTCACCTGTCCGTCATCGGACAAAGGATGTTCGTGATTGAACAATCTTCTAAAATTTTGTCTTGCTCTTCTTTACTGCCTTGCTCGCTGATGGCTATGATCTATTTTGACAGCAATCGTTTGCCATCCAAAAATGGCATGATATGACATAGGAAGTGAGCACTAAAGCCAGGATATATGTTGAGGTTAAAGGACAGAAAATGCTGGGACCGGGCATACTAAGCTGATAAGATCAACGTCCTGCTGACTATTGAAGAGCCAAGTTTCTCCTGATCATACTCCATCCTCTTCCCTTCCTGTTTTCTTTTTCATGAAGGTATATTCACAATTCTTTTCTGATATGTTTTGGCTCGCCAATCGTACTTTAATCTCAAACTTTGTGAGTTACTGCTAGAAAAATCTAATTTTTCATGGAAAAAGTATTTACTCTTTCTTTTAGCCTGATAATATTGCCTTTGCCTTCTTTTCGGACAGGATAGCCTATAGTCAGAGCTCAGGACACTTCAGGAGGCATTACGCCTGACTATGAAAGGCCACTGACCATACGGTAAGAACAGCAGCCTTAAAAAAAGAGTACCAAAAGCAGATAGGGCTGTTTCTATCATTTCAGTGGCAACTTCAATTCATTCAACACCCCGTTCAGATTATACTTACCAAAAGCTTATATCAGACCTTTCATTCATGCCTGAGTGATGATAAGTGACTAGGCCCAGACTCCGCTTTGCTTGCAAGAGCTATTTAAAAGTATTCTAAATAACTCTTGTGTGTCAAGGAAGCCAATATTACTTTTGCGAAACTTCATAAGTAGTCTAAATAAAAAATAGATGCGGCTTTGGCACCCATTTTTTTGTTGTATCCTCTTCCTCATACCTGAACTGGTTGGGGCACAGGCTAATACAGGGACAATTGTTGGTGCCATACGAAATGAAAAAGGTGAATCCATTCCCGGGATCACCATTATGCTGGAAGGTTCTACCAGAGGTACTGCAAGCGTTGCGGATGGGCGTTTTCAGATCAAAAACGTAAAGCCTGGCAATCATACGCTTCTTATATCAGGTATCGGCTATGCCCGTCAGTCCAGAGCCATAACATTAAAGCCTAATCAAAATCTGCATATTGACATCCGCCTGGCCGAAGATACGCAACAGCTGGCAGAGGTGGTGGTGAAAGGAGCGTCAGAATCCGCCAAGCTAATAGAATCGGCAAAAGCGGTTGACGTGATAGAAACCAAAACGCTCAAATTGCAATCCGCGGACCTGGGCGAAATAATTGCACAAACGCAGGGTGTAAATGTCAGAAGGAGCGGAGGGTTAGGCTCAGGAACAAGGTTCGCAATGAATGGCCTTACCGATGACCAGGTTCGGTTCTTTATTAATGGTATTCCGCTGCATTTTGCAGGTTATTCTCTTGGCATCGCCAACGTTCCGGTGAACCTGATAGATCGGGTTGAGATCTATAAAGGGGTGGTGCCTATTCAATTTGGGGCTGATGCTCTGGGGGGAATTGTCAATTTAGTATCACCCAAAGTAGATCCTGGTTTTCATGGCGAGGTCTCTTATCAAACCGGATCCTTCGGAACGCATCGGCTTAGTTCAAACCTTCAACTCTTAGATGAGCAAAAAGGAGTTTTTCTAAATGGAAATGTATTTCATGATGTTGCACAAAATGATTATAAAATAAATGTGCAAGTGCCTGACGTAGAGGGTAGACTTTCAGAAGCCACTGTGCGCCGCTTTCACGATAGCTATAAAGCCACCGGCGCCAATGCACAAGTAGGCTATATGGACAAACCTTGGGCAAAGGAAGCATCAGTCACCTTTTTTACAACGTCGTTTTCCAAAGATATTCAGCATAACAATGTGATGACCATACCTTACGGTGAAGCAACTTTTCATCGGCAAAGTCATGGCGGGCTACTTCGTTTCTTATCTCCCGAAAATAATAAGCTTCAGGCCGATGTGCTGCTGGGTTATGCTTATGAGCAACGTCACTTCCTGGATACCGGCCGCTTTGTCTATAACTGGTTTGGTGAACGTATCAGGGAAAGAGGCTCTCCCGGGGAAATAGGCCTTGCTTCCAATCAGTTTCTTTGGGACCATAATGCTTACGGGCGGATTAACATTATTAAAACCATCAGCAACAATCATAAGCTGCTTTTTTCCTCAGCGCCTACTATGGTTTCCCGTACAGGAGATGAAAAGCGTCAAATAAATCCTGATACCCGCGACCCCCTCACTGCCCAGCGGGATCTGTTAACGCTCATCAATGGGCTGGAGTATCTATTTAATTCTGGCAATGATAAGCTTGAAAACAGATTGTTTATAAAGGATTATATACAAAATGTGCGCTCGGAAGAGCCTGTTTCCGGGCGTGATTTCCGAAGGAAAGACCGTCAATCTCATTTTCAGGGAATAGGCAACAGTATCCGCTATCGTTTGAATCAGGAAGTGAGCCTGAAAGCATCCTACGAATGGACAACCAGGCTGCCTCGTGCCGAAGAAATTTTCGGGGATGGAATGCTGACTTTGGCTAACCTGGAACTTGAACCGGAACGGAGCCACAACGCTAACCTGGAAATCACCTATAAAAGTAAACTACAGGCAATGAATAGCTGGAAAATAGGGATTAATGGATTTTTGCGTGTGGCTGACCAACTGATCGTGCTGCTCGGCGATCAGAATCTGTTCAGATATCAAAATGTATTTGAAGCAACCTCTGCCGGCGTGGAAGCGGCGGTTTCATGGAAATCACAGGATAATCGTTGGCAAATTAACGGTAATGCCACCTGGCAGGATTTCAGGAATACTTCCGAAAATGGCAGTTTCCGCCAGTTTCAGGGAGACCGAATTCCTAACCGCCCTTATCTTTTTGCCAATGGGGCTATCAGCTACAGGTTTTCGGATCTGCTTAAAGTAAATGATCATTTAAATCTTTTCTGGAATATGCGATTTGTAGACGGCTTTTTTAGAACCTGGGAAAGTGCAGGTCTGAGACAGTTCAAGCAGACAATCCCTTCCCAATTCATCAACCATGCGGGTGTAACTTATAACCTTCCAAATGAGAAATTTAGAAGCTCCATCACTGCTGAGGCACAAAATCTGGCAAATGCAGAAGTATTTGACTTTTTCGGCGTACAGCGACCTGGCAGGGCATTTTTTATCAAAGTAACAACTCAATTTTAAAAATTATACAAAATCATTTAATCAAAATAATATATGAACCTCATGAATTTTAAAAAGCGAAAAATGAATGGGATGTTGAAAAGAACATCTATGCTGTGCCTGTCACTGGCGATGATTATGATGACAGCTTGTAATGATGATAATGATGATTCCAATATAAGTCCCAGCGAGGGACCATTGTATGGATTTCTCGTAGCGGTGCAGGATCCTGATGGAAGAGTAAACTATGTGCATACCACTGGTGAACTGGGCCCCGATGTGAAATTTGATCCCTCAACTTCACTGGAGATACCTGGATTCGCGCGCTTTTGGGCGAAGGAACAAACAGAAGAATTTTTTGTCGGGCAGGATTCAGACCTTACCATAACCAAATGGGGCATTACTGAAGATGGAGGTTTTGAGGAAAAGCAAACTGTTTCCCTTCAGGGTGAAGGAACCACTAATATCTATTTTACGATGGCAATTGCTTCCGACACAAAAGCATATTACATCGATTTTAGTCAGGGACAGCTTATCGTGCTAGATTTAGAGGGTATGGTAATTGACAAAGTTATTCCTCTACCGGAACAAATGGCCCCTATGGTTGGTGATTTATGGACGGATTTTTATAGTGGTGAATATCACATTGTCAACGACCATCTTTTCATTCCGGTAGGCTGGACTGATTATGATACAAAGGTAAAACATGCAACTGGTCTGGCGGTAGTCAATGTGAATACAGATGAGATCACTTATGTGGAAGATGACAGAGCACCAGGTGCTATTACTGTAGTAAAAAATGACAATGAAGATCTTTATTTCGGTACTGCCTGGAGTATGGTATATGATGCGGAAGGAAGGCAATTAGATAGAAAGGGTGGTATCCTGCGTGTTAGAGCGGGTGAAACTACTTTTGATCCTGACTACTTCCAACCTTACCCTGAAGTGATGGCAGATATGTTTAAATCTCCTATTAATAACAAAGTTTATGTTAGGGTGTTGGATGAATCCAAATTGAAATGGAGCGAAGTACAGGACCCGAACGAAACTTTTGACAATGTATGGCAGGTAGCTTTGTTAGATGTGATTACCGGAGAAATGGACATAGTAGAGACCTTGCCTCATGTACAGTGGTTCAGTACCTTAAAGATGGATGGCCGCGAATTTATTGAAAGTCAGGAAGCCATAGAAAACGAGCCTTACAATAATCGAATAGTAAAATTGCAGGAAATAGGTCCTGACGGTAAAAGTTTCTCGCAGATTTACGGGTGCGACGGTTGCCGTTTTATTCAGAATGTGGCGCGTCTGAGATAATACGGCTCAAGATTATGAATTTGCTAACCGATACAGGTCGATAACGGCTTGTATCGGTTCTGTTTTTAATTTTTCCTGGTGGTTTACTGTCTTTCTCCGGGAAAAGTGATTATCTACTCCACAGACTTGTAATATGCTAACTACCCGAAAAATAATACGAAACATACACCTCTGGTTGGGGCTTGTGTCGGGCCTTGTTCTTTCTGTGGTGGGCGTTACAGGTTCTATATACGTTTTTGAGCCGGAATTGGCTCCTTTGTTAAGTACGGATACCTACCTCGTACAGTCGGATAGTTCTCTCTTTAAAGATGATGTGGCCCTTGCTGCAGCCATTGAAGAGCAAACAGGAGAAAAAATAGAAAGCCTTCAGTGGCCGCAGAGAGGCCGTGAAACCTATGCCTTTAAATTATTTGATGATAACCGCTGGTATTATTTTGACCAGACAACCGGAAAGGTAATCAAAGGAGAGGAGCTTTTTGGTAATGCTTTCTTCGCATTTATTCTTAAACTTCACAGAACCTTAACCCTGGGTGATATTGGCTACTGGATTACTGCTACCTCCTCCCTAATTTTCGGATTGTTCATGCTCACTACAGGTCTGTACCTATGGTGGCCGAGAGTAAGGGCCAGGTTGAAGTCCAGCTTCCGTATCAAGTGGAATGCCTCACCCAAACGCCTGAACTACGACCTGCACAATGTTACCGGCTTTTACTTTTTTATTCCTCTCTTTCTGATGGGCATTACTGGCTCAGCCTTCTATTACCATGATGAGGCGCAGTGGGTAGTAGATAAAGTCACTTTCTCTGAGCCCGCACCTGTATCTGTGTGGACAAGCCAATTTTCTGATACGACCAGGGGGCTGGAGCCCCTAAGCATCTCCCAAGCCCTGGTAGAGATGAATAAGCATTACCCGACTTACCATAAGCGAAACCTATGGCTGACCTCATCAAAAGAAAGAACTTTATCATTTGCCTATCAAAAATATAAACACGTACATGCCGGGCCCGATGAAAGGATATTTCTTAGGGCTGATCGCTACACCGGTGAGATACTAGGTGAGCAAAACCCCGACAAATTGCCCAGAGGCGCTGCCATCATGGCGCAGTGGCTTTTACCCGTTCATTTCGGAGAATTCGGCGGGCTGCTTACACGTATCATCTGGTTTTTTGCAGGCTTTATCCCAGCCCTGTTAACCTATACAGGCATTGTCATCTGGCTGGGAAGAAGAAAAAAAGGAAAAAAGAGCTCAAGGAAAAAGAGCCGGAAAAAAGCCTTCTCCCCTAAAAATCCGGCTGAATTTGAACAGGTAAAGATGCGGGGATAAAGGGTGGCATCAAAAAGTGGTGTCATAACCGAAATAACTTCATTCAGTGGCCCAGCAGATGATGAGAACTGCCTGTAGCTTAGCATTGCGCAGAATGAACATGTATCAGGTCCGCGCTGAATGAGCAATGGCTAAACCATCCCCTTCACCGCCTGTTCCAGGGCAGCTACGGCATCGTACTTTTTGCCTGGGTTAGTAACGGCTTCGCCCAGTTCATACCACAAACCATCACCCGGCATCAGGTATTTGCCTGGTTTTTTGGGGGGCTGATCGCTGGCTTTTTCAGCGTCATAATCTGGACGATAAATGGCCTCCAGCAGGGGTTTGAGCTGTTCCCACTCATGCTCTTTTTTGTCTTTTTTGCCATTTTCTTCCTTCTCGGCTCTCACCTTGCGGAAGCTGAAGCTGGGCTGCAGGCGGATGCGCAGGCTGTCACTTTTGCCCGAATTTTCCAGGTAGATGATCTCCAGCGGTAGTTCCTTTTGCCCCAATTCATAAATAGCCTGAATCAGTTCCTGCGAGAAGTACTCCCAGCTTTCGCTGTTGCTGGGTACGCCGCTGGTCTGTTCACCATTTTCGTAGGTGATACTGAGTTCCAGCAACTGCTGTGCATGAGGTTTGGCTTCTTCAAACAGGCTTTTGGTCTTACGTAGCTGCTCAAAAATAGCGAATTTCCAGTTTTTGGGTAGCTCTCCCTGCCAGCTAAAGTCATCTGCAAGAGTGAAACCTTCTTCCAGGATTTCTTCCTCGCTGAGCTGTTCCCTCCCGCTATAGGCGATATTAAAATCCACCTGTGGTATGTCTGAGGTAAAATTGACGAAAATGCGGTAGTAATGGCTGAAGGGAGGCGGAGCAATCAGGGTTTCTGCGTTGATCTCCAGGATTTTTATATGCTGCTTAGTGAGTGACATGGTACTTCGCTGGGTATTTTGACGGTAAATATAGTGCCTTTTCCTAATGTAGAACTAACACTAATTTCACCTCCAAGTTTATCCAGCGTTTCCTGTACAATATACAGCCCCAGCCCACTGCCGGTCTTGTGTTCATTAGCCCGGTAAAACATCTTAAAAATGTGTGGCATTTGCTCCGCAGCGATGCCCAGGCCGTTATCTTCTACTGAGATGACTGCCTGCGAATGGTCTACCTGTATGTCAATCCTGACGAAGGGTTCTTCTTGCCTCAGGTTAGCGTAGCGCAGACTGTTGGACACCAGGTTGTTCATGGCTACGTAGAGGCGGCGGTAATCAGAGTAAAAGGGAGCCCGCTGCTCTATG
This sequence comes from Cyclobacteriaceae bacterium, assembly GCA_046541235.1. GTDB lineage: Bacteria > Bacteroidota > Bacteroidia > Cytophagales > Cyclobacteriaceae > Catalinimonas. Next base: position 32,993 of record JBKHDR010000034.1, on the reverse strand, counting down.
TGGAATAGCTTGTGAACTTCGCTGGCCGCAGCATCATAATATTGCGCATCATAAAGGTCATTGACCAGCTGCTGAAAGTCAATTTCTTCCCGGCTAATCTCCAGTCGCGAATTTTTAGAAAGATCTATGATCTCACGGATGAAATTATCCAGCTTATGTATGCTCTTTTCCTGCAGGTCAAGGTAATGGAGTTGCTGCTTTATGTCAGTTTCATTACGGGCAATATTGATGAGCCCCAGTACGGAAGCCAGTGGCGCTCTCAGGTCATGCGATACGCTGTACACAAAGCGGTCTAGCTCACTGTTTACTTTTCGCAGCTCATCATTTTGCAGCAATAGCTGGTCCTGGGCTTCTTTCTGCGCGCTTATGTCCTGCGTAATGCCATAAATAACCCCTCTTTTTCCTGATTTGAAGCGAGAATAAAGCATGAGATGCAGTACATGCCCGTTTTTGTGAAACAGCCGGTAAGCAAACTGGTCCTGAAAGTCCGGGTTATCAATATGCTGTAGCGCATAGGCCATTCTTTCTTTTACCAGCGGTACATCATCAGGATAGAGAAAATTGCTGACAAATTCATCTATGCTAAGCTGCAATTCGTGATGATCGGGATAACCTATTACCTGCAGGCCTTCTTTGCCGATTACCATCTTTCCGTTGAGCAGATCAAACTCCCAGCTGCCTGCGCGGGCTATCTTTAAAGCACGAATCAGGTTCTTCTCGTTTTCACGTGCTGTGTCTTCCGTCCTGCGAAGCATACTGATGTCGCGGGCAAACACAGAAACTTCGCTTACCTTATCCTCACCAGGGTGGCGTATCGGATTATAAACAATTTCAAAGCATACCTTTTGCCCCTCCGCCTCGCTAGTGATGATTTCATAAAATCCTGTACCTTCAAATGCCCGGTCAAAACGCTGCTTCCAGTATCTTTTGTTCTCTTCATCATACTGCTCAAGCAGATGATCACCCACCTGAATGCTTTTCTGCTGAAAACTGAGAAAATGCTCCTGAAAAGCAGCGTTGATCACCTGCACCTTCCAATGACGGTCTACCGACATGATCATCTCCGAGGTGTTTTCAATAACGGAAGAAAAACGCCAAGTCTGCCGGGCTACTTCCTCTTCCAGGTTCTGCTGCGCCCTTTTGTGCTGATCTAAGATTTCCTGCAAATCCTCTTTCAGCAGGGAGAGCGAACTGAAAACATTGAAAAAAGGATCGTTCTCCTTCACAGTAGGCGCAGAGGGTGAAAAATCCTGCTCCCAGGTGATCCGGCTCATGATGCTGATCAGCTCATCCGCCCGGCGTTTATGTTTTTTCTCCAGTCGGATATACTTGTTCTTGAGCAGTTGGTATTCTCTGAGCAGTTCCTCACGACTTAATTTATCTGGCTCGGCAACAACGCTTTCTTTGGTATCATCTTCCAAGGCTTTTTCTTTGCACAAACTGATGGCATGGGCAATAGACCTGGTTAGAGTCACCTGTTGCGCAAAGGCTGGTTTGATAGAAGCATAGAGCTTGAAAATGGTATTCCCCAGGGTAGAAAAAATGTAATAGGAATGAAGCCAGTGTGGTTTCAGTTCATCGTCTATGGCTGCGTAGGCTTTACGTGCTGACAATGAAAAAGACTGAATACCAGAAAGATCCATGATGTAGAAGAGCTTCTTTTCTCCTGCCGCCGCAATAAGCTGCTTCATACGTTCAAAAACAAAGGGCGCATCTACTGACTGTACATGCCCTCTCACGTAAAAAAGGGCTATCTGCTGATCAATTAACAGGCCGTCGAAAAGATAACGATCACGTATATACTGCCACTCCCGACGGCTTTCAACTACGACATCTTTCCCAAAAGCGGCCTTAACGTCAGCCATCACCTGCCCAAGCAGTTGCTCGGCAAAAGCCTGGTCGAAGTTGGATCGTGGTTCTGCTTCCTGGGATTTATTTCGCGTCTCATTTTTCATACGCCAGGTACTAAAGCTGTCAGAACAGCATGGGGCATTAAGCCCCGGTCAGATTTTAAAGAATGGCCGGTATCAACGTACAAATATAAACTCTGTTTACAAATCTGATTTTTTGTGTATGTTTTTAATTGAGAATCTCACCAAAGCTACTGAAAAGAATATGTCTTACCAACGGGGAGTCCAAAATAAGCAGCTTTATACAACTTTCCTGCACACACCGATCAATCCTTGTTTTACTGCAAATCTAAAGCAGATTTGAATAAAGGATAAGCCTCGTTTCAGAATTAATCATTAATTAATCTCAGGGTGGCCTGCCTGTCTATCTTACCACTGGGTGTACGAACAAAATGCCGAACGGAGATCACCTCTCTGGGGAGTTCATAAGTAGAGAGATGAGGCTTTAAAATTCGTCTTAAGCTATCACTGTCCTGCACATTGTCGGGAGCCTCTTCTACCAGCATGATTAGTTTTTGCCCAAGCTTTTCGTCAGGCAGACCGCTTACAAGAAAACTAAAGAACAATCCCTGTTCACCAAGTAATTTTTCAATCTTTCTTTCCAATTGATCAAGTTGGAGTTTTACGCCTCCACTGTTGATGACAAAATCTGCCCGGCCCAGCCAGCGGAAACTTTCTGCTGAGATCATTTCAATAAGATCATTCGTAATAAGCCATCTTCCTTCAGTCACTGCTCCCTTCACCATCAGGCAGCCTCTTTTATCCTGTTTGGCTTCTATACCAGGCAACAGTTTGTAGGTATCTGCGGCAGCTTTACCATTGATTTTTCTTAAAGCAATGTGCGAGACAGTCTCGGTCATTCCATAGCTGTGGTAGACAGGTACGCTGATGTGCTGCCTGATTTTCTCTTCCAGCGAAAGGCTCAGCGGAGCGCCGCCCAGCAGGATAGCCTGCATGCTATTCAGCTTATCCAGGTTCTGCTGTACATTCTCATCCAGCATGCTGCTCAATTGTAATGGTACCAATGCTATAAAATCTATCTTTTCAAGCCCAGTGAGGGGTTGAGAGGAAGGAGGTACTACATGTGCCTGCATCTCCACCTCCATCGCTCTTACCAGCATCATTTTACCAGCTATATAATCTGTACTCAGGCAGACCAATGCCCGGTAGCCTGCCTGTAATCTCAATGCACGGGCCGTCATAGCCGCACTTACCTGCATCTGAGTTCTTGTAAGGCGAATCACCTTAGGTTTACCAGTAGAGCCGGAGGTCTGCTGCTCATAATCTTTTCGTCCCTGCATCCAGTCATGGCAAAAGCTCAGGGTACTTTTTCCGTAAGCTGTCAGATCTTGATATCCTGTCAGATGCGCTGCTGCAGGCTGGGTGCGAATTTCATCTGCGCTGAAAATGTGTTTTTCTATATGCAAGCTAAACTTACTGCTCATAGTAACACCCAGTAAAGAAGAATGATAAACAGAAAAAAGGTGACGACGAAATAAGTCTGAATGCGAGCGCCTTTGGCCGGTCGTACCAGCCAGTTGATTAACTGCGAAAGCCCGGCGAAGGCTCTGACCAGCCCATCTACCACAAAGCGGTCTGCCCAGGAAGTCAGGTGCGCCAGCACAACATGTGAAACGCCCAACAAATCCACCAGCCGGTTGATCACCTGCCAGTCAAAGCGACGGCTCAGGCGGGCAAGCCACAGCACCGGCTTTAGCACCACTGCCTGGTAAATGCTGTCAAGATACCAGTTGTGGTAGGAAAGCGCGCGTATGCCTTTATCTGCTTTACTGAAATCATGGTACTGCCTGGCAAATTTACCCTTTGGGCGGTATATCATGAAAGCCAGAAGTAAGCCTGATGCAGACAGCCCGAAGGCCAGCCCCGACGCCCAGTTGTGCCAGCTAAGTTTGAGTGCGGCCAACTGGTCGTAGTAATCAAAATCTCCCGGAGCAGCCAGCAGCGGAATCGGCAACTGAGAGCTTAGCCAGCTGGCATCTCCCTTGAGTGGATTCAGAGAAAAGGCGAAGCTGAATGAGCAGGCCGCCAGTACCATCAGGGGAATGAGCATCAGCAGCGGGGCTTCTTCTATATGCTCCTTTGCTTTGGCAAAGGCAGGAAACCTCCTGGGTGCTCTGAGTTCTCCGCCAAAGATCAGCAGCAGCTGCTTGCCCATGTAGAGGGCCGTCAGCAATGTGGTAGCAAAAGCCAGCAGTACCACTATCCCGTAAGCGTTAAGCTGATCCCCTGAGATGGCGTCTACCCAGGCGAGGGCTCCCGCCAGCAGGGCGTCTTTGGAAAGAAAACCGGAGAAGAGCGGCAGCCCGGCCAGCGATAAGCCAGCGATCAGATAGGCGAGGAAGGTATAGGGCATGGCTTTGCGCAGTCCGCCCATCGTCCGCATGTCCTGGGCATCAAAATCTTTGATCTGCTGATGGCCTGCCGCATGCTGCAGGGCATGAATTACTGAGCCTGCTGCCAGGAAGAGGCAGGCCTTGAAAGCCGCATGGGTGACCAGGTGGAAGATGGCGGCATCGTAGGCCCCTACGCCTATGCCCATCACCATATAACCCAGCTGCGATACGGTGGAAAAAGCCAGCACCCGCTTAATATCATTCTGGCTCAGAGCTGCCACCGCGCCCATAAAGGCGGTGATGGCCCCGGTAAAAGCGATGATGGTCAGAGCATCTCCGTTGAGCAGTACAAAGACCCGGGCCAGCAGGTAGACACCCGCCGCCACCATGGTCGCTGCGTGAATCAGGGCGGAGGCCGGGGTAGGGCCCTGCATGGCATCGGGCAGCCAGGTCTGCAGCGGAAACTGGGCCGACTTGCCTATAGTTCCGCAGAAAAGCCCCAACCCTGCCAGGGTAAGCCAGATAGCAGGAGCAGCATTTTCAAATATTTTACCTCCCGTACGGAAATTACTAAGCCATATCCCTTCATCGCTGATTACCGACTGCTGCATGAGTCGCTCCAGCACCTGTAGATCCAGCGTGCCGAACTGCGACCAGAGGATCATCAGCCCTACCAGGAAGCCGGCATCGCCTATCCTGTTCATGATGAAGGCTTTGCTGCCGGCACTGAGCGCTGCAGGCCGCAGGTTCCAGAAGCCGATCAGCGCATAGGAAGAGACACCCACCAGTTCCCAGAAGACGAAGATGGTCAGCAGGTTATCCATCAGCACGATACCCAGCATAGAAAAGGTAAACAGGCCGAGATAGGCAAAATAGCGGGTGTAATGGGCATCTCCCCGCATATAGTCTATGGAATAGAGATGTACCAGGGCAGAGACAAGGGTGACGACCAGCATCATGAGGGAAGCAACGCGGTCTACCAGCAGCCCCAGGGTGAAGGTATACTTTAGCTTATCGGTAGTAAGCTCAAACCAGACGGTACGGGCATGAAAAACCTCTCCATCCTGCCACACCAGCGTAAACACGATAGCGGCCGCCAGGGCAGCTCCCAGCTGTATGCCTGTTCCAAGCCAGGCCCAGGTTTCACGGCCTCGTCCCAGGCTGATGAGCAGCAGAAAGCTGATCAGGGGCAGCATCATTACCATAAGAGATAAAGTGCTGCCGATGGTCAGTGGATGTGTGACGGATAGAGATGCGTAATCCAAGTGCCTTTTTTTGAGCAAAAGTAAAGGCTTGTATGCTAAATAAAAAGCCCGCTCGGATACCGGGCGGGCTTTTCTGTACAAGTAATGTAAACTGATATGAAGAAGTGTACTTTATGAAATTTCGTTGAAAGCTTCGGCAAAGTATTCCATATCCTGCATGGTACCTATGCTGACGCGGCACCACTCCTGGTTGCTGAAGCTCCAGTTTCTGACGCCCACGCCGCGCTTCATCATCTCGTTGCGGAAGCGCTCGCTGTCGAGCCTGACCGGGAAGAGGACAAAATTGGTATCGGAAGGAATGTATTCGTAGCCAGCATCCTCCAGGGTTTTGTAGAGAAACTGCTTGGACTTGTCATTCATTTCCTTTGCATATTGGTGATACTCCTTGTCTTTATAAGATTCAATAGCCGCTGCCATAGAGGTAGAAGAGATGTTGCCATCGCCATTGCTGAACTTAGACATTTCTTTGATCACCTCTGGCTGGGCCAGGGTGTAGCCAATGCGCAGGCCGGCGAAGGCATGCAGTTTAGAGAAGGTGCGCGTTACGATCACATTGTATCCCTCTGCTACCAGATCGGCCATAGAGTATTTGACCGGATCGGGCGTATAGTCAATATAAGCCTCATCTATGAAGATCGGCTTCTTCTTGGAAACTTCCTTGCAGAAAGCCCGCAACTCTTCAGGATCTACCGTAGTACCGGTAGGGTTGTTGGGGTTACAGATGTACACCAGGCTGTGCTTGTCAGATACGGCATCGGCCATGGCATCCAGGTCGTGCTTAAAATCTTTGGTGAGCGGCACGGTATCCCACTCGGCACCCACATTCTGGGCGGTACGCACCAGCGACATATAGGTAGGGTCGGCTGAGAGAATACGACCGCCATTCTGCCCGTAGACTACAGACGCTGCCAGCAGCAGTTCGGTAGAGCCGGCACCCAGCATCACCTGCAGCGGGCGAGGGCCACCCCAGCCTCTTTCGTCCATCTCGGTAAGGCCAAAGTCTTTGGCCAGCATGGCAGCAAACTCGCCTTTTTTCTCAAAGCCATAGCGAAAGCTGCCGTCTATTTCGGCAATCAGGGCTTCGCGGGCCTTCTTGCAAGGCCCAAAGGGATTTTCGTTGGCCAGCAGGCGGGCCTTCATTTCGGGGCGCGCCATTACCATGTTGCCTACCTGCTCTTTGGGCAGCATGTAGAGCTGTGCTGCCACCTCATTGGCAGCCTGGGCAAAGTTCCACTTCATGCTGGTGCCGAGGGAAAGGCCGCCGGCCATCAGTGCTCCGGATTTTAGCCAGTTTCTTCTATTCATCTGTGTTGACATGTTAGAGTTGGTTCAAAGTTTCAGGTACAGAAATTAGGATTTAGAACAAAGTCGGTGAATTTAAAAATAATGAGCAACAATAATTCTTATTTTAACCAAAAAACAGAATAAAATTCTAATTTATTAAAATAATTACATAATATATAATGAAAAATCATTTTATTCATCAGAACTATACTGAGCGCGACCCTCCGTCACCCGTGCATGGATATCGGCTACGGCCCGGCGGGCTGATTCAAAGGCCCCAGCCATCCAGGCAGTATGGTAAGAAGTGTGTTCACCTGCCAGGTATACATGCCCGTCGGGTTTGATCAGGTCGGGGTAGAAGCGCTCTCGGGTCGCATCGGTATACTCAGCCCATCCGCCCAGGCTGTAGGGAATCTTATGCCAGGCCAGGGAGAAAGAATTCTCAAACTCATCGCGGTATTGCGGATGTAGTTTGCTCCCTTCTTCCAGCGCCAGTTCTTCCCTGGCTTTCAGTGAGAGATTGCCAGTATATTCAGCCTTCTCACTAAAGTTGTAAAAACCTTTAAGCACACCCTTTTTGCCCTGGTAGTCATAGTTAGGATACATGATCTGGGTAATGGTGGTATTGGTGCGGGAAAGTCCTCCGTAGATGCCTTCATCCTCCTCCCAGAAGCGGCGTTTGAACTGAAGGCCTATTTTGGCGGCTTTTTTATACTCTACAAAGTCGCAGGCGCGCTGGATATTAGACTTTAAATTATTTTTCACATTGGCTAGTACCGGCAGCGGTATGGTGCAGATGCAGTAATCAGCTTTCATTTCCTGCGTCTTGCCGCCGGAAGTATAGACGACACTCACGCCGTTTTCCTCTTTGCGTATCTCTTTCACAACAGAGGCATAAGAAATATCACTGCCTACCTGCCCGGCAAAGGCATAGGCCAGTTTGTCCATGCCGCCTACCGGTTCAAAGAGCGTCATCTGTAGGTCGTGGGTATACACCGGCAGGTTAGACATGGCCGGGTCTATAAAGCCTGACTTCACCAGGTCCATCAACTCATAGGCATCAGCCGGGATGCCGGGCTGGTCACCGGCACCGGGTGATACCTTGTAACCTCTGCGGCTGCCGCCTTTGTAAACCATGTCGGGGTTGAGATCGCCCTCCACCCTCAGGAATTCTATCAGTTTGTCGCGGTCCTCATTGGTCATGGGCAGGTCCAGCGCCTGCTGGTCTACCGCCTTGTGCAGCAATTCGCAGAGGTAGCCCTGCACGTCGTACTTCACCTCCCGCATGCGGATGGGCTTGTTTGACAGCGGGCCTTTACCCTCAGAATAGAGGTAGGCGTTTTCATTGACATTATTAAAAATCTGCAGAGGCACACCCAACTCGCGGCAATAATGCATGGTAATCTCGTGGTGATGAGGGATACGGGCTGCGCCGGCGTTCAGGTACTGCCCTTTGTCAAAGTTGCAGCGCTGTTTTTCGCCTCCTTCTTCGGTTTCTTCCGTGCCGCCCCGGGCAGTCCAGATGCGTCCGCCCGGACGGCTGCGGGCTTCCAGGATGGTACATTCGTAGCCCAGTTTATTCATTTCATAAGCAGCTGACATGCCGGCCAGTCCGGCACCGAGAATAATAACTTTGGTACCATTGGCTTTGCCCTTGAGGTGAAATGGTTTATTAGGTGCTTTGCGGATCATGCCGAGCCCCACCATGGCAGGGTAAGCAGAGCCAGCCATGACAGAGACACGGTTGATAAAAGCACGGCGGGTAAGAGTTGATTTGCTCATGATACAAGTAGCTTAAGGAATAGCGGTGTATGAAGTTGTATAATGTAGTTTTGCTTAGGCTTGCAATAAAGTACTGAAAATAAATTTTTTGTATCGTAAAACTATGGCATATAAGCGATAATTTCAAAATATAATTCTGATTTACACTTAGCATAAAATCAAATTTTTTGTCAGATGCTTTTTTAACAAAATCATGATATTTCCTCTTTTTTTTGTGGGATTAGCAATTTTTTGTGCCCAAGTTTGAGCTGATTATTATCATAAAATTTTTCTACCGGATTTTGTATGTGCGGTATCCACCTAATCGTAGACAAGCAGCAGCGCCTGGACCAGCAGGCAGAGAGTATCATTAAAAAAATGACAAACCGTACCCGCCATCGGGGCCCGGATGCTGAAGGCAGCTACAGCCACCGGGGAGATCACCAGGATGTATACCTGAGCGCCAACCGCCTCAGGATCATGGATGCCAATGCCCGCTCTGACCAGCCTATGCAGAGCGAAGATGGCCGGTACCAGCTGATCTTCAACGGGGCGATCTACAATTACTTTGAGCTGCGAAATGGGTTACTGAATCAGGGCGTCCGCTTTCGCACTCAGTCGGATACCGAAGTACTGCTGCACCTACTCATTCGGCAGGGAGAATCAGCTTTAGCCAGGCTCAATGGTATGTTTGCCCTCATCTTTTTTGACAGACAGGAGCAGCGCCTGCTGGCTGCCCGCGACCGTTACGGTATGAAACCTCTCTACTTTTTTGAGAATGAGGCCTACCTGCTCATGTCATCCGAAACTGCTGCGTTGCTTGAAAGCGGCCTGGTAGAGAAGCAACTCAATACGGCTGCCCTGCATGATTATATGAGTCTGAGATATGCGCGTGAACCTCATACCTTCTTCCAGGACATCAGCCAGCTAGCTGCAGGGCATTTTATGGAAATAGACAATAAAGGCAGCAGCAGGATTTCAGCTTTTGCCAAACCGCCTGCATCCGCCGGAGATCTTTCTGAACGGGAAATCCTGGATAAAACCGATGAACTGCTGACCGATGCGGTGCTTCGGCATCTGCAGGCTGATGTTAAAAGCGGACTCTTCCTGAGCGGAGGTGTGGATTCCAGCCTGCTGCTGGCCATCATCAAAGAGCAGGGAGCCCACCCGGTGCCCACCTTCTCAGTGACCAATGCCGAGGGCGAAAGCACCTATGGCACCGAAGACTACAAGTACGCCGCCAAAGCCGCCCAACAGTATGGCAGCTACCACTACGAACTGCCCCTGCAGGCCGGGCTGCTACAGGAGCACTGGGACGATTTCATCAGCGCGACCGACCAGCCGGTGGGTGATGGCGCCGCCTTTCTGACTTACCTGCTGTCGGCTGAGGTAAAAAAAGTGGCAGGCATCGCCCTGAGCGGGGCGGGTGCCGACGAGCTTTTCGGGGGCTACCATCGGCATCAGGCCTTTTCATTTTATCTCAGGCACTACCGCAGCCTGCAGCAGCTTGCGCCCCTGTTGCGCGGCGGAAGGAAACTGCTGCCTGTCAGTTTTGCCCATCCCCTGCGCAAGCGCTTTCTCCTGCTGCAGAAACTGGGAAAAAACCTGCATGCCTCTCCCGACCAGACCTTTGGCAACTTCCTGTCGGTACCCCTGCCGAACATTCGTGCCATACAGGCCGATCTGGGTATTGAACTGATGGATGTGCAGGACAAACGTTTTGAAGAAACCTGGCTCTCGGCAGCCCTGCGGCATGACCTTCAGCATTACCTGCGGGAGGATGTGCTCCACCTCAGCGACCGCATGAGTATGGGCCGCCACCTGGAGATGCGCCTTCCCTACCTGGACCTGCCCCTGGCGCAGTGGGCAGAAAGCCTGAGAGCTACTCAAAGATTGAAACACGGTCGTAAATGGATTCTGCGACGGCTGCTGGAAGAAAAGGGCGGTAAAATTTACGCCCGCCGACCCAAAGAAGGCTTTGGCATGCCGCTGGGACAATGGCTGCGGCAGGAGCAAACAAAGGGCCTGAGGGAGGGTTTACTCAGGCGGGACCAGTATCTCTATGAGTTTGTTGATCCGCAGGCGGTTTGGCAGATGCTGGAAGCCCACTTGCGCCGAAAAGAAGATTTCAGCCTGCAGCTTTGGTCTATGCTGACACTATCTGCCTGGCTGCAGCGTTACTTCAGCTGACAAAACCGGATGTGACCTGGAAGAATTGATGAAAAAAAACCAGAATTCATTGGTAAATATTTTTTAGATAAGCAGCAAAGTTTTTTTTCCTGATAGGTTACAGTTCCTAGACTTTCAGTGATATTCGGCGTAATTTGCGGGTATGTCTTTTTAGTTTTGGTGTGTCCCTGATTTGTCCTTAAACACTTATGCATATTGTTTATATCCATCAGTATTTCAAGACACCTGAAGAAGGTGGTGCGATACGTTCATACTACCTGGCCAAGGGGCTGAGTGATGCCGGTCACCGGGTTGATCTGATCACTGCCCACAATGAGAGCCGCTACAAAAAGGTGTTTATTGATGGCATACATGTGCATTATCTGCCCGTCAGCTACCAGCAAAGCTTTGGTTTCAGGCAAAGAATTGAATCTTTTCTCCAGTTTGTAATAATGGCTGCTTCCAAGGCGTCGGAGTTCAAAGATGCCGACCTCTGTTATGCTACTTCTACACCACTTACAGTAGGATTAGTCGCCCGCTATCTCAAATGGAAACACCAGATACCCTATATTTTTGAGGTAAGAGACCTCTGGCCGGAAGCGCCCATACAAATGGGCGCCATACGACGAGGCTGGATGAAGCAGCTGCTCTACCGTATGGAAAAAAAAATCTACCGGGAAGCACGCAGCCTGGTAGCACTTTCTCCCGGTGTCAGGGATTATATTCGAAACATCGTTCCTTCCAAACCCTGCCTGCTGCTACCCAATATTGCCGACTGCGACTTTTTTCGTAAATCAGAAAAAAACGCCTATCACGAGCTACAGTTTGATGTACCCGACAAATTTGTGGTCACTTACTTTGGCGCTATCGGAAAAGTAAACCACCTGCAATACATGCTTGAAGCTGCCGAAGCCTGTCAGCGGCAGGGGCTGCAGGAGGTCGCTTTCCTCATAGCAGGTGAAGGCAGCCAACTGGACCATATCCGTCAGCTTGCCGAAGAAAAACAGCTGGAAAATATCCGCTTTGTCTCTTACCAGAACAAGTACGGCCTGCTCTCCCTGCTCAACGTCACCGATGCGGCTTACATAGGTTTTGCCGACCTGCCGGTGCTGCAAAACTGTAGCCCCAATAAGCTTTTTGATGCCCTGGCAGCTGGCAAGCTCTGCATCGTCAATACCGATGGATGGCTGCGCCAGCTGGTGGAAAAGAACCAGTGTGGTTTTTATGCTCACCCCAGGCGTCCCGAGGACTTTGTCAGGCAGATAGCCGACTTTGTCAATGACCGCAGCCTGCTTGATAGCTGCCAGCATAATGCCCGCAGCCTGGCCGAGCGGGAATTCAGCCGCAGGCTACAGGTAGAAAAACTTTTGGCCTTTACTGAAGACCGGCAGCGAAAGGCTAAGGCCTATACTTTGCCTGCATAAAGATCTGTTGGGCATCTTCCTGCCTCATAAGCTCAGGCAGGCTGTTGTCTGTCTCTTCAACGTAGTCTTTCACAATTTGCCAGCCCAGCCAGCGGCCGATGCGTCCCGGTATTTTAGGGTTGATCTCCAGTGTGGTAGGCCGTTCTCCTACATATTTGGGTTTGATGATGTGGCTGGTCTCGTAGAGCAGTTCCTTCTCTACAAAATGCGACCATACCAGTTGCACATTGTCTTCTGCGATGGACAGTTCTTCTGCCGAATAACCGGCTACGATAGTATCCGTCAGGCAGGGTAGCATTTTTTCGGTAAAGTAGTAGCTTTTACCGTAATAGATCATCTCAGAGAGTAGTGTATTTCCTTCTACCTGGTTCCAGCGGTCCGACATGAACATGATAATACTGGGCACCATATGCTCTGGCGTGTAGCGGCCAATCATATAATCGTATACATCAGGACGAAAACGAGCGTCTTTCCCCAGATAATACTCTATACTAATGACAATGGCATCTTCGCTGATGAGCAGGTCGCTGCCAATGGTTCCCAGGGCGGTAAATGCCGCATAGATTTTGGGAGGTTCAAATTCGGGAAAATAGTATTTGATATGGCGGAAAGCTGTTTCAAACTGCGCCTCTACATCCTCCAGGCTGCCAAAAGTTTGCTGGGTTTCGCGATAAAGCGTATCTATGTAAGGATCGGTGATGATGTTTTGAATAGCATTGATCAGCAGAGAATCGTCGGGATACTGGCCAGCATTCAGAAACTGACTGCTCACCTGCGGGTACTTATCAAGGAAGGCAGCGATCTCCTCCTCGCTGCGCAGGCTGAACATTTCCTGGTCCAGTCGCTCAATCTCCACTTCCATAGGAATACCCGACACATCCGGACCGTCGTCACAGGAATTACTGTCGCAGGCAAACAAAATGGCACTAAAAACGCATATTATAGTGGAATGTATATACTTCATCTCTATTATTTATGATCGTTGCTCACGATAGATAACGGAAGCAGCAAAACTATCATTTTTATGAAAACAAAAAATACCCTCTTTTTAGCCTTTATATTTCTCATGTTAGCCTCTCCTGCCTTTTCGCAGGTGAAGCTGGGGCTGCAGCTTTCCCCCTCACTTTCCTTTAACCGTATAGACGATCGCGAAGCCACCGTAGACCTCTCAACCAATGGAGTGGGGGCCCGCATCCTGGCCGGGGTGATCGGAGATTTTTATATACAGGAAAACTACTACTTCAGTACCGGCCTTTTCTTCGTACCCAAGCGGGTAGGGATAGAAGATGATATCAATGATATAGAAGAAGCCTACCGCCTGCATTACCTGCAGATACCGGCTGCCCTTAAACTTTATACCAACGAGGTGGCGCTTGATATGCGTATCTACTTCCAGGTAGGTATGACACTGGACGTAAAGATCATGGAAGACAACATCAGCGAAGAAATTCGCTATGTGCAGGACTTCCGTAACCTGGATGCCAATGTGCTGCTTGGTGCCGGCATGGAGTATCGTATGGGCTACAGTACTGTGGTATTCGGTGGCCTGAGCTACCGCCGCGGCCTGGTAGATGTGGTCAGGGATCAGTTTGAACCTGATGTTGGAAACATTGTCATCAAAAATGATTACCTGAGCCTGGACCTGGGGGTTAAATTCTAAGTAAATGCTTAATTTTTTCGCATAAACTTGGTTTTTTCTTACATTAGGTAAGGATCCTCTATTCAACCTTACCTGCCATGTCACTCAGACACCAAACTTTATTTGCCATTGGCTTCGTACTGCTGGCAAAATCTGCTCTTGCATTTCAGGACGGGAAGGATACGCTTAGCAGCCAGGCTATTTTCCAAGAAGCCAAGCACTACCAGCGCTCAGCAGTATACGACAGTGCCCTGTATCTATACGATCTGCTGATAAAAAGATCAGAGGCCAGCCAGGACTGGAAAGGAGTGGTGCTGGCTTATAATGGTATCGGGGGGATCAAAATTGACCAGGGCCGTTTTGAAGAGGCCGAAAAGCTGCTGCAAAAATCCCTGCAGCTTTCTGATCTCAGGCTTGACGGAGCTCCCCGTTACAAAGGAGAAGCATCCTCCATCCTGGCTTACTTGTACTCAATTACGAAAAATTTTCCCGGAGCGCTAAGAGTTTATCAGCAGGCCCTTGCTTACTATACGGAGGCTTTTGGGGAAAATCATGTAGATATAGCCAACACCTACGGCGGAATGGCTGCCGTATATCTTGAGATGGATGATGCCACGCAAGAAGCAAAATCAAGTTTGCAAAAAGCCATCAGCATACTAAAGAACCTGGGGCTGGAAAGGGGTATAGAAATGGCTCGTTCATTTCATGAAATGGGTGGCACCTTCAAAAAAATGGAAGTTTTTGACTCCTCCCTTTACTATTACGAAAAGAGCCTGGCTATCAAGAGAAACGTACTTCGCGAGAACCACCCCGAATTCAGCGTTTCCTACTACCAACTGGCCAGCACCTCCCTGGATTTTGGCGACCTGGATGGTGCCATCAGCTACTATCAACAGGCATTAGACGTAGATATAGCTAATTTTGGAACAGAACACCCCTGGGTGGGCGAAGATTATGTAAGCCTGGCCAATTGCTATAATATTCAGGGGGCTTACCAGAAATCTATTCGCTATGCCAATCGTGCCTTACAGATACTGAAGGCCTCTTACGGAGAGGAAGCCCAGGAAGTAGCACGTACGCTGAACGTACTCGGCTATGCCAGTCTGAAAAGTGAGCAGTTAGATGAAGCCGAAAGCTACTTTAAAGAAGCAGCCAGCTACTCCAAAAAGCTGGTCGACCAATACAGCTCCTTCAGGGCGCTGGTCATTCATGTGGAAGCGCTCAATTTTTTGGGAGACCTGTATTCGATCAAAGAGGAGCATGAAGCCGCAGTCGGGTACCACCAGCAGGCACTGAATGTCCTGAACAGATGGAAGGAACCCCAAAACTACTACCTGGCCCGCACTTATTACCAGCTCGGCATCGCCTATTTTCTGCAGGAGAGCCTGGAAGAAGCGGAGCAGTCTTTTGCTTACAGCCGCCGTTTGTATGAAAAAATTTATCCTCCCGGCCATCCTGAACTCTCGGATCTGCTGCGCTGGCAGGGAGAACTGAAGCTCAAAATGGGCCTGGAAGAAGAAGCCCTGGCCCTGTTCAGAGATGCCGCCCTGCGGTTTTATGCCGGCAGCTCCTTTTCCAAGGATTCTTTCCCTCCCCTACGGCAGATCAGCAGCTTTACGCCCGTACTGATCCAGTCTTTAAGCTCGCAGGTAAAGGCCCGGCAACAGCAGTATGAAAAAAGCGGAGACCTTTTGCTGCTTAAAAAAGCTTATGCCACCGTAGATTATACCCGGCAGGTGCTGGACAGCATGCGTATCAGCTCCATTGCCAGAGGTTCCGAACGCAGCCCCCTGCAGGAGCATCTGTCTGTTTTTGAAGCAGGTCTGGAGGTGATTTACCAGATTTATCAGGAAGAAAATGATCCTGCCTGGATGAATGAAGCCCTGCGGATGATGGAGAGTTCTAAATCGCTACAGCTGCTTGCCGCGCTCAGGGAATCTGAAGCCAGGCACTTTACTGGTGTGCCCGACAGTGTGCTGCAACTGGAAAAAGAGCTGATGATAAAACTGTCGTTTGCGGAGAGCAAAGCCCGACAGGAAGAAGACCCAAAACGCTGGCAGGAGAAAGCCTTTTTCCTGAGGCAGTCTTATGACTCACTGAGAAAGCACCTGGCTACCCGGCATCCGGACTACCACCGCCTGCGCTACCAGACCGAAAGTATATCAATCCATGCCCTGCAGCAATCGCTACAGGAAGACGAAATGCTGCTGGAGTACCTGATGGGCGACAGCGCCCTCTACCTGCTGGCGGTAGACCGTCGGCAGACAGAGCTGCATCAGTTACCCCTGACCGACAGTTTCAGTACCCAGCTCAGTTTATTGCGCGATGCTCTGGCCTACAAACGCCCGCTGGAAGATTTCAGGGCACCAGCTTATGCCCTTTACCATCACCTACTGAAACCTGTAGCAGAGCTGCCGAGAAAGAAAAGGCTAATCATTATTCCCGATGGCATGCTGTCCTACCTGCCTTTTGAGGTTTTGCTTATGGAGGAAGCTTCTGAAGGTAACAGCTTCAAAAATCTGTCCTACCTGACGCGCACACACCAGCTCAATTACCAGTATTCGGCCACGCTGATGCAGGAACAAACGAAAAAAACCAACAAGGCAGAGCAAATGAATTACCTGGCTTTTGCGCCCGATTTCAACCAGCCGCTACAGCTCATGGCTGCTGCCGAAATGAATGAACCGCTACTGGAGGATACCGTAAGAGGGCAACTGGCTGAGCTAAAAGGCACCCGACGGGAGGTACAGGAAATCAGCCGCTGGATGCAGGGAAAGTATTTTGACGGGCAGGAGGCCAGTGAAGATAACTTCAAGCAGATGGCCAGTCAGTACGAGGTGCTGCACCTGGCTACCCATGCCATTGTAGATGACCAGTATCCCATGAACTCACGCCTGCTGTTTACCCCTTCAGCTGATTCGCTGGAGGATGGCAGCCTGTATGCCTGGGAGCTGTACGAGCTGGATCTCAATGCCAGCATGGTAGTGCTTTCGGCCTGTAACACTGGTTTTGGCAAGATACAGCGGGGAGAGGGCGTGATGAGCCTCGGCAGGGCCTTTGCCTACGCTGGTTGCCCCAGCGTGGTGATGAGCCTGTGGCCTGCGCAGGACCAGGCTACTGCTGACCTGATGGGCTACTTCTATGAGGCCGTTGCCGGGGGTATGAAAAAAGATGAGGCCATGCAGCAAGCCCGGCTCCGCTACCTGAAGGAAGCAGATGACCTGCTGAGCCATCCTTTTTACTGGGCAGGCTTTGTCGTGCAGGGCAGTAACCAGCCACTTACTTCCGGATTTACGCTCGCGCAACTCCTGCCCTATTCGGCCTTCATCCTGCTACTGATCCCGATTTTCGTCTTAAGGCGAAAAAAAATATTCCGTAGGGGGTAACCTGTTACCCGCTTATGCAACCAAGCCTTGAAGTGAACCAAATGCCATCTACCCACGAACTGTTGGAAGGAATCCGGCAGCAGGACCGACATGTCATCAGGCTGATTTACCGGGAGTACTATCCGGTGGTGAAAAAACTCATCCTCTCTAACCAGGGAGCTGAAGAAGACGCCCAGGATATTTTCCAGGATGCCCTGAGCATGATGTACGAAAAGCTACAGCAGGGGCCGCTCAACTTTCAGTGTGGGTTCAAAACTTATCTGTATGCGGTAGCCCGAAACATGTGGCTGATGGTACTGAGAAAAAAACGGACAGGCGGAGCTATGCTCAGAGATACCGAAAGTGAAGCAGACCTGGGTGAAACCCTGGTAGAGGATATGACCCAGGCACGCCGCAAGCAGGTATTCAGCTTCCACCTGAGGATGCTGGGCGAAGACTGCCAGCGGGTGCTGAAGCTTTTTTTTGAAGGCAGGTCACTGAAAGAAATTGCTGAGCAGATGGGGTTCACCGCCGCCTATGCCAAAAAAAGAAAATTTGTCTGCCAGCAGAAGCTCATCGCCTCTATAGAGCAGGATGCGCTTTTTCAGGAATTAACGGAATACTAACATGAACGAGCAAGATATGGAACTGATAGAGCGCTACCTGAACGATGAACTCAACGAGCTTGAAAAACAGCAGGCTGAGCAAAGGCTGATCACTGACCATGACTTCAGGCAAAGGTTGGAGATCTTCCGCGAATACCGGCAGATGCACAGCCCGCAGACAGTCTCATTCCGGGAGTTGCTGGATGAGGTACAGGCAGAATACCTGCATGAACAGCGTCCGACCCGGAAATACTGGCTGATAGCTGCCTCGGTGAGTGTACTATGCATACTGGCCGCGGTTTTCTTTTTCATGCCTGGCCCCTCCGCCGAACCCCAGGCGCTTTACGCCCAGTATTTTGATCTCCCTGCCGACAACCTGACGGTAAGAGGAGAAGAAGAACGCCAGGCGCAACTCAACGAAGCTATGGCTTATTACAATGACCAGCAGTTTGAGCAGGCAATTGTGACATTTGAGAACTGGCAGCAGCAAAACAATGACAGCATTCCGGTGCTGTTTTACAAGGCCATGAGCCATATGGCTCTGGAAGAAATATCGCCCGCCATTACACAGCTGGAAAAAATTACCGGGCAGCCGGGCGCTGCCGCCGAATACCTGATGCCAGCGCGCTGGTACCTGGCACTCGCCTATCTGAAGACCGGGAATCAGGAAAAAGCCAGGGAACTGCTGGAAGAGTTAAGCGCCGATTCAGGCTCTTATGCCGAAAAAGCCGATGGGCTGCTGAAAGAGCTTTAGTTTTTTCAAAAAAATACATCGGATAGGGTAACCTTCCGATTGCTGACGCAACCAAGTAATCAAATAAGCCGGATTAGTCGGCCCCACTACCTAAACCTGGTCCTATGAGACGTAATTTACTCATCCTACTCTGCCTTCTCTGCCTGCCTTTGGCTTCTCAGGCTCGCACCCCGATAGGTAGGATCAATTTCACCTTTTTCCCGGCCAGCGGACCTGATCGTTTTGCTACCTACTTTCCCCGCAGCCTCTACCTGGAGGCAGGCATAGGGGCAGGTATCTGGTACCAGTCGGACCAGGTAAATATGGAAGGGCAGCAATTACCGCTGATGGCTTTCCTGGAAATCAGCAAGGACCTGAGCCCGTTGTCTTATGGCATCAGCTACAATACCTACAGTACCTATCAGCAGAGAGAGTTCTTTTTTGCACCTGAGTATGCCAGCTTGTACGCCCGCTATTCGGTAAGTAAGCTATTTGACTTTGTACCACCCGAAATAGATGTGTATGCCATGGCCGGCCTTGCCGGCTGGAGAGCTGAACTGCGCGACGAGCGTGACCCCCAGTTTCAGTCTTCACAGCCGGTGCAGTTTGATGCCGGTATGGGCTGGATGGCCGGGGCAGGCGTACGCTATTACTACAGAAACCTGGGCATAGGCGCGCAGTGGCAATATTTTAATGCGCAGGGAGAGTACATCATCACCGATGAGGATGGTGCTGTAACGGTAGAGACCGGCTCTGCCCAGGTACAAATTACGCTCAGCTACCGCTTCCGCCTGGGCGACCCCATTAAATGTCCAACTTTCCGCTAAAATACCAGAATCATGAATAAGCTATCGTCAGTTACCATTCTATTACTTTTCTGCTGCACAGCTTCCGTATTTTTCGGCTGTAATCGCGAGGAAAACGATTTTGACCGTAAAATCAACGCAGCAGCCATCAACGACTTCCTGGATACCATCCCGGTTTTTCCTGCTCCTCAGCCCGCTTCAAAAACGGAAGGAGAAATTTCCTACTCTGAAGATCAGACATCCGATGGATATGATATGCTCTGCGAAAGACAGCAGTTTGAGCAGACTTTTGTTTTGGACAATCTCACCCTTAATGCTTTTGACAACACCACTGCTACCAACACAGCCGCCCTTTATCCCGGCGCCATTATCAAGCTCCAAGACCTGCGGGATATTGGTGATCTAAATACCATCGGTGGTTACGAACGCCAGCCCATACAGATCAACAGTACCTTAGGTGATCTCAGAAAGGTGGATGATCCCTCCAGCAGGGGAAATGTAGACAAGATGATCAAGGAGATAGAAGGGCAGGGAGAAAATTTTCCGGCTAACATCAGCTACGAGGTGGTAGAAGCTTACTCACTGGAACAGGCCATGTATTCCCTGGGTATTGATGCCCGGTACCTGGGCAATTCGGTCAGCTCAAAATTAAGCGTTGAGAAAGAGGTAGAAAGAAAAAGTGTCTTCATCAAATTCTTCCAGGTGTACCATACTGTGTCTATCAGTAGGCCAGCCCGTGCTGCAGATTTTTTTGGCAACTCTGTTACCAAGGAAGACCTGCAGGAGATCATTACCGCTGACAACCCTCTGGGATACATAGAAGAAGTGGCTTACGGAAGAATCCTGGTGGGTAAATTTACTTATACCGGTACCGCTTTTAGGTCAGCTATTGAGCTTGAAACTGAGGTAAAAAAGGGTCTTGCCAGTGGAGGTGGCAGGTATGAGAGTGAAAATAGTGAACTATCAAGAAATTCTACCTTTACTGTAGCCATACTAGGCGGGGATGCGCAGGAAGCTGCTAAAGTTTCTGGATCCGGCACAGATGCGCTGAGAAATGCTTACGACTTCCTGGCTGAAGGAGGAAAAGATCGCTCTCTAGGTGTGCCTGTGCAGTATAAGGTGCGTTACCTGGGCAATGACCAACTATTTGCTGTAGGAGGATCAGCGGGCTTTGAGGCACCTGAGTGTGATATGTTGAACAACCATGTGACAATTACTAATATCAGGCTTACCAAGTTTCCTCCCCATAAAAATAAGGATGACGATACATGGGATGATATCGCCGTTGGAGATAACAAGCAGCCTGATATTTTTCCCAACATAGAAAGATACACCGGCTCAGGCTGGAAAGTAGAGCATAACCTACGCAGCGGTAGGATAGACAATCTCACCAATGATGAACTACCGGTTGACTTTAAAGCCAGCTACCCTATCGGCAGAGGCTCATTGAAGAATGATTTCAAAATAGTGATATGGGATGATGATTCGCGGGAGTTTGACGTTAATGAGCCAAAATATGAACGAATTGGAGGCATTAAATTTAACTTAGGTAAATTTCTCAGAACTGCCGATAATCCTCAACCAGAAGAAGCATATCCATCCACTTATACTATAGGAGAAGGCTCCAGTAGCGTAACCTTATCGCTGAAATGGGCATCTAAACCGCAGTAAACAGGTGTAACTATAGTACACAGACATGCTTTCCCAGGGAAGCATGTTTTTTTTTGCTTTATGGGTAACCTCTGCCATGTCAGTGCAACTAAGGGTAAAATATTCATTCACAATTACTTACCCTAAATTTTTAGCCATGAAAATATTATCTGCACTGATCTTTACCTTACTCCTGCTGAGCGCCTGTGAGAATGAAGAAGTTACCCCCGTCAACCAGCTTGAGGGTTGGGAGGGGGAGTATTTTACAGTAGCTGACGAACTAGAGACCATCCTGAGCCCGCTACGTATTACCCCGGACGGGGAACTGTTCATTGCCAATGCAAAAGTGCCCTATACTTTTGACGAAGCGAGCCAGACGCTTACGGTCAGCGAACCCACTACTGCTTTTTCCGCCATGCAGTTCATCCTGGAAACGCATGGCGATAATAAATTTTTTAGCGGTGAAATCACTACCAACAGCGAGGGCGACCTGCCGGTGGTAGGCAGCATTGTTCCTCATGCCGTATGGTTTGGGGAGTATCAGACGGAAACCAATTTCTGGGGTGGCTTCTTTTCGCCACTTGTCATCAGTAAGGACGGTAGCGTCACTGTAGCCGGAGATACAGTAACTTTGGACTTAGACCAGGAAGAAATGCGTATCTCCTTTGACTGGACAGACATCAAAACCACTACCGCCAAAGCCACTTTTGTCATGGATGATGACATGCCTGCCGAAAGCTTCGCCGGTGCCATCAATCCCCGTCGGCAGGATGGCCCGGTATCATTCAGAGGCTCCATGTTTACGACTCGTTAAAGGTACATCCGCATTTTATTTGCACCTACCCTTAAACATTTCTGCACTACCAGGATTGATGAAAAACAGCTTAAGATTTATTTTTAATCTAATTTTTTCAGCTATGTCAAAAAAACACAGATTTTTTTCAGCCCTGGCTACCCTTGGGGGGGCTATGGGTAAAGGATTGATCTCCGGCTTTGCCGGTACCCTGGCCATCACGGCTGCCCAGATAATTGAGATGCAGATCACCAAAAGGGACGGCAGCAGTTCCCCACTCATCGTGGCTGGCAAGGCACTGGGCGTAGAAGCCCGGGGAAAAGCCGAGCAGGCCCGGGAAGAAGCTAACTCAAACGATGGCAATGCCCCGGAGCAGACCGAGCAAAAAGTACAGGAGAATGCCGCTCAGTTTAGCCAGACCATGCATTTCAGCTATGGTACGGCCTGGGGAATGGCTCGTGGTTTTCTTGATTTGCTGGGTATCCGGGGCCTGTGGGCTTGTGTACTGCATTTTATCAGCATATGGGCTACCGCTCTTGTCATGCTGCCCTCTGCCAATGCTTCCAAACCCGTAACCAAATGGCCTCCCCTCCAGATTGTGCTGGATGCTCTTTTCCATGCCATTTATGCTGCTGCCGCCGGTGGCATGTACGATGCTATGAAAAAAGCTGAAAAGAAAGACCAGAAGCGGGCCTTTTTCCGCAGGTTCAGAAAATGGTAAATCTATTCCCACAGGCAGTGAAGCACCTCAAACTGCCTGTTTTGTCTTTCGCTCCCTTCTGAAATGCAGCAGGGTAAAGCCGACACTCACCGGCAAAGCCAGGAAAACCGCATAGCCAAAAGCGGCTGAAAGTGAAAAGTCCTCTACCAATGGCCTGACAGCTACCGGAGACATAAACTGTCCGATAAAGAGAAAGGTACCCGAAATGCCCATCCCAAAGCCCCGGATGCGCTCCGGCAGCATCTGCAGCAGCCAGATATTGGTATTAGGGATCAGCAGCCCAAGCCCCAGGCCGGAGACAACCAGGCTCAGCGTCACTTCGGTAAAATTTCCCGATAAGGATAAGAAGCCGTAGCCGATACCGATCAGCAGATAGGCCAGGGCAAAAAAGGCCTGAAAGCTCATCCTGTGTGAGAGTTTGTGATAAGACAGCGAAGCGATTGCTGAAAAGAAGGTGCTCACGCCTATGGCTACGCCAGAGAGGGAGTTTTTTTCTACACCTAACTCTTTAAGCAGAAAAGGAATCTGCACGGGCACCATATAGAAAAGGATCATCCCCAGGAAAATACTGGCGTACACCAGCCAGACTTTGGCAGGTAATTCTCTCAAACCTGCCTTTCCTTCAGAAGCATCTTTATCCTTTTTACGCTGCGGCTCCTTGAGCACCCTAAGAGAAAGGGCAAATACCGGTAAGGACAGGAGATATACCAGAAACGGGAACCGCCAGGAAATATCGGCCAGCAAACCACCCATCAGCACGAAGATGACACCTCCCATGGCCATAAAAGCCCCTTGTATACCCATGAATGATTCTCTTTCCTTTCCCTGGTAATAATCACCGGCAAGCGTGACCGTAGAGGTCATTACCCCGGCTACGGATATACCCAGCACTGCCCTGCTCAGCAGGATGAGGTAGAGGTCATTGAGCAGGTAAGCGGAGGCGCCTCCCGCAGCATACAGTATGAGGCTGCTGAGCAGCAGGGGCAAGCGGCCAAAACGGTCAGCTATTTTACCGGCCAGAGGTGAAAAAACAGCAATGAACAATGCCGGCAGGGTCAGTACCAGTTTGGTGAGCAAGTCCACGCTGGCATGCTCGGAGAAATGTTCAGCAATCTGCGGGAGGGCTGGTGACACGATAGCGCCGGCCATTACCGTCATGGTAGCGGCTGTCAGCAGCGTGACTTTGATAAGGGTCTTGTTCATGGATATACAATCAGAGGTGTGCCGCCTGAAGCGGCTTTCGTACCTTCATATATCCTACAGAAGCCCTATTTTGTTGTACAGACAGTTTCTCACTACCAGGAATTTATAAAGGCAGAGGCAGCTGCCAGGCGTATGTAAACGCTAACGGACTGATTATCAGATGCGTCCATTTTTTTTATGATCAATCTGCTTCCTTATCTGTCGCCATTGTGAATGCTCCGGAATCAGAAACACTAATGAAAAACTTGCTTCGTTAGATAAAAACTTGCTACTTGGTAATCAATTAAGGTTTTAGATGCAGATCAAAACAGTAAAAGAACCCTTTTCGCTGAAAAAAGCCCTCTATACCTTTCTGGTACTGATGCTGGTGTATGCCTTGCTGGCCTTTGGCCTCAGCGGATGGCTCTACGATGAAAGCTGGACGGATGCTGGCATCATCCGTTGGGTTAACCTGCTGCTGGTACCTCTGGGAGGTACACTGCTGCTTACCCGCTCTTTTCGCAAGGCCAGGCTGTACCTGACCCACCTCACCCAGACTGATATGATATGCCAGCGGCTGACCCAAACCATGAACCGCCAGGGTTATCATTTAAGCGAAGCTGTGCCTCAACGTCTCCTGTTCAAACCCCGTTTTGCCCCTGCCGCCCATCTGCTGGGTATTGGTTGTGTCTGCCTGGAGTACCGCAACAACTGTATCCTGCTCAGCGGCCCCCTGAGTCGCATTTACTGGCTGGAAAAACTGGCCCATGAAGGAGAAATCTTCCTGCCAGATCCTCGCTAGCTTCGTTCTGCCTGTCATTTATCTTCAAAAAAAAACACCTTAAGCCATTCTACTCCGAAAAGCGGGTGATTCTGCTTTTCCAGTCGTTTTCTGCAAAAACCTCAAGCTTTCAAAACCTATCAGAGGCTCAGCGACTTAATGTACATGATATGCTTCTGATAAAAACACCTATGCCATTCACCATTCAACAGCTCCTGTTATGAGAGACATCGTCATCATAGGCGGTGGCCTGGCCGGGCTGGTCAACGCAGTGATGTTAAGCAGAGCCGGCCTGGATGTACTGCTGATAGAAAAGAAAGACTACCCCCACCATAAAGTGTGTGGCGAATACGTCTCTAATGAGGTACTACCTTTTTTAAAGAGCCACGGGCTATTTCCTGAAGAAAGAGGTCCTGCCGCCATCAGCCGCTTTATGCTGACTTCGGTATCGGGAGGCAGTAGCCTCATGCCTCTTGACCTGGGCGCTTTTGGCATCTCCCGCTATGCTTTTGATGATTTTCTGTATCACAAAGCACAGGAAGCCGGTACAGACTTTTTGCTGAATACGGCTGTCAGGGAAGTGGAGTTCAAGGATGATCACTTCCTGCTCAGCCTGCCGCACAACAAAGCGCTACAGGCCCGCCTGGTGATTGGTGCCTACGGCAAGCGCAGCCGACTGGATAAGCAACTAGACCGCCCCTTTGCCCGTGAGCGTTCGCCTTATATCGGCGTCAAATATCACCTCAGGACAGATTTTCCTGATGACCTGATTGCCCTGCATAATTTCAGGGGAGGTTACTGCGGCATCAGCCGGGTAGAAGATGGACGCACCAACCTCTGCTACCTGGGTAGCCGCAGCAGTTTGAGGCAATACGGCAGTATAGAAGAAATGGAGCAGGCTGTTGTGTACGAAAACCCTTACCTGCGAGACATATTTATGCAGGCAGAATTTCTGTTTGAGAAGCCGGAGGTGATCAACGAAGTCTCATTTGCCCCCAAGCAGCCGGTAGAGAACCACATACTGATGTCGGGCGACACTGCCGGCCTGATTACGCCTTTGTGTGGCAACGGCATGGCCATGGCCATACATTCGGCCAAGCTACTTTCTGAGCTGATCATACAGTATTATCGTCCTGAAGGCTTCCGGCGCAGTGTACTAGAGGAAGCCTACCGCCAACAGTGGCAGCAGGCCTTTGCTCAACGGCTTTGGGTTGGCAGAAAGGTGCAGCGGCTTTTTGGTAGCGCCTGGCTTTCAGAGGCAGGTGTGGGTATGGTCAGGAATATCAGGCCCCTGGCCCGGTGGATCATGAGAAACACGCACGGGCGGTACATCTGACAGCTCTTATCAGGACCTGGTAGAGCTTTTACCGGCACATTTATAGCATGACAGGCTGAGAAGTTACTACTGATTTTTGACAAATTAAGCGCTCTGGTTAAACTAAGTTTACCTTCATTTCTGTTAAATTTGTATCTCCCATCTTCTCACCTATAAAGGCTGTTTGCCATACAAAAGAAGAGACAGGAATGAAATTTATGCCAGAATTTGAACTTCACACCCTGCCCAACGGGATCAGGGTAGCCCATAAGCAAAGTACACATAGTAAAGTAGTCCATTGCGGTTTTGTACTCGACATCGGCAGCCGCGACGAAAAGCCCGAGCAGCAGGGTATCGCCCACTTCTGGGAGCACATGGCCTTTAAAGGCACCCGTAAGCGCAAAGCTTTCCATATTCTCAATCGCCTGGATTCGGTAGGAGGCGAGCTTAATGCTTACACTACCAAAGAAAAAATCTGCTTCTATGCCTCGGTGCTGGACCGCCACTTCGAGAGTGCTTTTGAGCTGCTAACCGACATCACCTTTGATTCTGTCTTCCCGGAGAAGCAGATTGAGCGGGAGCGCAATGTGATACTGGAAGAAATGGCCATGTACTACGACTCTCCGGAAGATGCCATACAGGATGACTTTGATGAGGTGATCTTTGGCAAACACCCGCTGGGCAAAAACATACTGGGTACCACCGAGAGCATACGCCGCTTTCATCGCGAGGATTTTAAGACTTTCGTACAGGAAAACCTGGATACTTCCAAGCTGGTGTTCTCCTGCGTGGGTAATATACCTACCAAGCGGGTTCTTAAGCTGGCAGAAAAATACCTTACTGACCTGCCGGTACATGCCTCCAGCCGTGAGCGCCTTCCTTTTGGCACCTATCAGCCTAAGCAGCTGCAGGTAGCCCGCACGCTTACCCAGGCACAGTGCGCCATCGGCCGCGACGCCTACCCGGTAAAACATGACAAAAGCCTGCCCTTTTTTATGCTGACCAACCTTTTGGGAGGCCCTAGTATGAATACCCGCCTCAACCTTTCGCTACGGGAGAAGCATGGGTTAGTGTATTCGGTAGATGCAGAGTACCAATCTTATACGGATACCGGTATCTTTTCCATTTACTTCGGCACTGAGCCTCGCCAGCTTGAGAAAGCCAGTGGGTACATCATGAAGGAACTCAGGAAGCTGCGCGAAGTACCTCTGGGGGTGATGCAACTGCACCGTGTCAAGGAGCAGATGATGGGACAACTGGCGATGAGCAGTGAAAACAACCAGAGCCTGATGCTTGCCATGGCTCGCAGCATACTGGATGAGTACGAGATGGATACCATAGAGACGCTCTACGAAAAGATAAGTGCCATGAAGGCAGAAGAACTGCAGGAAGTGGCGCAGGAGATGCTGCGTGAAGAAGACCTTTCCATCCTCAGCTACGTGCCCAGGGAGTAAATCTTCTGGATGCCTATTGTATCTCCCAGCTCATTTTCCTACTTAAAACTGTACATAATAGCCCAGGGTGACACCCACTGCGTTCATAAGCAGGGGATTAGGTATCTGGGTGATGTTTTTATCAATCACACTGGTAAAGCCCAGCGAGTAGCGCCCTCCTAGCTGGAACATGCCAATGGCCGTAACCACCTCAAAGCCTGCGCCTCCGGCCACACCTATATTGAATCGCCGGTCTCTTCCTTCCACAAAGCGATAAGTGACCCGCTCCTGGCCTATACCGGGATCAAGCTGGCTGTTGTGGTCAAATATGTAGCTCAGCAGCACACCCGCCTCCAGGTAAATGCGAAAATTTCTCTTGCCTACGTAGCCATGCGCCATGATCGGCACATCTATGTAGCTGAGATTCTGGGTAAATTCACCAACCGGATCAAAGGGTGTAATGGTATCTCGTATATTCTCTATCCACCCCTTCTCCACAAACATGATATCAGCCTGCAGGCCAAAATTAGGCTGCGAATACTGCTGTATGGAAAAACCTCCGGTATAACCCGTGATAAAGTTGAGGCTGGGGTTGGTATCTGTAGTAAAAGCATCATTGGGCTCAAAAACGAAGGCTACACCACCCCCATGACGGGTACCTATGTTCCAGCGATTCCAGCGTGCTTCCGTTTCTTCCTCCTGAGCCAGGCCCGGCAGGGCACAGAGCATAAAGAAAATCACTACAATAACAGGTATCCGTTTTTTATTTACCATAAAGAACTCCCGCGCTATGGTCATGGGCAGCACCCGTGACCGAACTCAGACAATTGATTTCTCCCCGAATCTTCAACACTCCCAGGAAAGCAAAGATCAGCGCCTCCCGGTAAGAGACGATCAGCTCATTGGGAATGATAATCTTGAAATCTCCCTGGCTGTATTCGCGGATACACTCCAACAGGTAAGAATTATAGGCACCGCCACCGCTAAGCAGGATACCGGCATCCTCCGGCCATCCCTTTTGCTGTAGCATCAGCCTGATGTTATCAGCAATCAGCCTGGCGGCATGATGGGTAAGCGTAGCCAGGGCATCTTCTGCCCTCAGCGACAGCTGCTCTAATGGCTGAATAATGTGCCTGGACACCCACTCATAGCCCAGCGATTTGGGAAAAGGCGCTTCGTAGTAGGGCAGACCGTTTAACTGGTCAAAAATATCCCACTGTACCTTACCGCTGCGGGCAAATGAGCCGTCTGGATCATAGTCTTTACCCAGTTTTTGGGCAAAATGATTCAGGGCCATATTGGCAGGTCCCATATCGTAGGCCACCCGCCTGCCTGCCACCTCAGCCGAGATATTGGAAATGCCACCTATATTGACGCATGCCTGGTAATGACCAAAAAGCAGCTGATCGCCAATGGGCACCAGGGGTGCGCCCTGCCCGCCCAGTGCCAGATCCATATCCCTGAAATTGCTGATCACCGGCTTACCGCAGGCAACGTGCAGTGCAAAGCTGCTGCCCATCTGGTAGGTAAAGCCATTCTCTGGCTGATGAAACACAGTATGTCCATGAGAAGCGACAAACTCCGGATCCAGCTGGTTGCGGTCCATAAAAGCTTTGACTGCTTGGCCCATCCAGCTACCCAGCACCTGGTGGGTGCTGATCAGTTCTTCTCCGCTTACCTCTGTGATCCGGGCCAGGCGGCGCTTCCATGTCTCATCGTAGGGGCGGGTATCAGCAGCAATCAGCTCAAAACGCCAGCCGTCTGCATCTGTATGTTCAAATTGGCAAAAAGCAATGTCCAGTCCGTCCAGCGAAGTGCCAGACATCAATCCTATGACTTTGTACTGTTTGGGTCTCAAGTAATGATGGTTTTTAAAATGATACGGATCAAAGCTCAAGCAAAATCTCTGCTAAGCCTTCCGTCTGGTAAGTTTTGATTTCACCACGGTCGTCAAAGATGATGTAGGCATCCAGCGTGGTATCTTTTTCCAGTACCTCTATACTTTCTTCCAGCCCCAGCACCATAAAGGCAGTAGCATATGCATCGGCCGTCATGCAGTCCTGAGCGAGTACTGATACACTTAACACAGAATGCTCTACCGGGTAGCCCGTCTGTGGACTGATGGTATGGGCGTATTTCTTGCCGTCTTTCATGTAATAATTGCGATAGTCGCCTGAGGTGGCAATGGCACGATCAGGAATGGCAATGGCAGCAGTGAGCTGTCCGTCGCTGATAGGATTATCAATACCTATCCGCCAGACATCACCTTTACCGTTTACGCCTTTGCATACCACCTCGCCGCCGATCTCAACCATCATGTTTTCTATGCCCTGTGCGCTCAGGTAATCAGCGACCACATCTACGCCATATCCCTTGGCGATAGCACTAAAATTAAGCTGTACATTAGGTGTGGTCTTGGTAACATATACATCATTGAAGACAATTTTATCAAAACCCACCAGTTGCAGCAGCGAATCTACCGATACACTGTCGGGTAATTCACCTCCCTCCGGGCCAAAGCCCCAGGCATTGACCAGTGGAGCCACGGTAGGATCAAAAGCGGCCCCGGTGGCATCCACCACCTCTTTGCTTTTCTGCAGTACCGGCAGGAAATAGGGTAATTCAAAATAAAGACTGTCACCCCGGTTGAAGCGGCTGATCTCCGAGTCAGGCAGGTAATGGTTGACCGACTGATTGAACACCTCCAGCAAAGAATCCACTTCTGCTTTGAGGCCGGGGCGTTCCTCTCCCACATATTTAATGTTATAAAGAGTACCCATTGTTTGTCCGCTGAAGGTAAATTCCTGTGCTGCGTCTTCTTCCGTACCAGCAGATTGCTGATTACGATAAAGCCACACCAGTACGACCAGGCTAAGCAGTACGATAGAATAAATTATATTTTTTTTCTGGTAAGAATTCATGGTCTAAAGTGAGTTATTCTGCCTTACACTGTGTTATCATTCAGCGCTGCTGCTTTTTGAAGGGGCAAAATTAGGGCTTATTTGGCAATTAGCTAAGCGCTTATCAAATTTGATTACTGCTTTTGAAGCTACCCATGTTAAGCTGTAACTTCAGCTTAAAGGAAACTGTATCCATAACAGATAAATGAACAAGCAATTCCGCCAGGGAGTTGCGCTATACTGCCGAAGATGAGAGAAAACTATCTAAAAGGAGATGCTGAGCTGACACCCGGTGACCAGGAGCTGGAGAAAGCCCTCAGGCCCCTGAGCTTTGAGGATTTTACCGGTCAGCATAAGATCATTGACAATCTCAAGGTGTTTGTCATGGCTGCCAAAAAACGGGGCGAGCAGCTTGACCATGTGCTGCTGCATGGCCCTCCCGGCCTGGGCAAAACCACCCTTTCGCATATCATCGCCAATGAGTTGGGTTCGCAGATCAAGGTCACTTCCGGGCCGGTGCTGGATAAGCCCAGCGACCTGGCCGGCCTGCTGACCAACCTGGAGCCGGGTAATGTATTGTTTATAGACGAAATTCACCGCCTGAATCCTATTGTGGAGGAGTATCTTTATTCGGCCATGGAGGATTACAAGATAGATATCATGCTGGATTCAGGGCCGAATGCCCGTACGGTACAGATCAGCCTTAATCCCTTTACCCTGGTGGGCGCTACCACCCGCTCCGGCCTGCTCACTTCGCCGCTAAGAGCCCGCTTTGGCATCAATGCACGCCTGGAGTATTATGATGCCGAATTATTGAGGAGCATTGTCAAACGCTCGGCGGGTATTCTGAACACGCCTATTGAAGAGGATGCCGCTTATGAAATTGCCCGTCGCAGCCGTGGCACTCCCCGTATTGCCAATATGCTGCTGCGTCGTACCCGCGACTTTGCCGAGATAAAGGGTAGGGGCATTATTACCATAGAAATTGCTGAAATGGCGCTCAAAGCCCTGGATGTTGACCAGCATGGCCTGGATGATATGGATAACCGCATCCTGACGACCATCATTGAGAAGTTTAAAGGCGGGCCGGTAGGCATCAGCACCATCGCCACGGCCTGCGGCGAAGAAGCCGAAACGATAGAAGAAGTGTATGAGCCCTTCCTGATCAAGGAAGGCTATATTAAGCGCACCTCCCGTGGCCGGGAAGCTACCGAAATGGCTTACAAACACCTGGGCATTATCCCTCCCGGCAGAGAGCAGACTTTGTTTGACTGAAAAAAGCCTGACCGCCAAAGTGGTCAGGCGAATAGACGGATTTTACTCTTCATCAGGAAGTGGTCGTGGTTTCTTCCTGGGTAGTGGTGCCTACTACTTCTTCCCGTATCATCTCATCAGGGAGTTTGCCTTCGGTACTGGCCACCATCATGGCTACCGAGGCATCACCCGTTACGTTGACTACCGTACGGCACATGTCCAGGATACGGTCAGGCGCCAGGATAAGGGCAATGCCGGCCGTAGGTATGCCGATAGCCTCCAGCACGATCACCAGCATGACTACGCCCGCACCAGGTACGGCAGCAGTACCAATAGAGGCCAGTACGGCTGTCAGTACAATAGTCAGTTGTTGCCCAATAGATAGACCTAAACCCAATGCCTGGGCGATAAAGACCGCAGCTACGCCCTGGTAAAGGCTGGTACCATCCATATTGATGGTAGCCCCCAGCGGCAGTACAAAACTGGCTACCTCTTCGGATACCTCCAGGTCTTTTTCTACCACTTCCATCGTCACTGGCAGGGTAGCCGCACTGGAACTGGTACTGAAGGCCAGTAACTGGGCCGGACGCATCGCTTTGAAGAATCTTCTGTAAGGTACTTTGGTAAAAATCTTAAAGAGACCCGGATAGATTACCACTACCATCAGGATAAGACCCGCAATAACTGTCAGGCTGTACCAAAGCAGGGCAAGTAAAAGCTCAAAGGCTTTATCCGGATCATCCCCGCCCAGGTCTACGATCAGCGCTGCAATGAGAGCGAAGACACCGTAGGGCGCCAGGATCATGATAAATTCCACGATGCGGATAATGACATCATTGAGGCCGTCAAAAAAAGCAATGACCGGCTGGCCTTTTTCCCGGGGTACTTTAAGCAAGGCCACGCCTATGATAAGGGCAATAAATACCACCTGCAGCATATTGGCATTGTCGCCAAAGGATACGAAGATGTTTTCAGGCACAATGTCTACCAGCGGCTGTAGCGGTCCGGCTTCTCTTACATCCTCAGCCACGTCCTGCCGGCTTTCCACATCATCACTGTAAAGGGCGATCAGGTTTTCGCGGGTTGATTCAGGCAGTTTTTTTCCTGGCTTTACGATATTGACCAGCAGCAGGCCTATAGTCACAGCAATAGCCGTGGTGACTAAGTAAATGCCTATGGTCTTGCCACCCATGCGGGAAAGTTTGGAAATATCACCCAGGTTAGAAATCCCCACAATGAGGGAGGCCAGTACCAGGGGAACGGCGATCATTTTCAGGGCATTGACAAAGATGGTACCGAATGGTTTTATGTATTTGGCTGTGAAGGTAGGATCCCAGCCGAACTGTATGCTCAGGATTCCAAAAATCAGCCCCAGTACCAGCCCAAGCAGGATCTGGGTATGTAAAGGAATTTTTTTCATAAAACTGTGTAGAGTAGATTTTTTATTTCCCGCAGAAAACTACAGGCTGTAAAAATGCAAAATCAAAAGGGGAAATGCTAAACCCCTGTGTATTAAGCGGATGAGCATGCTAACATAAGAAGCCGGTCTCAGCTGTGACTCTATGCTTAAGGCAGCCCACAGATTGTTTTTAGGTATACTCAGAACCTTCGTGTTTCATTCAGCAGGTAAAAGTCTGCAATCACCAAAG
>JBKHDR010000033.1:0-43109 GCA_046541235.1 Cyclobacteriaceae bacterium | reverse complement strand
TCCCGGCTGGGCAAAGGCAGAGGATTTAGTGTCTTTTTTAGCTGAGCATAATTAAGGTAATCTACAACCAATTGGCATGTAATTTTCTAACTTCGTGCCGTGAGCAAACTTCTTTACCTTATCTTCCTCGGACTGCTTTTGCGCCTGTCGTGCCTGGCCCAGGCAGTGCAGTCGGGAGTTACCGCTCCTGACACAACAATAGTGCTCACAGAAAAACTCATGACCAATAAGGCTTTGCAGGCAGCAGACCCCAAAAGCCTTCGGCGCTTTCTCCTGCTCACCGGAACCAGCTATGCCGCTACCCAGATAGGATTGTATTCCCTCTGGTACAGAGAACAGCCGCGCCAGCCGTTTACTTTTTTTGATGATGGATCGCAGTGGAAACAGATGGATAAGGCAGGCCATGCTTATTCGGCTTACCACCTGGCTCAGCTGAGCAGCCAGAGCTTCATCCGGGCAGGCATGGATGTGCGAAAAAGCTACTGGTATGGCGCACTAATGGGCAAGATGCTGCTGCTACCGGTAGAGATTTTTGACGCTTACTCGGCTGCCTATGGTTTCTCCTGGACCGATGTGGGCGCGAATACGGCAGGGGCACTGCTGCTTCCGCTCCAGTACGAAATCTGGGGAGAAACCAGGATACATCCTAAATTTTCTTTCAGCCGTAGCGGCCTTGCCTCTCTCAGACCCACTACCCTGGGCAGCCGCCTGCACGAAGAAGTGCTCAAAGATTACAACGGGCAAACCTACTGGCTCTCTTTTGACCTGCACCGCTTTTTTCCGGAGGAGAACTTTCCCAGGTGGCTCAACCTGGCGGTAGGCTATGGAGCTGAAAATATGATCTACGGAAGAGATGAACAAAACCAAGCCGTAGGGTTGAAACCTTACCGTCAGTTTTACCTGGCGCCGGATCTTGATCTCAGCTACCTGCGCAAAGAGCCCCTCAGTTTCGGAAACCGCCTCTTCAATGGTATGTTGTATGTGATTGATCTCATTCACCTGCCTGCCCCTACCCTCTCATACGAAAGTGGCAGGGGACTTCGCTTCTACCCGCTCTATTTCTGAAAGTCGGCAGATAGCCGTAACTTTACAGAATGATTTTTTCTTCAACATCAAAGGACTGATATGAAAATAGGCGATAAAGTAAGAATGCTGCGCGGCAGCGAAGAGGGACACATCACCCGCTTTCTGGATAACGGGCTGATAGAAGTAGAGATAGAAGATGGTTTTCCTATACCAGTGATGCGCAACGAAGTGGTAATGGTAGCCGCAGAAGAAGCCAATTACTTCAGGAGGGAAGAGCAAGCCCAGCGTCCGGCTGCCCCTCCGAGCCGCAAAGAGATGGCCGAGGTAAAGGTCAGCCAGGGCATTTACCTGGCCTATACGCAATTCAACGACCGGCAGCTGAGTGCCTACTTTGTCAATGCCACCGATTTTGACCTACCCTACGCCATAGGCGAAGAATCTGGCGATAATTTCAGGGGAATAGCTTCAGGCCTGCTGGAAGCACAAAATTACATCAAGCTGAAAGATGTGCTCGTCAGCGAGTTTGATCAGTGGCCTTCTCTGGTGATACAGCTTCTCTTTCACCGCAACGGCTACTACAGCCTGCGCGAGCCCCTGGTCAGGAAGATAAAATTCAAAGCTTCTTCCTTCTTTAAAAGCGAACGCAAAGCGCCCCTGCTCAACAAAAATGCCTTCCTTTTTCAGGTGGATGAAGGCATGGCGGGCGGCAAACCGATTGACCCGGACAAAATCAGGGAGCGAATGTATGCCAACACCCAGGAGCAGGACACTGCCAACCGGATCACCTTCAGCCGGCCGCCTGCCAAAGTGGACCTGCACATTGAGCAGCTCACCAAGAAATACGACAGCATGAATAAAAACGAGATGCTGGAGCTACAGCTGAAGACCTTTGAAGAAAACCTGGATAAGGCCATTGCCACTGGGATGGATGAAATTACTTTTATTCATGGGGTAGGAAACGGCGTGCTCAGGGACGCTATCCATAAAAAACTCTCCAAAACTAGCAATATCAGGTTTTTTGAGGATGCTATGAAAGAAAAATTTGGCTACGGTGCCACACTGGTCAGAATCAAATAGCGTTAAGTGTTGTTAGGAGATGAGTTTTAAATTCAGAAATCCGGCAACCACATGCGATACCCTTTCTGGTTCATGATATTTTCACTGCTGAGCGTAGCCTCCGTGGCTAAATCCCAGCAGCCTGATACCACTTTTGTTCAGACGTATTATGATTCTGCCCAGACCATTCTCAGGGAGCAGTACTATATTCTCGGGCAGGATAGCAGCCTGGTGCATGGTTCCTACGAGCGTTTTCACTATGGTGGCAATACTTCTGCCCGGGCCGTTTTTGTAGAAGGCAAACTGGACGGCCCGTTGGAGGAGTTTTATCCGGAAGGTACCCTGCAGCGCATTACCCCCTACCAAAAGGGCGTCAAACAGGGCACCATCATCGCCTTCAGTCCCAAGGGCGACACCCTGCAGACCGCTACTTTTATGAACGATAAGCTGGAGGGAGATATGCGCATCTTTTATGAAGATGGCACCCTCAAAAATAAAACCCAGTTTAAGGCAGGCAAGCCTGAGGGCAGCATTGAGAGTTATTATCCTAATGGAGAACTCAAAGAAGTCATCTCTTACCACAACGGCCTGCAGCATGGACCGGCGCGTACTTATTATGAAGATGGCACCTTACAGTCGGAGTTTACCTACCGGCAGTCTGTTATTGATGGCCTGGTGACTGAATACCACCCCAATGGAGAGCTTGCTGACCAGACCAACTTTCGCAAGGGGCAGCGGCACGGAAGCTCTAAATCCTACAGCGATAGCGGGCAGTTGCTCAGAGAGGAAACCTACAAAAATGGTTTCCTGGAAGGTGGAAGCCAGTATTATTATCCCGATGGACAGTTGAAGATGCAAATGACGCACAAAGGCGGTAAACCTGTGGGAGAGCATATCTCATATTATCCTGATGGCACAAAAAAATCGGTAACCACATTTAGCGAGACCGGCAAACAGGCAAACACCTACTATCCGGGCGGAACATTAGAATCTGCCAGGCAATACGGCGCAGGTAACAGCCCCCAGGGTACGTGGCAATTTTATCATGAGAACGGAAAGCTGGCAAAGACTGAACCTTATCAAAACGGAAAGCTCCACGGCACCCTTACCACCTACTATGCAGACGGAACCACAGAAAGTACCCAGGACTATAATAAAGGACGCAAAAGCGGGCTTGGGAAAACATTTTATTCTTCGGGTGCTTTGAAAAGCAGCACTGCGTACTACTTTGGTGTAGTCCAGGGTGAGTTCCGTGAGTACTACGAAAATGGCCAGCTCAAAACGGAAGGAGCTTACTCAGGAGGGAAAAAAACAGGTAACTGGAAAAACTACGATGCCCGGGGTACGGTCCTAGAATCTGTCAAACACTGAGGTTCCCTGCTCTCACGCTTATTATTTTAGATCAAGTTTTAATAAGGTCTATAATTTTAGGCAGTATATCACTAACTTTGCCCGCTTATGGAAAGCACGATCACACAAACTCATTTTGAGCTGCCCGGGCAGACAGGCTTCTACCGGGGTAAGGTACGGGATGTTTACTACCTGGATCAGCGTATTGTACTCATCGCCAGTGATCGTATTTCTGCTTTTGACGTGGTGTTACCCCGGGCTATTCCTTATAAAGGACAGGTACTGAGCCAGATTGCCTATGAATTTCTGAAGAGCTCTGCCAGCCTGGTACCCAACTGGCTAACCACCATGCCAGATCCCAATGTGATGATCGGGCACCGCTGCCAGCCCTTCCCGGTAGAGATGGTCATACGGGGCTACCTGGCCGGCCATGCCTGGAGAGAATACCGTGCTGGCAAACGCAGCCTGTGCGGGGTCAGCCTGCCCGAGGGGCTGAAGGAAAACGACCGCTTACCCGAGCCTATCATTACCCCGGCTACCAAAGCGCAGGAGGGGCATGATGAGGATATCTCGCGCGAAGAAATCATCGCCCAGGGATTGGTTTCCGAGGCAGATTATCAGCAGATTGAGGAATACACCCGGCAACTCTTTGCCCACGGCACTGAGGTGGCCAGAGAAAGGGGCCTGATCCTGGTTGATACCAAATATGAGTTTGGCACCTTTGAAGGTAAAATTTATCTCATAGACGAAATCCATACGCCTGATTCTTCCCGTTACTTCTATGCTGATGGGTTTGCGCAGAGGCAGCAGGCTGGAGAGCCTCAGAAGCAGCTTTCCAAAGAGTTTGTCAGGCAGTGGCTGATCTCCGAAGGCTTCCAGGGAAAAGAAGGGCAGCAGCTCCCCCGGATGAGTGATGAGGTGGTAAATTCTATCAGCCAGCGCTATATTGAACTTTACGAGCAGCTGACCGGCAAGGCCTTTGTACGTGCACCAAGCGACAATATTCTTCAGAGAATAGAGCAAAACATATTAAATGCCCTATAGTTTTTTAAATTAGCATCTTTCAATTCCTTTTAAATCAAGTTTTGATGAAATATTCAATAGACAAGAAAGAGCAATACACAACCTTTCAGCTTCAGGAAGAGAAGCTTGATGCCTCCATAGCTCCCGAACTCAAATCTGAGTTGATCACCCTGCATGCGGAGGGGGTACAGAACCTGATCCTGAACATGGAGCAGGTAAAATACACGGATTCTTCCGGCCTGAGTGCGCTGCTGGTGGGTAACCGTATCTTCCGCGAAGATGGCGGCACTTTTGTGCTTTGCTCCCTCAACGATCACGTGATGAAACTGATCAAAATCTCGCAGTTGGATAGCGTCATGACTATTCTGCCTACCATAGAAGAAGCCGTAGATGCTGTATTTTTGAGCGAAATAGAGAAAGATCTTAACAGCGGCGATTCTGAGAACGAAAAAGGCATAGAGTAATCTTGACTTTCCGCCTCAAAATACTGGGAGCCAATTCAGCCACTCCTGCTTACGGAAGGCACCCGACCAGTCAGCTGCTGCAGCTGGAAAACCAGCACTTCCTGATTGACTGCGGGGAGGGTACGCAGATGCAATTGCTGCGATTCAAGGCCAAGGCTAGCAGGATCAGTCATATATTTATCAGCCACCTGCACGGAGACCATATCTTCGGGCTCATAGGGTTGATCAATACCATGAACCTCAGCGGCCGCAAAGAAGATATGTACATCTATGGCCCCTACGGCCTCTCGGAGATCATTACGGTACAACTCAGGCATTCTAATACGGGTCTGGGTTTTAAGCTGCATTTTACTGCCCTGGACACCACGCTGTCGTACCAGATCATGGAAAACCAGCTGTTGAGCGTACATACCATTCCCCTGCAGCATGGTACCGCCTGCTGCGGCTTCCTGTTCAGGGAAAAGACCAGGGCCAGGAAGATCAATAAAGAAAAGATGCCACCCGACCTAAGTGTGGATGATATACTTGCGCTTAAAGCAGGCAACGATCTTTACCACCCCGACGGCAGCCTGAGATATGGCAATGAGGAACTCACCCTCCCGCCGCCTGCTCCACGAGCCTACGCCTACTGTTCAGATACGAGCTATACCGAAAGCATCATAGAAATCATTAGCGGAGCCAACCTGCTTTACCATGAAGCCACCTTCATGCATGATGAGGTGGAAAAAGCCCACGAACGCAACCACAGTACCACCATAGAAGCTGCTACCATCGCCCGGAAAGCCGGCGTCAACAAACTGCTGATCGGCCATTATTCCAGCCGCTACCGCGATCTGCAGCCTCTGCTGGAGGAGTCAAGAATGGTCTTTCCAAACACACATTTGTCAATAGAAGGAGAGGATTATCATATAGATTAATTAATTTCTTTGGCGTGCTTACCATCACCAAAAACAAGAAGAACACCCTGTTCATCGTTCTGAGCGGGATCTTTCTGACCAATGCCCTGCTAGCTGAGCTGATCGGCGTCAAGATATTTTCAGCCGAACAGTCGTTGGGTTTTGCCCCGGCACAAATCGCCCTTTTCGGGGATTTTGTCCTGGACTTTAACCTCACCGCCGGGGCAGTCATCTGGCCCATTGTATTTATTACCACTGATATTATCAATGAATACTTTGGCAAAAAGGGCGTCAAGAAGATCAGCTACCTGACGGTTATATTCGTTGCTTATTCCTTTCTCGTTATCTACCTGGTGACCGAACTCTCTCCCGCCGAGTTCTGGCTCAATGTCAATAATACCGATGCAGAAGGTCAGCCTTTTAACATTGATTATGCTTTTGAGACCATTTTCAGGCAGGGGCTGGGCATTATCCTGGGCTCACTAGTGGCATTCCTGATCGGACAGTTGCTGGACGTGTTCGTTTTTCAAAAACTCAGGCGTATTACCGGCAACAAGCAGATATGGCTCAGGGCTACCGGCTCTACCTTAGTTTCTCAGCTGGTAGACAGCTTCGTGGTGCTCTTTATTGCTTTTTACATATTCGGTAACTGGCCCTTCCTGCAGGTGCTGGCGGTGGGCATTGTCAATTATATTTACAAATTTAGCGTAGCCATACTGCTGACGCCTCTGCTCTACCTGGCCCATTACCTGATTGATAACTACCTGGGGCAGGATCTAGCCGAAGAGATGATGAAAGAAGCCAGCCGGGATACTTCTTTTCTCTGATCAGCAGGTTTAAGCCACCTTCATTTAGGCGACGCCAGAAAATCCTTTATGTTGGCTACGTCTCAGGTTATCGCATACCACAGCCGTAGCAATTCCCACATTCAGCGACTCTGCCCCACCAAACCGGGGAATAGTCACACGCTCGCTTACCCGCTGGGCCAGCGCTTCGCTGATGCCTTCTGATTCATTTCCCAATAAAATCAGGCCCGAGGAGGCAAAATTCACTTCGTAAATCAGGGTGCCGCTGTCGGGAAAAGTACCGTAAACCGGCAGATTACTTCTGTCAATAAAGCCTGCCAGTTCGGTATAATGTACCTTTACCCGCATAAATGAGCCCATACTTCCACTAATTACTTTGGGGCTGTACAGGTCAGTAGTTTCCGGAGAGCAGATAAGCTGTGAAATGCCGTACCAGTCAGCTATGCGGAGTATAGTACCCAGGTTGCCCGGGTCCCTGACATTTTCAAGCAGCAGGCTGTAGCCTTCTGTTGCCAAAGGCTGCTCGGCACTATCAGGAACAGACACTACGGCAATGGCAGCATTGTTGTTTTTGAACGAACCTGCTCGGGAAAGCACCTCTTCGCTGGCCTCCTCTACCAGTCTGGGCGCAGCATGTATTATTAAATCCCTATGTTCGTTTAAAAACACTGACGTAGCAATCAGCGTTCTGATGCTGTAACTGGATTGTAAGATCTCAGTTACTATCTTTGCGCCTTCAGCTAAAAAGAGTTCATATTTTTTGCGGTATTTCTTTTGCTGTAGAGATTTAACTAATTTTAATGTACTTTTTGAAACCATATTCAAGCATCATTTTTATTGAGTGTATCGCTTTCTGAAAAAAATAACAGTACTTTTTCTGCTACCTCTTATTCTTTCCTCCTGTCTGGGTACCCGCTACCTTGATGAGGGCGAGTACCTGCTCAGAGAACAGGAGATCAAAAGCAGTGGTCCTCTTGACCAGGGAGACCTGGAGGATTTTTATCGTCAGGAAACCAACAGCACCATTCCCCTCATACGGGTGGCTCCCTTTGTTCTGATCTATCAGCTTGGCCTTGATTTTTATGATAAAGAAAAGCTACAGCAGAAAAGAGATGAAATTACGGAGGAATACGATGCGAAGATAGCGGAAGCAGAGCAGGAAAAGAAAATCGCCCGCCTGGAAGAAAAAAAGGAAAAAAAGATCAACAAAGTAGATCGGAAACTGGAAGAAGGTAACCTGCTGATGCGCTGGGGTGAGCCTCTGGCGGTTTATGACAGTTCGCTGGCAGAAACTACCCAGCAGCAGATGGAAAACTATATTCGTACAAAAGGATATTTTAATGGAGTGGTCAACCATGAAACAGAACTCAACGGCAGGAAACTCACCTCAATCTACACCATTGAGGAACAGGAACCTTACCTGGTGGATACCATTACCTATAATACACAGAATGAAGTAATCCAGCGCCTGATCACAGAAAACCTGGAGGAAAGACACATTGAGGAAGGAGATATTTATGACCAGGATAAGCTCTCGGAGGAGCGGGTGAGAATTGAAACACTGCTCAAAAACAATGGCTTCTTTGACTTCAGCAGGCAGTATGTAGTATACCGGGTGGACTCTACCATCAGCGAAAAGAAAGTAGCTATCAACACTGTTATACAGGAACCGGCCGAAAGGGGCTATCACAAGCAGTTTAGAATAGACTCTGTTATTTTTGTTACCGACTCAGACTTACGTGATACACAGGGCATGGGCAAGCGGAAGAGTAGTGTCTACAACAATATCATCTACCGCTACTACGAGTATGAGTACTATAAAAAGATACTTGACCGCCGTATCTTCATCCATCCGGATAGCCTCTACAGCCTTGAAGAGACACAGCAGACCCAGCGGCAACTGGCTAACCTGGATGTCTTCAAGTTTATCAATATCAATTATGATACTGCCGGCAACACTTTCCTGGCCAGGATCTATGCCAGCCCCCTCAAAAAATACCAGACTTCCAACGAGGTAGGGCTCAACGTCAGCCAGGGGCTGCCTGGTCCTTTTGTAAACAGTTTGCTCAAGATCAGGAATGTATTCGGAGGCCTCGAGATACTGGAGCTCAATGGAAGAGCCGGTATAGAGGGCGTGCCTCCACCTGCAGGAACGGAGGGTACCGGTGCTTACCGCAGCGTAGAGGCTGGCGGTAACCTTTCGCTCACTTTCCCCCAATTTGTTTTCCCACTGCCTGATGACTGGCGAACCTATTTTGGAGCGCTTAATCCCCGCACTCGTCTGCAAACGGGCTACAACTATACCGACAGGCAGGAGTATATACGTACCAACTTCAGCACTTCACTTAACTACACCTGGCAGCAGGAACAGCGGGTAAGCTATACATTTACTCCGGTAGACGTAAACCTGATCAATACCAGAAGCATCAGCGATGCTTTTCGAGACATACTCCAGAGAAATGATTCGCTGGGTATTCCCCTCAGCCGTTCATTTGAGCCTTCCTTTGTTAGCTCCATCAGTTTTAACTCCATTT
Source organism: Cyclobacteriaceae bacterium (assembly GCA_046541235.1). Classification (GTDB taxonomy): domain Bacteria; phylum Bacteroidota; class Bacteroidia; order Cytophagales; family Cyclobacteriaceae; genus Catalinimonas. The sequence goes on along the minus strand of JBKHDR010000033.1, from coordinate 33,954 downwards.
TTAACTTCAACAACTATGGTGACTACGAGAACGGGGGTGGCGGGGGCGCATACCTGAAGCTGTATGGCGAAAGCGGAGGTACCATTTTCAACTTTATCAATCCTGATATCGTTACCCGCCAGGGACTGGAGTATTTCAAATATTTTAAGGTAAATACTGATTTTCGCCAGTACCTACCTATTTCAGAAAACAGTACGTTTGCTTACCGACTCAACATAGGCCTGGCAGTGCCTTATGGTGATACTACTGGTAATGTGCTTCCTTACGAGAAATACTTTTTTGCAGGCGGAAGTAATAGCATCCGAGCCTGGCGACCCCGCAGACTCGGCCCGGGAGGCGCTTCTCCCGACAGTGTGGCTGCCGACGGATTTTTTGTGTATACAGTTGAGCAACCCGGTGAAGTCCTCCTGGAAGCGAGTGTAGAGCTCAGGCGCAACCTTTTTAGTTTTGTGAACGGAGCCTTTTTTATAGATGCTGGTAATGTGTGGCGCCTCTATGAAGTCAGTGGACGGCCCGATGCCAATTTTGAGATTAGTAATTTTTACCGGCAGATTGCCGTGGGCTCGGGCCTTGGGATAAGGTTTGACTTTGACTTCCTGATTGTCCGCTTCGACTATGGTATTAAGATTTATGACCCTGCCAGAAGAGCCGGTAAACGCTGGATAGGACAGGATTTTTCGCTGGGCGATGAGATCAGCCGTGGTGTGATCAATATTGGCATTGGTTATCCTTTCTGACTTAGCTTATCCATATTTCCTGCTTCAACCTGAGTAAAAAATGCCTGCTGATTCTGTTTAGGCTTTTTACATTATTTTTAATAGTCCTTTTTCTCAAAGGATTAAATACAATCTGCGACTATGGCTCATATAGTTATTTTTTTGATGACGCAGAAAAAAATAAGCAGACTTTTCGTTAACAATTCTTTCATGTAGCCCTTTACTTCTGTAATTCTTTTTCATTAAATTTAGTATTAACACGAAATTCTTACAGATTACATAATCTATTTTTTTTGACTTTACTCCTGCAGATTCAGAAAAGACCGCAACATCATACTTTTTTTATCTTAAAAAGGTACAAAAAATTATTTTTCAAGCCATAATTATTGATATATTTGTCTGCTTATTACACATGTAAAGTTTATTAGATTTCTTTTTACTTTTCTAACATGAAGTTGCTCGTTCACCTCTCTGTCTTCTACCTTATGCTGCTCCTGTTAGCTTCTCCATCGCTGGCACAAGAGCTGATCTTTGCAGAAGATTTTGAAAATGGTACTGCCAGCCAGTCCTGGTCGCCAGCTCCCGGTAAGCCTAATGGTGTGGTAGAAATTTTTCCTACTACCAGCCTCCAAGGTGAGTATGCTGCACGTCTTGGTAAAAGTAAAGATGATGAAGAATTTACACTTAACCGCCTGGATCTGAAGGTAGACCTGAGCAATTACCGCCAGGTCATGATGCGGCTGATGGTGTACCATAATCATGAAGACCCTCATGAACAGGATGGTATCTTTCTGAGCGATGACGGTGGTGAAACTTTTGAAAAAGTGTACGATTTCAACTTTGAGCAATGGCCGCAGCAGGCAGGTTATTTACCTCCTATCAATCTGAGCCGCCTGGCGGAGACACATCGCATCAGACTGGACACCAATACGGTTATCCGTTTTCAGCAGTACGATGATGATGATTTTTCTGGTGGTGCAGACTTCAGCGATGGCCTCTACATTGACGCTATTACCCTTACTGAAAACAACATACCTTATGCCCAGCTTCCTTTTGAAGAGGATTTTTCTGCAGATACCCTGCAGGCTCCCTGGATACTGGGAGACCCTATGCTGTCGGATAGCAGTGGCCATATTACCCCTTCCGGACTGGTAGAGATCAGTGATGAAGGCGGAGAAAACGGCCACGTACTTAAAATGGGTAGCCGCTGCGATGACTGCCCTGCTACCAATGCATTGGATTTGCGGCTTAAGCTGCAAGGGCATGACCAGGTAAGGCTCAGTTTTGACATTCTTGACAACAAAGACGAAACCCACGCTGCAGACGGAATATTTTTTAGCGATGATGGAGGAAAATCGTTCAAAAAAGTATTTGCTTTTGATTTTGACAACTGGCATGACGACTTCTTCGGCAGCATCTCTGCGCTTAATGTCAACCGTATGGCAGCAGAGCACGGCATACAGCTAAATGACCAGTTCGTCATACGCTTTCAGCAACATGGTGATGATGATTTTGACGGCACCCGGCTTTCCAGTGATGGGATGATGCTTGACAACATCAAAGTATACAATGCCAAGCCGGTATACGCCAGCCTGCCCCTGGAAGAAGATTTTGAAAGCCAGCAACTGGATGACCACTGGCAGATTGGGGATCCCCGCAGCTCTGAATATCACGGAGAGATCAGCAACAACGGAAATATTGACATCGTCTCCTCTCCTGAAGATGATAGTAATCATGTGGTGCAGCTGGGTAATCAGCGTGACAAATCCTACACTACCAATGCTCTGGATCTTTATCTGAAGCTGGCTGCTCACCCTGGAGCCCTGCTGAGCTTCCGCTATTATGATCATTTTGATGAAACCCATAAAGAGGATGGCATCTTTTTCAGCAACGATGGCGGCAAAAGTTTTAAAAAGGTATTCAGCTTTGACAGTGATACATATACCGATAAACAAATGGGCGAATTCAGGGCGCTAAGCATAAGGCGCCTGGCAGAACAGAGAAATATCACCCTCAACGATCAGTTTGTAATCCGCTTCCAGCAATATGATGATGATGATTTTAAAGGTACCCGCACCATCAGCGACGGTTATTACCTTGATGATATCAAGGTGTTTGAAGCCCAGCCGGAGTATGCAACGGTTCCTTTTAAAGAAGAATTCAGTCAGGATAGCCTGGGCAAATACTGGGCATTCAACGATCTGGGCCACACCGCCAGCGACAATCATATCAGGCCCGGAGGTATGGTAGCTGTAGCTGAAAATGCAGGTTTTGAAGAAAGTACTGGGCTGATCATGGGCCGTAATAGTGACGGCCATCAGACTACCAATGCTATTGATCTTCACCTCAAACTGGGAGGTGTATACAATCTGCAGCTGGAATTTGACATGCTGAACCTACAGAATGATGCTAGTGAAGAAAACGGTATCTGGTTTAGCAAGGACGGAGGCAATTCTTTCTCTAAAATATGGCATCCTGCTCAAGCAATTTCTTCCTATAAAAGATACAGCCTCAACCTGGATTCTCTGGTAAAAGAAGCTGGTGTAAGTTATAGTGACCAAAGTGTGCTGCGCTTTCAACAATCGGATAGTGAAAAACTAAATATAGAAAATGGGGATAAGAGAGGCCTGTTCCTGGATAATATTACAATAGCGAGCGCTTTGCCTCTGCCTGTTGTGTCTTGGCCCCAGAACGGAAATTTGCCCGATTGCAGTGAGTATGAATTTACCTGGACCACTTCTTCACGAGCTGAAGAATACCATCTGCAAATCTATACACATGTAAGTGGAGCCGAAGAAATAATCATTGACACTGTAGTTCAAGATAAATCTTATAAGATGCAAAAATTACCGGTAGACAGTTCTTTGTTTTGCCGGGTAAAGATGAAAAATGGTTATCTGCAAAGCAGTTGGTCACAGCCGCTGGTATTTCATACTTATGAGACTTTTAGTGTCGACCTTCAGATAAGAGGAACGGTAGAAGAAGAGAATAGCATCCTGCTGCAGGCCAGTGAAGTGCCTGACGTAGAATACCAATGGTTTAGAGACGGAGAACCGGTTGATGAGCAGGAAACGCATCTGTTTAGCGCCAAAAAACCCGGTAAATACCACGTTTATATTCATAACCAGGATTGTGGCATTGCTTCCCCCTCAGTGGTATTGAGGAAAGAAGCATTTGACGTAATTACCACGGATGAAAAAGATACTGCATCTGGATCTGATAATCGGGGTGGCAAATGAATTAATTTCTTTTGTACTAAGTTCAGGTGCATTATTTTCGCCCCATGGATCTAAGTACCAACCTTCTCAGTCCTCCTATACTTTTCTTTTTTCTGGGTATGCTAGCCGTACTGATCAAATCAGACATGGACATTCCCCAGACGCTGTCCAAATTCTTCTCCATGTACCTGCTACTGGCCATTGGGTTTAAGGGAGGTGTCGAGCTTTCACACAGTGAGATCAGCACGGAGGTCATTACAACACTGGGACTGGCAGTTATCACTGCCACCCTTGCTCCTGTATATATTTTCTTCTACCTCAAAAGAAAGGTAAATATCTATGATGCCGGAGCCATTGCCGCCACCTATGGCTCAGTAAGTGCCGTAACTTTTATTACCGCTACTGCCTTCCTGGATAACCTGGGCATTGACTATGGTGGCCATATGGTCGCCTGCCTGGCACTGATGGAATCACCCGCTATCATCGTGGGTGTGATGCTTATTAAAAAGTACAAAGCAGATGGCAAGCAGCAAGAACAGGCTTCACTGCAGGAAGTTTTTAAAGAAGCCCTGACTAACAGTTCAGTAGTGCTGGTGCTGGGTAGCCTCCTGATCGGGATGATGAGCGGTGATAGAGGAGCAAGTGCTCTTTCTCCTTTTACTGATGATATTTTCAAAGGTATGCTGTCTTTCTTCCTGCTGGATATGGGCCTGCTGGCAGCCAAAAGAATAGGCAGCCTGAAAAAAGCAGGCATTACCCTGCTGAGCTTTTCCATTGTATTACCTGTATTGCATGGTATACTTGCAGTAGCGCTCTCTGCCTTATTTGGTATTTCCTCTGGTGATGCCCTGCTGTTCAGTGTACTATTTGCCAGCGGCTCCTACATCGCTGTACCGGCAGCTTTTAGACTGGCAGTACCTGAGGCCAACCCTGGTCTTTTTGTACCCATGTCGCTGGCGCTTACCTTCCCCTTTAATATCATTCTGGGAATACCATTTTATTACTATCTTATCACTACATTCGTTACCATATGAAAGCAATAAAGCGTGTAGAAATAGTAATAGAAAGCGATTTCTTACCCCGGATGATCAGTATCCTGGACAAAAACCAGATCAATGGTTATACCATCATCAGGAATGCCTCAGGCAAGGGTGATAAGGGCCTTAGAGACGGGTATGGTCTCACCGATGTTTTTCAGAACATTTACCTACTGATCAGTTGTTCAGAAGAAGAACTTGAACGCATCAAAGAACCTGTACGCCTGCTGCTGGAAAGGGTGGGCGGTATGTGCCTGGTAAGCGATGCCCAATGGCTGATTCATGAATAAAGCTATCTCTCTCTTCGACTCTGCATCGGACTACTTTCATGATTGGTACTGTATCAATGATACTGTTATGGGGGGGAAATCTGCCAGCCAGGTGGAAAAATTAGCTGACGGTAAATTGCGATGGAGCGGAGAGGTTTCGCTTTTAAATGGAGGCGGTTTTACCTCAGTACGATTGGCACTGCCTGCCACGGATTTGAGCAGTTTTGATGGTATATGCCTGTATGTTAAAGGTGATGGCCATACTTATAAACTTAATCTTGCTAATGATAGCGGATCGGCTCAACCCCGCTTCCAGGCGAGGTTTGATACTACCGGAGCTTATCAGGAAGTAAAAATTCCTTTCCGGCAATTGGAAGCCTCCGTTCGGGGGCGCTCATTAGCCGCTCATTTTGATCCTTCTCACCTTGTACAAGTTGGCTTCCTGATCGCCGATCGGCAGGCAGGCGCTTTTCAACTTATTGTAGAAAAAATAGAAGCTTATGCTGACTAAAGAAAATATTGCTGAATGGTTCAGATCATTGCAGGCAGATATCTGCGGTGCTTTAGAAGCTGCGGATGGTAAAGGAAAATTCATCAGTGATGCCTGGGAGCGGCCCGAGGGCGGCGGCGGCCTGAGCCGCGTCATCACCGAGGGGCAAGTCATCGAAAAGGGCGGAGTCAATTTCTCAGCGGTACATGGTGAGACGCCAGGACGAATACTGGATGCCTTGAAGCTGGATGAAGCTGATTTCTTTGCTACAGGGGTATCTATTGTGATACACCCCCATAGCCCTATGGTACCCATCATCCACATGAATGTCCGCTACTTTGAGATGAGCAGCGGCATTAATTGGTTTGGAGGAGGCATAGACCTGACACCGCATTATGTAGACAAAGAAGACGCGCGCTACTTCCATGAGCAACTCCGGCAAACCTGCGACCGTCATCATCCGGAATATTACGAAAAGTTTAAAAAGTGGGCGGATGAGTATTTTTTTGTCAAACACAGAAACGAAACCCGCGGCGTGGGTGGTATTTTTTTTGACAGGCTGAGCTCAGCAGATCAACTGGAAAAAGAGAAAATTTTTGCTTTTGTACAGGATGTAGGCCGTACTTTTGCTCCCGTTTATACCCACCTGATGCAGAAAAATCGCTCCCTGGAATTTGGGGAGCGCGAAAAACGCTGGCAACTGCTAAGACGAGGACGCTACGTGGAATTTAACCTGGTACTTGACAAGGGCACCAAATTTGGCCTTGATACCAACGGGCGTATTGAATCTATCCTGATGAGCCTGCCTCCCCAGGCCAACTGGGTATATAACTACGAACCCGAAGCTGGCAGCAAAGAGGAAGAAACACTGAAGATGCTCCGGAAGGGGATTTCCTGGTTGTAGGTAAAAGTGCCTGCTAAGGTATGTTGAATTCTATTCAAACATTACACATGCGCCCTCATTCATTTATTCTCACCTAAATTTATTTATATTTTACTGTACTTTGCCAGTATATTGTTGATCAAATTCATGATGATATGTTGGCAAAATTTAATATAGTTCTTGCTCTGCTGCTTATGCTGTCTGTCCAGATACAAGCGCAGAGTGCTTCCCGTGACTTCATTGAAAAGGGACGCAAGCATTTTGGTGAGGGTTCTTACAAAGAAGCCCTCATTAGCTTCAACAAGGCGATTGAATCCGATTCTATCAACTATCTGGCTTACTTTTTCAGAGGAAATACCAAAAAAATCTTTGAAGATATGCATGGCGCCATGAAAGATTACAACCGTGTGATCGATATCAACCCGGCACATGCAGATGCTTATTTTGAAAGAGGTAACATCAAATTCGCCCTGCAAGATTACTATGGAGCCATTTCTGATTATGGTCAGGCCATTTCGCTGGATGAAAACCATGTACAGGCCTATTACCAGAGAGGTCAGGCCCGCCGTGAACTGGAAGCTTACCAGGATGCCATTAATGACTGTACAAAGATACTGGAAATTAACCCCCGGAATGTAGATGCTTACTTCCTGAGAGGGATCCTTCGTATAGAGCATGGCCTGACCCAGGAAGGCTGCCTTGACCTGAGCAAAGCCGGTGAGCTAGGCGACCTGAAAGCTTACGATGTCATACGAGAAGTATGTAACCGCCGGGTAAGTAGCAGCAAATAACATTACTTGCAATAATAATTAACTGCAGACCAACGGGCTTCCTGTACATCGTACAGTGAAGCTTTTTTTATGGCCTCACATGCCTGATCCGGATTATTCATTTTGTCGGCTATTTTAGCCTGGGTGAGGTAGGCCTCCCCATCATTACTTACCCGTTCAAGATATGTATCAATGTCCCTTTGAGCGCGGTCGTAGTGCTCCAGGTGGTACTCGCAATAAGCCCTGGCAAAAAGAGCCTCGGTAAAATTCTGATTGAGACTAAGCAGTTTACTAAATACCTTACGCCCCTTTTTAAAATCTCCCAGATGGAAGGCATAGATATGTCCTATTTCGTAATACAGGCTATCATATTCTGGCCAGAGCATAATGGCTTCCTCATACTGGGCAAGGGCATTATGGTAATCGGCCGTACTCTGCAGGCATTTCCCTTTCAGGTAAAGTAGCTGCACTCGTTCAAGAGGAGTGGTAGCTCTTTCCAGGCCAAGGTTGGCATATTCCAGGGCATAGCTGTATTGCCCAAATTCTTCTAATAGTATGTTACCTGAAAGCAGACAGGCTTCAATATCTTTACTCCCAAAGTCTATGATGGCATGCTGCAGGCTATTGAGTGCGGCATAGTACTGCTTTTGCTGGTAGTACTCAATCCCTTTATCGTAGTGATAAACTGAAGAATAGTGAGCCAGCGTAAAAGGTACAAGCAGAATAGCACTGATAATCAGAACAACGATAGCCGATACGGCTGCATAGGCTCTGGCCGAATAGGTAACCGGCTCTGGACGCCGTGGCGGATGATAGGGATCATAAGCAGGTCTTCTTCTCCTGCCTGCATAGTAGCGGCGGTCATACTCTTCCTGAATTTCGTGCAACCCCAGCAGCAGGCTAAGATCATATGAAGCTTTCTTTTGAGGATCAGAGAGCACCTGATAAGCCTCGCTTATCAGCTTGAACATCTCTTCCTTCTCCGTATCTCCCCGATTGGCATCAGGATGGTATTTTTTGGCCAGGTTGCGGTAAGCTAATTTGAGCTCTACGGCGGATACATCGTAGTCTACCCCTAATACGTGATAATAGTTTTTCATAACTAACAGGCTCTAGCTTCAATAAAAAATACGAGGCTAAACAAGCGTATATTTCTTGCCTGGTAAAGACCTGATCAGCCCTTTGAACTCCAGACTAAGTAAAATAGCGGCCAGTTTGCTGACAGAAAACTGAGCGTGCCAGCTCAGTATATCCAACTGCATGGCCTCCTTTGACTTGCTTAACAGATCCACAACTTTCTGTTCCTCTGCATCCAGTTCGGGTCGCTTCATAGCCACCTGTGCCGCTTCTTTACGATCTAAGGCTGCAGTATCCCAGTTCATCAAATTAATCAAATCCTCTACACCTGTTAGTATATGCGCTTTGTGTTCTCTGATCAGCCGGTTACACCCGCGTGAATAAGGCTGGTAGAGACTGCCGGGTACGGCAAATACCTCCCGGTCATAATCATTGGCCAGATTAGCTGTGATAAGTGCGCCTCCTTTATCAGCAGCTTCTACCACTACAGTGGCATCGGTGAGGCCCGCAATGATACGGTTGCGAGCCGGAAAACGGCGGGCATCTGGCTTGGTGCCCAGGCAGTTTTCAGTAAGCAGGCCACCCTTATCTATCATCTGCCAGGCCTCCTTACGGTGGACGGAAGGATAGATGATATCAATGCCACTGCCCATTACACCTATGGTGGGCAAACCGGCCTGTAAAGAGGCGCGATGCGCAAAAATATCAATACCATAGGCAAGGCCACTGACGATAGTTACATTGTAGGGCAACAGGCCATTGACCAGTTCTTCTACCACCTGCCGCCCGTAGGGCGTGGCTTCACGAGTGCCTACCATACTGATCATCCGGCTGGCAGACAGATCGGCATTTCCTTTAAAAAAAAGTAATATAGGAGCATCAAAAATCTGCCTCAGCCTGGCGGGATAAGCCTCATCTTCATACGTAATGATGCTTACTCCCTGCTTCTCACACGCCTGCAACTGTGCTTCAGCCTCACTGAACAGGGCATCTGCCTTGCGAATGCCACTGATGATCTTGTCCCCTATGCCCGGAATCCGGCTCAGCTGCCTGGAAGATGCCGTAAAAATCTGTTCAGCAGAACCGCAATAACTGATCAGCTGCTTGGCAAGCGTACCTCCTACATGAGGCAACATGCTGAGTGCAAGCTGATACAGCTTTTCTGATGACTGCGGCTGACTGCTGATTTTTTCCATAACTTATTGTTTATCAAGCGACTGCCTGAGGTCAAGCAAAAACTCTTTGACCTCCTGCAGAGATTCTATCATCTCCATTTTTGACTTCAGGGCATTGGGCTTGTTTTTTAGCATCTGCTTGGCTCCCTGCAGGGTATAACCTTTTTCTTTTACCAGATGATATACCAACCTGATTTTTTCTATATCCTCTTTGGTGAACTGACGTTTGCCGCTACGGCTTTTCTGCGGCTTGATTACATCAAATTCGCTCTCCCAAAAGCGAATCTGGGAGGGAGCGATGTTCAGTTGCTCAGCGACTTCTCCTATGGAAAAGTACTTTTTCTCTATTTCTTTTTCCTTGTAAGTCATGATATACTTTGTGATGATAAATATGATGTAATATGGTGCTAAGTTATGAATTATGATATTAAAAGTATAATATTTTATATAAGAATATTAAAAATATTACACACTACTTACCTCTCCATCTGATTCTAATAAGTGTTTGGGTATAGACTTACTGGCGCTGGCTCCCAGGTCTTTCAGTTTCTCTACCCTTCGTATCAGGTTACCTTTGCCCTGGCACAGTTTATTCATAGCCTGCTGATAGCTGTTCTGGGCAGCCTGCAGGTTACCTTCTACTTTTTCCAGGTCTTCAACAAAACCCACAAACTTGTCATAGAGTTTGCCGCTTTGAATAGCAATTTCCACTACATGTCGTTTCTGGTTTTCCTGTTTCCAGAGGTAGGAGATGGTTCTGAGAGTAGCCAGCAGAGTAGAAGTAGATACCAGCACGATGTTTTTTTCCAGGCACTTCTCAAAAATGCGCATATCTTCCCTCAGGGCGGAGGTCAGTGCAGGTTCCAGGGGTACAAACATGATCACATAGTCAGGCTGGTTGATCTGGTAAAGCTGCTGATAATTTTTCTCGCTCAGCGTCTTCATATGCCGGTAAATACTTTGTAAGTGCTCCTTAAGATGCTGCGTCTTTTCCAGTTTGTCTTCTGTATTATAAAAACTCTCGTAAGCTGTCAGCGAGACTTTAGCATCCAGAATCAGGTGCTTATTATCAGGCAGATGGATGATATAGTCAGGTCGCTGTACTTTTCCCTCCTGCCCGTTGCTGAAACTGGCCTGGCTGCTAAAGTGGATATTTTTCTCCAGACCGGCTTTTTCCAAAATCAATTCCAGTTGCACTTCGCCCCAATCGCCCTGCGCTTTGCTATCACCTTTGAGAGCATTGGTAAGGCGGATGGCATCATGGCTTACCTGCTGGTTGAGCTGGATAAGCTGCTCTATTTCCTTTTTAAGTGAAGCCCGCTCGCGGGTATCTTCGAGGAATGTCTGCTCCAGTTTGCTACGGAAGTCCGTGATCTTATCGCGCAGCGGATTAAGCAATACGCTTAATTTCTCCTCATTGAGCTGGGTAAATTTCTGGCTTTTTTCTTCCAGCAGGTCATTGGCCAGATTTTTAAACTCTACCCGCATCTGCTGTTGCATCAGGTGGCTCTCTTCTTTCTGCCGAAGCAGGTTCTCCTGCAGCGAGCGGTTCTGCTGCTCCTGGGCAGACAAAGCCCTGGTAAGCCTGAGTACCTGCTGTTGCTGATCGTACAGTTCCCGGCGTATATCGCTGTAGAGTTCTTTGGAAACGTATTTTTGTTCCAGATCTCCGGGCCTGAGCAGAGAGGACTGCGCATAACGTGCCCTGGCAAGCATCCAGCCCCCTAAAACGCCTACGATCACGCCTGCCAGTAAAATAATCGCTTCTTCTATCATCCGATCATCGTTCTTGTACCTATATAAAATAAAGAAGCTATCCTCCATAGTCAAACAAAAGGATAGCTAATCACACATAAATTGCTGAAAACTTTGATAAAGCCGGGGTGAACAGCCTGCCATGCAGTGTTCCCCGGAAGGTTATGAATTTTAAAGCTTCATCTCTTTGATAATCTGCTGAATTTTCTGATCCAGTTTTTCTACTTCAGCATCATAATTGGCTTTATCTCCCAATTGCCCCTTCACGCTGAAGTAAAATTTGATTTTGGGCTCGGTACCCGAAGGGCGGGCTGACACTTTGCTGCCGCCTTCCGTAAAGAACTGCAATACGTTGGAAGAAGGAAAATCAATAGATCTTTCTTCTCCGCTGCGGATGTCTTTTTCCTTACCTGTTTTGTAGTCTATCACTTTTACTACTTTGTCGCCGGCCAGCGAAGAGGGAGGATTGGCTCTTAACTCGCGCATCATCTCCTGTATTTCTTCCAGGCCGCTTTTTCCTTTTTTGGTAAGCGAATGCAGGTATTCTTTGTAGAGGCCAAACTGTACATACGTATCAAGCAGGAAATCAAAGAGGCTCATGCCCCTGTCTTTTACATATGCAGCCATTTCGGCGATCAGGGCGCAGGAGGCTACAGCATCTTTGTCACGTACCTGGTCACCTATGAGGTAGCCATAGCTCTCTTCACCCCCTCCGATAAACTGCTGCTCTCCTTCTTTAGCACGTATGAGTTCGGCAATGTACTTAAAGCCAGTGAGGGTGTTATAACAGTCTACTTTGAAATGTTTGGCAATATGCTCAATGAGATCGGTGGTCACGATGGTTTTGGCTACAAACTGTTTGCCGGTCAGTTTGCCTTTTTCCTGCCACATGCGGAGCAGGTAGTGCACCAGCATGCTGCCGGTTTGATTTCCGTTAAGCAGCTGGAATTCTCCCTTATGGTTTTTAGCAGCAATGCCTACCCGGTCAGCGTCAGGGTCGGTTCCCATGAGCAGGTCGGCATCCAGTTCTTTTGCCTGTTTGAGAGCTATTTCAAGGGCTTCAGCTTCTTCAGGATTGGGGTACACTACGGTAGGGAAATTGCCGTCGGGCGCAGCCTGTTCTTTGACGATATGCACATTGGTAAAGCCAAACTTCTCCAGGGCCGGGGGCACCAGTTTGATACCTGTTCCATGGATAGAGGTAAACACGATTTTCAGCTCTTTTTGCCTCTCAATCACTTCAGGTGCCAACGACAGGCTCTTGAGCATATCCAGGTATCTGGCATCCAGTTCTGCCCCGATGATTTCAATTTTACTTTCGTCTTTATCAAATCTGACAGCATTGATTCCTTGTATTTTACCTACTTCTTCAATGACATTTTTGTCATGAGGAGGTACCAGTTGGCCGCCATCGTTCCAGTAAGCCTTATAGCCGTTGTATTCTTTGGGGTTGTGAGAGGCCGTAAGCACCACCCCACTCTGGCAGCCCAGTTCCCGAATAGCGAATGATAACTCGGGGGTAGGACGCAGGTCATCAAAAAAGTATACCCTGAACCCATTGGCAGAAAATACATTGGCTGTCACCTCTGCAAAGTAGCGGCTGTTGTTGCGGCTGTCATGCGCTATGGCCACCTTGATTTCCTGATTAGGGTAAGTCCGCAGCAGGTAATTGCTCAATCCCTGGGTGGCCATACCTACGGTGTAGCGGTTTATCCGGTTAGATCCCACGCCCATGACACCTCGCAGACCTCCTGTGCCAAATTCAAGATCCTTGTAGAAAGAATCTACTATTTCTGTTTCATCACTATTCTGCAGCATCTTCTCAATGGCTGCTTTACTTTCTGTATCTATGTTGCTATCTAACCACTGCTGTACCTTGGCTTTGATTGAATTATCCATAGTATAAATTTAGGTAAGGTTATAAAAAATTGCCTACCGGCTTCTTTCCAAAGTTAAGGGATAATAATGAAAAAATAGCAGTGAAGGCCGATAGATAGGCTGATATGCAAGAGACACAGGCGCAAAAGGCACCGCCGTTAACCTGGAAGAAGCAGGAGCGCATTTGAAGTCAAAAAGTACTTTAAAAAAAAAGAAAAATGCGCCCCGTAACAATACAAGGGCGCTGACAGAAGCGGTGCAACGGCTTAAACGATATGTTCTTCTATCGCTTTTTTGACCAGTTCGGCCGCGTTCTTTACGCCGAGTTTACGCATCATATTGGCACGGTGGTTTTCAACCGTACGGGTGCTGATATAGAGTTGCTCAGCTATGGCTACATTACTGTAACCCTGTACTACCAGATCCAGAATCTGTTTTTCACGTACTGAAATATGCGGAAAAACCGGACTTACCTCTACTAGTGCTTTTTCATCAATTTCCCGGTGGGTAGGTTCAGGAAAGTACTTTTCACCGGATATGATTTGCTTCACCGCCCTGATTAACTCTTCATGGCCATGCTTTTTGGTGATATAACCTTTGACCCCCAGCCGGATGACGTGTACCACATCATTGAGATGTTCACCGGGGCCCATTACCAGTATCTTGTTTTTTATTGATAAGGCGGCTACTTCTTCCAGCATCCGCATATCCTGTGTTTTGGTAGTCACCAGGCTGAAAATCAGCATTGAAAACTCATGTTGGGATAGTTGCTCCTCCACCTCCTCCACCGTACTGGCTTCGGCTACATGATCTGTTGGGATACCGGCTGTTAAGATTGCTTTTAATGATGCTCTTTCAAGAGCATATCCATCTACTATTAAAAATTTCTGTTTTTCGTTTTCTTCGTCCATTATAAGTTAGATAAACTGCTGAAGCTGCTTTTATCGGAAAATATTTATAAAAAAGTAAGCCAGTATAAATAAAAAAATATGCTTACCAGCTTTATTTACCAATATAAGAACCAAATATGCGGTAAAAAGTAAGTTTAAAAAATCAAAAAAATGAATAAAGTGATGGATATAGAGAAGGGAAAGTAACTTAAATGAAGATTTGAGAAGTTATGCGTAAGTACTTATTCTGAAAAAAAGCGCCCGGTTAACCGAGCACATCATGTTGCAGTGTATAGCGTACAAGCTCAGCAGTATTTTTGACGCCTACCTTACGAAGGATGTTAGCCCGGTGGTTTTCTACGGTTCGTACGCTGATATCCAGTTTCTCAGCTATGACTGAGTTGCTTACTCCGTCAATTACCAGCGCCAGGATTTCCTTTTCTCGCTTAGTGAGGGCACGGCTTGACTCACCCAGGCCATAGCGTCGCAGGTTCTTATTGATAAAGGCCTTGATGACCAGGTCTGATATTTTTTTGTCGTAATAAATATCACCTTCATGTATGGTCTTGATAGCATTGATCAGCGTGTTTACCGATACATCCTTGGGTAAATAACCATCGGCACCATAATCAATTGCCTGTAGCGCATAATGCTCCTCTATAAACATGCTGAGAATCAGGAAATTAATATTCTCATATTTTTTTTTCACTTTCTTAAGCAGTTCCAGGCCATCCTGTTCGGGCAGCGAAATGTCTGAAATAACCATGCTGATATCAGAACGCTTACTCAGCACATCCAGGGCTTCGTCCACACTTGATGCTTCTTCCGTAATTGTAATAAAATCACTATCCTGTAACATCAGCTTTATTCCATCTCTGATAATCTGATGATCGTCAACCAGCAGTACATTAATCTTTTCCATTAAAAACATATTTATATCAATAAAATCTAATCCTCAATAATAAGCTTCACCTAAAAAAATCAGTCGGCTATGGTACAGCTTCATTTTAACCGGATGCTGATCTTTTTCAAAACCTGAAAGCTACAATGGTTTACATCTACTAAAAACCAAAAGCAGGGAGCAGGGAACTGTAATTACAATAACACTGCAACTTCTTTATTTTGATCGTAATTTAGCGCAAATATTATTTAATTCTTTAACGATAGCCGGCAGTTTTTATCAAAGTCTATGCTATAAATTTTGCGCCTTACTTTCATTTGGCTTCACGAGATAGTTTTCCCTACAGATTTTAAGCTCTTTATCTGATGCGATAAGCATTACTTAGTATATCCCTACCGAAATCAGTAAACAGGAATAAGCCTAACTACTTAGAAATAATGTATTTTGTTTAATTTATTATGCTATTTCTTCAAACTTTTATCTCACTAACCTTTGCCACCTACTACATAGGTTTTAGCAGAAAACATTTTGATGCCAGGTTTGCAAGTTCGGCTAAGACTTAAGAATTTTGTATGTTAAAAGAAATTTACTTTCAAGACTATAAATTTATTTTTTGATGAATATAGAAGCACTTGATCAGGCCCTGGTAGACATTGTGGAAAAAAAGAATGCCCTCAGTGAGCTTGACTATAACGATAAAACCTACGACCAGGTAGAAGAAGAACTTCATGAACTGGAAGACAATTTCATTGATGAATACGGAGACTTTCTGGAAGAAGTCCTGGCCGACATACACGATGAATTGTGCCCTGATAATGATGTACTCCTCCCTATTGCCTATCTGGCTAATAAGTATGTACGCAAGGAAGAAAATGGCACCGTCACCTATCATGCGGCCGATGGCGGCGTACTGGTAGATGTGGATGAATATCCTGATAAGCTTACCCGCCTGGTGCTTGTACCCCGGCCTACCCGCCTGGTTCTGCAGATCGGCAACTCTCAGGCTGAACAGGTTTGGCAGGCTGAATAAATTTTACAAACCGGTTTGATAACCGGTTTTTTAATTTGATTTCCTGGTACGCCAACTACTCTCTGCGCCAGAACTTATTTACCATTTTTTTTGCTTTTATTGCAGCTCTTATAAACTTACCTAACAGGCACAAATAACCTCATTGGGTAGCCTCAGGTAAGTATAAGGTTATAATTAACGGATTGCGCCTATTCACTACAAGTTTTATTCAATTTTCATATTATGAAGCACATATCAGCCTTGATGCTGTCTTTAATGCTCGCCAATTTTACATTTGGCCAGGGCAAGTATGAAGGTAAATTTGAGCAATTGGGTACTACCCTCCCTACCCCTAATGAGTACCGTACCGCCTCAGGTGCCCCCGGCTACAAATACTGGCAACAGCAGGCCGATTACGACATTCAGCTAGAACTGAATGACGACCAGCAGTCGGTAAGCGGCAAAGAAACTATCACATATTATAATAATGCGCCTGAACCATTGACCTACCTTTGGCTACAGCTTGACCAGAATATGCGTGCGCAGGAATCTAATACGCCCAAGGTAGAGCAAAGCAGCGTACGCGACTCCTTACCTGCCCGTATCTTCCAGCGATATGTGATGTATGACAATGATTTTGACGGTGGCTTTAAAATTGGCTCGGTCACTGATGCGCAGGGAAAGCCGCTGGAGTACATCATCAACCAGACCATGATGAAGGTCAGCCTGCCGCAGCCCCTGAACCCGGGAGAGAAAGTAAGCTTCAACGTAGCCTGGTCTTACAACATCAATGACCGCATGATGGATGGCGGCCGTTCGGGCTATGAGTATTTTCCGGAAGACGATAACTACCTCTATACCATCGCCCAGTTTTATCCCCGCATGGTCAAGTACGATGATGTGAGTGGCTGGCAAAACAAGCAGTTCCTGGGTCAAGGCGAGTTTACCCTCAGCTTTGGCGACTACCAGGTAGCCATTACCGTTCCTGACGATCATATTGTAGCTGCCACCGGGGAGTTGCAGAACCCTAAAGATGTACTGACCGCTGCACAGATGCAGCGCCTCGAAGAGGCCGGAAAGGAGTTTGAAAAACCTGTTTTCATCGTCACCGAAGAAGAAGCCAGGGAAAACGAAAAGACCAAAACCAGTGGCAAAAAGACCTGGATATTCAAAGCTGACAATGTACGCGACTTTGCTTTTGCCAGTTCCCGTAAGTTTATCTGGGACGCCATGGCCGTACAGCTAAATTCCAACAAGCCAATGGCTATGTCTTTTTATCCCAAGGAAGGTAATCCTCTGTGGGAAAAAGAATCCACCCTGGCTGTAAAAAACACCCTGCTGGGCTACTCCAGGCGTACTTTTGATTACCCCTATCCTGTGGCTATTTCTGTGCATGCCGCTTCTATTGGGATGGAGTATCCTATGATCTGCTTTAACTTTGGCCGCCCCAACCCGGATGGCACCTACAGCGACAGCAAAAAGTGGGGAATGATAGGCGTAATTATTCATGAGGTAGGGCATAACTTCTTTCCCATGATCGTCAACTCCGACGAGCGGCAGTGGACCTGGATGGATGAAGGGCTTAATACTTTCCTGGAGAACCTGACCAGCGAGGAGTTTTATCCCGATATGCCTCTTAAATTTGGTACGCCACAAACAATCGTAACTTACATGGGAGGCGATAAGGAATATATCCGTCCTATCATGACCAACTCAGAGCAAATATTACAGTTTGGCTACAATGCCTATGGCAAGCCTTCTGCTGCCCTGTACGTTTTACGCGACGTGGTAATGGGCCCGGAGCTTTTCGATGCAGCCTTTAAGGAGTATGCTCAGCGCTGGAAATTCAAAAGTCCTACCCCGGCTGACTTTTTCCGCACCATGGAAGATGCCTCGGCAGTGGACCTTGACTGGTTCTGGAAAGGCTGGTTCTACACCACCGACCATGTAGACCTGACCGTTGAAAACGTGAAATGGTACAAATTGCAGCCCGAGGAGGCTCAGGTGGAGAAAAAGGTTAAAACCAAGCGTGGGAACCTTAGTGAGAGAGAAAAAACTGAAGAGACCTCTGCTGATACCAAAGAAATGCCTTCTACCTACGAGCCCCTGACGCTAAACAACAGTGACGACCGCTTTTATGGCGAATTTATGAATCGCCAGGATGATGACGCCATTCGCTCGCAGTACAGGGATAAGAACATCTACGAAATTACTTTCAATAACGAAGGTGGCCTGGTGATGCCTATTATTCTGGAACTTAACTATACGGACGGTACTTCAGAGACCCGTAAAATACCGGCAGAAATTTGGCGCAAAAATGAAACTAAAGCCACTAAGGTGTTCGCCCTGGAAAAGGAACTGGCCAGCGTCAGGCTGGACCCTAACAACCAGACAGCCGATGTGGATATGGCGGATAATGTTTTTCCTCGCCAGGAAGAAAAGAGTAAGTTTGATCAATTCAAGGAAAAGAAAAGCAGTGAATAAACACTGCTCTTATGGCATAAAAAAGGCATCGCTTCACCGCGATGCCTTTTTTATGTTTTGGCAGGCATGGTACTAAGCGTACCCGAGTTTCTGCTTTACCCGGCCCAGCACCTCCACAGCTATTTCTCTGGCTTTGGCCTCCCCCTGCTCCAGGCGTACATGCAGTTCGGGCAGGTTCTCCATGTAATGGTTAAACAGCTTCCGCTCTTCTGCGTATTTGGAAATAATCAACTCAAAAAGCTCCTGTTTGGCATGTCCGTAGCCATAGTTACCTCCCTCATACTTTTTTCGCATCTCGGCCACCTGTGCTTCTGAAGCCAGCAGCCTGTACAGGGTAAATACATTATCGGTGTCAGGATTTTTGGGTTCTTCCAGGGGCGTACTGTCAGTTACTATTCCCATGATCTGCTTGCGAAGTTTTTTATCAGGCAGAAAGATGTCTATAATGTTACCGTAGGATTTACTCATCTTCTGCCCATCGGTACCGGGGATGGTCATGCTGTTTTCATCTATACGAGCCTCAGGTAGTACAAAAGTCTCTCCATACATATTATTGAAGGTACTGGCAATATCGCGGGCCATCTCCAGGTGCTGCTTCTGGTCTTTACCTACGGGTACAAAATCAGCATCGTACATGATGATATCAGCCGTCATCAGCACCGGATAGGTAAACAGGCCGGCGTTGACATCTGAAAGGCGGTCAGCCTTATCTTTGAAAGAATGAGCATTAGCCAGCATCGGATAAGGCGTAAAGCAGTTGAGGTACCAGGTCATCTCACACACTTCGGGAATGCGCGACTGCCGGTAGAAGATATTAGCCTCGGTATCAAAGCCGAAAGCCAGCCAGGCCGCAGCAACCGCATTGGTATTTTCTTCCCTGACTTTAGCCTCCTTGATGGTGGTAAGTGAATGCAGGTCGGCAATAAAAAAGAGGGATTCGTTCTTCTCTTCCCTGGAAAGCTCAATGGCAGGAATGATCGCTCCCAGTATATTCCCAAGATGAGGTCTACCCGTACTCTGTATTCCTGTTAAAATTCTGGACATATGACTAGCTTATTTTTTCACAAAGTAAAGGAAAATATCACATTGAGGGCAAAATAAAGTAGCCTGCAGAACTTTTCGTACAGGATCGGCTTTCTAAAAATATGTTAAAGAAGGGTTGGCCTCACAAGCCCGGATTCAATTAGAAAACCAAATCCTTTACTCGTTCTTTTAGCATAGAAATTGTATTCATCGAGCGTATTCCCAATCTTACATCAGAATCATTTTTAAACCACGAAGCAATGCAGAGAAAGTTTTCAATCGTCCTGGCTTTCATCATGATAAGCACCCTGAGCTTTTCGCAGGATAAGAAAGCAGGTATCAGTTTTGAAAAGACCCAACATGATTTTGGTCTGGTAACGGAAGATGGCGGCCCTGTCTCTTACGAGTTTGTTTTTACCAATACGGGAGAAAGCCCGCTGGTACTGAGCGACGTACGCCCTTCCTGCGGCTGTACCACGCCCACCTGGTCGAGAGAACCTATTGAGCCTGGGGCACAGGGTACTATTGTGGCGCAGTACAACCCGCTCAACCGGCCCGGCTCCTTTAATAAATCTATCAGTGTCGTCTCTAATGCGGATAAGCAGACGATGGTGCTTTATATCAAAGGCAACGTACAACCCAGGCCGCGTACCCCCAAAGATGATTACCCTACAAAAATGGGCGCACTACGGACAAAATACCGCTCTTTGAACATGGGTAAGGTGCTAACCCATGAACCTGTGACAAAATCCTTTGATATATTTAACGATAGTGAAGAGACGATCATCTTTGATGCCTCTCCTATAGCCCCCGACTACCTTGTCGTAGAAGTTACTCCTAAGGAACTGCTGCCGGGGCAGAAAGGCAGCATACTGCTCACTTATGACGCAGACGCCCGCAAGAGCCTGGGCTTTGCCTCAGACCGCATCCGCCTCTTTACTAATGAGGTGGAAGACAGTATCAAGGAGTTTACTGTGATGGCTACCATTGAGGAGTATTTTCCGCCTATGACCGAAGAAGAACTTGCCCAGGCGCCCCGTATTAGCTTCGGTAAGACCTCTTATGATTTTGGCAGTATAAAGGAAGGTCAGGTAGTCACTACAGATTTTGTCTTTACCAATACCGGCAGAAGCGAACTCAACATCAGAGAAACACAAGCCAATTGCGGATGTACGGTATCCAAACCCGGGAAATCCACCCTGGCCCCCGGTGAAAGCAGCAAGATCACCGTCATGTTCAACTCTAATGGCCGGCGGGGCAGACAGCAGAAGATAGTCACTGTTTTTTCCAATGATCCCAAGGCACCCACGCAGCAGTTGAGCATCAGCGGCCGGGTAATATCAGACTCAGACAGTGAATAAGCTCATATAAGAGGCTTTGCAAATAAATTATAAAAAGCTGCCATAACAGGCGGCTTTTTTTATGAATGCGTGTCTTGTCTTAGTGCAGAACAATGCAAAAGGAATTGGGATTAAATTTACACAGAAACTGAAGAAGGTGTTAGCGTTATAAAACTAGTGAATAGCCAGAAATTGACTCGGTGATGAAAAAAATCTGCTCGCCCGCCTGGTGCTGGACCTGCAACAGGAGCTAAACCGTCTTAAACATAACATGGCCTGAATACTAACACTTATTTTTAATGCCATGCAGGTAGAAGGCTTCAAACTTTTCAGCTGTTTGTAGACTTATATTGAATGAGTAGCTGGCGCTTACCATGATGGTCATTTCATGCTTGGTCAAAACGCCTGACTCTTTTGTAGCTACTGAAATTTTATTTTGTTTTGTACTGTTCCCACCTTACAATCACTTAATTTTTTACCTTCGTCATAACATACATTGAAGAAGAGATTTTTTATTCTCATATGGCAAAATCAAGAAAGAAACAGAAAACAAGAACTCAATCTCGCAAACAAAGTCATAGTAAAGAGCAACTCAGCCAGATGGCTATGAGCCTGCTTGATGCTGATCTTACCAAGGCTTATTCTCCTACCCAGATCGCCCGAAAACTGGATGTGAAAGACAAAAACTCTAAAAAAGCCCTCTCAGGCATTATGGAGCACCTGGAAGAGGCAGGTAAGGTCAAACAGATTTCCAACGGAAAATACAAAACCACTGCCGAGGCTAAAGAATTGCTCGGCCGCGTTGACTTTGTCAACCCCCGTTTTGCTTTCATCATCTGTGATGAACTCGAGCAGGACATTAAAGTGGACGCCGACCAGCTTAAGAACGCGCTGGATGGCGATATCGTCAGGGTACTCTCCTATGGCAGCGGCTACGGTGACCGCCGGCCCGAAGGCGAGGTACTGGAGATCGTAGAGCGCAAGCGCACCGAGTTTGTAGGCCGGGTGGAGATGTCCACTCGCTTTGCTTTCGTTGTGCCCGACAGCCGCAAGATGCATATGGATATTTTCGTGCGCCTGGATGAGCTCAACGGGGCCAGTAACAATGATAAAGTCATTGTGAAGATCACCGAATGGCCTTCTGAAGACAAGAATCCGGTAGGTAAGGTCGTCCGCGTACTTGGACCGGCCGGGGAGAACAATGCCGAGATCCACTCCATCATGGCGGAGTTTGACCTGCCCTTTGAATTTCCACCCGAAGTGTTGGAAGAAACGCGCAAGATTAAATTCTCCCTCAACAAAAAGGAACTGGCCAAACGCCGGGACTTCCGCAATACGACCACCTTCACCATTGACCCGGTAGATGCCAAAGACTTTGACGATGCACTCTCTATCCGTAAGATGGAGAACGGCCACTGGGAGATCGGCGTACACATCGCCGATGTGACCCACTATCTCAAGGAAGGCACCGCCCTGGAAGAGGAAGCGGTCAACCGGGCCACTTCGGTCTACCTGGTAGACCGGGTGATTCCCATGCTCCCCGAAAAGCTCTCCAACGAACTCTGCTCGCTGCGCCCCCACGAAGACCGGCTCACCTTTTCTGCCGTATTTGAAATGACGGATCAGGCGCAGATCAAAGATGTCTGGATAGGCCGTACGGTAATTCACTCCGACCACCGCTTCTCTTACGAAGAGGCGCAGGAGCTCATAGAAGGCAAGGCTGATATGTTTACCACTGAAGTGGTAACCCTGAACAACCTGGCCAGGAAGCTCAGGGCTGATCGTTTTGCCAAAGGTGCGGTTAATTTTGAAACCAGCGAGGTACGCTTCCGCCTGGATGAAGAAGGTAACCCCATTGAGGTAATCCCCAAAGTCCGCAAGGATGCGCATAAAATGATTGAAGAGTTTATGCTGCTGGCCAATAAAAAAGTGGCTGAGTTTGTCTACAACTTCAAAAACCGTAAGGAGAAAAATGTCTTCGTCTACCGCATCCATGACTATCCTGATGTCACCCGGGTGCAGGAGTTTGCCGAATTTGCGCAGCGCTTCGGTTACAAACTGCAGACTTCCGATGCAGCGATTTCCTCCTCCCTGAATGAGCTGATGTCGGCCATAGAAGGCAAGCCGGAGCAGGATGTGCTGCAGCAGCTGGCTATCCGTACCATGGCCAAAGCCAAGTATACAACACAGGCCAAAGGGCACTTCGGACTGGCTTTTGATCACTATACCCATTTCACCTCCCCTATCCGCCGCTATCCTGATGTGATGGTGCACCGCCTGCTGCAGAAGTACCTGGATGAAGAGAAAGTAGAAAACCGTGAAATGTACGAGAAGGATTGCGAACATTCTTCTGAAATGGAGAAGCGGGCCGCCGATGCCGAGCGCGCTTCCATCAAGTACAAGCAGGTACAGTTCATGCAGAAGCATGTAGGCGGTAAAGTATTTGAAGGTATCGTATCCGGTGTGACTGAATGGGGCGTATACGTAGAGATGGTAGAAAGCCACTGCGAAGGCCTGGTACGTATGTCGGAAATGACTGACGACTACTACGAATACGATGCCAAGAACTTCCGCCTGATCGGGCAGCGCCGTAAGCGCATCATTTCGCTGGGCGATAAGGTAAAGGTACGCGTACTGGCCACCGACCTGGACAGGCGTACTATTGACCTGGAATTTATGCGTTAAACTTCCTCACTGAGCAGGTGGCTCAAATAAGGTCACCTGCACCAGCGGACTTACATCCAGTTTTTCCTTCAGAGAAAGGCTCAGCTGATCATTGATCATAGCCTTCAGCGTAGAATCCGGCAGTTGAGTACCCGATTTCTTCTGGGCATACACCTGGCACATCAGCGTATGCTGACCAGGTATCTTTGGGCGGGGGAAACTCGCATTTGACTCAACCAGGTATACTTCATCAATCCCTTCCATGGTTTTCTGAATGATAAAATCAGCCCTCTGAGATTTGCTGGAGCGCTGTAACAGGGGTGGATCGCTGAATTGCCACAGGAGCA
Organism: Cyclobacteriaceae bacterium; assembly: GCA_046541235.1. Lineage (GTDB taxonomy): Bacteria > Bacteroidota > Bacteroidia > Cytophagales > Cyclobacteriaceae > Catalinimonas. Next base: position 10,028 of record JBKHDR010000033.1, on the reverse strand, counting down.
AAGCTCCCAGGCCAATGGCCGTAAAGACAAGGCTGGCAGGAAATATCCATTTCTTTCCCCGCTGGTATCTTGCTCCCTGTACGGTAAGCCCTCTCATCCGGAAGACCAAGGTAGCCGCCAGGTTGATACCTGCCAGTTGCAGGAGCAGCAGAAAAACGCCTCCGGCCATCAGATCAAACCGCTGCATAGCCAGGGACATCCCTACCACACCCGCCGGTGGTGCCAGGGAGGCGGCTACCAGCAGTCCGACCGCGGCACCGGATACCAGGCTGCTCCTTTCCGATTGTATGAGGTGAATGGCTCCGGCGGCACCCGCAGCCAGTGGCAGCAGTAGAGAAACGGAAGATATCTCGCTGATATCTACCATCAATTGGGTAGCTATTTTCTGTTGCAGTATCCAACTGAGCAGGGCTGATACCAGCACAGCTAGCAGAATAGCAGAAAAATACCGAAGCAGGCTGCGACCTAACAGCTTCTGGTCACCCCGGGCAGCAGCAATGGCCAGGTTCATCGCAGGGCCGGCAAAAGGTGCAATCAGCATGGCAGCCACCAGCAAAAAATTAGTGTTAGTAAATAAGCCGATCCATACCACTACCCCGGCTACTGCCGAATAGCTGAGGAAGCCCCACCAGGAGCCTACACTCTGCAGGCCAGCCAGGAAAACCTCCAGCGGACTGCGTTGCCTGACATCCGTAACCTGGTCGGGCGCTTCATCAGGCGGCGGATGCAGGGCAAGCACACCTTGGGGAGCTAGAGTCACCTTGAGTTCAGGAATGGATTCTAATTCTAAAAGGAGATTTTCCACCTTGCTGTTGGCTATGTGTACCACCGCCATGTCTATCGGCTTGGATGCACTTTCAGCCTCAAAGTGGCTAAGATTAATACCTTTATACTTTTGAGCTACTTTTACCACTTTTTGTCCCTCACCCCGAGGAACCTGAAAAATTAACTGACGCATAGTTTAAAAAATCAGATTGTACCGGAATACATTTTTTCCAGCAAAGGCCGCCCGTTAGCAGGCTATTACAGTAAACAAAGTATAGACTAGAGACCTTCTGAAATGTTCAGTCAAGGCTAATCCTCTCCGGAAAGTATAGCTGTATTTACAGAATAGCCTGGTAAAACTATGAATGGAAAAAATCAGTCGTTTCCCTCGAAAATGATTGGGCTTTCGTATTTTTGGCGACAGCCTGAAAGCATAAGCGCGGGAGGATTTCAGATCTAATTCACATGGAAACACAGACGTTAGCCTATATTCAACAGATCAACACAAAAATTGAAAAGCATCATTTCGGCAAGCAGCCTGCTGAGCTTTATGAGCCTATCCGCTATATCATGAGCCTGGGTGGTAAGCGCCTGCGCCCCCTGCTGACGCTGCTGGCTTACCAGCTTTACCGAGAAGAAAACATCCCGGAATCGGTGCTTGAAGCGGCTCTTTCGGTAGAGGTTTTTCACAATTTCACCCTCATGCATGACGATATCATGGATGAAGCTCCCCTGCGCCGGGGCAAACCCACTGTGCACAAGAAATGGAATGCCAATATCGCCATTCTCTCCGGAGATGTGATGCTGATAAGGGCTTATGATCTGCTGCTGAAAACTGACCAGGAACTGCTGCCCAAGGTTCTGAAAGCTTTCAACCAGTGTGCCGCCGAGGTCTGTGAAGGACAGCAGTGGGACATGAATTTTGAAAGCCGGTCCACCGTCAGTCAGGCTGAATATCTTGACATGATTCGGCAAAAAACAGCCGTGTTGCTGGGCTTCAGCCTGCAGCTGGGAGGCATGCTGGCACGAGCCTCTGCCGACGACTGCCGCCTGCTTTATGATTTTGGGGTCAATATTGGCATGGGCTTCCAACTCAAAGATGACCTGCTGGATGTCTACGCCGACCAGGAGAAATTTGGTAAACAGGTGGGTGGAGATATCATCGCCAATAAAAAAACCTACCTGCTCATTGAAGCCCTGGAAAAGGCCAGTGAGCAGCAGCGCAGCGTACTGGCTGACTGGCTGTCACGGGAAGAATTTGACAAGGAAGAAAAGGTCAAGGCGGTAAAAACCTTGTACGATGAACTGGGCATCCGCCAACTGACGCTGGAGAAAATGAATGCTTATTTTCAGGCTGGGATGCATCATCTGCAACAAATCAGCGTTGGGGAGAGTAAAAAACAAGTACTTCATGACTTTGCCGAATGGCTGATGGAACGGGAGAAGTAAACAACACTTTGAAACTCCCCTGAAATTGTAATCAGATCTCCGCACCAAAATCTTATGAACATGGACCAGGAAATGAAGAATAAAATAGCACAAATCAATCGTCGCTTTAGTACGGTTGAAGCTAAAATCAGTTTTTTAAAAGAGGGTGTGGATGAACTTGGAAATGCTTTTAGAGATTTGAATGATGAATTCAATGGTTTTATTGATCTCTATGTACAGCAACAGGAGAAAGTAGACGAAAGGCTTAATCGTATAGAAAAGCATATTGGCTTAGATTAGTCAATATGATGCATCCCAACTTTACGGCTTCCTGGTTTTAGAATAATCAAACGATTTAGACGACCACTCATACATGGATTCTATCACTGTAATTATCATCATAATTTCCGTAGCGGCCAGCCTTTATGCCTGGAACAAGCCGGAAATTTTGCACAAGTGGATTTTCAATCCCTATTCGGTCAATACCCGTCATGAGTACTGGCGCTTTATCACCTCCGGCTTCATCCACCAGGATTATATGCACCTGTTTTTCAACATGTTTACGCTTTACTTTTTCGGCAGCATCATAGAGCAGTACTACAGCTACCTGACCGGGCCTACCACCGGCATTATTCTTTACGTAGCCATGTACCTGCTGGCTATTGTGGTGTCAGACATCACCACTTACGTGAAGCACCGGAACGATCCTTCTTACAATTCGCTGGGCGCTTCGGGGGGTGTGGCAGCGGTCGTCTTTAGTGCTATTATGTTTGACCCTACTGCTAATATTTACATTTTTGCCCTGATCCCGATTCCGGGCTTCATCCTGGGTATCCTTTTTATCATTTACTCTTACCAGCGTTCTAAACAGATGCGCGACCGCATCAACCACGATGCCCACCTCTTCGGGGCGATCTTCGGCGTAGTCTTTACGATCATAGTGGAACCTAATGTCATCAGCCACTTCATCAGCGAGATTTCTAATTTCAGTCTGTTCTGACAGCGGTAAAAACCTCCGCCTGTAGGGGAAAATAGGAGGGCTGGGCTTTAGATAAGCTGTAAAACAAAAAAGCACGCCCTGCAGAGAGCGTGCTGTCTATCCCTCTGTTTTTTTTACTTCTTACGGATGTAGATGTCGCCGTTGTGATTTTTGAAGATCATCGTGGCTCCTCCCCCGTTGATGGTACCGTTGATGCTTTTATCCACCGTAACCCGGTAGACACCGTTCTCTCTCTTCTTATCCACACTGCTGCCTGAGCTTAAGAGCTGACGGTGATAACGCTCGAAGAGAAGTCCCATCTTCTCGAGCTGCCCCTCTCTGACCTTAAACATGAGTGCGTTATCTGAGCTGGAATCCAATGTGGTTGCTTTTGCCCGTGGATACTCCGGGCTGTCTGAATGGTTACAGAAAAATTTCAGATTTTTTGAAAAACTGCGCTCGCTTCATAAAAAGCAGGCAAAAAGACCACTTCCGGGAGGCAGTACAATCTACAAGCAGCTGATTAACAATCATTTATATGAAGCTCACTGGAGTAAGCTTACCTGTACTCAAAATTATTGGGGATCAAGCCCATCTTGCCGAGCAGATCCTTACTGGCAGCTGATAAATCGTATGGACTGTCCTTGTCCTGGTAGATCTGCCTAATACAGGACAAAAAGGGCGCAGGATCTTTGATATACAGTAAATGGTTGAGAGCCATAAGCGTCAGTTCCTTGTTATCTCCTTTGATGTAAGTCTCCAGTTGCTGCTGCGATGGTTGATGATCAAACTGGTCATAAGCTATGACTGCCGCGGCAAGCGCCACCGGGGGATAATCGTCCTGGGTAGCTTCTATGATTTGCCTTTGCATTGATTCAATGACGGCCTGTTCCTGTGCCTTCAATCCGATAATCGCCCAGTACCTGACTATAGAATTTTGGTGATCCAGCAATTCCTGCTGCTGCCGGGCTATGGCTGCTCCCCTTCTACCTGATAGTGAGGCTGCGTGGTAAATTTCCTCCAGGGGGTACTGCTGCTTATTCTGCCTGAACTCATAAGGAGTGGTGTGTTGGGAAATCTGCGCGAGTTCGTATTCAGGCAGAAAGAGGACATCACGGTAGGAGAATATCTTTTCTTCCAGCGTCTTTCTCATGCTTTTCATGAGAGGCTGCTGACTGGCCTCTTCAGCTAAATTCTCAGTTTCCCACAAATCCTGCTTTATATCAAAAAGAAACTCTGCCGGACGTACTTCAAACAAACTGGCCTGCAGCGGATTAAGGCGCTTTTCTTCGTAATCTGTTCGCATGAGCTGCTTGATATCCCCGATCTCCATGTACCTGATATAGCGGGCCTCCGGCATGAAGGGCATGTAGTTGCGCGAGTAAAGATAGCGTCCATCGGTGATGGTTCTTACCATATCAATACCATTATCCGAACGGTCAGAAGAGAGGATGAGCTTTTCTGCTTCCTCTTCTCTTTCTTCGCCTATCAGCACTCTGCCTTTCAGGTGATCTGGCTTGTTACCGCCAGCCAGGGCAATCATGCTGGGTGCCAGGTCCTCAAAGCTGATTAACTCATCAGTCACTGAGGAGGTGCTCCAGGGGGAGAGATGCTTATACATAGGCGGGAACCAGACGATGAAAGGCACCCGGTAGCCCAGGTTGATGCCATTGGTTTTGCCCCGAGGTATCCCTTCCCCGTGATCGGCAAAGAAGAAGATAATAGTGCTGTCCATGAGTTGGTCCTGCTGCAGCCGGTCTAGCAAAGCCTTTATTTTATTATCAGTAAGTTTGAGGCTGTTGTAAACCCTGGCAAACTGCCGCCGCATCTCGGGGCTGTCCCGGTAGAAGGGAGGCATATCAAAAGCGTCTTCGGCAATCTGCTCATCCGGGCTGAGTTGTCCCAGCACCTCCTGCTCATACCACTCGTAGCTGTGGGTCATGGTACGCGACTGATGCGAATCTATGAAGTTGAAAACTGCGAAAAAAGGCTGCCCGGGTTTTCTGTTCCACCAGCCGGCCTCGTTGGAACTCTCGTGCCAGGCTTCCCGGATAAATTTTTCCTCCTCGGCTACATTGTAGTCCGTTTTGCTGTTGTTGGTCGCATAGTAGCCCTGCTGCTGCAGGTAGTAAGGAAATCCTTTGATAAAATCAGGAATGGGGTAATGGCTGCGGTGGTTGCCGGTGCCCATGGCAAAAGTACGTACGCCGGTGATAAGCGTAGACCGGCTGGGAGAACAGACGGTGCCGGTAGAAAAGGCATTGGTAAAACGTACGCCCTCCTGCGCCAGACGATCAATTTCGGGGGTACGGGCATCTGGGTTACCATAACATCCGATGAACTGAGGAGAGGTATCTTCTATGGTGACCCACAGGATATTAGGTTGCTGCGCCAGTGCCAGGGTGCTGAGGCACAGAGAGATTAGCAGAAAAAAAAGCTTCATAGTTTCAGGTGCTAGTTGGGTAGTCCCTTAAGATGATAAAAATTAAGATTGAAATCCAGCGATTTTCTGACACCTACGATAGTGAAAATCGGCTGGCCTAAGCAGGGATTGTCTCAAGCACACTGAAAATTTTCGAAACGGTCTGTCTGCCACCTGATTTTGAAATGTATGACAGCAGTTGGCCGATAAAAAATAACTTAGACCTGAAATAGAATTTTCTACTACCTGTCGGCGTGAACCTTTTGTTCTTTTTCTACTACCCGCTGCAGGCGGAATTCAAAAATGTACCAGGCCAGGCCCATAAAAAGCAGCCAGCCGACCGTGATGGTAAAAAGAGCTGTTCCGGAAGCATGATAGCGAGTGACCAGGATAAGATACATCAAAACGAGCATGACCGCATACATAGCCCAGTTGAGGTACTTCCAGATACCCATACTCTGTGCCTGCTTTTTTGCCTTACTCTTTACCTTTCGTTTCTGGCTGATCCAGATACCCGTTAGTACCAGCGAAGAAATGCCCAGACCCATAAAAAACCAGAGGAGCTTGGTAGCCAGCCCTCCCCAATAGCCAAAGTGCAAAGGGTCAGCAATGTCGTTGAGCCAGGTCACTGTGGGTAGCGCATCCGCCCGCTGCACCTTGAGCACTTCATAGGTAGTGGGATGCAGGTAAATCCTGTTGGCACGGTTACGTACCAGCGGCACATCGCTTTTGCCGGTAAGATAGATAGCCCCCTTAGGACCTGAAGGGGGTAATAAGTCCCGTACTTGTAGGCCTGGAATTTCTGTCTGTGCCACGGCAGTAGCCCTGTCGTAGTCAATATTGCGCCGTATCCGGACAAAGTCGGCTGAATCAGCTACAGCTTCTTCCAGTACGGGAGCTTTGGTATTGGCGATGTCAGATACACCTCCCACATTGGCTCTTTCAATGAAATACCAGATGCCCGTTATTGAAAAGAGCAAAGTAAATGGGACTGACCACACACCTACTAACCGATGTAAACTTCGGAAGAATACAAGTGCTCCCTTACCAGTTTTGAGTTCAAACAGTTTTCGATACCATTGCTTGTAAAAGAGCAAGGCTGTGATCAGGGAAATAAGTAGCAAAAAGCCGAAGATCAGTACTGTAAAATGACCGATCTGAAAGGGTATGAAAAGAAAATAGTGCAGGTCGCGGAAGAAACGCTGAAAAGTAAGGGTGGCGCTCCCCTGTACTTCGCCTGTGTAAGGATTGGCAAAGACATAGTAGCGTTTCTCACCCTCCTCCACATAAATGATGTGGCACAGGTAAGGCTCTTCCGGCACCATCCAGTAAGTGATGGTACCATCAGGAAAAGCCGCCTGTACATTACTGACCATCTGATTGCGAGAGGCCTGTTCTGTACTTGGCTCAGCCCGCATGTCAGGAATGAACAGCCAGTCCATCTCATGACTCAGCGTAGCCAGCGTACCAGAAAGGCATACAATGAAGAACAATACGCTCAGCTTGACACCAATCCAGCTGTGGATACGAAAAAAAAGCTGTTTGTTTATTTTCATAAGTTTAAGCGGTTGATTTCATGTATGCCTTTGGCGATCATGTTTTAGAAAGTATAGCCGACACTCAGCAGAAAATTGCGAGGTGCGCCGGGAAACAAACGCACATAGCTGTAGCCGCCCACCCAGTGGGTTTCATCTAAGAGATTGTAAAAATTGGCAGCTATGTTAAAACGGTTGACCCGGTAAGATACGGCCGCGTCAAAAATAACATAGCTAGGTAGCGTCAGTCCCAGCATTTGACCGTTTACCTCACGGAAGGTATCAAAAGTGTTGCGCTCCGTGACAAAGTTGCTGCCCAAGGCAATACCCAGTCCATTCAGGGCACGATTGCTGAAGGTATATTTGGCCCAGATACCTCCCTGGTGTTCAGGCGCATTTTCTTTGATACGACCCACTTCGTTTTCATCATCACTTTCAGTAATGAGGGCGCGGTTGAATGCATAATTGACATTCAGGCTCAGGTTGGGCAGGGGATTACCAGTAATATCCAACTCCACACCACGGGCTCTTTCCTGTCCGCGCTGCTCCAGCAGGTCAGGATTGCCTGGATCATTGGCATTGACCAGGATATTGTTCTGTTCAATCTGGTAGAGAGCCAGGTTGGCAGAGAACTGTCCGTTGAAGAACAGGCTCTTGGCACCCACTTCCCACATATTGGCCGAGAGCGGATCAAAAGGTCCACCTACATTCGGGTCAGTGATCACAGAAGGTGTCTGCGGCTGAAAACTTTCTGTATAGGTACCATAAAGGTTGATACGGCTGTTGAGCTCATATACAAGACCCAGGCGCGGCAGCAGTTTATCCTGTTTCACCACCTCTTCTTCGTCCGTCTTGTAGCCTTCCACATCCCGGTAATTTTCCTGGCGCAGCGACAGCAGTGCTTTGAACTTTCCAAAACTGATCTGATCCTGCAGATAGAAGCCAAAAGTATAGTAGCGGGTGGCGGGTTGAGGCCGGTTGCTGTTCACAATGTACTGATGAGGATAAGCAATGGTATAGTTTGGGTTCTGTAGATCAAAGTGAGGTATGTTGGGAACAGGAACACCATTATTGAAAAGGAAACGGTCTGGCTGCGCCGGATTATAGCCAGGCGCCGCGCCACCGTCGGCAGTACGGTAACCGCCCGCTATGGCCTGTGCTCCGCCTAGAGGTTGTTCCTGCTGTATGTAATCAAAACCAGCCAGCAACTGATGCTGCAGCGGCCCGGTATTTTCATTCAGCACAAAATAGGCAGTCAGGTTATCGGATACCTGCTTACGAATGCGGTTGATGGTCTGCATCTCCATCAGCGTAGGTAGCTGCTGACCCAGGCTGTCAACGGCAAAGCGGTTGGAAGTCCGGTGCTCATAAAGGTCTTCGTTCCAGCTGAAGCGCATGTAAGAGGCATTGAATGACAGTTTTCTGGTAAACTCATGATTCAGAGAAAGGGTAAAATACTGTATGTTGTTGTTATGGTAGTCGTTGGGCTGAGCCAGGGCAAGCGATATGGGCGTATCGTAAATGTCAGTATCTGCGGTAGCGCCAAAAATAGGCTGCCCCCGATCAAGCTTACCCTGCGAGCGGTTGATCACCAGGTCAAAGTTGACGCTGGTTTTGTCAGTAGGTAAAAAGGAGATAGAAGGCGCGATGATATAATTGGTGGTTTGCTGCAGATCCCGGAAGGTATCGGTGTCTTCATAAGCCAGGTTGAGTCGGTACAAAAGCGTCCCCGATTCGTTCATAGGCCCGGTAAAATCCGCTGTAGCACGCAGTGTGTTGAAACTTCCTACCGTAAAACCTACAGATTTTCTCTCCTCATCAAGAGGCTTTTTAGTGACATAGTTGATGGTTCCGCCAGGGTTGGCATTGGCAAACAAAGCCGAAGCAGGCCCCTTAATTACTTCCACTCTTTCCATATTGGCCAGCAGGGGCTGAGGGCCGAAAATGCCTACGCTGCGCAGGCCGTTGATCATCTTCGCATTACCACTGTTACTGCGGAAGCCGCGCAGGGTGAAGTCATCGTAAAATGAAAACTGGTTGACACCGCTGATATTCTTTACGATATCCCCTGTACGAAACGCCTGCTGATCCTGGATAATCTCTTTAGTTACGTAGCTGATAGCCTGAGGCACATCCTGTAAAGGTGTGGCCGTTTTGGTGGCGACGAATGATACATCATTCTGATAGCTTGTCTCTTTACGGCCAATGATTTCAATATCCTGGAGCTGGGTGAGGCTTGGCTGGAGGAAAAATTCCAGACGCAGAGTCTCATTGGCTGAAACTTCTACAGTACGCCTTTGCGTCTGGTAACCTACACCGCTTACTACCAACTCGTATTGCCCGGCAGGTACTCTGGTGATACTAAATTCACCCTCTGTATCGGTAATGTTACCGAGGCTAGTGCCCTGTAGCGCTACATTCATCCCGACCAGGGGTTCATTATCATTATCAGTAACAAGGCCCTCTATACTACCTGTTTTTGTTTGAGCCAACAAAAGAGTGGTACAGCATAGGGAGAGAAACAGAAATAGTAGAGCTTTATTCATAGCTGTGTTAATTGTATTTATTTAGACTTAATTTAAATAAACAAAAGTATAAGGTCTCAGGATGTTGAGCAAAGGATAAGCAGATTTTGTCAGATTAATTTTTTGTTACGTAGGCAAAAACTCTAAAAAAGGCTTTCCTGATGAAGTAAAGTCTGATAGATGCATGCTTTGTATAGTGAGGCGCAAGACAATTTCAGATGCCGACACAAAGGGTTAGGATGCAGCTGCGGCATTCGCATAAATGGGGCTGAGCTTGCATAAAAAAACCACCTACAATTTTCATCGTAGGTGGCTGACCTGTTAAAGTGGGTCCTGTAGGATTCGAACCTACGACCCCCTGCTTGTAAGGCAGG
>JBKHDR010000032.1:0-43224 GCA_046541235.1 Cyclobacteriaceae bacterium | reverse complement strand
GCCTGAGCATCATGCAGATTCCTCCCATAGATCTCAAACAGGTGGAAGTGATCAAAGCAGCCTTATTTTTCCCTGATTTCCAGCAGCCAGGCATCTTTGAGCAGTGGCTTCTGGCGGAATTGAGCGCGCATCTCGCGGGTCTTTTCCAGGTCTGATGCACGGTAGACAAACACGAAGTAGACTTTTCGCTCACTGTTGTAGCCTATACCGGTAAAGCTTCCTGCCTTACTTACCTGATCTGCGTGTTTTTTGGCATTCATAAAATTGTTGAATGCACCGGTAATAATGTAGAAGCCTATGGGCAATTCCTGAGGATGATTGCCGTAATGATAAACGGCATGCTGAGGTACAGGTAGTTCTTCCAGTTCCTTGGCCATATTAAGTTCCTTTTCCTGGTCTGACTCCACCTCGGGCCGGGTTTCTTCTACTGCCGGGAGCGGCTCGTCAGCCTTAGCGGGTTCGGCGGTTGGCTTTGCTTTCTGAATTTCCTTAGTGGTCTGAGGCGGCTCCTGCTTCTTTTTAGTTTTTTCTTTAGGGCTTTTTGCTTTTCCGAACCTGAAAGTGAGCTGTATTTCGTGTGAGCCGTACCCCAGGCTGTTTACCTGTTCGGTAGCTAATTCATAAGCGTAACCGAAGCGAAATTTGCTGACCTGAAAGCCGGTAAGTATGCTCAGGCCGTAGTGCTGCCGATAGGCTGCGCCTGCGTAAAATACGTCTTTCCAGTGAAGAAGCCCACCGCCTTCTACATAAGAAAGCTGGCTGAAGTTACGTCGGTAAAGCAAAAAGGGCTGCAATGAAAGCTCAGTGGCTGAAAATGAAAAAAGATAATCAATATGTGCTATGTAATTTTCATAAAATTTTATGTCAGAGGGGTCACTGAAATTATTTAAAAAAGCCGTTCTGGGTATCATTTCATGGAATACCATGCCGAGGTTCAACCTGCCGATTTTATAGTTGACGCCAAACTGAACATCTGCCTCCTGGTGCCCGGCTAGCAGTCCTCCCAGCGCCGGATCATTAAGATTTTGTACCTGATCAGCATTTATACCCATTCGTCTGAAGCCGCCCGAAATGCCGAAGTGCAGGCTGGTGAGTCTGCCAAAAGGTACTTTGTAGCTAAACATCAGGTTGGCCTGGTTAGTATGAATAATGCCCTGCGTAAATCGCTGAGCCTGAATGCCTACGCCTACTTTTTGTACAGGTGAAGTATGAAACTGAAAAGTGGAAACCATAGGAGCCTCTTCTATACCAAGCCACTGATGCCGCTGGTTGAATGACACCTCTGAAATCCCCCTGATACCTGTAAAAGCCGGATTGTATAAAGTGGGGTTCAGCGGGTAAGAGGAGAAGACAGGGGTTTGGCTTCGCACCTGAAAAGAAATGATGATAAAAGCTGCTATTAATACTTTGTGCATGTTTTGAGCATCTGGTCAGTCTAAGTTGCTAAATACCAGCATGCTTGTCCACTTTCATCAGCTTAATGGAAAAGAACTGATGCAAGATTCTGAATCGGCTATGAAAGTAAGCCGGAATAAGCTTAATTTATCAGTAAAAAGGCATGGGCAGGCTGCTGTTTTTATACCTGTTCATAAAAAAAATGATGCATGAAAAGAAGATCCTTTATCAGGCTCAGCGGCGCATCCCTGCTGGCTTCCTTAAGCAGTAAGGTATTTGCCCGAAAGGTAGAAATGCCTGAAGTTGGTCTTTTCCTGGGGCCATTCAAAGAGATGCTGGCTGCTCAACCTATGCAAACACTGGAAACCATCCAAAAAGCTGGCATACGGGATCTTGAGCTGTTTGATATTCTTCTGCTAGCCAGGCTACAGCCCGCACTAAGCGGTATGGGTTTCAAAATTAATACATCGCACTTTGCAAGTCCATTCATTACGGGCAACTGGGCTCCTATGCAGGCCTTTGGTATGAGAATACCACCTGCCAGCTATACTTTTAATGAAGTGGTGAACGATGCGGTAAAGTTTGGCCTCACTCACCTGGTTTTTCCCTATATCTTCCCTGAAGACCGCGGTGGACTGGGCGACTATCAGCGGCTGGCCGAAAAGCTCAACCAGGCCGGCGAAAGCTGTCAGAAAGCGGGAATACAACTATGCTTTCATCCTCATGCCTACGATTTCCAGCCTATGGAGGACAGTAGCCCCATGCAGGTCATTCTCTCCGAGACAAATCCCGAGCTGTTGAAACTGGAGGTGGATACCTTCTGGCTGAGCCTGGCAGGTGTGGATCCGGCAGCGTTTATACGGGATCATACCGCCAGGATCAGGCTGGCTCATCTGGCAGATATCAAGGCAGGTACACCTAAGATCCTTCATTCGGTTACGCTGCCCCCATCTACCTATCAGCCACCGGGTAAAGGTTCTCTTGACTTTGTTGCTATCAAGGAGGCACTGCAGCAGGCAAAGATTGCGCAGGCTTACCTGGACCTGGAAAATGTACCAAACCCCCTGGAGGCACTGTCAGAGAGCCTGGCGCATCTGAGCAAAGGCCAATGAAGCTTAATTTGGATAGAATTCTGTTACGAATGGGGCAGCGGCAAACCCTGTGTGCCAGTCTTTTGTTAATCCCTAAACGCACCCCATGACTAAACTCAGCTTATATAATTCTACCTTTCTGGATAAAATGCTTCAGCAGGCAGATCCCCTGGCCGATCGTGCCGTGACTTCTCTGTTTGCTGAAAGAAAAGGAAGCCAGTACCGGGAACTCATCAACCAGCTTGACCGCAATGACTATGCAATTTCGGATGATTTACCCGAGGCTGTAAAGACTTTTCTGCAGGAGAGCCGAAAGCTACCCGCCTGGACCGATCCCCGGAAAATTGAGAAGGCGCACGCCTTTTTCAAAATACATGCTACCACGCTTACGCTCATGCTGGGACTGCTCTCCCTGCCCTATGATTATGCAGGGGCAGATGGTGCCAGGGTGCTCATGATGTCCGAAAGGCTGGTGAAAGATACCGGGCGCCGCCTGGCAGAGACCAGCCGTTATGTCTTTGATGTAGGAAATCCGCTGGCATTTGAGCCGCTTGGCAGTGCGATTGCCAGTGCCCAGAAGGTGAGGCTGATACATGCTACTATCCGCTATCACATCCACAAAAATAAGCAGTGGGATGCTGCCCTGGGGCAGCCCATTAACCAGGAGCATATGGCTGGCACCAACCTTTCATTTTCACTGATTCCCATCAGGGGGATGCGAAAGCTGGGCATAGAGGTCAGTCAGGCAGATGCAGAGGCTTATATTCATCTCTGGAATGTGGCCAATTACATCATGGGGGTGGATGAACGCCTGTTGCCCGATACGGCCAAAGAAGCTTTTGTACTGGATAAGATGATAGCCCAGCGACATTTCAGGAAATCTGAGGCCGGGGTCCAACTGACTTCTGCCCTGCTGAAACTGTTTTCGGAATCCAGTAGCTTTTTTTCGGCGGCCGACCTGGCTCCGCTTTACATGCGCTATCTGCTGGGAGACAAGGTCGCGGACATGCTGGACATACCTGACTCTAAAGTGCCTCAAAACTTCCTGGTCAATCCTTTGAAAAGTTGGAACCGTATTCTCAGCTTTACCCAATCTTTTGGCAACTCATATCATACCGCCCAGGGTTTGTACAGAAAAAACAACCAACAGTTTGGTGAAGGAAAAGAAGTAAAAATGAATATTCCTTCCCATTTAAAGGGTTCATAGGTAAATTTTTCGGCTATGCATGTTCGGAAAAACATTCTTTAAGATAAAAAAAGACGAAAGTGTAGACGGGCAGTAAATAACTTACCTCTTAAAATTATCGGCCTGACAAAACCGGAACCTCAACTTAATTTTTTTGATAATTTTGCGAACATCAAACCAAATGTCCGTATTCATGAAATTACTAAACTTAGCACTGAGCCTCATCTTATCAGCAGTAGCTGTAGCCTTACTTTCATCCTGCGAAACCAGCAAGATCGCCTACGGCAATTCGTATTATTTTAAACAGACCCCCAAAGCTGTTGTCAGTAATCTAGCTGAGGCTGCTGCGCAGGAAACTGCGGTGGCCAGTATTGAAAAGACAGTACCTGCTACTGAAACAGACCTGGCAGGAAAAGTAGAGCGCCGAATTGAGCAGGTCAAAGTTATGGAAGAGCAGCAGGCTGCTCTGGTAGCCGCAGAAAAGGAAGTGTCAAAATCAGAGCGCAAAGCCATAGAGAAAGAACTCAAGGCCGAACGTAAAGCACTCAAAAAGGAAGTAAAAGCGCTGGTAAAAGAATATAAAAAGTCGCCTGAAAAATTTGAAAAACAGGATCAGGTGTCAGGAAATACCCGTACAGGTATCATCTTGGGTGCCGTAGGATTGATACTGGTAATCATCGGAGGAGGTTCTGTTCTCTGGACGATAGGAACCATTTTGCTGGTAGTAGGTCTGGTACTGATACTGCTGGATGTGCTTTAGGCTTTTACCTGACAGAACAGCCTGGCTTGATAGAAGATTAGTCTTCATACTTTAAAAACATTAAAACCCATATTTACCATTTCCGAGAAGGCGGTAGATATGGGTTTTCTATTTTTACTTGCTTTTCAGCAAATCAGCTTTTTTCAGGGAAGCAGTACTTTATCAATCACATGGATGATGCCATTGGTAGCTACAATATTGGTATTGATCAGTTCGGAATCTTCTCCCGGCTGTACAATGCTGATTTCAACCACATCAGGTTCATCATCAGGCTGGGGAAATACCGTCTCGTTGATGATAAAATCCTCCTCAGTATTAAGTGTCTGTATTTCAACACCTTCATCTACCTGGAAAGAGAAAACTCTTCCAGCCGTTACATGATATAGCAGAATAGGGCGGAGCACATCTGCTGACAACTCTTCAATACTTGCTACACCCAGCGCATTAAATAAATCTGTAAAAGCCGCATCTGTAGGGGCAAAAACAGTGTAGGGGCCTTCTCCGCCCAGTGTCTCGCTGAGGCCGGCAATCTCCAGAGCCCTGGCCAGTATGCTGAAGGAGTCGTCATTAAGCGCCGTTTCAACCACTGTGCCTACCGGGGGCATCAAAGGCTTGTCAATGGCGTGAATGATACCATTATTGGCATCAACATCAGCCAGTATGATCTCAGCGGCATTTACAAAATTCCCTTCATTTGTCAGATTGACATAGAAACTCAGCTCGTTGGCAGCGCTCACCGGGCCTTCAGTAAGATCAGCTGCCGCTAGCTCGCTGCCCGCTATGACATGGTACAGTAGAACTGACTGTAGCGCAGGGTCTTCTGCCTCGTAATCATCAAGATCAAAGTCAGCTGTTTCAAAAGCCTCATTGGTTGGTGCAAATACCGTGTATGGCCCTTCTGCTAAAAGAGTTTCGCGCAAACCAGCTTTTTCAATGGCTTCAAAAAGGGTGGTAAAACGAGCTTCGGGATCAAAATAGGCAGTTCCCAGTACAGTGCCGGGAAGTACGGCCACACTAGGCGGCACCAGTACCTGGTCAATGATATGCACCACGCCATTGGAAGCATTGACGTCAGCATCATTCACACTGGGCAAAACATTGGAAGTTTCTATCTCTTCGCCCTGTAGGGTGGCTACTGTACCATTGAGTTCACCCGAAAAAAGCTCCGATTCCACCAGGTGGTATTCCAGCAAAGTACGCAGTACATGGTCAGGTACGTCTTCAAGGCTGCTGTATTGGGGAAAGGCTTCCAGGAAGCTTTCAAAGGCAGCATTGGTAGGCGCAAAAACGGTAAGTTCAGATTCAAAGCCTTCCAAAGCACTGCCTAGTTCCGGGAAGCGCCCGACAGCTTCAGCCAGGATACTTAAATCACTGTTGTTGCTCACTAATTGAGCAAGCTCATCTGGAGCGATCAGTACTTTGTCAATAATATGCAGTACCCCATTAGTACCGCCAATATCGGCAGTAACCACCTGGGCTGCTTCATTGTCAGGTTCAATCACTACACCATTTTGGGTATTGATCTCAATGAATTTTCCGCTGGCGGTCTGGTAACGGCCACTGCTGAGCTGCGCGGCGGGCAGGCTATCCTGAAGGACATGATAAGCCAGGATACGTTCCAGGGTATTCTGATCAAGGTTGTCAAGATTAATACCGGAGGCAGCAAAGGCTTCATTAGAGGGAGCAAAAACCGTCAGGTTATCATCACCTTCTCTGAGCCTCAGGGCAAAGCCGCCTTTTACGGCAGCATCTCGAAAGACAGAAAGCTGTTCGTTATCATTGATCTGATTGTACAGGCTGTTAGGATCGCCCAGTACCTGACTTTCGTCAATGTCAGCAATATCCTCTTGTTCGCAGGCATAAAAAACCGTGCAACTTAAAATCAGAAGCACGACCAAGCCACGCAAGGGGGACTTATGGTAAATAATTTTCATCGTTCAGACTGTTAGACATGGTTAAAAATTAACAGTAAGCTGAACAAATCTTCTGTATTCGGTGAGAGCTTTAATAGGTCAATCTACTGATATTTCGAACAAGTACAAAAAATGGAATTATCTCCCTAGCGCTTACTTCGCTAAATGGCCCTGGTATTTATTCAAAGAAATGAACTTATCTGTTTAAGTGATGTAAAGAAAGAAGCATTTTTTTGCAAAAGAGATAATTTATTAAATTGTCGGTTAGATAAATTGAAAATTTCTGTTCAGTGGAAAATTTTTTTAAATATCAGGATTCCCAGAGCCCCTACTGCTGAAATTTACCGTTAAGTAAACCTTTTTTTGTTTTAGATATCTTCATCATTATTTAAACGTTTTTAGCCTGCTGAAAAAAAATGCTTAAGAATGTATGCTATTTTTGGTATGAAGTTAATTTTATAAAAAGATGTAAAATTTGTATGAATCTATAGTTTGCGAAAAAATATTTCGGGGATCAGTATTCTTTTATTTGCAGATATTAGTAATCCTATTGCTGACATATTGATCCTTAAAACATTTAAGGTGAAATTAGCATTTGCCTAAATCAGCTGACTCATCTTCTGGCGTGTGAGAGCTTTCTATCATCTTTTTAACCAACACGTCGCGAGTCATGAAACATTTTCTATTAAGTATACTGACCTTGCTGATGATTAGTCAGGCACAGGCTCAGGAAAGGACAATCAGCGGTACCGTCACTGCTTCCGACGAGGAAGGAGGCTTGCCGGGCGTCAACGTATTGCTCAAAAATTCAACCCAGGGTACCGTCACAGATATTGACGGGAACTACAGTATTTCTGTGCCCAGCTCAGAATCCATCCTGGTTTTTACCTCGGTGGGTTACGAGAGCCAGGAATTAACTGTGGGTAATCGTTCAAGAATTGACATTGAGCTTACGGCCGATGTTCAGTCGCTTTCTGAAGTGGTGGTGGTAGGTTACGGTTCATTGAACAAACGAGACGTCACCGGCTCCATTTCATCCGTCAGCGGTGAGGAAATCTCCGAAGTGCCGGTTGCCTCCTTTGACCAGGCGCTGCAGGGAAGAGCAGCCGGTGTTCAGGTATCACAGGCAAGTGGTAAGCCCGGGGCACCCACCCGTATCCTGGTAAGGGGCACCAGTTCTATATCTGCCGGTAGTGAGCCTTTGTTTGTGGTAGATGGTTTTCCTATCACCGTTGACGGAGGGGTAAGTGCGGGCGTTAACCCTTTCAATATCATCAATCCCAACGATATTGAATCCATTGAAATCCTGAAAGATGCCGCCGCTACAGCCATCTACGGATCAAGGGGTGCCAACGGCGTAGTTCTTATTACTACCAAGTCCGGTAAAGAGGGTGCAGGACAGATTGATGTCAACTATCAGCGTGGTGTGACCACCCCCTCCAATATGGTAGACCTGGTAAATGGCTCTCAGTGGCTCAATGTGACTGACCAGGCCTGGGCCAATGACGCCTTTACGACCACCTGGGACCCCATCGTTTCTAACAGTGATCTGCTGAGCGAAGATGCCTTTGCTGATCCTAATAACCCTTTTCATTATAACCGGGATGCCATTGAAAACTACCTGGCTTCTAATCCGGAAGGCACCAACTTTTTAGATCCATTCTGGCAGAATGGTTCTATCAATCAAATATCTCTCTCAGCCAGCCGCGGCTTTGAATTGGGTAACCTTTATGTTTCTGGCCAGTACCGCAGCGAAGAAGGCCTGGTAGATGGCATACGCTTAGATCGTTATGTGGTAAGATCAAAAATTGATCTGAAACCTGCTGAAAAAATTTCTACAGGTCTAAACCTTAACCTGTCATACATGGACGAGTCAGATATGCCGATAGGCGAAGGGGGTGGTCAGCGAAACGGTGGTAGAAATGATACAGGTAGAATTCCCAACTATGGTGCAGCTATTATGAGTACGCCTCCTATTTTACCTATGTTTACCCCTGACGGTCAGATTTTTGACCCTATCGGAAGAAGAAATACATATCTTTCTACCTTAGGTATATATGAAGATGTGGCTACCGATTATCGTCTGATTGGTAACCTGTATTTCCAGTATGATATTGCACCCTTCCTGAACGTCAGGGTAGAGGGCGCACTGGATTATGACAGCTTTCGCAGCAAGGAATGGGCGAGTGATGTGGTACGACCTTCCTTCTATTCCCGTGAGTCAAACAACACCAACTGGAACAGAAACCTCAATGCTTACATGACCTTTGATAAGACCTTTGGTGACCACTACGTCAATGCCGTAGCAGGTGTGGAAAGACAGCAGAGAGGCACTCCATACCGAAATGCACTAGGTGCAGAGAACCTGATTGCAGCTGACCGCAACATAGGCGAGGTTAACAACTTTGGAGAGGATGTACTGGTGTTCTTATCAGGCGGCGGACAGGAATTCCGTATTTTTAGTTACTTCGGAAGAGCCAATTACCGTTTTAAAGACCGTTACCTATTGGGTGCCAGTTTCCGTCGTGATGGTGCTTCCGTTTTTGGCGAGCAAAACCGCTACGGCATCTTTCCTGCTGTTTCTGCCGGCTGGATTATCAGCGAAGAGGATTTTGCCCAGGCATTGGGGCCGGTTAATTTCCTGAAGCTTCGCGCCAGCTACGGTCAAACCGGTAACCCCAATCTGCCCAACCTGGTGACCCAGGATGGCTTTACCGGCTGGCCTGCCTACGGTAGCGGAGGTGGTATTGTGATCACCCGTCTGGGCAACCCTGCCATCACCTGGGAAAACATAAGTACAACTGATGTTTCGCTGGAATATGGCCTCTGGGAAAACCGTCTTTCAGGTTCAGTAGGCGTGTATCGCCAGGATGTGGATGATATGCTGCTGCAGGTGCCCATTCCTCAATCCCAGGGAATACTGTTTGGCCCTTCCTCCGTTTGGGAAAACTTCGGGCAGCTCCGTAATCAGGGACTTGAAATCGCTGTATCCACTATCAATGTTGACAATGGTGATTTTAAGTGGACCAGCAGCATCAATTATACAACTCTGACCAACGAAATCATTCGCCTGGATGAGGGCCTTGGGCTGACTGATAACCGATTGGGCGTTAACAATAGCAGTACGGTGACCAGGAAAGGGGGTAGACTGGCTGCATTCTTCCTGCCAGAATACGCCGGGGTAGATCCTGCTACCGGATATGATATGATTTACGAAATTGACCGTGATCTTTTCCTGGAAACTGGTGAAACTGTCAGGACAGGCCGGATCATCACAGCTACTGAGCAGAATGTCACCGAAAACCGGATAGTGCATGAAGATAAAACCGGCTTGCCAACTTTCTTCGGTGGTTTTAACAACACATTCAGCTACAAAGGCCTGAGCCTGACTACCCAGTTTACATTCCAGGGAGGTAACTATATTTTTGATAACATAGAGATAGCTCAGACCACACCTGGCAGCACAGGTACACTGAGAGAGAGTTATCTGGGTAACTACTGGACACCGGAAAACCGGGATGCCATATACCCAAGACCTTCTTTAGCCAATATCACCAGAGATGGGCAGTCGTTGAGCCGTAACCATACCCGCTACCTGTACCGGGCCGATTTTGCCCGACTCAATTTTTTGCAGCTTTCGTACAATCTGCCTACTGAACTGATTGGTGAGATCGGGTTGAAAGCCGCCAGGGTGTTTATTTCAGGAAACAACCTTTTCACCTTTACTACTTACGGTGGATACGATCCTGAAGTAGTACGCCTTGATGGGGATGAACAGACTCGCAACCTGGGTCAGGGTTTTGTAGGAGGAGTACAGTACCCTCAAATACGAACCTTTATGGGCGGTATCAACATAACTTTCTAACCAGAAAATTTAAGTTCTTATGTATAGATTATCTAATATTTGGTTGAGTCTGAGTGGCGTAATAGGAATAGGTTTATTCCTCTTTGCCTCAGCCTGTAATTCAGACGAATTTCTTGAGGATAATGGTACCGACACCTTTGGTTTTACTGAACCAAGGAACTCTCAGGATTTAGAAACCATCATTGAAGGGGCTTATTATACCATGGGAGGCAATGGAGGTTTTCGGGGTATGATCAACTGGCCCATCCTCTTCACTGGTTTTGCCTCAGACGAAGGTTGGCTGCCAGATGAATTTATTAATGTGGGGGATGAGGGGCGGCAGTGGTACAGCAGGGATTTTTCTAACCGTACACTTAGCTGGCCTTCCCGCCAATGGGCCGCCAGCTATGCGGTGATAGCCCAGGCCAACCTGGTGATTGACTTCCTGGATGGTGATCCTGCCAATGGATTTGATGACCGAAATGGTCCGGCCTGGACGCCCCGTATATTAGGAGAAGCTTATTTTATCAGGGCGTTTACCAATTTCCAACTGGCAAAAATGTTTGCTCCACCTCCCTCCGAAGGTAACCTGCAAGCGCCGGCAATTGTCCTCAGAGATGGCACACCTGATGGAGGTTTTGACAATCCGCCACCTGCTACGGTAGAGGAAGTGTACGAATTAATCGTAAGCGATGTGGAACGTGCTATAGAGCTGCTGCCTGAAACTTTTGTTGAGGGTAGAGATCCCTTAGCATATGAGGACAGAGTTACCAAATGGGGGGCACATTTTCTGGCAGCAGAAGTGTATTTCTTGCTGAATAATTTTGATCTGGCTGAACAGAATGCCACTGCCGTTATTGAGTCTGGCTATTATTCACTGCAGGATGACGTACTGGATGCCTGGGATGACAATACCCTGGGTGCTCAGGCACCTGAAGTGGTGTGGCAGTATGTGACCTACAACAGCAACCAGCAGCGCTGGAAGCCACCTATTGTTCACCGGATTTTTGGTTTTACCGATGCCAACGGAAACCCTGACCGTTTAAACAATGCTCAGCAAATTGCCCTTAGCGATGTGCTGGTTGAAAACCTCGGCTGGGATAATCCTGAAGTAGCTGCTCTTGACAAGCGGCATAATGAGTTGTATGTGCGAATGGAACCTGGTGCAGACCCACGGCCTAATTATGGAAATATTCCTACTTTAAGGATTTGGCCCAATAAGTGGTATCGTGCTGAATTCACCGGCTGGGGTACAGCTGCTACCGCCAGTCTGCCGCTGATGCGCCTCCCGGAAATGTACCTGACTCGGGCGAGCATTCGCCTGATGAATGGCGATAGAGCAGGAGCAGCTTCCGATCTGAATGAGGTCAAAAGAAGAGCCTGGGCAGGTGAGCCTGATGCTTTTGTACCTGTTACGGCCGATCAGGTGACTGAAGATATGATCGCGCTGGAGCGTATGATAGAGCTGGCTTTTGAGGAAGACCGCATCTACTATCTGCAGGCGATGCGCCAGGATATTCCTCCAGGTGAGCGGATTGCCACCGATCCTTTCCCCTTCTCACAGGTGGAACTTCCTATTCCTCAATCGGAGGCTGATATTAATCCCAATATTGACTAACTGTAATTTGGTTTGATCGGAAAAGCCGTGGCAAATCCACGGCTTTTCTATTTATGGCAGGTATGAAGATGTCCTGATCGCTGATACAGGTATATCCAACTCTCTGCGGATGATACTTAGGCCGTTGAATGCAGTAAAATTGCTGGTATCAGTGTGGTAGGCATGAAGAAGATCCAAATGTCCGTCGTCATCCAGGTCACCCAGCCAGGAGGTGACAGATAAATTAGCTCCTTTAAAATCTTCGGCCAGTTTGAGTCTTTTATGGTTGGCAATATCAAATGCTACCAGTTTGCTGTACACTATTCCTTTACCAATAGGTATACCCCGGTAAGTCTGCCTGCTGCGCTGAAAATTGATGCTGAGCAAAGCCTCATCTGTCCCATCATCATTGACATCCAGTGCGAGCGGGGATGACATAGACATAAAGCTAAGACTGTCTTCAAATAGGATGCTGCCGTCTCTGCCATCAAGTGCCAGCTGCAGGCACTGGCTCATATCAGGCCAGATACCCTTACCTGCATTGATGAACAGATCAGGAATGGGATCATCATTAAAATTTCCAGCGGCAGCAGTAGTGTACAGTTCAGTATCAGGAATTATTACTTCCCAAAGCAAGTGCTTATCCTTACCATCAAGTACCAGAATCCTGCCTGCCACAGCATTGACGATAATATCCTGTATTCCGTCAGCATTTAAATCTTGGAAAAGGGGAGGGGCTATAAAGCCTTTCAGGCTATCAGATGCGAGTATGCTGACATCTCTAAGTCCACTTTCCACAAAATCCTTCAGTTTGATCAGGTACAAATGGCCGCCTATAGTTTCGCCCCCACTGCCAAAAACTAAGCTGGCCTGCCCATCATCATGCAGTACAGGCGACATGTAAGTCTCTTTGCCATCGGGCATGGTGTCGCTGCGAATGAGTGTACCGTCAGAACCGCTGATAAGCATGAGGCGGCCGGAAGCTCGGTCTTTTTCATAAGCTTTTTTGCTCACATCCCCACCATTGGCTACTATCAGATCGCTTATACCGTCTTCATCCTGGTCTGGAACAACTACCGGCGTATAGAAATTGAATAACTTAAACCTGGGAGCCTGGTCTCTGCTAAAATCCCAGAGTTTGCACCCACTTTTACCATCTATGGCAATTAATTGTGCAGAGCGGCCTGCCATCAGTACGTCAGGCACACCATCCTGGTTGATGTCATTAAAGATGGGCTTTGAAAAAAACTGATCTTGCCCGCTGACTGCCCAGAGTACTTCTCCGCTTCGTCCATCCAGAGCGATCACTGCTGTATCTCTGGCCTCAAATTCTTCGCCTCCGGCACCAATGACTACATCCAGAACGCCATCAGCATTCAGGTCGGCAGCTCCGGGAGAAGAGAAGGTGCCAATCTTAGCGATCTTCTTTTCCCATCCATCTAAAGGTGAGCGCAGGCCCAGCCAGCAGAGCAAAGAAAGGATAAGCAGGCTTGGGAAGGTATAGAAGAGGTGCTTGCCAGTCATAGTGTAGTTAAACTTAAAACTTGAATATTTAAAAAAAAATCAGGAAGTTCAAAGGCTAACTACATTTACAACCTGATCCTTAGCGCTTTCTTATGTTTAAAAATAAATTCAAAATATTTCCCTCATTGAAAGTGGTTATCCTCAACATAATAATATTATTGGTATTAACCCGCTGCCATTTTTGGGAAAAGGATGAGCGTTTGTTTACCCTGATACCTGTAGATGAGACTGGAATAGATTTTATTAATCTAGTGCAAACATCTGACACTTTAAACAACCTTACTTTTGGATACTCATATAATGGAGGAGGTGTAGCTGTAGCCGACTTTAACAACGATAGCCTGCCCGACCTGTTTTTTACCGGTAATATGGTCAGCAGCCGCCTTTACCTCAATATGGGCAACTTTAAATTTCGGGATGTGACCGAAGAGGCAGGACTAGAAACTCATCGCTGGTGTACCGGAGCAGCCATTGGAGATGTTAATGGCGACGGGCTTCCAGATATTTATGTGGCTGTCTCTCAGAGCAGCTCTGCCTCTGGCCGGGCTAATCTTTGTTTTATCAATAAAGGCAATCTCAAATTTGAAGAAAAAGCAGTTGAACTGGGTATAGCTGATACAGCTTATTCTACCCATGCAGCCTTCCTGGACTATGATAAAGATGGTGATCTTGACCTTTATGTACTCAATACTACCAATGATGACTTACCTCGCATCATTGTTCGTAATAAGATAGTTGATGGGAGTGCCTCTTCCAACGATCAGCTCTACCGCAATGATGGTGATGCCGGCTTCACCAAGGTGACGCTGGAGGCGGGCATCCTGCATGAAGGCTTTGGGCTGGGCGTAGGCATCCACGATTTCAACAGGGATGGCTGGCCCGATATCCTGGTCACCAACGATTATCTTTCGGATGACCTGCTGTATATCAACCAGCAGGATGGCACATTTCAGGAATCCTCTGCAGCTTATTTGAAGCATCTCTCACACTTCGCCATGGGCCACGATATCGCTGACCTTAACCATGATGGGCTGGCTGAAGTGATTACTCTTGACATGCTGCCTGAAGACAATTACAGAAAAAAGATGATGTCGGGTGACATGAACTATGACAAGTTTAAATTCTCTCTTGACTTTGGCTATCAGCCTCAGTACATGCGTAACATGCTGCAGATGGCCCGGCGCCTGCCTGATGGCCGGATAGACTATGCTGAAGTGGGCGCCTTTAGCGGCATCTATGCCACTGACTGGAGCTGGAGTCCGCTCATGGCTGATTTTGACAATGACGGCTGGCGGGATATTGCCATCACCAATGGCTATCGCCGGGATGTTACCAACCGGGATTTTATTACGTACCGCAGCAACCTCCGTTCGGAAGAAGAGGTAAGAGCGGCCATTGATACCCTGGCGGGTGCGCATGTAAGTAATTACATTTATAAAAATATGGGAGGCATGCGCTTCCTCAACCAGACTGAAGCCTGGGGCATGAAACGCCCTTCTTTTTCCAATGGTGCCGTTTTCGCTGACCTGGACCTGGATGGTGACCTGGATTATGTGGTCAGCAACCTGGATGAGCCCCCTTATGTATATAAAAATAACAGCCGACAGCAGAATGAAAATCATTACCTCAGGGTGAGGCTATTGGGTGCAGAACAAAATTTCTTGGCCTTGGGCGGAGAAGTCAGTATTTTTTATGATGGCAAAACCCAGTACGAGTATTTTTCGCCTTACCGTGGCTTTCAGTCTAGTGTGGAACCAGTAATTCATTTTGGATTAGGCAATCATCAGCTGGTTGACAGCCTGCTGGTAAAGTGGCCCGATGGCCGGATTAGCAAGAAAGTAGCGATACCTGCCGATCAACTGCTGAGTCTTTCCTATGTAGATGCACAGGCAGCCCCTG
This sequence comes from Cyclobacteriaceae bacterium, assembly GCA_046541235.1. GTDB lineage: Bacteria > Bacteroidota > Bacteroidia > Cytophagales > Cyclobacteriaceae > Catalinimonas. The sequence continues at coordinate 28,015 of JBKHDR010000032.1, read as the reverse complement.
CTTCGCCTGCTACTAAGCAAGCGCAAACCCTTTTCAAGTCGGTCAGCCAGAAGCATCATATTCATTTCAGGCACCAGGCAGACCCTTACATTGATTTCAATGATGATGCTCTGCTGTTGCATGAGTATACCAACCTGGGCCCGTCCCTGGCGGTAGGAGATGTGAATGGAGATGGCAAAGAAGATTTTTTCATAGGAGGAGACAGAGACAAAAGCGGCTGTTTCTTCATACAACAGGAGAATGCTCAGTTTGAAGCTAAGCCTTTTCTCCTGGATACAGCTTATCACGATATGGGGAGCCTGCTTTTTGATGCCGACCAGGATGGCGACTTGGATCTCTATGTAGCCAGTGGAGGGAATCAGTGGCCGGCGGGGCACCGGCTGTACCAGGACAGGCTTTACCTGAATGATGGTGAAGGAAATTTCACGCTATCTGATGCATTGCCGGATACCAGGATCAGCAGCGGAAGTGTAAAAGCGGCCGACTATGACCGTGACGGCGACCTTGACCTGCTGGTAAGCGCTCGCCTTACACCCCAGCAATACCCCTTGCCAAACAGTAGCCTGTTGCTTCGTAATGATTCTCAGCAGGGTAAAGCGGTCTTTGTTGAAGCTGGCCTGGAAACAGCACCGGCCCTTCAGGAAGCCGGGCTGGTCAGCGATGCGCTCTGGACAGACTTTAACAATGACTCCTGGCCAGATATCATTCTTTTAGGTGAATGGATGCCGGTCAAAATCCTGCTCAACCGGCAGGGAAAGTTTGTTGATATCACCAAAGAAAGTGGCTTGTCTGACTCACATGGCTGGTGGAACAGCATCAGCGGAGCAGACCTGGATGCGGACGGCGACACCGATTACCTCCTGGGTAACCTGGGACTCAATTCTACCCTCAAAGCCAGTCAGGACGAGCCGCTGAAGATCTACGCCAAAGATTTTGATCAGAACGGGGAAATTGATCCTATCCTGTTTCACTACAGCCAGGGTAGGAGTGTGCCCCTGCACAGCCGGGATGCCATTATGGACCAACTCTATCGCCTCAAGGCTGCTTTTCCTTATTACGATGATTTTGCCAAGACCAGTGAAATGGACTTTCTCACTAAAAACGACCGGGAAACATCTTACTATGCCCAGGCCACTACGCTTTATAGTGCCTGGCTGGAAAACCACGGCGATGGAAGCTTCAGTTTGCACCCCTTACCTGATGAACTGCAGTTTGCTCCTGTTTTTGGCATGCAGCCCGTAGACCTCAACGGAGATGCTCTGCCTGATATACTGGCCGTGGGAAATCTCTACTCAGCCGAAACGGTATCTGGTCAGTACGATGCCAGCGTAGGTACTTTGCTGCTTGCCGACGGTGAAGGCAATTGGGAGCCTATGTCTACACAAAAGAGCGGTTTCTATGTGCCGGGAGATGCCAAATCACTGGTACGGCTCAGCCTGGATAAGCAGCAGGAAATTTACCTGGCAGGTGTTAACAATGACAGCCTCAGAGTGCTTTCCCTCTCAGACCCTCAGGACATGATGCTCTACCCCCTCAGACAGGAAGATGCCTTTGCCTGGCTGGAGAAGGAAGGTAAAAGGTGGAAGGTTGAATTTTACCACGGCGACACTTATCTGGGACATTCCTCTCGTACACTGAGGCTTCCCAGAGGTACCAAAGCTACCATTGTTACTTATCGTGGAGAAGAAAGGATTCTAACTAAAGAATAGGTTCATTGATACTGCCTTGAATTTTAGGGTAAGTCAATGGTTGAGTTTACCTGCTCTTCTTCAAAAAAATGACTTACATCATAGTTAAAAAGACGCAGGTCTCCCATATTGCCCCGAATTTATTTCCCAAATCCTGAACCTTTGGGATTATTTTCTTTTTTTAAAATAGACTCCATCTAAATAACTGTTAAATTGCGTCTCCGGCAAAATCCGGAAACCTAGCAGCAATTTATGAGAACATTGGACAAACTGAAACCTGGTGAAAGAGGCGTAATCAAACATATCAAATCTTCACCTATCACCATCAAATTACTGGAAATGGGTCTGTTGCCAGGCAAAGAAGTGGTACTCAACTACCGCGCACCCCTGGGCGATCCTGTATCGGTAAGAATCTCTGGTTATAATTTGTCATTAAGAATTGATGAAGCGCGTCAAGTAGAAATTATATGAATCAATCTAGGGATACCATACCGCAATCTCCGTCTCTGAAATCAAGAATTACCGTAGCCCTGGTGGGCAACCCTAATGCAGGTAAGTCCACCATTTTTAACCTGCTTACCGGCCTCAACCAGAAAGTAGGTAATTATCCTGGTGTGACGGTAGACAAAAAAAGCGGAAAGACGAGGCTCAGTGCCGATAAACAGGCTGAGGTGATAGATCTTCCCGGCACCTATAGCGTCTACCCACGCTCTGCCGACGAAAAGGTGGTGCTTGATGTACTGATGCATCCGCAAAAGGAGAAACGTCCGGATATAGCGGTAGTCATTGCCGATATGAACAACCTGGAGCGCAACCTGCTGCTCTTTACCCAGATCCGTGATTTAGCTATTCCGGCGGTGCTGGTGCTTAATATGGCCGATGTTGCCCGCAAAAAAGGGGTCAACGTAGATACCGAACTGCTGGGCCGCCGACTGGGAAATGTGCCGGTGGTAAGTATGAACGCCCGCAGCGGTGAAGGTCTGCAGGATTTGAAAAGGGTACTGAGCCAGCCAATTAAACCATCAGAAAGTGCTTTTCTGGATGTTTACTCGCTAGCCCCTGAAGCTATCTCCGAACTAAGGCAGATACATGGGGTAGAAAATTACTACGAAGCTTACCAGTGGCTGCAAAACCACGAAAGGCTACAGTTTATTGAGCCATCACAGAGTGAACAGATAAAATCCATAATCAGCGCCTTCCGTTTTGATGCCAATCAGCTGCAGATTGAAGAAACCACCGAACGCTACCGACGAATTCAGCAGATCCTGCAGGATGCTATCAGCTCTCCTTCCAATGAAACCCGCCTCTCTTTATCAGATCGCATAGACCGCATCCTGACGCATAAGGTATTTGGTTATCTGATCTTCTTTGGGCTGCTTTTCCTGATGTTCCAGGCCATCTTTGCCTGGGCCAGCATCCCTATGGATTTTATAGATTATCTCTTTGCCGAAACCAGTGGCTGGATACAAAACAGCCTGCCCGATGGGGTGCTCACCAGCCTGTTGGCTGAGGGTATCATTCCCGGCATTGGTGGTATCGTAATCTTTGTGCCGCAGATTGCTATTCTGTTCGCCTTCATCGCGCTGTTGGAGGAATCAGGTTATATGTCGCGTGTAGTTTTCCTGATGGATAAGATCATGCGTAAGGTAGGCCTCAATGGCCGCTCAGTAGTGCCCCTGATCTCGGGCCTGGCCTGTGCCATTCCTGCCATCATGGCTACCCGCAGCATTGACAGCTGGAAAGACCGGCTGGTCACCATCATGGTCACGCCTCTGATGAGCTGTTCGGCCCGCCTGCCGGTATATACCGTATTGATTGCTCTGGTAGTGCCCCATACGCAGCTCTGGGGCTTCATTAACCTGCAGGGAGTGGTTCTGATGGGGATGTATCTGTTGGGTTTTGTCGCGGCATTGCTCTCTGCCTGGGCCATGAAGCTGATCATACGTGCGAAAGAACGCAGTTTCCTGATCATGGAAATGCCTGCTTATCGCTTGCCCCGCTGGAAAAACGTAGGTGTGACGGTGCTGGAAAAGTCTAAGACCTTTGTATTTGAGGCTGGAAAAGTCATACTGGCGGTTTCAATTGTACTTTGGGTGCTGGCTTCTTACGGCCCCGCTGATAAGATGGCCGAAGCCGAGCAGCACCTCAGGGAAGAAGCAGCCAATGCTGAAGATCCCGCTCTGCTGGAAGAACTGGATACCCGTATCGCAACAGCAAAACTTGAGAATTCTTTTGCCGGGCATTTTGGTAAATGGATTGAGCCGGTCATCAGGCCGCTGGGATATGACTGGAAAATTGGTATTGCCCTGATCACCTCTTTTGCCGCCCGCGAAGTTTTTGTAGGTACTATGGCTACCCTATACAGCGTAGGTGAGGATTTTGAAGATGAAAGCTCCATCATAAGCAGGATGCGTGAGGAAAGAAACCCTGCCGGAGAGGTGGTTTTCAAACCTGCCGTGGCTTTCTCCCTGCTGGTATTTTACGCTTTTGCCATGCAGTGCATGAGTACGGTGGCGGTAGTGTATCGTGAAACTAAAAGCTGGAAGTGGCCTGTTATACAGACAGTGTACATGACCCTGCTGGCCTATGTGTCGGCTCTTTTGGTGTACCAGATTTTTAGCTGAGACTTATGTTACAGGAAATTATACTCTTACTTATTTTTATGGCTGCGCTCTTTTACCTGGGCCGCCTGGTCTACCGTAGCTTCCGGACCGATAAAGGCTGTCCCAAAGGCTGTGGTAGCTGTAATGCAGTAGATTTCAACAAAATACAGGAACAAATCAAAAAGACAGAGCAGGAAAAAGAACACGCCTGATTCTGTTAGGTGTGCCATAAATCAAAAGCTGCTTCAGCTGGATTTTACCCTGCTGAAGCAGCTTTTTTAATGCCTGATTCGTATTTTACTCCGATCTCAAAGATTTGATCGGATTGGAGCGGGCAGCCCTCCAGGCCTGCGAACCTACGGTGAGTACTCCCAGCAACAAAACTACGCCTATGGTGCCAATGACAAGGTCAGCTGAAAAAGGGATGCGGTTAGCAAAATTCTGTAGCCACAGGTTATTCAGAAAATAAGCCAGGGGCGTTGCGATCATTATGGCGATAAGCAGTAAGCTGATAAAACCTCTGGAAAGCAGGTATACCAGGCTTTTTACCTCGGCTCCCATCACCTTGCGAATTCCTATTTCCTTAATGCGGGTCTCTGCCGCGAAGGTTGCCATACCCAGCAGGCCGAGACAGGAAATAACGATCGCCAGGAAAGCAAAATACCCGATGATGGCAATGATATCCCAGAAGAACTGCAGGTTTGACCTTAATTGTTCGTCAAAAAACTCGTACTGTAAATCGCGCAGTGGATCAAATGTTTTCCAAGCAGATTCAATTTCAGCCAGACTTCTCTGCATATCTGAGGTGCTTATTTTAAGATTCAGAAAAGAAACCATCTCCGGATCATAGCGGATCACCATAGCTTTGGTTTTTTCAAAGGGTAGACGGTGCTGGAAGTTTTCAACCACGCCAATAACTTCGGCCAGCTTGTTATCGCTGGAGTCTTTGCTGTCTGGGCTCATCCTGAAAAACTGGCCAATGGCTTCTTCCGGACTTGAGAAATTGAGTTGCTCGGCAGTAATTCGGTTGATAATGACTTGCTGATGATGGGTATTTTCATCAAAATACCTGCCCGCCAGCAGAGGAATTTCCAGGTTCTGTAGATAGTGCTGGTCAGTAAAGATGTAATTTACATTCAAATCTTCTTCCTCATCAGTGGCTTCCAAAGGCCTGATGTTAGTGCCAAAATTGATACCACTGCTGATGATGTACTGACTGGCCGAGATTTGGTTGACACCCTCCAGACCTGAAAATGCAGCCACAGCTTTTTGGTATTCATTGCCCTGCAGATTGAGATTTATGATGCCTTCCTGCTTAAAACCGTACTCCAGTTTCAGAAAATGCTCCAGCTGCCTGAACACGAGAAGTGTAGACAAAATAAAAATGATAGAAAATGAAAACTGGCTCACCATTAGCACTTTGCGCAACCCCAGTTTGCCGGGCCTGACAGAAGAAAGGTTCCTGAGCACCTGTACCGGAGAATATTTGGAGGTATACACGGCAGGAAACAGGCCGGCTATAATTCCCACCACCAGGGCAAAGAGCGCAAATGCCAGGTAAACTGAAGGGCTTTCATCCAGGTTGAGGTTCAGGTAGCTGTTAAACCAGAGGTTGCTGAAGGCAGGCTTGATAAGATTGAGCATCAAAAGAGAGAGCACCATAGCGAGGAAAGCCACCAGCACTGACTCGCTCAGAAACTGCAGGTATAGCTGTCCCTTCTCTGCGCCAGAGACTTTGCGGACACAAACCTCCTTGGCCCGGCTCAGTGAACGGGCGATGGACAGATTGGTATAGTTAAAACAGGCCGTAATGATAATCACCAGCGAGAGAGCCAGCAGGAAGAAGTAGATTTCAATAGGCAGGCGAATGCTTAGCATATTGTTGAGCAATTTACCCGGCGTGATATCAGTCAGGGCCTGCACATTAAACTGCATATCTTTGAGGTCCGCCTCGGCGTCTTTGTACTGACGCTCGTTTATTTCATCTAAAATCTGTTTCAGCTGCTGTTCCTCACTTTTTTCATTCAGCATCACATAAGTATAGGAAGCGTAATAATCTTCCCAATTGTTAAAATCAACCTGGGTAAGCCCCTGCTGATTGAGCTTTTCTATCGTAGCAATGGAAGCAAAGGAAGTGGTGGGTATGTGCGTCAGCTTATCCGTGTCGGCTATCACTCCGGTAATGGTAAACTGTCCGTAATCTTTGTAATTCTGGGTCATCAAGCCCAGTCCCATCAGATCCAGGCCTCTTTCTTTAAAATTGATTACTTTGCCCAGGGCGCTTTCATTGCCAAAGAGTTTGGTGGCACTGGCTTCGTCAATTACGATTGAGAAAGGTTCTGTAAGCGCCGTATGTGGGTTGCCCTCCTTCAGTTCAAAGTCAAAGAAGGTCAACAAATTACTGCTGGCATAAATACCAACGAGGGTAATGGAAACATCTTCGTACTGTGCATCGCCTCCATAGCTGCCGCTAAGTGTAAGGCTTTGTTCAATTTCCTGGTAATCTTCCAGGCTTTGCGCCAGCGGTAGCGGCGTGCTGGCATATTCCGGGAAATTACCGTCATCAGTAAGTACACGATAAATCCTGTCTTTGTGAGCATGATGGCTGTCGTAGCGGGTCTGGTTGATATAGACCAGCATGATCAGCATGGCTACCGACATACTAAGGGCAAGACCAAAGATATTGATAGCCGAGAAAACCTTGTGTTTTCTCATTTGCCGAAAGGCAATTTTAAAATGATTCTGTAACATGAGATTTGGGTTAAAATAGGATGCAGCTGAATTTTTACGTATAAAAGACGGCTGGAAAAACTGTATGACGCTCAGGTAAAAAACCAAGTCAGCTTTGATGGATGACATGTACTCAAGCCTCTGCTGATGCATTTCCAGCAGGTCACCTTCAATTTCGTTAACCAGCTCAGGGTCACAGAAACGCCTCAGCAACTTAAGTGCTAGAGGGGGAGGAGAGGGCAGTTGCTTCTTCATCTTCAGCTTAAAGAAATATTCCAGACAACGTCTGGTATGGCATGCCACATGCGGTTTCTGATTTCCTGGCTTTCTTTCAGGGCTTCTTTGCCAGATGCAGTGATGCTGTAGAGCCGCTTACTGCGTCCCCCTCTTTCTTCTGTGGCACCACCTAGTTGAGATTTCAGGAAGCCTTTCTGTTCCAGGCGCATCAGCACTTTATGTACTGAGCTTAGCATAATGCTTCTGTCGCTTTGCCGCTCGATCTCTTCCATAACGGATAAGCCGTAGGCATCCCTGTAGAGGATTGCCACTGCCAGAAGTACCATTTCTTCAAACTCTCCGAGTTTATGATCCATGAGGTATTAGTTTTCCATTTGTCTGACAAATAATATCAATGGGTATGCCATCTGGAAAAAACCTCAAACTATGCGCTCATCCCATCCCTGAAGGTTTCAAAGACGTTCGGAATTGAACAATGTATGTCCGATTTCGGAGCAAGCCGAAGAAGAAATTTGATTGAACAATCGCGGGGAAAAGCAGTTTAAAGATTTGATTCAAATTAGGATAAGCTCAGATCTTTGATCTTAAAATAAGCTTTCAGATGAGACGATTTGTCTTATTTTAATCATAAATTTTAGTTTGCTGATTAAGTATGTATGCACTGCGCTAGTCCTTTAAAAATCATATGATTAAAAATTTTAGGTAATTTTACTTAATTTGCTTATATAATATGTGTTTAGCACTTGTTGTTGATAAACATTTTTATGTAATACCAGCATTGTATTTTCAGCTTCTTTCATTTACTTTAATTAACGTTATTCTTTTTAGCTTTTATTTGGAGTGATTCTAATCTCAATTTTTATAATTTAATTTTACTAATCCATCCTATGATTAACAAAAACTACAATTTAACCCTCAGGCCTTTTATCAGGGTTTTTACTATCTTAAGTATTTTTGCCTTATTCTTTGCCTGCGAAGAAGATGAAGTAGAACCTGACCTTCTTCCCGAATACGAAAATTCAATTACCTATACGCTAGATGAAACAAATGATTCGGAAGTGAACGGCTACATTGTATTTGGTGAACTTGATAATGGTGATATCAGAGCAGACCTCTTCATAGAAGGAACAGAAGCAGGTAACACCCATCCCGCTCACATACATGCCAATTCCATTGTTGAAACAGGTGACATTACCATTCCTCTGGAAAGCGTAGATGGGGCCACGGGTCGCAGCACTACCACCATTACGGATCTGACTTATGATGAACTGCTTGATTATGACGGGCATGTGAATGTACATTTAAGTGAAAATGATCTGACAGTCGTAGCCCAGAGCGACATTGGAAGCAATGTACTTACCGGCAACTCTACCAGCTATGACCTGGATGAAAGAGACGTAGAAGGTATTTCTGGTAGTATTCTTTTTGAAGAAAGAAGGAATGGTTCTACCAAAGCGACTATTACGCTTGAGGGAACGCCCGAAGGAGGAAGTCACCCAGCGCATATTCACATGAATACTGCTGTTGAAAGCGGACCCATCGTGGTATCATTTGCGGAGGTAGATGGCACTACCGGCCTGAGCATAAGCGATGTAGAAGCCTTTGACGACGGTACAGATCTTACCTATGAAGAAATCATTGAATACGATGGCTATGTGAATGTACACTTATCCCCTGACGAACTTAGTACCATTGTAGCGCAGGGCGACATCGGACAAAACGAGCTGACGGGTAATAGTACAGTATACGATTTAGATGAAGAGGATGTAGAAGGTATCAGTGGTACTGCTACTTTATCGGAAAGGTTGAATGGTGAGACCCTCGTAGTTATTGAACTGGAAGGTACGCCCGATGGCGGTACCCATCCTGCCCATATTCATATGAATACAGCTGCTGAAGGAGGAGGTATCGTAGTCAGTTTCAATCCTGTAGATGGTAGTACAGGAATCAGTAGGACAAACGTCACCAACTTTGATGGAGAAGAAGGTGCACCCGGTGATCCGGTAACTTATGAAGATCTGATTGCCTATGATGGTTACATCAACGTACACCTGTCGCCCGAAGACCTAGGTACTATCGTGGCACAAGGCGACATTGGTGAAAATGTGCTGACCGGCGAATCCGTAGTGTATGATCTGGCAGAACGCGATGTGCCCGATATCAGTGGTACAGTTACCCTGTTTCAACGCCAGAGCGGCAATACCCTGGCTGTTGTTGACCTGGAAGGTACGCCCGAAGGCGGAGAACATCCCGCGCACATACACCGCAACACTGCCGCAGAGGGCGGAGGTATAGTGATTAGTTTCACGCCCGTAGATGGTACAACAGGTATGAGCGAAACCACCATACGTGCTTTTGACGATGGCACGGCTGTCAGCTATTCAGATCTGTTGGAATACGATGGCTATGTAAACGTACACCTGAGCGATGAAGATCTGGGCACTATCGTAGCCCAGGGCGATATCGGAGAAAATGACCTCACGGGAGATTCTGTATCTTACGCTCTTGCAGCAGTGGGTGAATCGGGAGTGAGTGGTTCAGCTACTTTCTTTGAAAGAGTGAATGGAACAAGCCTGGTAGTGCTGGACGTAGAGGGTACTACTGCAGGCAACACTCATCCAGCACATATTCACTTCAATTCAGTAGAAGAAGGCGGACGCATTGCCATCAGCCTGAACAATGTAGATGGAGCGACAGGCATGAGTCGTACTCAGGTTGATGAACGTGATAACAATACGGAGATAACATATAGTGAATTACTGGAATTTGATGGTCATATCAATATTCATCTGAGTCCTGAAAACCTATCTACAATTGTAGCTCAGGGTAATATTGGCGCCAATGCCCCTGAATAAAAGGGTAAAAAAACATAATGTTCCATGTTCGTCCTCAAGCAGGCCGGATAACAAACATGGATAGCACTATGTCAATTTTCAATTTAAAGTAAAAAGAGGCGGTTTTTTTGAAACCGCCTCTTCTATTTTATCTTTTTTCGGTAGCGCCTGAATGAGAAAATTCAAGCTCAAGTTCACCCTCAGGCTGAGTCTTCATGCTTTCATGTGCTTTCTGGCCTATAGGCCCTTTGGCAATCGTGATACCGCCATCTACAAAATACAATGAGCCGGTCACGTACGAAGCTTCATCAGACGCCAGAAATAGATAGACATTGGCAATTTCTTCTGGGGTAGCGCGGCGTCCCATGGGAGTAGCCGAGGTAAGCATCTGCTCCATTTCTTCATCCATCTGGCTGCTTTCTTTATGCGTCCAGGCAGTATCCACCGGACCGGGGCAGACACAGTTAGCTCTTACACCATACGCGGCCTGTTCTACGGCCACACCCTTCATAAAAGCATGGATAAAGCCTTTGGTACCTCCGTAGGGAGTATTTTGTGCCAGCCCAAGCCTGCCGGCTTCAGAACCTGCATAGAGTATCACCCCCTGACTTTTCTGCAGTTCAGGCAGTGTGTATTTGGTCATGATAAATGCCGACCTGAGGTTGTTTTTGATCAGGTTATCAAAAGCATCTTCCTGAAAGTCGGTTACTTCATCAATCTCAGGAAACACCCCGGCATTGTTGATAAGTATGTCAATCTTGCCAAACTCATTCACAGTTTGTTGAACACAATCCTGAGCCTCATCTGCATTGGATAGGTCACCTTCAAAAAAAATAGCTTTGCCGCCTTTCTGATTGATGTAATTACAAACTTTTTCAAGTGGGTCAGCAGGCATTCCTGCTATCATCAAATGAGCCCCTTCTTTGGCAAATTTCTTACTGATGGCCTCACCTATGCCGGTGGCACCTCCTGTAATGATGGCAACCTTGTTTTTCAAACGATTCATAAAAAATACATTAAGAAGTAAAAAATGGAATATTATAAATAAAGCTATTTAGTCCGTAATATGAGTAATTACATATTAAATGTATGAATGTTTGTTCAGAGGTGTACATGTCAGCTACTTTGGCAAGTATTTAATTTATATAGGTCCGTTTTGCAGAAAGAGGCATTTTTTGCGGAAAAAAATTAACTTAGGATTTTTACTTTGAGCTTGTTTAAAACAAGGTTGATCATTTTCTCAGACACGATCTGGTATAATTTAAACTACATAAACAAACCTATGAAAAGGAGAGATTTTGTTAAATCCGGACTCGCCCTGAGTGGTTCAGCCTTGGCGACGGTGCCCGGCGTTTTTGCGTCTGGTAAGATTCAAGCAGTTGCAAAGCATGATTTTAAACTTAAATATGCGCCGCATTTTGGTATGTTTAAAAACCATGCGGGCGAAGACCCGATTGATCAGCTAAAATTCATGGCTGATACTGGTTTTAAAGCCCTGGAGGACAATGGCCTGATGAAAAGAGATGTAAAAATGCAGGAGAAGATCGGAAGCGAACTTGCCCGCCGGGGTATGGATATGGGTGTATTTGTGATAGATGGAGGTGACAATTGGAAGATCTCCCTGACTACTGGCAAGCAGGAATTTTCAGATAACTTTGTCAATACCTGCAAAAAGGCTGTAGAAGTGGCTAAACGTGTGAATGCTACCTGGATGACAGTGGTACCTGGCTTCTTTGAACGCAAAATTCCCATTGGTATTCAGACCTCCAATGTGGTAGAAGCCCTCAGAAGAGGGGCAGAAATATTTGAGCCTCATGGTCTGGTGATGGTACTTGAGCCATTAAGCGATACGCCCGAATTGTTCTTGAGATTTTCAGACCAGACGTTTGAAATTTGTAAGGCAGTGAATAGCCCCTCATGCAAAATCCTGTACGATATCTATCATATGCAACGTAATGAAGGTGACCTGATACGTCGTATGGAAGCTACATGGGATGAAATTGCTTATATACAGATTGGCGACAATCCGGGCAGAAAAGAACCTACTACAGGCGAAATTAACTATAAAAATGTGTTTGAGTACATTTATAATAAAGGTTACCGCGGTGTACTAGGTATGGAGCACGGGAATTCAGAAGAAGGTAAAGAAGGGGAGATCAAACTGATCAATGCCTATGCGGAGGTAGATAAATTCAGAGTTTGAGGTAGGCATAAAATAAAGGCACTGTTGCAGATTCAGCATATTATTATCCTCTGTAGCAGTGCCTTTTACCCAAGAATAAATCGGATGTTTACCATATAATTTTTAGTTCACCACCGCTTTTTTTCATGCGGTAATTTTTGAGCACTTCGGCTCTGCCTTCGGACTGAATTGAATCAATTTTCGCAAAACTTCCATTCACTAATACTTGTCCTTCGTCATTACCTGCGCTAAAACACCTTAAAGAGAAATCTGCGGGGCTAATACCATCTGCATACAATATATTGACCAGGTACTCATTTTTATCATTTACATTAGTAAGGGTAAGCTTTTCAAAGCCGTTTTCATTAGAACTGCTGAACAGGTAATGATTTGGCAACTCTACAAATAAGTTAATATTAGCATCATCAGGATTTTGGGTTTCAGTATTCCATTCAAGGCTAAGTTCGTAGTCGTTTTCCTTGATCATCAAAGCAAATTCACTGGCAGAAGCTGCTACTTCGGCATTTCCGCTCAATACAGCCTCAAGTTTGAAGTTTATCATTTCTGGATTTTGTTCAAATCTTTCGTCTTCAATGATAAATAGTTCAATTTCAGCCTGCTGTGCTCCTTCAGGGATGATGATAGGTGACTCGGTGAGCAGTTCAAAATCAGCTGTTTCATGAATACCAGAATGAACTGCCTCAGCATTTGAATTTAAAGTAAAATGTACAGCAGTTTTACTGTTCTGTGGCTTGTCCATTTTTACAATAACTTTGTAGATACCACTACCTTCTGCTACTTCATGGTATTCAGATTCAAAAAATACCAGGGAGGGGTCACCGCTGATCACAACCTCTTCTTCACTGCATGAACTAGAAAGGATCAATACAAAGAGCAGAGGCAGAAATGAAAACGCGGATTGTATTTTTGGGTAAGTTTTCATGGTATAATCATCATTATTTATGTCAAAATTCAAATAAATTATTATACTATTCAAGTATATATCTAATTTGATGAAGCTTATGTAAGATTTTATGAGTTTTTGATTCTTTTGACAGGTGTAGTTTTTATGCATAAAAGATATGTTTATAGATAAGCATCCTTTCCTTTACCTTATGGTCTCCCTTTTGATGGCTGCAGGAAGTCTGCTTACCGGCAAAATCAATTGGAGCGGGGCTTTACTGGGCGGTAGCATCACTTTTTGCCTGATGCTCGCCTTTGGTTGGACCGGGCTGCTCATGATCTTTGTCTTTTTTGTGGGAGGGACTGCCGCCTCAACCTGGCGGAGAAAAGAGAAAGAGAAATTGGGTTTGGAAGAAAAAAACAGAGGAAAGCGGACGCATGTCAATGTCATTTCCAATGCTGGAGCCGCATGGCTGTGTGCCCTGTCTGCCCTGATATTTCCGTCACTGGAATGGATTTTTTCGTTGTCCATGGCTTCATCATTTGCTTCCGCTTTTTCAGATACAGTTTCATCAGAGCTGGGAAACGTTTATGGAAAAAAATTTATAAAGATAAACAGCTTAACAACTGGGTGCAGGGGAGAGGATGGGGTGATCAGTTTTGAGGGAACTGCGCTTGGGCTTGTTGCCAGTGGACTGACTGCCTTGTTTTATGGTTTGAGCGAAGGATGGAACGAATACCTATGGCTGGTTTTCCTGGCAGGTATAATTGGTAATTTGTCTGACTCTATAATGGGCGCTCTTTTTCAGCAGAGAGGGTGGATGAATAATCATTCAGTTAATTTTTTCAGCACCCTGCTGGCTGCCTTGCTGACGCTCTGCTATTTACTATTGAGTTGAGCATCTATGAGCCATTTTACTTCAGGGTCAATAACGATGGATTGAGGTCGCTTTTTCAGTTTTAAACTAAATTTACCTTCTTGCTGACTAAGCTTGATATTTAAAATTTCAGGTTCTACTTTGCCTTCATAAAAAACGCCTACTTGCAGAGGTAGCTGATATACTTGTCCATTTTCCTGTGTTTGCCTGATCTCCAGTTGCAGTTTATTAGCCAGGCCATTGTATTTCCATTCCCCCCTGAGTTCAGGATGTCCGGGTTGATATAGCCATAGTTCAAAAAAATTCTTCAGTGACTGACCCGAAATTTTTTCCATCAATAGGCGAAACTCATCCGTATCAGCATGTTCGTGGCAGTTTTCTTTGTAGAAGGTGCGCAGGCCTTTCCAGAAAAGGTCATCACCCACTTTCTGGCGAAGCATATGCAGAAACCAGCCGCCTTTCTGATAGGTGTAGGCATTAAGGTACTGGTATAAATTGGTCTCTGAGTCGTCTACAACTTTTACCTCAGGTTTCTTCTTATAGTAAGAGAAAATTCTTTCGCGGTCATTTTTCAGGCGGTTCTTCAGGCTATCCTCACCATATGTTCTTTCCATATAAAGGTGGGTAAGGTAAGTGGCAAAGCCTTCGCTCAGCCAGATATGTTCCCAGGACTTCTCCGTAACGGCATTACCAAACCACTGATGCGCTACTTCATGTGCAATAAGTGATTCAATACTTTGACTTCCTTCAATAGCTAATTCATTATAAAAAATGTTACTGGCGTTTTCCATACCGCCATAGCGGGTTTTGGACTCTACATTTGCCAGTTTTTCAAAAGGATAGTCACCCACATGCTCAATAAAAAACTTCAGGATGTCACGGCTGGGTTCAAAGAGCGCAAAACCAGCAGCTTTATCCTCGGGGTACACCCAATGCTGTACAGAGATGCCATCCACGGGCGGTTCATATTTGAGGGCAAAACGAGCGGCGGCAAATACCATCACCTTGGTAGCCACCGGCTTACTGCTGACCCAATGCGTCTGCTTGGATGCCTTAGTACCCATTAAAGGTAACTGGCTCTCTTCAACTAAGAGGCCATTGGCCACCACTTTATAATGCTCAGGAGCTGTGATGATGAATTCACAGCTGGCTTTATCGGAAGGGTGATCAATGGTAGGTAGCCAATGGCGGGCACGATTGGGCCAGTTGTCGCCAAAAAATGTACGGTCACCATATTTGTTCATTGATATGATCAGGCCATCTGCCGGTGTACCCGAGTAAATAATACTTAAGCTTCCCTTTTCCTCTTTGTTGAGGGAGTTTTCGGGGTATATCCAGAGTTTCTCTTTTGTTTGCCTGAACATGACAGGAAGACTGTTGTTCCTGACTTCTTTGACCAGCATACCGGTACGTTCTTCATTTTTACCAACCAGATCAAGGTAAAAGGAATCAAGCCGAGTAGCTTTGACCATGTAAAGTACATCCGCCTGTGCCTGTAGTCTGTCATGATTGTCATTGATCTCTATACTGAAGCTGTAATGAAGTGCATCTATCTGCTGGTAATTAAGTAGATCCTGAGCCAACAAAACCTGGCTAATAGCCGTCATTGATAATATTGCAAGCGTTTTAAATAACATGTGCAGCGGTCTGTAATTTGCTTGAAAGTTATAAAATAATAGATTTAACTGACCATCCAACCACTTGCAATAGCCGCTTATAAATTACAATGTCAATGCTGATTAAGAAAATTAAGAAAAACGCCGACTGGCTGGTTTTTGTAGTAGCCGTGGCAGTCATCTATGCTTTTGGCTGGCAGGCTGAAGTTTTTGGTTTTGTGCAAAGGGGCATTCTCATGACCGGGTTACTTGACCCCAAAGTAGAAGTTTTAAGCCCTGACTCACCTTCCGACCTTAACTTTCGTTTGCGGGATGCACAAGATAAGGTGCTAGAGGGTGAAGATTTAAAAGGGAAAACCGTCTTTATCAATTTCTGGGCAAGTTGGTGTCCTCCCTGTGTGGCGGAAATGCCATCTATAGAGAGCTTGTACAATGATGTGAGTCAGCAGAACAAAGATGTAGTCTTTCTGATGATCTCTCAGGACGAAGATCACAAGAAGGCCACTAATTTTATGAAGAGGAAGAATTTTCAGATGCCCCTGTATTTTCCTATTTCCTCATTTCCTGCAGAATTCAGTCATCAGTCTATTCCCACCACCCTGGTAATTTCTCCGGAAGGGAAAGTTGTTTACAAAAAGGAAGGAATGGCTAATTATGACAGCCAATCCTTCAGAGAATTTTTACTCAACCTATAGTTAAACCACTTTTTTGGGTCTGGGTTCTTTCATTCTTTTGAAATAGTCCAGTGCGGCGGTTCTTACCCTGGGTGCCAGCAGTAGGGCAGCAATCATATTGGGTATGGCCATGAGCCCATACATCCCATCTACCAGGTTGATGACTGCGGAGATGGAGGCTACTGAGCCTAAGATGATGGAAAAGACATAAAAGTAATTGAAATACTCTGCCCGTTTGGCACCTACCAGATAAGAAAAGCACTTGGTGCCATAGTAAGATAGCGTAAACAGGGAAGACAAAGAGAAGGTAAGCACGCTGATCACCAGCAGATAGCCTCCCAGGTCATTGGTAGGCAG
The DNA here is from genome assembly GCA_046541235.1 of Cyclobacteriaceae bacterium. Taxonomy (GTDB): domain Bacteria; phylum Bacteroidota; class Bacteroidia; order Cytophagales; family Cyclobacteriaceae; genus Catalinimonas. The sequence continues at coordinate 11,313 of JBKHDR010000032.1, read as the reverse complement.
TGCCTGGTTAAAAGCGTTTACTGTCAGAGTGACTCCATCCGCATCCGTGGTGCGCCATACGTCGGTGATCAGTATAGCCAGCGCTGTCATGGTACATACAATGATGGTATCTATAGCCGGCCCTAGCATGGCTACCAGTCCTTCCCTGATAGGCTCATTGGTTTTAGCCGCTCCATGAGCCAGGGGAGCAGTACCAATACCGGCTTCATTGGAAAAAGCGGCCCGGCGGGCACCAATGACTATCACTGCTCCCAGTGAGCCACCCATTACCGCTTCGCCGGTAAACGCATCACTGAAAATCATAGAGAAAGTTTCAGGTACCTTGCCCATATTGGTAAAAATGATGTACAGAACGGACAGCACATAAATTACTACCATAGCGGGCACCATCTTGCTGGCTACGCTGGCAATCCTTTTGATGCCACCAAAAATCACAATAGAAACAATGGCTGCGATGACGAAGCCACAGATCAGGTTAACCTGCCAGCTTTCCTGCTGAATAACTCCATTTGGAATCAAAACCACATCTCTGAAAATCTGGGTAAGCTGGTTGGCCTGGAATACAGGAAGGGGACCAAAAAGACCTGCTATAGCAAAAAACACGGCCAGGGGTTTCCACTTTTTACCCAGGCCTTCTTCTATCACATACATAGGGCCGCCCTGAATCTTGCCAGCGGAGTCTTTACCCCGGTACATGATCGCCAGGGAGCAGGTAAAAAACTTGGTAGCCATACCTACAAAAGCCGAAACCCACATCCAGAAGAGGGCACCCGGGCCACCCATCGTAATAGCAACGGCAACCCCGCCAATGTTACCCATACCTACGGTGGCTGCTAATGCACTAGACAAAGCTTCAAAGTGACTGATATCACCCGGTTCGTTGGGGTCATCATACTTACCGCGCAGCACATCAATCGCATGACCCAAATAGCGGAAGGGAAGAAAACGTGAATAGATCATAAAGAATAACCCACCTCCCAGTAAAAGTACCAGAAGGTGAGTTCCCCATGCAAATGCACTGAATTCTGCCAGAAAAATCTCTATATATTTCAAACCTGTAACTTTAAAGGATTAGGGAGCTTATAACAGGCCGAAAATTAGGAAATAAAGGAAGATAATAAAAAACAATTAGCTAATCAGCTTTGTCCAGTCTTCATAACGGGTACTGATGCGAGCTGACATTTTATCATAAGCAGGCCAATCATCTGTTACATGATAAATAGAAGGTAACTGCTTGGCCAGCAGGTTTTCATAGTCTTTATGGTAAAGACCGCCACCATAGTAATAAAAGGTAAAAAGGTTGCCCTCTTCACTAAAGAGCTCATGCCCCAGGTAGCCATCCCATATTTCGCTCAGGATAGTGCAACTGATTTCCCTTTTCTTAAAGCGAAATATCTGCGTATCCGCTTCTTCCTGGAAATATTCTGAATACAGGTCCTGGTCAATGACCCACCCCAGGTACATGCCAATGTGCACATATGCCTGTTCTATGGGGAGGTTTTTTGGAAAGTTACCCAGAAAGTGATTTTTGGCATTGTCGTAAATGCTTTTTCCCCTGGCAGTCTCTACACTCATGATCAAAAATTTTAGATGTTAATTTTGTTATCTAACAAAAGTATAGGCTGTGCTTTTAGCATATTAGCTTATAACACCAAATTTATTACGAATGTGGAAAATACAAGCTTTGCAAGCAACTCCCTAAATTCTACTCTTGGTTGAGTCAGTTCTGATTATCCTGCTTGAATAATAAGCTCACCATTTTTGCACGGAAGGAGGTAGAAGCGTCAATGTATTTTGCAGACAAAACTTAATTCCAGAACTTTAGCCCACTGCATATTTTTATAAACGAGAACCAGTTTCAAATTCCAATACAATTGCTTATATGAGTACTGAAGAACTTGCTGCCTTTGTCAGAGATGTGAAGGATTTTCCCAAAGAGGGTATTGTTTTTAAAGACCTGACCACCCTGATGCAAAATCCCCGTGCTTTCAGGGCGGCCAGCGAAGCTCTTATGAAAAACATGGAAGGCCAACAGGTAGACAAGGTAGCTTGTGTGGAATCCAGGGGCTTTTTCTTCGGAGCACTACTTGCCGACCGACTTTCAGCAGGTTTTGTGCCCATTCGCAAGCCAGGCAAGCTGCCTTATAAAACCCGCAAAGAATGTTACGCCCTAGAGTATGGAAATGACTGCCTGGAAATACACGAAGATGCCATCCGTCCGGGTGAAAAGATACTGATGCATGATGACCTGCTGGCCACCGGCGGTACCGCCCTGGCAGCCTGCAAACTGATAGAACAACTTGGTGGGGAGATCATACAGGCTTCTTTTCTGATAGAACTTTCTTTCCTGAAAGGCAGGGACAAGCTGTCTGCTTACCCTACCTACGCTGTACTTAGCTATTAAGAATGCTTAAGACCCAACTTTCAGTCCTGCTAACTATCTGCATATAGTTTAATGACAGTATCGCGCAGGGCTGAAGCTTGATCGCTTACCAGAAAATCTACCACAGAAGCGACCTGTTCGGGTGACACCCATTTGCTGAAATCAGCATCGGGCATGGCTTCCCGGTTAGGGGGCGTATCCAGCACACTGGGTACGATCACACTGGCGCGTATGCTATGATCGGCCCCTTCGGCATTAATGTTTTCTGCCAGGGCGAAGACAAGCTTTTTAGATAAGAAATAAGGAGTTAATCCTTTGGAGGCGCCTTTTTCCAATGCGGGTTTAGCACCCACCAGCAAGATATGTCCGCCATCCTGTTGTTTTTGCATCTGCCTGAAGACAGCCTGGGCCATGACAAAAGCGGTTTCAAAATTCAGATGAATCATTTTCCGAATATCACTGAGGCTGCTTTCAGTCAATGAACTCATGCTGAAGCCACCTACCAGCAAAGCGGCAAAATTAATTTTTCCCTGCTTATTGGCTACTTCTTCTATAAAACTTTGGGCTGCCTGCGGGTCACTTACATCTATCTCGTATCTTCTGAAATGCTCATATTCTTCCAGTTCATCAGTAGTTTCGTGCGGGAGTGATGTGCCTGCCACTGAGTGTCCTGAGGCTAATAACTGCTTAACAACGGCCTGCCCCATGTGGCCTGCTGCGCCGGTAACTATGACAGATTTTTTCATAAGGTTTGGATTAATAATGGCTGTTTTATTTATTGAGAAACCAGTGAAAACTAACATTCAACTGATTGTAATTAAGTAGTAGTTGAATAGAATTTGTGAAAAATTAATGGTATATTAAGAAGTTTATAAAAAATTAAATCAAGGTTAAAAGCTTGCTTTTAGTCTCTGCCGCTGTTTATATATTATACATAATTGATTAATTTATCGTTGTATGATATAGTTGGCTGGCTGAAGTCGCAAACAAACACGTGCCTTCGCAGCTTTTTCTGAAAGACTCCTTTCTACTCCAACGTGGTAAAACGTACTGCGTTCTCCAAATTCCAGTACTTAGAAGAAATCATTGATATTATGAGCGTTTTAGATAAGATCAAAACCAATTACAGTACTTCCTTCAACGAAATGTCAGTGTCCGAGTACCTGAAGGAATGCAAGAAAGACCCTTCCATGTACGCTAAGCCTGCCGAGAGGATACTTTCGGCCATCGGTGAGCCTGAGCTAATTGATACCAAAAACGATCCTAAGCTGAGCCGTATCTTCACCAATAAGGTCATTAAGGTTTACCCCGCTTTCAAAGAGTTCTATGGTATGGAAGAAACCATAGAGCAGATCGTGTCATTTTTCAGGTATTCGGCCCAGGGCCTGGAAGAAAAGAAGCAGATCCTGTACCTGATGGGCCCGGTAGGTGGCGGTAAAAGTTCTCTGGCCGAAAAGCTGAAGCAACTGATTCAGGTACACCCCATTTACGCACTCAAAGCCGGCGATCAGATCAGCCCGGTTTACGAGAGCCCGCTTGGCCTGTTTGCCGATTATAAAAAAGAACTGGAAGAGGAGTATAAGATACCTTCACGTTACCTGCCGGCCTGCATGAGTCCCTGGGCGGCCAAAAGGCTGCGTGAATTTGATGGCGATGTCAATCGCTTCAAAGTAGTCAAGCTTTATCCGTCCGTGCAAAACCAGATTTCGGTAGCTAAAACTGAGCCCGGAGACGAAAATAACCAGGACATTTCTACCCTGGTAGGTAAGGTAGACATTCGTAAACTGGCCGACTTTCAGCAGAGTGACCCTGATGCTTATTCTTATACCGGCGGGCTTTGCCTGGCTAACCAGGGCGTGCTGGAGTTTGTAGAGATGTTTAAAGCACCTATCAAAGTGCTGAACCCGCTGCTGACTGCCACGCAGGAAAATAATTATAAGGGTACTGAACCTATCGGGGCCATTCCTTTTGATGGTATCATACTGGCTCACTCTAACGAGTCTGAATGGGCAAAATTTGCCAACGATAAAAAAAACGAGGCCTTCCTGGACAGGATCTATAAAGTACAGGTGCCATACTGCCTGAGAGTAGACGAAGAAGGTAAGATCTACCAGAAGCTGATTCGGGAAAGCTCATTGGACAAGGCTCCCTGCGCACCTATGACACTTGATCTGCTGGCCCAGTTTTCTGTCATGAGCCGCCTGAAAGTACCCGAAAACTCCAGTCTGTATTCCAAAATGCGGGTCTATAATGGAGAGACTTTGAAAGAAACTGATCCCAATGCCAAATCCATACAGGAATACCGGGATGATGCGGGCATCAATGAAGGAATGCAGGGCGTTTCTACCCGTTTTGCCTTTAAGGTTCTTTCTAAAGTTTTTAATTTTGACAATGAAGAGCTGGCAGCCAATCCTGTACACCTGCTCTATGTACTTGAGCAGGAGGTGATCAAACTGGAACTGGATAAGGAAACAGAAGAGAAGTACCTCAACATTATCAAATCTATATTAGCCAGTAAGTATGCTGAGTTTATTGCTGACGAAATACAGAAGGCTTATATAGAGTCTTACAGCACCTATGGGCAGAATATTTTTGAGAAATATGTGATTTACGCCGATTACTGGATTCAGAGCAACGATTACCGTGATCCTGACTCGGGTGAGATCCTGGACCGCAGCATGCTCAATGAGGAGCTTGAAAAAATTGAAAAACCTGCCGGAATTGCCAATCCGAAAGACTTCCGTGCAGAGGTAACCAATTTTACGCTGCGTTACAAGGCCAACAATGGTGGCAAAAGCCCGCGCTGGGACTCTTATGAAAAGATCAAGAATGTGATTGAAAAGAAAATCTTCACGAATACGGAAGATTTGCTGCCGGTCATTTCTTTCAATGCCAAAACCAATGAGGACGATGAAAAGAAACACCGGGATTTTACCAAGCGCATGGTAGAAAGAGGCTATACTGGCAAGCAGATACGTATCCTGGTTGACTGGTTTATGAGAGTGAGAAAGACCATGGCCTGATCAGGCAGTGGGTACAGCATATTTAAGTAATCCATATGAGTACAATCATAGACAGACGGAAAAATACGAAGGGTAAATCCATTAATAATCGTCAGAAATTTTTAAAAAGGGTTGAAGACCAGATCAAAGGAGCCATTCCTGATATTATCAGTCAGGAAAGTATCAAAGATGCTAACAAGGGTGGAAAGGTAAAGGTACCTATCAAGGGAATCAAGGAGCCCAGCTTCAGGCACGATCCTCGTTCTGGTAAGAAGCACTACGTGCGCCCCGGCAATGATAAATTTTCTGAGGGTGACAAGGTAGCTAAACCTGAAGGGGGTGGTAGTGGCAGCGGCAAGGGTAAAGGCTCTAACAGCCCTGAAGTCACTGAGGATGATTTTGCAGTGATCTTGTCCAGGGAAGAGTTTCTGAAATATTTCTTTGAAGACCTTGAACTGCCCAATATGGTCAAAAAGTACATGGAAAGTACGACCGCATATAAGTACCAGCGGGCAGGCTATACCCGAAATAGTGTACCTTCGCGCCTCAACGTTAAGACGAGTTACCAGCAGTCGCTGGCCCGGCAGATCTCAATCAAGGGCGCTTATGATCAGAAGATCAAAAGGCTCAAAATGCAACTTGAGCAGGCAAATGAGGAAGCCGTCAGGATACCCATCTTGCAAGAGATTGAGAAGCTGGAAAAGATGAAGAAGACGGTTCCTTTCTTTGAAGATGTGGACCTGAGGTACAACAATTTTGAAAGCGTACCTAAACCGGCTACATCGGCTGTCATGTTCTGCATTATGGATGTATCTGCCTCTATGGGATACCACGAAAAGGATATAGCCAAACGCTTTTTTACCTTGCTTTATATCTTTCTGACCAAGCAGTACAACAATGTGGATATTGTCTTTATCCGCCACCATACCGAGTCTAAAGAAGTGGACGAAGAGGAGTTTTTTAACTCTCGTGAAAGTGGTGGTACTGTGGTCGCTCCCTCCCTGGTGCTTATGAAAAAGATCATGCAGGAACGTTATGATGCCTCTCAGTGGAATGTCTACTGCTGCCAGGCTTCAGATGGCGATGTCTGGTCAAATGGTGACGCCGTAGAATGCAGCCAGCTATTGAGGAACGAGATTTTACCCAACATACAGTATATGGCTTATATTGAAATCAAAAACCGTGGACTGGAAGGTTATCTCTGGCATGCCTACAAAAGGCTCAAGAGCCACGATAATTTTAATATGCGTAATATCAATGACGTAACGCAAATCTGGCCGGTATTCAAAGCTTTATTTAAAAAGAAAAACATAGCTAAGGAGGAAACCGCCTGAGCCAGTTGAAGATAAATTGATGCAGCATGATTGATAAAGAAGCATTCAAAGCCATGTTTAGTAATCCTAACTGGGATTATGATACACTCAGGGTAGCAGATGAGGTGACTTCCTGGGTAGGTAAAGAATTTTTCAAACTGGATATTTATCCCAACCAGATAGAAATTGTTACCTCAGAGCAGATGCTGGACGCCTATGCACTGATAGGACTGCCCACCTCTTACCCTCACTGGAAGTTTGGGAAAGATTTTATTATCAACCAGGGTAACTATCAGAAAGGCCGCATGGGCTTATCCTATGAGATGGTGATTAATTCTAATCCCTGCATCAGCTACAACATGGAAAACAACACCACCTGTATGATGCTGCTGGTGATCGCCCATGCCTGTCAGGGACATAATGCATTTTTCAAAAATAACTATATGTTCAAGGACTGGACTTCAGCTGATTCCATTCTTGATTATATGGTTTTTGCCCGTGATTACATCATGAGCTGCGAAGAAGAATACGGTCATGAAGAGGTAGAAGCTACCCTGGATGCCTGTCATTCGCTGATGAATCACGGCATAGATAAATATAAAAAGCCCCCAAAGCTTTCAGCTTATGAAGAAAAAGAAAGGCTGAAGCGACTTGTGAAAGCCAAAAGTGAAAATTACAACGAACTACTGAAAACGCTGCCAGAGAGGAAAACAGAGGGCTTTCGCAGCAGAAAAAACAAGACCAAGAAGTTTCCTTCCGAACCAGAGGAAAACCTACTCTACTTCATCGAGAAAAACGCACCTACGCTGCCCCCCTGGAAGCGGGAAATTGTGAGGATTGTACGCAAAGTGGCGCAGTATTTTTATCCTCAGAGCATGACCAAGGTAATGAACGAGGGCTTTGCCACTTTTATGCATTATCATATCATTAACAAACTATTTGAAATGGGGTACCTGAGCGACGGCTTTATGCTGGAGTTCATACAGAGCCATTCGGCAGTAATTTTTCAGCCTGAATACAATAAACCGTATTTCTCAGGGCTTAATCCCTATACCCTGGGATTCAACATCTTCATGGATATCAAGCGTATCTGTCAGGCCCCTACTGAAGAAGACAGAAAGTGGTTTCCTAACCTGATCGGTAAAGACTGGCTGGATGAAGTGCATTATGCTATGGAGAATTTCCGCGACGACAGCTTCATTGAGCAGTATCTCTCTCCAAAAGTAATCAGGGATATGCGGCTATTTGCTGTGTTTGATGATGAGGATAATGACTTCTACGAAATTGAAGCAATTCATAACGAAAGAGGGTATCGTAAGATCCGCGAACTGCTAAGCAGGCAGTATGACCGCGCCAACCGGGTACCCGATATTCAGGTAGAGAGTGTAGACCTGCACAAGACCAGTAAGCTTAACCTGATTCATTACATACATGAAGAACGCCTGCTGGATGAGGATGAAGCAGAAAGCACGGTAAGACATGTGCGCGATCTCTGGGAGTTTCCGGTAGAACTGCATTCACGCAACCGTGCTGGTATAGATGAGGATTTTTACGAATGTTAGACTAATGCTATTCATGTTTTCTGAGTTTAACGAACAGCATTCACGCTTACATTCAGCTTATATTTTTCAAATTATTGAGGCGGTTTTAAACCGCCTTTTTACTTTGCTGCTCTTTGAGAAAAGTGACCAGGGGAGTGGTATACTGGGGAGCCAGCCGCGTATCAAAGGCCACTCTTTCCACATTAGCCAGGAAAATGACCTGACTTTCAAAGTCAGCTCTTTGCATCAGTCGTGAAACCATAGAAAGCAGTGCCTCCCACGATTCCTGGTAAAGGCGCATATCCATAAGGATCTGCCTGAGCCTGTCTTTAAAATGTAGCGAGCACCCTTCCAACTGGCCAAGAAGTTCAATGCGTAATTCCAGATCGCTCCAGTAATCCTGGTTATACTGCATATGATTTGCTGAAAATTTATTTGTCATACAGATTTATTCAAAGATATCTACCTCCTCACCAGTTTCAGCTATAAACTCCCGGTGTAGTTCCCGGGCAGATTCAGGGCCGGTCAATCCTCCGCAAAGAATACAAACCGTACCTCCCTTGCCTCCACCAGTTACCCTTGCTCCATAAAGACCTTTACGTTCTCCCTTTTCTTTGACCATCTCTACCAGTCGATCAGTACGCTCATTGCCCAGGCCACATTCCGTATAGCTTTGGTGCGACTGATACATCAGTTCACCCATAAGCTGAAGGCGGTTAGAATAATTCTGGTACTCTGTAATGTAATTTCTCAGGATCTGAGCCATCAGCTTCACTCTGAAATTTTCAAATACCGGGTGTTTGGTGGCATTTTTGATATTGTATTCTTTATCTCTGTCTATAAAGGCAAGTGGATCTATAATAGTTTTATAGCGTTCAATAAATTCCTCTCCATTCATTTTTTCAGGTAATATACTCAGGAATTTCTCCTCAAATGCCGAAGGTGCAATGTTAGCAAGGTAACCTCCGTAAGGTAGTTTGGAAAAATCGCCAGTCTCTCGGGCTACGTCCAGGTCTCGCACATTGGCACCACTACTTAGCGCAATGATGCTATACCCCATAAAAGTAGCAGTCCTGAGATCGGTATATTCTGTACCGTTTCTAGCATGAGTGATGCCACTGTCAATCCCCACAAAATGGATAGGATCAGGAATATCAATAGGATGGAAAACCTCATGCGGCTGGCAGATAATAGGCAACAGCTTATTATGAGCCGATGTGTAGGCGGTGAGCTGATCCATCAGTCCACAGGGAGTCTGGGCTATCAGGTTTTCAGCACGTTGTGCCAGTATTGGAATTTCATATTCACCCACGTTAAGATTCAGGCCATTCACTACTGCCTTGAGGACTGCTACTTCCAGCGAGGCGGAAGAAGCCAGTCCCTTACCTCTGGGAACATCTGAGGTAATGATGATATCCACCCCTTCGGGCTTTATATGCTTTTGCTGGTAGAGCATAATGAGGCAGCCTACCACATAAACAGCCCAGTGCCCGCCTTCTTTGGCCAGTATCTGCTTACGCATGTAGTCATAGTTTGGCACTTTAAATTCGCCTAACAGTTCATTGTAGGAGGCTGAAAAGTCAAGTACTTCCTTGCCCTGTATGCTTTTAATGGAGATCTGGTTATCCTCTCTGAAAGCCACATAGGCGGTGGTTTCCTGACTGAGAGGTTTCTGGATCAACAGTGAACCGGAGTAGTCGGCAATACCTCCCATCACATCCAGTCTTCCCGGAGCCGAAGCCTGAAAGACCTTTTGCTGGTGACTGGCATAAAAGTCTTTTAAAATACCTGCGATCTTACTCATAGGGTTATATCCAATTTAGTCGTTGTAAAATTAACTGTAGCACAGGTTCAACCTGCAGCCGTATGCGCTCATTGGCATAGCCTACCCAGTCTACGGGCTCAGTCAGGTTGAGGGCCGGGTTCAGGGGTTTTCCTTCAATATTGGTAATGATCAGCCCCGCTTCCTCACCGATCAGTGTGGCACAAACGTCGTAGGGGTGGCAGCATAGACCAGCCGGCGTTTCATTTTTCTTCGCCAGTTCCTGGTACAGAGCGGTTCTGAGATCGGCTGTAAAGCGGTCATGTCCCATCAGCATCTCATACAACTGCCCCCCGCTGGAGATATACTGATCTTCAAAAAGCAGCGCCTTACCTTCACGTATCGGAGCAATAGCCTTGATCATTTCTTCTTCTATGGAGGCCAGTATATCTTTACCCGGCGGGAAAAAACGGCTGATCTGGGCAAAGCCTCCAATGATACTGTCAGCTTTTGAAGGCCGGGGCAGGAGTGGAGTAACCTCCTGAGTATGCAAATTTAAACGCTCTCCCTGGCAACCACCACCACGACTTGCATAAAAAGCATCACTGAGGTAAGCTTTGGAGGTAGGTAATTCTACCATTACAGAAAGTTCAATATCTTGTAGGCAAAGTTTTTCCCGGTTAGGTGCTGCGGCGGCCAGAAAAAAAGCCGATCGTTTGTCGTACATAATGCCGCGCGTACCATCTATGGGATCCATAATGATACAGATAGCGGCAGCTGTGGCAGAAATACCTTCGGGTAGCAGCAATTCGCCTTCATTACCCATACCTTCAGCAATCAGCCTGATACCACCTAAGGCTTCAGCCTTCTCAACCAGTATAGGCAAAATAATGTCTTCCACCTCTTTATCAATGGCATAAATAGTATCTTCTGCGTTTTCCTGTACAACCTGACTAAGCCGGTTAGCCTGCTGACTTTGCAAAGATCGGTATACCTTATCGCAGACGGCCCTGCCGGTTTTGAGTAGTAGCTTTCTTATTTGCTGATGGTTCATGAGCAAGGCTGGAATTGAAATTCGTCAACGGCTTTAAGTTCGGCAGCACTTTCCTTTATAATGATATCCTGAAAAATATTTCGCTTCCTTTTCTGCATCTCTTCCATTTGGTCCGGCTGTGCTTTCAGCAGCTTTGTCATCTGCGCAGCTTCCAGGTCAGCCAGTATGAGGCGATGCCGGGGATCATAGCAGATGAGCCTGGATACCACCCATTCTTCCCTGGGGGGGTGCCATCTTTTTTCCCATTGTCCCTGCCAT
>JBKHDR010000031.1:0-43387 GCA_046541235.1 Cyclobacteriaceae bacterium | reverse complement strand
GGTTGAAGGGGCCAAGATCAAAGCGTAGGGTTCTGCATTTGTAGTGAAGAAAGAACTGTGGTTTTAATAAATGGGATGGAAGCTTTGTCAAAGGCTTACAATTGCGCTAAAGCACGGTAAAAAAGGTGACTGCCCCTACAAAGCAGGGACAATCAAGAGAAAAAAAGTGTATTAGACTCAAAAGCTTCCATAGGTTTGCACTGCTTTATTCATAACCAAATTCCTTTCTCACCTCTTTCTGCATTTGTTTGATTTCTGCATTATATGCCCTAAACAATGAATCTTTTTCCTGCTGCCTAACCGAAGAAGGTGTGAGAATGGGTTCCCAACGCTTGGTTATACGACTAGTCCTCCTGCTTATCTCTTTCGTATAAGCAATTTCTTTAATTCGCTCACGGATTTCTGCTACACTTAAGCTAAGAAAAAACTTCGTTTCTTCATTAAACTTCTCAGGCGTGTAGGTAGGGTTTAGTCCATATTCTTGGACAATTTCCCTGATCTTATTCATCTTTTCCAACTGCTCATCAGTCAGTATAATACCATGTTGCTCATACTCAAATCGTATATTCTCATTAATTGCTTCATTTGATGTTTGGTCATCGTTGCATGACAAAAGAAACAAGCTAGCAATAAATAAAATGATAGTTCTCATAATTAAGTAAATTTATTAATACTAACATAAATCATATACGCCACACTGTACATGTTTTTCCGCAGAAAAATTTTCATCAAAAATGCCATAAAAGCTTGTTGACCATATGAACTGTACATGAGTTTGTCCCCCTGAAGAACTAATCGTAAAACTATCATCTCTCATTATAGCTTGAGCAAAACAACCACCAGACCCATAATCCCTTTTTTCAACAAAAGGTCTTCCCCAATCAAGGCTACAAGTATTAGTAAAATACTGCATACCAATATAGTCGCATCCAAATGGTCCGCCAGGTACCAAACATACACTACCTAAGCCACTACTCTTTGCGTTGTAAGCCAAAGCACTTGTTAGAAAAATTAAGAAAAGGTAGGTCCTCATAATTTAATTAGTTAAAATGATAGAATGAATGAAGTAGCTACATGTTGAATATAAAAAGGGGGGGGGAATTCCTAATCAAATCTGTAAACTTAGAAAAATTAAGTAATTATAACTAATATGAGAAGATATGTAAAAGAATTCGTTGATTTGTTCAAATAGTGTTTTAGAATATCAATAAGAAATAAGGAAATATTCACAACATCTACATAGGTCTAAAGCAAAACATCCTTTTCAACTGGCGGAAGGCTTCGAGTATGTGTTGGTCAACGGAAAACTCAGCATTGATGGAGGCGAAATTTCTGAGCATCGGAATGGGAAAATGCTGAGGAAGCAGTAGGTGGTTAAATGTTGCAGGTTAAATGTTCAAAGTTCTTGTAACAGCTCGCATCCTGCGACCGGAGTAGGTGCCTGGTTTTATGGAAGGTAAAAGTGGGGTCTAGCGCAACGGGCTGGAAGCCCTGCCGGATAGTAGTCACTCCGCGGGAGCGGAGCGACTGGAATGGGCTATTCCTGATCACCGGCAGCACCAGCCTTCTCCGGTTTGATCAGGATGTGGCGGGTGTTAAATTCTCCTTCACGGATACCGATCAGTTGGATGATGTGGTAACCAAATTCTGTTTTGACAGGCTCGGTAAACTCGCCTTCGCTGAGCCTCAAAGCCGCCTCTTCGTAAGCGGGCTCCAACCAGCCCTGCTCTATATAACCCAGCTCCCCGCCCTTCTCCCGCGAACCCGGATCGTCAGAATATTTACGCGCCATTTCGGCGAAATTGGCACCCCGCAGCAACTCTCTGTGGATTTGCTGTGCCTTTTCCAGGGCTCTCTGCTCTCCCTCAGGGGGAGTTGCCTGCTGGGCCAGTATCTGTAAAGGGAGCAGGAAGCATACTACTGTCAGCAGGGCAAGGAAATGCTTTTTCATTACAGCTTATTTTTGTAAAAGTATAGGATTCCAAGCGCATTTCAACAAAGCAGCTCAGTCCTCAGAACTGAATTTCCACTGCCTGAGGCTGATGGCTGCCCGGTCAAAAGCCTCATAAAGTTCGCCATCATCTTGGAAAGCTAAGCGATCCAAATGATAAACTTCTACAGACAGGGAAAATTGTGCCTGTTCAAAAGGCCAGGGCTGCAGGCTCATCACATCTTCGCTGGTATAAAAGACGGTCGCTTTTCTTTTGTCGGGCAGCTCCGCCACTTCAAGCTTATTGCCCCCGGCAGGTACTTCTTCCTTACATAACACCAGCGAGAGGGCATCGCAGAAAAACATCAGCCGATAGTAAGCTTCCGCCTCCTTGGTGCTGCTTTTCAGATCTTTGATCAACTTCTGCTGATAGTGCCGCTGTTCATCCAGGAAAGTATCAATCTCCGCAGACTGCCCTCTCCAGCCTTCATAAAGCGTTGAAGTGTGTTTGGATGTCAGGTAAGCAATCCAGCGGGAGCGGTAGCGCGCATTATCCACCACCCTTCTTGCCTGTACCAGGTCCGGCCCCTGGTAGCTGAAATCCTTGGGAGCACCGTCCTCTGTCAGGTGGTTTTCTCCCTCCCAGTCGCGTTGCCCGTCGTCGTGATTGGCAATGGCAGCGACCAGGTCTGGCCAGTGTTCAGGACGGCCTTCAGGTTTCCACCGCAGGGCGATCTGGGCTGCCAGCAGGGCATGGGCTCGCTGGAAAATGATATCCCAGCCGTGCTCGGTATGACTGACGATCATAGCGTCATAAAGAGATTATTAAGCGACTCGGTCAGCGTCGGGTGCGGGAAAACTCCGTCGCGTATCTGCTGATAAGTGAGCCCGCCCATCATGGCAATCTGCAGGGCTGCGGCTACTTCTCCTCCATCCATCCCGACGATGCTAGCACCTATGATCTTATCCGTCTTTTCGTCCACCAGTGCTTTCATAAAGCCTTTAGTATGGCTGGTTTCTATAGCCCGTGCTACCTTTTTCATAGGTAGTTTGGCAACTTTGTAGGCAATGCCTCTTTCCTTAGCCATTTTTTCGTTGAGCCCTGCCCGCCCGATCTGTGGATCGGTAAAGACCGTGTAGGTGATTCTCTCATCCGTTTTACCAACCTGCCCATTGTTTCCCAGCAGGTTTTTCTTTAATATGTTGTAATCGTTATAGCTGGTGTGGGTAAACTGCAGGCCCCCGGTCACATCTCCCAAGGCATATACGCCCTCCGCAGTGGTTTCCAGTTTGTCGTTGACCTTGATGTATCCTTTATCATCGGTTTCCACCCCGGCTTTTTCCAGGTTTAGACCTTCAGTATTGGGGGCCCGCCCGGTAGCAATCAGCAGGTGCGTGCCTTTGTAGCTTTGCTTGCTGCCGGTAAAGTCACCAAAGATTTCTATTTCTCCATTTTCCTGTTTTACCATATTTACTTTACCACCCAGATGAATCTGTACCCCCTCGCTCTGCAGAATATTGGCAATCTCATCAGACACATCTTCATCTTCCGTACTGACCAGCCGATCTCGGTGCTCAAATATGCTGACATCACTGCCGAAGCGGCGAAACATCTGCCCGAACTCCAGGCCGATATAACCGCCGCCGATGATCATGAGGTGTTTTGGCAGCTCTTCTATCTCCATAATTGATTGGTTGTCGTAGAACTTTACCTGATCCGCTCCTTCCATAGGAGGTACCATAGTGTGAGAGCCGGTGTCAATAAAGATCAGTTCGCCGCTAATCGTTTCGGTGCCACCGTCATTAAGCTGTACCTGCAGGGTTTTCTTATCGCTGAAGCTGGCCGTACCATAGATTACATCAAGGTTTTCGGTATCTTCCATGCTGCTTTCAGAACCTTCGCGAAACATTTCTACAATTTCGTCTTTGCGGTTCATCACCTCCTGTATGTTAACTTCGGGGCTTCGGGCATGCACCCCGTATTTGACAGCATGCCTTACCTGGTGAGCTGCTGCTGCCGAGGCTATCAGGGCTTTGGTGGGTGTACACCCGGTATTGATGCAGGTACCTCCTATGGCATTTTTCTCTATCAGGGCGGTTTTTTTTCCCTTTCCGGCAAATGTACTGGCCAGCGGGCTGCCTCCCTGTCCTGCTCCTATGATGATGGCATCATATTTTTTCATGGTATGATCAGGTTAAAAAGTTCTAAAAAAATTTTAATCACTAAACCAGCTAATCACGAATATGTTGAAGCACAGAATCATTCTGGAGCTAACACTCATGTTCTGAGACTGTTAACAGAGTATATTTTTAACCTAAATTTTTTAATCATGGCAAGTGATGAAAAACAGGAAATATATCAGGATTTTTCAGACAACATCAATATGTCGCCCAAAGAAATAGAGGACTGGCTGGATACAGAAAAATCAAAGTCAGTAGGTATAGACAGCGGAGATGGCGAGTCAAAAGGACGCAAATCAGCCAAGAAGATCATTGATATCAGGAGAAAGAAAAAGGCTGACCTTACAGACAGAGATTATGAACATATGAAAAAGGTCAACGCCTATGTCAAGCGCCACTCGGCTCAGAAGCCTTCGGGCGATATCAAGGATTCTAACTGGCGTTACAGCCTCAAAAACTGGGGGCATGATCCCTGTAAGGAAATGAGCTGTTGATAAATGAAAAAGCATCCGTTTCAGTCGGATGCTTTTTTTACTATTGGTGCAGGCAGGTATCAGTCACCTCTTCTGAGGCGTTTCAGGTTTTCCCTGGCTTTTTCGTGTACGCGTGTGTTGCGTTTGGCCACTTTTTTCACCTCTTTGTAATAATCTTTGGCTACTTTTTCTTCTCCTTTGGCATGAGCAAGCTCGCCCAGGTTGAGCAGGGCATACATAAAGTAGCCAGAGTCCGTTGCTTCCGCTTCTTTGGCAAATTTGACGGTTCTTTCGTAATAATGACGTGCAAGGTCAGCCTCTCCCCTCATCTCGTAGATCTGCCCCAGAAAGAAGCTGGCGTACCTTCCGCTCGTGGCCTCGTAGCCTGTCATGCCACTGTCTATCCTGTGCAGGATTTCCAGCGATGTTGCTTCTGCCTCTCTCTGTTTACCTCTGCTATAGAGTTGCCGGGCGTAATAACGATGAAAGTAAGGATTATCTGGAAAAGTGTGATAGAGATACTCTGATACCCTGTAGGCTTCTGCCGGATCATTACCTTCGGAGGTAAGGATGCGCATCAGGAAAAACTGTGCCTCAGTACGGGTATAGAAAGCATTGTTGGCTACATTCTTAAGCTGCTTAATGCCCAGGTCTTTATTGCCATCAGGAAAAAACATCAGTACTGGCTTCAGAATAGGATAATTCTCAGGCACCCACTCAGCATAGTAGTTGTATAAGGCGTCGCCAAAAAGTAATTCGGGGCTGAAGTCCTCTTTGCCTTTGCTGATCTCAAGATACTTAAGAGAATTTTTTCCGGAAACGGTAGCTTTACGCCAGTCGCGGCGCTCAGAGTACAATCTACCCTGAAAGGCATGGGCGGCAGCCAGA
This sequence comes from Cyclobacteriaceae bacterium, assembly GCA_046541235.1. GTDB lineage: Bacteria > Bacteroidota > Bacteroidia > Cytophagales > Cyclobacteriaceae > Catalinimonas. Next base: position 37,915 of record JBKHDR010000031.1, on the reverse strand, counting down.
AAGAAGGCTGACTCCGGATCTTCCTCATCCTGTTCGTACATCCGCTCTGAGAGGTAAATGGCCGTATCCATATAGGCCAAAAACTTCTTATCGTAACGGGTGACATCCACATTGGGCACAATTTTCCACCACTCGCTCAGGCCCAGGAGAAAATAGGGAAGAGGATGTGACTCATACTTTTGCTTAAGCCAGCGAAACTGCTTCTCAGCCTCTGCAAATTTAAAATTATACATATCGTTAACGGCCTGGGTAGCCTCAATCTGTACGTTCATGTCCAGCAGGAGAGGTTTCTTTTCATCACTTTCATAAGCAAGGTCGGGTGGCATGATCTGAGCTTCCTGTGCAAGAGCCGACAAAGTGAAAATATTGAATAGAAAAATATAGCGTAGGTACTTCATAAAATGGATCGTTTGCAGACAGGTAACAAAGTTATGAAGGAAAAATTTCGAAACTTCAGCTAGTTTTCAAGATAAACTTAGCATTTGATGTAATTAATTGGTATTTCATGCTGTTAGTGGATGAGTAAAGACTCGTTGGAAGGTTTACCTTATTAACGATATATCTTTTAAATATTGAAATTATATCCTTAACTTTGCAGACTTAAATAAAATGTGGGGAAAAGTGAATAGTATAGCGCATTTTGATATTGATATTTTCAGGCTTGCCAACAAGCAGCACCAATATCAATACCAGATTGACAAACGCTTCTTCTCTCTTTTTGAGCACAGCCCGGTAGAAGAAGGCGCTCTTGATGTAAATGTGACATTGGATAAGCAGGAAAGCCTTATCAGTGTACATTTTGATATCAGGGGGACTCTGCAGCTTGAATGCGACCGCAGTCTTGAAAAGTTTAATTATCCCATAGAGATACAGGAAAGAATCCTGTACAAATATGGTGAAAAAGAAGAAGAATTGTCTGAGGAGATCCTCATTATTACCAGTAGTACTCAAAAAATCAACCTGGCGCAGTTCATTTATGAATTCATAGGTTTATCTGTCCCTATGCGTAAAATACATCCCAAGTACGCTGAAGAGGAAAACCCTTTTGTGGACGGAGAGATCATATTTTCTTCCTCTACAGCTCAGCAGGAAAATGCTTCCGCTGAAGAAGACCAGGAAGAGCCGATAGACCCGCGCTGGAATGCATTAAAAAACCTGAAAAATTTAAACTGATAGAAAAATGGCACATCCCAAGCGAAAAATTTCGAAATCCAGAAGAGACAAAAGAAGATCACATCATAAGGCTACGCCTAAAAACATTGCTATCTGCCCCACTACCGGCGAACCTCACGTATTCCACCGGGCTCACTGGTATGAGGGCAAACTCTACTACAAAGGGCAGGTAGTTATGGAGAAAGAAGAGGCGGTATAATCTATGAAGATTGCACTGGATGCGATGGGGGGTGACTTTGCTCCCGATGCTACAATAGAGGGTATTCAATTGTTGTTGCAGGAGCTTTCGGCTGATCATCAAATCGTGCTGATAGGTCAGCAGCCCCTGATCGAGGAGCAACTCGAGAAAAGAGGGATTAATTCACCTGCCCTTCAGATTGTACATGCCGAAGATGTCATCGGTATGGATGAGCACCCTACTAAAGCATTTACTCAAAAACAGGATTCCAGTATAGGCGTAGGCTATAAGCTGCTGGCCGAAGGAAAAATACAGGCTTTCTGTAGTGCGGGTAATACAGGTGCCATGCATGTGGGAGCCATGTTTTCTGTGAAGCCCTGCGAAGGTGTACTGCGCCCTGCACTGGCAAGTGCTGCTCCCCGTGAAGACGGAAGTCTTGGCCTTCTCCTGGATGTAGGCGCCAATGCCGACTGTAAGCCTGATACGCTTGTGCAGTTTGGAGAGTTGGGGGCTATCTATGCCCACTACGTTTATGGCATTGAAAACCCTAAAATAGCGCTGATTAACCTGGGAGAAGAAGAAAAGAAAGGTACTGTACTGACACAGGCTACCTACCAGCTTTTTAAAGAAACCAGCCGCCTTAATTTTGTCGGCAATATAGAGGGAAGGGATATTTTTAGTACCAAATCAGATGTGATGGTTTGTAACGGCTTTACAGGTAATGTCATCCTGAAAATGGCCGAATCTATTTATGCACTATTGCACAAAAGAGGTTTTTCTGATCCATTCTTTGATCAAATGAACTATGAAGCCATCGGCGGGAGCCCCATCCTCGGGATTAACGGGAATGTGGTCATCGGACACGGTGTTTCCAGCGGACTGGCTATCAAAAATATGCTGCTTTTAGCACTCAAAATGGCTGAAACCAATCTGCACCTGAAAATACGCGATGCCTTCGGCAAATAGTATTTTTGGCGTACTGCCATTCTAAAACCCACGACTACATGACCAATAAGACAAAAGCTGTTATTACGGGAGTAGGAGGTTACGTTCCTGACTATGTGCTCACTAATAAGGAACTGGAGAAGATTGTAGACACCAATGATGAGTGGATTACCAGCCGCACCGGCATCAAAGAAAGGAGAATCTTAAAGGGAGAAGACCAGGGCACCTCGGTCATGGCCAATCAGGCGGCGGTCCAGTTGCTTAGCAAAACAAATACTGATCCCAAAGAAATAGACCTGATCATCTGTGCTACTACTACCCCGGATATGATTTTCCCTGCTACCGCCAACCTGATAGGTGACAATATCGGGGCCACAAATGCTTTTGGCTTTGACTTGCAGGCAGCCTGTTCCGGCTTCCTGTACGCACTTACCACGGGAGCCAAGTACATAGAATCCGGTATCTATAAAAAGGTGCTGGTCGTAGGAGCAGATAAGATGTCTTCTATCATTGACTATAATGACAGGACCACCTGCATCATCTTTGGTGACGGTGCAGCAGCAGTGATGCTTGAGCCCACTGAAGATGATTTGGGCATTATAGATTCCGTGATGCAGTCTGATGGAAGCGGCGCACCCTATCTCCACCTCAAGGCTGGTGGCAGTCGCCGCCCGGCCACCGTGGAGACAGTAACAGCCCGTCAGCATTATGTCTACCAGGAAGGTTCTACCGTCTTCAAACATGCAGTGAAGCATATGTCTGATGTAGCGGCTCAGATCATGGAAAGAAACCAGCTCAGTTCAGAGGATATCAAGTGGCTGGTGCCTCATCAGGCTAATCGCCGCATTATTGATGCTACAGCACAGCGCATGGGCATCGACGAGGATCGTATTATGATCAACATTCACAAATACGGAAATACCACCAGCGCTACCATTCCTCTCTGCCTGTGGGACTATGAATCTCAGCTCAAAAAAGGAGATAACCTGGTGCTCGCAGCATTCGGAGGAGGCTTCACCTGGGGAGCTACTTACCTCAAGTGGGGTTACGGGGGCTAATTTGCAAACATAATTAACCTATTATATGGCAACTACAGCAGATTTTAGAAACGGGCTTTGTCTGGAGTTCAACAATGATCTGTACACCATAGTTGAGTTTCAGCATGTGAAGCCCGGAAAAGGCGGGGCCTTTGTTCGTACCAAGCTCAAAAGCCTAACCAGCGGTAAGGTAATAGAGAACACTTTCAACGCAGGTGTAAAAGTGACTACGGCACGTATCGAGCGCAGGCCTCACCAGTTCCTTTACAAGGATGATATGGGCTTCCATTTTATGGACAGCAATACTTTTGAGCAGGTATCCATTCCTGAAGAAAAGATTGACTCCCCCGAATTCCTGAGCGATGGACTGCAGGTGGATGTGATCATCCATGATGAGACCAACAATATCATCGGTGCCGAACTCCCCCAGTTTGTGGAGATGACTGTCACCTATACCGAGCCTGGCCTGAAAGGGGACACCGCTACCAATACCACCAAGCCCGCTACGCTTGAAACCGGAGCGGTAGTGCAGGTGCCTCTTTTTATTGATCAGGATGAGAGAATCAGGGTAGATACCCGTACCAAGTCTTATTACGAGCGCGTTAAGTAATTTATGCAGCCTGTAGGCCATACGGATGCAGGCTTAACTCTTTTGGCTGTCATCTATTGTATCTTGAAGAAAGATACCTGCATGTAGCTAATCAGACTCACTAATCAACCGAAAACAACATGAAAGCAAGTGAAATTCAGGAACTTCTAGGATTTATTGCTGAATCAGGCTTAGACGAAGTCAATATCGAGACCAGCGACATCAAGCTAAAAGTTAAAAAGAACACTTCTGCCAAGATAAGGCAGCACTTTATACAGTCTACCGGGAGCAGTATGCCTGCCGATTCTACCGGTCTGATCGCAGCTACGCCTTCCTACAGCATGCCACAGCCGCAGGTAGCTGCTGAAACCCCGGCGAAAAGCGAATCTTCTTCCAAAGAAGATGAGAGCAGGTACGTAGCCATCAAATCTCCCATGATTGGTACTTTTTATCGCTCTCCCAACCCTGATGCTGATCCCTTTTTGCAGGTTGGTGACACAGTAAAAGCAGGACAGGCTGTTTGTATCATAGAAGCCATGAAGCTTTTCAACGAAATTGAGTCAGAATATTCAGGCAAAGTAGTCAAAATACTGGCGGAGGATGCCTCTCCGGTAGAATATGATCAGCCCCTTTTCCTGATTGATCCTTCCTGATGGGTACGCCATCAGCTTATGCCTCTTGTTATTTCTGACTCTTAACGGTAAAAGCCTTGTTCAAAAAAATACTCATAGCCAACCGGGGGGAGATTGCCCTCAGAATCATCCGTACGTGCCGCGAAATGAACATCAAAACGGTAGCTGTCTACTCCACAGCCGACCGTGAGAGCCTGCATATACGTTTTGCTGATGAAGCCGTATGTATTGGGCCTGCCGCCAGCAGCGGCTCTTACCTTAACATTCCCAATATCATTGCCGCCGCCGAGATTACCAATGCAGATGCGATTCACCCCGGCTACGGATTCTTATCCGAAAATGCAGAATTCTCGCGTATCTGCGAAGAATACAACATCAAATTTATAGGCCCTACCCCCGAAATGATCAACAAAATGGGCGATAAGGCGACCGCTAAAGCTACTATGGAGGCTGCGGGTGTGCCTACCATTCCTGGTTCCAAGGGGCTGCTCAAAGATATGGAAGACGGGCTCAAAGTAGCTGCCTCTATTGGTTACCCTGTTATCCTGAAAGCTACTGCCGGAGGTGGAGGCAAAGGTATGCGTATCGTTACCAGTGAAAAAGAATTTAAAAAGAATTGGGAAGACGCCCGCCGTGAAGCTGGTGCAGCCTTTGGCAACGCCGGCCTGTATCTGGAGAAATTTGTAGAAGAACCCCGCCATATTGAAATACAGGTAGTAGGCGATCAGAGCGGCAGGGCATGCCATCTTTCTGAAAGAGACTGTTCTATTCAACGCCGCCACCAGAAGCTGCTCGAAGAAACTCCTTCTCCTTTCATGACCGACGAGCTCAGGAAGAAAATGGGAGAAGCGGCCATTGCCGGTGCCGAAGCTATCGGCTATGAAGGGGCCGGTACCATAGAGTTCCTGGTGGATAAGCACCGCAACTTCTACTTCATGGAGATGAATACCCGTATACAGGTAGAGCATCCCATTACTGAAGAAGTAACTAATTTTGACCTGATCAAGGAACAAATCAAAGTGGCGGCCGGTGAAATGATTTCGGGTACCAATTACTACCCGGCTATGCATGCCATTGAATGCCGAATCAATGCCGAAGACCCTGCCAAGGGCTTCCGCCCCAGCCCGGGTAAAATTACTAACCTCCACATGCCGGGTGGGCATGGTGTCAGAGTTGACAGCCATGTGTACGCTGGCTATGTCATTCCGCCTAACTACGATTCCATGATCGCTAAGCTAATCGTAACCGGGCAATCCAGAGAAGAAGCCATTACCCGCATGAAACGTGCCCTGCAGGAGTTTGTCATAGAAGGTATACAAACCACTATTCCCTTCCATATAAAACTGATGGATGATCCCCGCTTCAGAAAGGGTGATTTTACTACTGCCTTTATGAATGATTTTGACCTGTCAGATATAGAGAACTACATCAGCATGTAGCACCTGCTATCCGAAGAATATATTCTTTTTAATACCCTGAAAACCGTCCTGTGTGCTGTAGGACGGTTTTTTTATGAGCAAATTAATATGCCTGATTTTAGTATTGGAGAAATTTCATCCAAACTTATGAAGCATATTTTCATTTTGATTTTCGTACTTCCACTGAGCCTCTTCTTTTCATGTAGTGAAGAGGATGAGGCCATAGTCAGTGCCCCAAAACTGGAAGAGAGGGGTATACTGGCCGACAGAGTTACCTTTGCTTATACCATTGAAGAAAAAGACGCACAGGGTACATTGCATTGCCTGTTGCAGAAAAGTGAAGAGTCGCAGCCCGATGGCAAACAGATTATGGAATCGCCTTTTACTTTAGCCATACAGCTTAAAGGACGCACATTTAGCACCGCAAGTTTCCCTGGGCTGACAGCTAAGACCAATTATACTATTTACGGGCTGGTAGAACTGAACGGCCACACAAGCAGCATCAGCAGATTGACGTTTACTACACCATAATTTGGCAAAAAAAGAATAAAGAACCCACTGTCTTACTTGCAGATAGTGGGTTTTTGCTTTAAAAGCGCATCAGAATCATCTAAAGTTTGACCACCCCCAGCCCTGACCGATGGGTAAGAGACATCATACCATCTTTAAGTACAAAGCCTTCTTTGACGACATCTCTGGCAAGATCAAAGCTGCCATCCAGGTCAAGATATTTTGTATTGGGTGAGGCAAAAGCGGCATGCAGCGCAGCAGTGATGCTGATGATACTTTCATCATTACAGCCCCACATCAGGTCAATATCCGCACTGGCAGCGATATAAGCTATTTCCCGGGCGCAGCTGATACCTCCGCATTTCATTAACTTGATATTAAAGATACCACCTGCCGAAGGCCGTGAAGCCAGCTTCATGGCATCATGCGGGTTTTTCAGCGTTTCATCCAGGGCTACCATCTTTTTTACCACTGTAGGCAGCTTTTTGTAATCGTCAACAGCGTCCGCTGGCAATGGTTGCTCAATAAGTTCCAGGTCCAGAGAAAGCGTATTGTAGTAGAAGTCTTCCAGTTGCATCTTGGTGTACCCCTGGTTAGCATCCACCCTGATTTGAATATCTTTGCGAAAATGCTCCTTCAGCTTTCTCAGCCTTGCCAGGTCTTCTTCCAGTGAGCGGCCCAGCTTCACTTTCAAATATTTGAATCCTCGGCCTACGTATTCCTTGGCCTCTTCCAGGGTTTCCTCCACGTCCTTTATTCCAATGGTAATGGAGGTAGGCATAGAAATGTGCTTCTGACCGAGGTATTTTACCAGCGGTACGTCCAGGTAATGGGTAAACAGGTCGTGCAGGGCAATGTCAATGGCTGCACAGGCACCCGCTTTGTGCTGCAGGTGCTGGTACAATTCGTAGCACAGCTGGTTCATCTCCCTGATATCCCTGCCGATCAGCCAGCCAAAATCATGATTTTTAAGCAGGTTTACCGTATCATCCACATCCTCGCCTACTACATACTTGCTCGGATTGGCCGCACCCAGTCCGCTCATGCCGTTGTCGCCAAAAATCTCTACTATGCAATTGTCTACCGAGTCAACACTCTTGTAGGCGATACTGTAGGGGCGGGTGAGTTCCAGGTTTTCTTTCCTGATTTTGATGTCTCTAATCTTCATGACTTTGGATAATTTGTTTTATCAAAGGTATCAGCGAATCCATTCCTTCTTCAAGGGGTAGTATGACGGGTATACCCAGCATCTCCTCGTATTGCTTCTTATGTGCCTGCATTTCTTCTACGCTTAGGTTTTGCCCATTGAGGGTAATGGCAAAGACGCGGGAGCCATACATTTCTATCAGCTTTACTTCGCTTTCCAGCGAGGGAATTTCAAGCTGCTCCTCATCATAATGATGAAAATATTTTCTGCCTGGCGCATGCTGTAGTACCACGTATTTGGCATCTCCTGAAAGCAGGAATTCTGAACCGCCCGGCCCGCTGGGGTTGCGCAGCGAACTTTGACCTTCCAGCAGCATCACATCAGGCTTGAGGGCCTCGTAACAGCGCACCATAGCGTCTTCTAGCTCACCAGAGATAAAATCATTTAGTGTTGAATCAAAGATAAACCCAAACTGGCTGCCCTGCATCCATCCGGTCTGCCCGGTGTAGATCATCTCCGCTTTAATATTTGCCTGCTGTAGGGCATGCATCAGCAGGCGAGTGCTAGTACGTTTACCCAGGTTACAATCTGTGCCGAGAATGGCTATTTTGGGACATTTTACAGATTTTATCCTGCCGGTCCAGAAACTAAGTTCGTGGCGAGGTTTAGGCTTCCTTACATCGGTAATACTCACGCCCTGCTGCCTGGCAAGTTCCTGCAGCTCAGTCATATCGCTCATGAATTCATGCAGCCCACTCACGACAGACATGCCCGCCTGTAGGGCCTCCTTCACTGTATCCAGCATACCCTCAGGAATCAATCCTCCTTTACCGGCTACTCCCACCAGACAGATTTCCGCTTGCTCGGAGGATGTATTCAGAAAAGTTGACAGGTCAGCAAAGACAGGTATACCCCTGCGTTTGCCATCCACAATTTCGCCGGCATCCGCACCGCCGTTCTGGTGGTCAATAACGGCCAGTACACGATACTTTGAGGTATCCCGAAGCAGGCCATGGGCTGTTTTGGCTCGGGGTGTGGCCAGATAGCCATGTGTGATGATGATGGCGTTTTGTTTCATGTTGGTTGTGTATGTTATTCTATATAATAAAATATGCTTAAAAATAAGCAAATGGGAAGTCAATATTTTATGCTGGTAAAGATATCCTTAGTTTTGGGCTACAGAACCCTGTTTGACATGAAATTCAGCCTGATCCTTCTGCTTTGCCTTTTTGTCTGCTGCCTGTGGGCCTGTCAGCCCTCAGAACAGGAGCACGCGGCGCAGCCGGAGAAGATACCTGGCAGTGCTGAGCTACAGCCCGACTCGCTGGGTAACAAAGAACCTGAGATAGAAGAAGCTATGAAAACCAATTTTGATACCCTTGCCCGCGATCTGCGGGAACAGGGCCTCGTAAGGCTAAAAGATATTGACTCCAGCTTTATAGTTGACCTGCGCTATTCTACCACCCACAATTTTACGGGTATGGACGTATACGGCCCTTTTGAGGAGGCCCTGCTGCAGCCCGAACCGGCAGCCATGCTTGCCCAGGCCAACCGGTATCTCAAAGAAAAGCATCCTGAGTATACCCTTTACATCTACGATGCCGTGCGGCCGCGTTCGGTACAGCAGATACTCTGGGATACGCTGGATTTGCCGGATGAGCAGAAACCCGGCTACGTGGCTAACCCGCAGGAAGGCTCTATTCATAACTTTGGTGCCGCCGTTGATCTTACCATAGCCGGTGCCGACGGCCAACCCCTGGATATGGGGACTGACTTTGATTACTTTGGAGAACTTGCTTACCCTTCTAAAGAAGAAGAAATGCTGCAGGCAGGAAAGCTGACTGAAGAACAGGTAGCTAACCGTAGGCTGCTGCGTGAAGTAATGACGCAGGCCGGCTTTACCACCATCAGGACAGAATGGTGGCACTTTAATGCGATGACCAGGGATGAAGCAGCCAGCAGGTACGGGATAGTAGAGTAAAAACCTATATCTCCAGGGCTTTAAATACTACCTCTACCCTGATAGAATCTCCCTTATCCGACAGCATATCTACTTCCAGATTAGCATGAATTTCCTCTTCGTCCGAATGGGTGATTTCCAGAGAGCCCTTTCTTACACTGTACTGACTTCCTGAGGCTATAGTAAAAGTGGCAGAAACAGTATCTATGGGTAAGTTGTTGGCAAAATCTTCATAGCTAGTAATTTCAAACCGCCTACTTACCGGAGGAAATTCAGAAAAAAAAACTTTAAAGGTACGAATGGGTCCCATAGTATAGAGCAATTCCACTTCACCCCTAATCTTACCCTGAAGCTGCGAGGCATTGTCAAAAACAAGCCGGTTGGTATAAGTGAAGCTGGCCTTTCCCCGGTAATTACCTTTTACAAAAGTAGAAGCATTGCCATCTACCCGCATGGCATAGCTTCCCTTTCTTATTTCACTCAGAGAAGGAAGAAGATCAGGTACAGGTGCAACTTTCTCTTCAGCTCGCGCTGAAGAAGACCTTCCACTATAGTTTTCCCTATTCTGATCCTGGATACGGAGCTGGCAGGATGTAAGACAAAGCAATAAAACCAGGGGTAAAATTTTAAGCATAGCTGCAGTGGCAGCTAATATAGTAAATTTTAATTTTAGGCTAGCTCTACCGACTGTATGGGACGAAGTTGCGAATTGTCGAGCAGCATAGGATTAAAATGTATACTGATGCTTTTTACTATAAGCGCAGTGGCTATGGCAAGGTGCAGTTTGTCCTCTCCATTTACACGAAGATAAGTGTTCGGATCAGCAACGAAGGGCAATTGGGAGCCCAAAGACATGATGGCAAGCTGCCGCCCATTGTGGGTAAGTATGCACTTCAGCCCTCCCAGGCGATTCAGCATTATATATTCATTGCCACAACGGCATTCCCATTGCCAGTAGGAAATGCGGCGAATATGGTATTGCTTATCGGAAATGTCCAGCAGGAAACGGGTAGACTGCAGACGGGGCTGATAGATGGAAATAACTTTCTTAACTGTGCTGTATTCTTTAACATACGTTTTGCCGGAAAGCAAACGGTAGGAGCGTTCTACAAAGAACATATCTTTCCCCTCTACCTGGATTTTCTGACTTTGCCAGGGAAAAAAACTGCGGGGCTCTATCGTAACGTTGATGCTATGAAACGGCATACTAACGTAATTTTTTATTTAGCTAAGCAAGTTAAAAAATTTATTTGTTTCCCGGCAGAAGATCATATTATGTTTATATGTCTTCTGCTTATATCTAATCGGCGGTAAGCGGCTAAAAGTTTGTCCGTATTTCCTGTTTTGCAGCTTTCATTGGTCAGTAAACTGAGCATACGAGACGCGCCTTCTTCCGTCGCTACGTTATTATAATAACAATCTCTGCTAGAATGTGCAAATTTTAAAGCTTTAAATCCGTCAAACCAGGAAAAAAATCTTTTGCGGAAGCTATCTTTTCCGGCAGAATGTCGCCGCATTTCTGCAAGCAAATCTAAAAATTGATTTTTATTAAGAAAATACTGTACCGAATCAGGCAACTGGGATAGTATTTTTTTAATACGGGTCTCCTCCACTCCAAAGAAAAGAGGACTTACCTCCATGAACTGCTTCAGGTCTTCAAAGATCTGCGGGTGGTAGGTAAGTCCGCTCCCCTCCTTCTTAAGAAGCCAGTCGGCCTGCGCCTTGCCGGTGCCAAAAGGTACCCGATGCGAAACCCTGGCAGAGGGAAATACCAAGGTCTTTGTCAGGTGATGAAAGCCGCCCAGAGGCACTACTTTGTGCAGAAAGTAAAAATCCTCTCCTGCCTTACGGCGGTTCATACCGCCACTCAAGGCATACACATCGGCCCTGACTGCCATACTGGAACCAATGGTATGCATGGCAAAGGGAAAACCTGCATAGGCCAGGGCATTGACATAATAGCGCAGATGCAGTTCGTAGTGTAAGATTCCCTGCCGCAGGCTGTGATCTTCCAAAGCTGCTATCTCATGCTCAAAATGTATGCAGCAGCTCTGCGGCTGATACTTCAGCACGGTTTGTTCCAGTTCCCTGAGATAGTTGGGAGCCACAGTACAATCGGCATCCAGGCACACAATCAGGCCGGGATAGCCAATGCAGGCAAAGCGGTGCAGGGCTTCATCCATACCTATCTTACGCGCCAGGCCCACACCGGCATGCTTAGGAGGCAGATCATCTACATGAATGATCTGTAGTTTGAAAAATGGCTGTGTCAGCTCTCGCCATGCTTCCACCTCCTTATAGGTTTTCAGGTTTCTCCTTTTTACTTCGGCCTCAGCCAAATCGCTGCTATTGATCACTAAGATCACCTCCAGAGGATATGCCGGGGCTTCACAGTGATGCAAGGAGTTAAGAGTTGACAGCAGATCGGGCTCATCATGGCAGGGGATGACAATAATCAGCCTGGTATCCGGATGCGGCTGGTTCTTGCTTTGGGGTGGTCGAAAGGCGAAACGTCTGAAATAACGTTCGCTGGTCCCGGAAAGGTCTGCCTTCTTCATAGGACAAATTTAATGACTATGCGGGTGTTTTCGCCTGTAGTTTTGTAAACTTGTCAAATTAGCGAAAACAACCATCCTCATGAAATATAAAGTAGAACTAGCCAGTGAATCCAGCCCTGCATGGCTGCAGACGGTGATCAGCGATTTCCCTTCTTTTATGCAGGACCATGCCGATTGTGAGCGCAAAGCCTCCGCCATGGCCATGAGCTTTGTGGCCAAGTATCCTGAACGGACTGAAATCATTCCTGAACTGATAGAAACCGGTATTGAGGAACTGGAACATTTTCAGCAGGTGTATGAGCTGATGGTGCAGAAAGGCATTCCACTGGCCAGAGAGATGGCCCCCGACCCTTACATCAGGCAACTGATGGCACTGAGCCACGGCGGCACGCCCCTGACCCGCTTCCGCGACCGCCTGCTGCTGGCTTCTATCATCGAAAGCCGGGGCTGCGAGCGTTTTAAGCTGGTGAGTGAGGCCCAGAAGGATGAGGAACTGAGGAGATTTTACAAATTGCTGTGGGCTTCGGAGGCCAAGCATAGCCATATTTTTGTGCATATGGCATTGCGTTACTTTGAAGAAGATGAGGTCATGAAACGCCTGCAGGAACTCATTGAGGCAGAGGCCCACATATTGGCGCAACTTCCTTTACGCTCAGCCCTGCACTAAATGCTTCAGGCCTGTGATTCGGTGATCTTTCTTACTTTCTGCAGATCAGTGGCGGCATCTATCATCAGGTGCCAGCTTACCTGTTTGCCGTTTTCTATGGATTCATACACCAGGCCTTTCTCACCCTCGATGATGCGGCACTTGCCCAGGCCGTAGCGCATAGATTCTACCAAATCTCCTGCCTGCAGAGGCTCCTGGTTAAGGTCTGCCAGGATAGGCTGATGCTTCTTTTTTTCTTTTCTTTTAAAGAGTCCGAACATATAGTGGAGGTTTTAAAGCTAAAAATCTGATTTACAAATTTATCAGTTTTCTGGCAAGCCTGGTACTTACAACATCCTAAAACAAAAAACCTCCCGCAGCTATTGCGGGAGGCTCAGGATTTTTAAAGGTACATTTGCTATTCTTCTGCCACCTCTAAGCTTACTCTCTCACGCTGCGGAAACTCGCGCTGCGTGCTGAGCACCATATCTAGGTCAATGCCTGTACCCGGATCAACGCTAGGCACAGTGTATGTGAAAGTCCGGGTAATTTCCTGACTTACTGCAGCAGAAGATTCATCCAGGGTGGTGACTTCGGTAAAGTCTGCATCACCTAAGCTTTGCAGCAGCCTGATTTCAGTAGCCGGATCCTCTGATAAGTTTACGTAATAGAGTGTCACCACAATTTCCTCGCCAGCCACAGGTTCAGCATCAGAAACACTGATACTGGCTATGGTAGCAGTAGAGGTACCTACCAGTTCGTAATCAGGTAGCACATCATTCTTTTCGCAGGATGCCATAACAAATGCTGAAAGCAGCACAAGTAGCAGAAGGGAGATTCTGTATTTTATCGGATTCATGTCTTTGTATTTACAGTTTGAGTGAACAGATTACTGATCCCAGAAAAGTCTGTCGGTCAGCGAAACGGATGGTACATTGCTGCCATTTCGGGTCAGCTCATTGTCAGGATAGACCAGCCTGCGGATAAACTCTCCGTTGAGTTCAGGATTATGGTTGGCTGGCAAAGTCATTCCTGCATACTGGTAATCGTAGCGACGGGCATCCGTCCACGCCTCCGGATGTAGATACATGGCAATGTGTTTTTCCTTAAAAATATCTTCCAGGGTAAGATCAGCCGCACCCATACTCACTTCAGGGTTAGCCAGGTAGGCTTCTATCTCATCCTCTTCCACGCCTATTTTTCCCATATGCGCACTGATTCCTTCCAGATAAGCTTCATAGGCTCTGTTCCTATCACCGGCATCCAGAGCAGCTTCTGCCTCAATGAATTTCTGCTCAAAATACGTAATGATCAGAATAGGAGCCGTACGGCTGGCGTAATAGGTATCCGTAACCAGGGTAGAGCGGGCGCCTGAGGGCGGTGCATCTCCTCTGCCTGCGCCATTGGGTGTGCCCAGAAATTCGCCATCATCAGTAGTGCCATACATCAGCGGCATGCGAGGATCCACATAGCCGTACAGGGTGCCATCCATAGACTCCACCAGCTGCTCAGAGATCCAGCCGCCCAGCACCAATGCATCGTTATTGATGGCTATAGTAGCCCAGGGATTCACCTGCTGTTCGAAGAAGGGTACCTGCGCATCATCTTCTGTGCTGCCCAGACCGGCATCCAGCGCTGAAAGCACTGCCTGTGGCTGATACTGACCCGTTTCGCTCAGATGCAGCAAATACCTGGCCCTCAACGCATTAGCGGTTCTGATCCAGGCATCAGTATCTCCTTCAAAAATAAAGTCATCACCCCCTATTTCTACTGCGGAGTTTCCTGTTTCCAGCGCAGCAATACCTTCTTCCAGCAGCTGAAAAATTTCAGCATACAGGGCTTCAGCATCATCATAGGATGGGTTTAAGGTCTGGGCGAAGAAAGCCTCAGAGTAAGGAATGCTACCCCAAAGGTCAGTAGCCGTACCCAGGTGGATGGCCTTCAGAATTTTGGCCACGCCCAGATAGTCGGTTGCACCGGCTTCTTCCGCCAGCAGTTCCATGTCGTTGATATCAGTCATGATATCGTACAGGTTGAACCATTGTGCGTCGTAAGATACAGGATCATGGATATCTGTGGCAGTGGCTGGATTGGGTGAGGCCAGATGCTGCACATAAAATGAAGTAATGCTTCCTGCATTCTGGATGTTTCTGCCTGTTCTGAAGGTCGCATTGGTCATCAGCCCACTCAGAGGTGCGACTGTAGGATTGTTCGGATCCTGGTTGATGTCCAGGTAGTCTTCACAGGCTGCTGAAAAGAGCAGCAGCAGGCAAATACCTAATATATTTATTTTTCTTATCATCAGATTCATATTTGCAATGATTTAAAGCGTCAGGTTGAGGGTAAAAAACACACTTTGTACGCCCGGGTAGCCCAGTCCGGTAAAGCCTACTGCATTGCCACCGGCACCCGCACTGAAGGATTCAGGATCAAAGCCTGTCCAGGGGGTCCAGAGGATGATGTTATTGGCAGCCAGGGACACATTGGCAGACCTGAAGGGGGTAGCCTCCAGCAAAGTAGCTGGTAAGGTATAACCCAGGGTGATGTTTCTGAGCTTTACAAAAGAGGCATCCTGCACAAAGTTTTCTGATAGAGAGCGGTAAATATTTCTGTAAAAACCTGCTCCATAGTTAACTCCATCAGGTCCTATGCCCTGCCCCATCCATACCTGCTGTGTATTGGGTGAACCATCTTCCAGCCTTCCGTCAAAGACCACCACATCGTTTCGGTTCAGAGAGTAATCCAGTTTGCCAAAGGCTGAGTAGAAATTATTGTACTGGTCGTACTGCTCAAGCCCTATCCTGGCATCAATCAGGAAAGATAAGTTAATACCTTTGTAATCGAAGCTGTTACGGATGCCACCAAACCAGTCAGGCTGTACATTGCCCAGGATCAGCTGGTTACGGTTGGGTACCGGAAAACCATCTGCACCGATCAGCAGAGGCTGGTCACGGTCTAAGGCTGTGAGTCCTTCAGGAGTTCCGCCTTCGTAATAGCGCTGGTAGCTGCTGCCGTACAGGTTACCATATTCATCACCTTCTACCAGGCGCATGGTGACTGTACTGCCCACGTAGCCGAACTGGCTGCCCACCACTATGGTTTCTATGCCTTCGGCAATTTCAACCACTCTGTTGCGGTTGCGGGTAAAGTTAACCGATATATCCCATGAGAAATCACTCGTATTGACCGGGGTAGCACCCAGAATGAGTTCTATGCCTGTATTTTCGAGATCACCGGCATTGGTTACGAAGGTAGAGTAGCCGGTGGCATTGGATACAGGTACAGGCACAATCTGGTCACGGCTGTTGGTCCTATACCAGGTCAGGTCCAGGCTCAGGCGGTTCTCAAAGAAACGCAGGTCTGTACCTATCTCTATGGCAGAAGTTCTTTCCGGCCTGAGCGTAGGAAGCCCCAACTGATTGCCACGGGTGAAGCCTACCTGTCCGTTGAGCGGGTAAATATCTGGTGAGTTGTAGGTAATGGCTGTAGAATAAGGCTCGGCATCTTTTCCAACTTCTGCATAAGAGGCTCTCAGCTTACCATAGCTCAGGAAGTCAGGTATGTTGAGAATGTCGTTAAATACAAAGCCTGCATTGACTGAAGGATAGAAAAAAGAGCGGTTGTCTCTGGTGAGCGTAGAGGTCCAGTCGTTTCTTCCGGTGATGTTGAGGTAAAGGAAATCATCATAGTTCAGCATCAGGTCACCGTATACCCCTACCAGTCTTCTTTCCAGCAGAAATTCATTGGTTTGTACTTCTATTGTATTGCTGAGGTTATAAAAGCGGGGTATCACAAACTCATTACCCAGCGAGTTCAGGTCGTTACGGCTGCGGTCAAAGATGTCATTCCCTACGCGCAGGGTAGCATCCAGCTTATCGGCAAAGGTATGTTTGAGCGTCATGTTCAGCGTAGAGTTGATATCTCTGCTGTCTATTTTGTTTTTTCTGATAAAGCCGGTACTGCTCAGTGCTACTTCACCTGCTATACCCAGCGGACCGGGTAGTATTTCCGTACGCTGGTCGCTGTAATAGTCAGTCCCAATGCGGTAAGAGAGCCCCAGCCAGTCGGTAGGGTTATAAGTAAAGTTCAGGTTACCGATTACGCGGTTCACATTGTCCTCAAAAGTAGCAAAACGGGCATCATACAGCGGGTTATTATTACCATAGGTATTCATGGTACCATCCGGGTTGATGTAGTCGGTCACATCCTGGGTGTTGGCCCAGTACATCAGTCGCTCCATAACACGGTCGTGGGGTACCCGGTTACCGCCTGAATTGATGTAATTGATGGAGCCAGTCAGGTTAAATTTTTCGCCTGCACCTACCCTGCCTGATAATTTAGCGGATGTTCTGCCCCAATCGCTGAAAGGAATGACTCCTTCCTGCTGCAGGTTGGAGACGGAGCCAAAGAAAGTAGCGCTTTCATTACCACCGGATACACTCACGTTATTTTCGATCTGCCTGCCGGTGCGCATGGTGTTGCGGGTGTTGTCATAGTAGCGATGCTCAGGGTCGATCACCTGTGCGGCTGGCACAGGCGCACCCCAGCTGGGCCAGAAGCTATCCGGCTCAAACGCGCCGGAAAATCCCTGCCCGTAGCGCTCCTGGAATTCAGGGTATTGATTGATTTCCTCAAAGCCTACGGAGCTAGTAACATTAACGCGCATATCACCGGCACGGCCCTTTTTGGTGGTAATGATCACCGCACCATTGGCAGCACGTACACCGTAAAGCGCAGTGGCAGCAGCCCCTTTCAGCACATTCATGGATTCTATATCATTGGGGTTCAAATCAGCCACACGGTTGCTCAGGCCCCGGGGTGTGCCATCAGATTCAATGGTACTGTTGTCAATGGGCACACCATCCACCACAAAGAGGGGCTGGTTGTCTTTGTTGGGATCGAGCGAGGTAAGGCCCCTGATGATGATACGGGAACTCATACCGGGTGCACCACCCGCATTGGTGATCTGTACACCGGCCACTCTTCCCTGTAGGGAATTTACCAGGTTGGGTTGTCTGGCTTCGGTAATTTCGCGGCTGCTGATCTCCTGCACAGCATAGCCCAACGACTGCTTTTCCTGCTCAATACCAAAAGAAGTCACTACCACCTCAGAGAGTTGTTCCAGCCCGGGCGCTAAAGATACATTGATGGTAGAGCGCCCATTCACCTGCTGCTCCGTTGTTTCATAGCCGATGAAAGAAAACACCAGTACGGCATCATCTGAAGGTACTGAGATACGGTAGTTACCTTCTACGTCGGTAACGGTTCCGGTAGAGGTTCCTTTCAGGAGTACGTTTACTCCTGGTAAGGGCTCGTCATTTTCCAGCGCAGTGACCTTTCCGCTTACGGTACGCTCCTGTGCCCAGGCCGTAAGGCTGCTGAAGCAAAATGCGCACGCAAGGGTACATACGTAAAGAAATCTGTTCATAAGTAAAGGGTTATATATAAATTAAAATAGACATAGGGATATGTTTCTAGTAAAAAACAAATGGCTGAATAAAATGCAATTTTTTTAAAACTACAAAAAAATCGGGTTGCCAGAAATGATGAGTTTAACAATACACTGTGATGAAAAAAGCGGTAAAAGTAAAGATTTGAGCCATGAAGAATAAATTTTAATAAAAAATACTCTAGAGATGAATCAATATTTAATCACATTTATTTACAGATAATATGATGATATGAATACGATACAGGTAAAAATACCATTGTATATTTATGTATAGCAATTTTGCAATCAATAAATATCCAGTACTGATAGCTCATTGCTCAGCACTGGCTCAATAAAACTTAACTTAATTTTCCGGTCAGGAAATCCTCTCAGACCTTTTCTCCCGTTCGCTCCTCGCTCAGCTGCTGGTCATGAAGTTGTACCGGCTGGCTTTTCTTACGCAGACGTATATTCAGGATTTCTACCAGCAGCGAGAAAGCTACGGCAAAGTAGATATAGCCTTTGGGTACATGTACATGGAAGCCTTCCACCACCAGCATAAAACCGATTAGGATGAGGAAAGAAAGGGCTAGTATCTGAAGTGTAGGATGCTTGTTGATAAACGCACTGATCTTCCCGGCAAAAGCAATCATGACTACAATGGAAATGATCACTGCAATGATCATGATGGTGACCTGCTGGGTAAGACCCACTGCCGTCAGGATAGAGTCAAAAGAAAAGACCATGTCAAGCAGTACGATCTGCGTAATGATCTTGGCAAAGCTGGCCGTGGGGCCTGTACCGCCCTGTTTGGCAAGCTCTTCTCCTTCTACTTTGTGATGTATTTCAGAAGTACTCTTGGCCAGCAGGAAAAGGCCACCGGCCATCAGGATCAGATCCCGCCCGCTGATATCAAGTTCAAAAACAGAGAAGACGGGCTCGGTAAACCCAATGATCCAGGTAATACCCAGCAGCAGGGCAATACGAAAGACCAGCGCCAGTATCAGGCCTATATTACGGGCCTTTGCCTGCTGGGCTACCGGCAGCTTATTGGTGACAATGGAAATGAAAATAATGTTATCGATACCCAATACAATCTCCAGAAAGGTAAGGGTAAGCAGGGCGATCCAGTTTTCGGCTTGTAAAAAAATTTCCATAGCAAATATTTTGACGCTAAATTAAAGAGCCCGAATGAATATTTGGTTGCTTGTGTATTATTTTTAGTAAATCATTAACTCTAAGAAATAGTACAGGCATTTTTTCATCATTTTAAATACTTTTTCTATGAAAATCGTCACCCTGACCATGAACCCCGCTCTTGACAAAAGCTCAAGTGTCAACAATATACGCCCCGATAGCAAATTGCGCTGCGATCCGCCCAACTACCAGCCTGGTGGTGGTGGTATCAATGTAGCCCGGGCTATCAACAAACTGGGAGGCAAGGCCAAGTGTGCCTACCTGGCCGGCGGCCCTAATGGCGAAGTGATGCAGCATTTGCTTAAAGAAGAAGGCGTGGAACAACACATCATCAGCATCAAGAACTGGACACGCGAAAATTTTGTGGTGGTTGATAAATCCAATAAGCAGCAATACCGCTTCGGTATGCCCGGTGCCGAGGTGAGTGAAAAAGAGTGCCAGCAGGCCCTGGAGCAAATGGAAGATCTCTGCCAGCGGGCCGATTATGTGGTGGGTAGCGGCAGCCTCCCTCCCGGTGCGCCTACCGACTTCTGGGCTAAGCTGGCCCACATCGCCCGAAAAAATAACGCCCGCTGCATCATTGATACCTCCGGCGAACCTCTGCTGGCTGCCGCCGAAGAGGGCGTGTACCTGCTCAAACCTAACCTGGGTGAGTTGGGTGCCCTCACGAACAAACAATCAATTACCGCGCTTGAGCAAGAGGACCTGGCGAGAAGGCTCATTGATGAAGGTAAAAGTGAAGTGATTGTAGTCTCTATGGGCCCGCAAGGTGCTATGCTGGTCACAAAAGAAGAGCTTTGTTACATACCTGCTCCAACTGTACATAAGAAAAGTACGGTAGGTGCGGGCGACTCTATGGTAGCTGGCATGGTGATGAGCCTTGCTAAAGATATGCCTCTTACCGATGTAGCCCGCTATGGCGTGGCCGCCGGTACTGCCGCTACCATGAATGAGGGCACGGCACTCTGCAAAAAAGAAGACACCGAAAACCTCTTTAAATGGATCAAATCCAGGGAATGAAGCAAAACATCTTGATCAACCTGGAGGATGTGATCATCCGGCCCTGGAAAACAGAAGACGTGAGCTCTCTGGCGAAACATGCTAATAACAAAAAAATATGGCTCAACGTCCGTGACCGCTTCCCTCACCCTTACACCCGGCGTGATGCAGAAATCTGGGTGAGGGTAGCTGATGCAGATCAACACATGCTCAACCTGGCTATTGAAGTGGAGGGACTGGCAGTAGGAGGTATAGGTGTGGTTTTCAAGCAGGATGTTTACCACCGTACTGCCGAAATCGGCTACTGGCTCGGTGAAGCTTACTGGGGCAGGGGCATCACGACCCGCTGCGTAAAAGCCCTGACCGAATACGTGCTGGAAAATTACGACATCGTAAGAATGTATGCCGGCATCTTTGAATATAATGCTGCTTCGGGGAGGGTGCTGGAGAAAGCAGGTTATCAGTTAGAGGCTCGTCTGCGTAAAAACGTTACAAAAAATGGAAAAACAGTAGACGAGCTCATGTATGCAAGGGTGAAAGGTTAAAGTAGCTACGATTTTCCTTATCTGACAGGAAACTTCACCTTGGCATACAAATCTGCCAGAGCCAGATCAGCATCCAGCAGGGGCAGTTGGATGCTGCTTTCTGTGCCTCTCGCCTCACTCAGCACCCACTGCCGGGTGTCAGCATTCCTGGTAAATACTTCCACCAGCGGTTTATCCTGCGCTACCAGCACGTAAGCCTGCAGGCTCTCCAGCATCCGGTATGACTGAAATTTATCGCCCCGATCATACCCTTCGGTACTCTTAAAAAGCACTTCAAAGATAATGGAAGGATTGGTAATGGTATCTGAATGAGGGTCAGTAAATACGGGTTCCCCGTCAATCAATACTACATCCGGGTAGTAATATTTTCTTCCTTCCGCAGCGGCCACGCGTAAGTCACTACCATGAATGGTCAATTCCTTTTTAAGGATAAGGTTACCTAGTATGCGGATGATGTTTCCGCAAATAATTGTATGAAAATAGCTTGCGCCTGACATAGGGAAGAGGGTTCCGTCAATATATTCATGTTTGATTTCGCTTTTGCGCTCGGCTGCCAGGTAATCTTCTACTGATACCTTTTCTACACTGATTTCTGCTTCCATAAGGCTTTTCATTTTACACACCTTCAATATAACCAATTATCTGTTGCCAATAGTCTCTGCGGAACTTTACACTACCACACTTTCCTTCTTTTTCTAATATTGACCGGCAGATTTCGTTATTTTACCGGAAATTTTTATTTCCGCACTGAACCTCAACATTTTCGCATGAACTTCAAACGAATTGTCCTGTCAGGCTGTCTGGGCCTGCTTACCTTTTTTGTCACTGCACAGGAAGCACCTCCTTTCCTCAAATACACCAACAGCGCCTGGGTAGACTCTGTCTTCAACACGCTTAGCCCGGAGGAGCGCATCGCCCAGTTGATCATGGTGGCGGCCTACTCTAACCGGGATGCTGCCCACCAGCAGGAACTCATGAAGATGATCACAGAACAGAAGATTGGTGGACTGATCTTCTTCCAGGGTGGACCCGGCCGCCAGGCCCGCATGATCAACGACCTGCAGGCAGCCTCCAAAGTACCCCTGCTGATTGCCATGGATGCCGAATGGGGTATCGGTATGCGCCTGGATAGCACCATCAGCTTTCCTTTCCAGATGACGCTGGGCGCCATACAGGATGATGATATGCTCTACCAGATGGGGAAAGAAGTAGCCCGCCAGATGAAAAGAGCGGGTATGCAGGTCAATTTTGCCCCGGTAGTGGATGTCAATAACAATCCGGCTAACCCGGTGATTAATTTCCGATCCTTTGGCGAAGATAAATACAATGTAGCCCGCAAGAGTATTGCCTATATGAAGGGCATGCAGGATGAAGCTATCCTCACTACCGCCAAGCATTTTCCTGGCCACGGAGATACCGATACCGATTCGCACTATGCATTACCGCAGATCAACCACAGCCGCGTCCGCCTGGATTCGCTGGAACTGTATCCATTTCGTCAGCTTATAGAAAGTGGTGTCGGAGGGGTTATGGTGGCCCACCTCAACATCCCCGCTCTTGACCCCACCCAAGGACTGCCTTCTACTTTGTCCAAGCCTATTGTCAGTGGTTTGTTGAAAGACGAACTGGGTTTTGAGGGCTTAGTAGTAACTGATGCCATGAACATGAAAGGCGTAACGGCTGGTAACCAGCCGGGCGTGGTTGACAAAGATGCCATCCTTGCCGGTAATGACCTGCTGGAGTTTACCGAAGACGTATCCAAAACCATCGTGGAAGTCAAAAAAGCCATAGACCAGGGGCTGATTTCTCAGGAGGAAGTTGACCGCCGCGCCCGTAAAATGCTGGCTGTCAAGCGCTGGGTAGGGCTGAATGAGTATGCACCGGTAAAGGTCAGCGATATTGCCAATGAGATGAACACGCCTACTGCCGAATTGCTCAACCGTAAGCTGATGGAGGCTGCACTTACCGTACTGGCCAATGAAAATGAGCTGATGCCCATCCGCCGCCTGGATACCCTGCAGATCGCTTCTGTATCGCTGGGTGCCAGCCGGGTAACGCCTTTCCAGAAGATGCTGAACAATTACACCCAGGTGCGCAGCTTCATCCTGGATGATAAAGCCACCGCCGCTCAGGTGCAGGAGGTAAAAGATAAGCTGAAAAACTACGACCTGGTGATTGCCGCCGTACACGACGATAGCAAGTTTCCCCGCAACAGCATCAAGTTTTCTGCCCCTATGATGCAGTTCGTCGGCGAACTGGCGCAGATGGATAACAGCATCATTTCCGTTTTCAAAAACCCTTATGTGCTCAACAAGCTCAAGCAGGTGGAGCAGGCCGACGGCTTGATTATGGCTTACCAGGACAATACCGATGCACAGGAACTGGCTGCTCAGCTGATTTTCGGTGGCATCAGTGCCAATGGACGCCTGCCGGTCAGTGTAGGCGATAAGTTTGCCCTGGGTGCAGGCATGGACGTGACAGGAGACATTCGCTTTAACTACACCCTGCCCGAAGACGCCGGTATAAATGGCGAAATGCTGCGCGCTGGCATTGATTCACTGATGTGGGAAGCTATTAACGCCAAGGCTATTCCCGGCGGACAGGTGCTGGTAGCTAAGGATAAGAAAGTAATTTTTTACGAAGCTTATGGCGAGCATTCTTATTTTGACACCGTAAAGGTGGAGAAAACCGATCTCTATGACCTGGCTTCTATTTCCAAAATTTCTTCTGCCCTGCCAGCCATTATGAAGCTGCACGATGAGGGAAAATTTGACCTGGATGCCAGTATAGACGACTATCTGCCTTATTACCGGAACTCTAACAAAGCGGATGTCCCTTTCCGCGACATCCTGGCGCATCAGGCAAGGTTCAAACCCTGGATTCCTTACTGGCAGAGTACGCTGAGGAAGAACGGCAGCTTTCGCTGGTTTACCTTCAAGGAAGATTCCTCGGCCCGTTTTCCTGTAAAAGTGACTGACAACCTCTGGCTGCACAGAAATTACAAAAAGAAGATATTCAGGGCTATCAAAAAATCTCCTCTGGAGGAGAAAGCTGAATACCTGTATTCTGGCCTGCTCTTCTACCTCCTGCCTACCATCGTGGAAGAACTCAGCGGGGAGGATTACCTGACCTACATCAACGAAAATTTTTATGAGCCCCTGGGCGCTACTACTCTTACCTATAATCCCATAGAAAAATTTCCCAGTGAGCATATCGTGCCCACCGAGCATGATTTCTTCTTTCGCAAAGAAGGTATACATGGCAGCGTACACGATGAAGGCGCTATTATGATGGGTGGCGTATCTGCCAATGCCGGCCTGTTTTCCAATGCCAACGATCTGGCCAAGCTGATGCAGATGTACATGGACAAAGGCGTTTATGGAGGGCAGCGCTACATCAGCGAAGAGACTGTGGAGGAATTTATTCGCTATCAGTTTCCAGAAAACAACAACCGCCGGGGCCTCGGCTTTGACAAACCATCTTTTGAACGCAGCGCCAATGGTAATACCGCCATCAGCGCCAGTGATTCCAGTTTTGGCCACTCCGGCTTTACCGGCACCTTTACCTGGGCTGACCCTGAGTATAACCTGGTGTATGTGTTCCTGTCTAACCGTGTGCACCCTACCCGCGAAAATACCCGCCTTTATAAATTAAACACCCGCACCAACATCCAGCAGGTATTATATGATGCTATGGCAAAGCCGCCGATCAAATAATTTATATCATGTGTAAGCTTTTGGCTTTTCTAAACTTTTTTCACCTCTTTTTAAGAGGTTTTATTTTTTATAGGTTTCAGGAAAAAGCGTTTTTTCGCTAATTACGACACCTTTTTATCCTTTTTGCGTGAAATTACTGCTGTAAGAAAGCTACATCAATAATTATTTTTTTTCTAAGAATATTGCAACTATCCTTACGGCTTACGTATATTTGTGTAAGATATTCTTACTAAAAGGATAAAAGCTATGAGATTTTTGCTTAGAAGATCTAAAAACAACAGGATGATGGTCAGCGATATTTCGCCTAAGGGCATCCACCATACCGTTTCTTACGCGGTTTCATATAATGACACCTGGAACCATATTCGCACAGAAATAAGAAAAATGGCGTACCGCCATCAGCTCAACTAAGGCAGATTTATTAGCCTTCTGCTTAAACAGAACCGTCTTGTACAACACAGGACGGTTTCCTTTTTATTACTTCTGCCTATTTACTGTTATAATTTGCGGCTCAGGCTTCCTGTTCCACGTTTTTCATGCGAAAATAATTGATCACGCCGCCCGCCAGGAGTACCTGCACCTGCCGGTCGCTTAGGTTATAAGTTAGTCCTATTTCTTCTCCGCTGCTCTCATTAACCAGCCTGACATTCTCTCCATTTTCCAGGGCATCCCTTAAGCCTTCCAGACGGATGATGTCGTTCTGTCTCAATTTTTCGTAGTCTTCATCATTGACAAATTCCAGCGGTACGATACCGAAGTTTACCAGGTTCTGCCAGCCTATGCGGGCATAGCTTTTGGCGATGGCGGCTACCTGACCTAAGTATCTGGGCGCCAGGGCCGCGTGCTCCCGGCTGGAGCCCTGAGCATAGTTTTCACCGGCTACCACCACATGCCCACCATGCTGTTGCTGGGCCTCTTTGGCACGATCATAAAAAGTATCATCAATGATAGAAAAGGACCATTTGCTGATCTCAGGAATGTTACTGCGAAAGGGTAACACTTCAGCCCCGGCCCTTAAAATCTCATCAGTACTAATGTTATCCTCCATTTTCAGCAGCACTGGCACCTTGTACTCACTTTCCAGTTCATTAAAATCAGGCAGGGACTTTACATTGGGCCCTTTCTCCAGGTCCACCACATGGCCGTTTTCCGGCGGCTCTACCAGCAGGTCAGTATTAATAATTTCTTTTTCGGCAGGCGCATATGTGGGAAACTCCATATCATAAATATCTGACAGGTCACGCGGGTCGGTGATCTTACCAGTCAGGGCAGCGGCAGCAGCGGTTTCGGGGCTACAGAGATATACCTGGTCATCCAGCGTACCGGAGCGGCCCGGGAAATTTCGGGGCATGGTTCTCAGGCTGATCTTGCCGGTAGCCGGTGCCTGTCCCATACCAATACAGCCCATACAGCCTGCCTGGTGAAAGCGCGCTCCGGCATGGATGAGGTTTTTGAAAGCATCGCTGGCAGAAAGGTTCTCAATCATCTGCCGGGAGGTAGGGTTGACATCAAAAGAAACGTCAGCGTTGGCAGTTTTGCCTTTCACGATCTCACTGACCACCCAGAAATCGCGGAACCCAGGGTTGGCCGATGAGCCGATCACTACCTGGTGTACCGGCCTGCCTTCTACTTCTCTCACTTCCACCACATTGCCGGGGCTGCTGGGGCAGGCGATGAGCGGTACCAGCTCATCCAGCACGATCTCATCATGTTCATCATATTGAGCATCTTTGTCGGGCAGCAGTTCGCTCCAGGCCTCTTCCCTGCCCTGTGATTTAAGGAAGCGCTTTACTTCCTCGTCTGAAGGAAAAACCGTAGTCGTAGCACCCAGTTCGGTGCCCATATTGGCAATTACGTGCCGGTCCATGGCTCTCAGTGAATTAAGTCCGGGACCATAGTATTCTATGATCATACCTCGGCAACCTTTTACATCGTAGCGGCGCAGCATCTCCAGCACTACATCCTTGGCACTTACCCAGGCAGGCAGCTTACCGCTCAGTTTGACACCCAGCACTTTAGGCATTTTGAAATAAAGCGGCTCACCGGCAATGGCAAAAGCCACATCCAAACCACCGGCTCCCAGGGCCAGCATGCCCAGGGCGCCTCCGGCAGGGGTATGGCTGTCGGAGCCTACCAGGGTTTTGCCGGGTACGCCGAAGCGCTCCATGTGCACAGGGTGACTTACGCCATTGCCCGGACGGCTGTACCAGATACCAAATTTGGCCGCGGCAGACTTAAGGAAAACGTGGTCATCAGCATTTTTAAAATCAGTTTGCAGCAGGTTGTGGTCTACATACTGTACCGATACGTCGGTTTGAGCCCGGTCTATACCCATAGATTCCAGTTCCAGCATGACGAGGGTACCGGTAGCGTCCTGGGTGAGGGTTTGGTCTATTTTGATGCCGATTTCCTTTCCGGGCCGCATTTCACCCTCAACCAGGTGGGATTCAATAAGTTTTTGTGCAACATTGAGAGATGAAGCCATAATTCTGTAGCGTTAAAAAAGTGAATACCAGATTCATAAAAAAGCTTGCTGAAGTTAAGGATTATCTTTAGCAAATAATTAAACCCGCTACGATGCAAAGTGTTGACACAACAAAAATCAGCAACCTTAAAAACACAATTTTACAGTAGCAAAAGCCTTTTGACTGCTTTTTTTTATATTATGCAGTGCGTTCCGCATTTTTTGAGCTAGTGATACTATGAAGTTACTCCCAAAGAGAAGGAAAACCATCAGCGGCTATGAGCCCATCCTACCGACCCGCAAGCACTGGCCGGTAGTACAGATGAGCCGTAACCAGAAGAAATTCTTAGAGGAAGTCATACAGACCAGTATGGACCGCCTGCTGGAAGAAGCCCCCCGACTGGAAGACCTGATTGATGAGTTGGAGACGACGCTCTACCGCGAGCGGCTGCGGATCAGCCAGAATCCCTGGGCGGTAGACCCTGAGGATGAGGAATCTTTCTGGAGGAACATCAAGAGTCAATTGGTCAGTATATCGGCCCGCTCAAATAACATAAATGCTCTACAGGCCTGGAAGCTGGAGCAGGCCCGGCAGATCATGAAAGAAATCGTGACCCGCTATGCCAATGAGATTTCCAGTACTTTTAAGCCCACTTCTTACCGGGTAGCCCGCAATGTAGTCACTTTTGGCTTTTCACGCCTGCTGAATGCCTCCAGGGTAAAGGGAGTTCGCTCGCTGTTTAGCAACCAGTATACGCTCAGAGACAAGATCAACATTACCGGTGAGATCGAGCAGCTACGCAGCCTGGCGCAAAAAGGCACTATTGTGATGGTCCCTACGCATTTCAGCAACCTGGATTCTATCCTGATCGGCTGGGTCATTCATGAGTTGGGGCTACCCCCCTTTATTTATGGAGCCGGACTCAATCTTTTCAACATTGACATCTTCGCCTACTTCATGAACAGCCTGGGGGCTTACAAAGTAGACCGCAGGAAAAAGAACGAAATTTATGTTGAAACCCTGAAATCCTATTCCCGGCAGGCCATCCGCTGGGGATGCCACAGCCTTTTCTTTCCGGGGGGAACCCGCTCCCGCTCCGGCAAGCTGGAAGATAAACTTAAGCTGGGACTGCTGGGTACCGCCATGGAAGCTCAACGCCTTAACTACGAAGAGAGCGAAAAAAGCGGCAAGCCTGCTGAGAAAATTTTTGTAGTACCGGTGGTACTGAATTATCACTTTGTGCTGGAAGCTCCCAGCCTCATCAGAGATTATCTGAAGCAGGAAGGTCAGGAAAGGTATTATATTGAAAGCGATGAATTTTCTACCTCTACCAAAATCATCAAGTTTCTTTTTCAGTTTTTCACCAAGGGTTCTGACATATCAGTAAGCTTTGGCCGTGCCATGGATATGATCGGGAATTATGTGGATGATGAGGGGCGCAGCCTCAACCGCCAGGGAGACCCCATCAGTATGCGGGAGTACTTTTGCAGCGGTAAACAAATTACCCGGGACAAACAGCGTGAAAGTGAATATACCCGCATGCTGGGCGATGCCATTCTCCGCTCCTATCAGCAGTACAACCGGGTGTTTGCCAGCCACCTGACTGCCTATACGGCTTTCCGGATGATCAGGCAGCAGTACCCTTATCTTGACCTGTATAACCTGCTGCGCCTGCCCAGCGAAGAACAGCTGATTCCTTACGATGAATACCGGGCTTCTTTTGCCCAACTGAGAGAGGAAGTATTTCGTTTACACCATGCCGGTAAGGTAGATGTAGCCCCTCACCTGAAGCAGGAACTGGATCTGGCCATTGCACATGGGCTGGATAATGTGGGCCTTTATCATTCACGCCGCCCCCTTTTGAAGGATAAAGATGGCAATATCATCACTCATGACCTGAATGCCCTTTATTATTATCATAACCGTATGGAAGGCTACGGTCTGGAAAAGTTTTTCAAAGTGCCAATTAAAAAACAAGTAGTTGAAGAATAATATATATGTGGGTGTATTAGGCGCAGGAAGTTTTGGAACCGTGATCGCCAACATCCTGGCCGAAAACAGTCCTGTACTGCTTTATGCCCGCCGGCCGGAGGTGGTAGAAGAAATGCATGCCACTCGCGCAAGGGGACCTTACGAGCTACATGAGCAGGTCATCCCAACCAATGACATGGAACAGCTGGCTGATCAGTGCCAGGTGATTTTTCCCATCGTTTCTTCTTCAGGCTTCCGGCAATCAATTATAGATATTTCTCCTTTTCTCCGACCTTTTCATATCCTGATACACGGTACCAAAGGGCTGGATGTAAGACAGCAGACCAATGCGCCCCTCAGCCGGGAAAACGTACGGACCATGAGCGAAGTGATCAGGGAGGAAAGTGTAGTAGTGAGGGTAGGATGCCTGGCAGGGCCTAACCTGGCCCGTGAACTGGGAGAAGGACAACCGGCTGCTACCGTGGTTGCCAGCCGCTTTGATGAAGTTATTAGTATTGGACAAAAACTACTCCGGACGCCACGCTTTCAGGTGTATGGTAACAGCGACCTGATCGGTATAGAACTCAGCGGCGTTCTCAAAAATGTGATTGCTATCGCATCGGGTATTCTCAGCGGCCTGGGCATGGGCGAAAATGCCCGTGCGCTGCTTATCAGCCGGGGCATGGTAGAGATGATTTACCTGGGCAAAGCACTGGGAGGCAATATTGAAGCTTTCATTGGGCTGGCCGGTGTAGGCGACCTGGTGGCTACCTGCTTCAGCAGGCACAGCCGCAATTTTACGGTGGGCTACCGCCTGGCGCAGGGCGAAAACCTGAACCAGATTATGCAAAATATGGAAGAACTGGCTGAAGGAGTCAACACCACCAGGATTGTAAAGCAACTAGCTGATCATTACCAGGTAGCGGCTCCCATCACTCGTATGCTCTACCGGGTACTCTTTGAAGATATGCCAGCCGAGAAAGCACTGGAAAGCCTCATGAAGGTACCTTTTACCGAAGATGTGAGCTTTATGTAAAATAAAAAACCGGATGTCGCCTAGCATCCGGTCCTTTAGTTCTGGCGTTTTTACTTTTATTTTCCGTACTGGTTGATATCTACCAAACGCACTTCCACACGGCGGCTTTCTTCTGCATTGCTCTTTTCGCTGGAGGTAGCACCATAGCCTCTGGCAATGATACGCCTTCTTACGATACCCCGCTGGTTAAAGTGGTTGAGCACCTCTATGGCACGCTCATTAGACAGCCTGCGGTTGGTCACCTCATCACCTTCAGGCGAAGCGTAACCGGAGATTTCAATGCCCAGATCAGGGTGTTTCTGCAGGGATTCTGCCACCGCCTGAAGATCGCTCTTGTATTTATCTTCCATTTTACTTTGACCTGCTTCAAAATAGATCTTCCAGGATTTACTCAAGAGAGTTTTATCATAGTTAGATTTTACTTCTTTGCGGTTTTTCTGCTTAATCGCTTCTTCCGTTACATAGAAGGTCGGCAGTGAATACACTGTCTCGTTACCCACTTTTTTGGCGATCAGGTCATCTTCACCGGTTTCATCATAGAAATAGGAAACACCGGCAGACTCAACTTTTTCGCTATTCAGGGCTTCAAAATCAACATCTTCTATCGGGTTGGTCTTGTACATCAGGTCCAGCAGGTATTCAAAGGCAGTAGTATCAGTGGCGGCGATGATAGATTCCATCATATCGTACAGGTCCAGGCTGTCGCTCTGCACTAGCATGGCTTCATTGGCCTGCCTTACGGTAGTCTGCGACTTACCATGCACATCGTAGAAAGCATTTTTCACACTTACCTCCTGCCCCACCACTACATCAAACTGCTTGATGGGCTTCAGGTGAATTTCCTGGTACAGTTCATAAAAATAATCCTGGTTGGGAATGTTCACGTTGACCGTATAAGGCAGATAGCCCTCCGACTCAATGATAAGGTCGTAGTTACGTCCGGGAGGCAGGATGATCAGGTAGTTGCCCGTCTCTTTGTCAGGATTGTAGACATAGTCAATCTTCTGGTTGGCTTCCACATCCACTACTTTGATTTCAGTGGGTACGGCGGCCAGTTCTTCACCAGCCAGGATACGTCCTTTGATGAGGGTCAGAGGTATGTTGGCTTCACTTTCGGGCATCTCAAAGTAATAAATGTCCTGACCACCTTTGCCTCCTTTACGCTCAGAGGAGAAGTAGCCCATCTTGCCATTGGCTGTCAGGGTGAAATAGTTATCATCCGTAGGCGTATTAACAGGATAGCCCAGGTTTTCTGGCTTTCTCCACTTACCGCCTACGCTGTAGCTTTTGAAAATATCGCTGCCTCCCATGGTGTTATGCCCATTGGAAGTAAAGAACAGGGTCTTGCTGTCAGGATGGATAAAGGGGGCATCCTCATTATGAGGTGTATTGATTTCAGGTCCGAGGTTAACCGGCGTACCCCAGCTACCATCTGCCATGCGCTCTGATTTGTAGATGTCCATACCTCCAAAGCCGCCAGGACGGTTACTGGCAAAATAGAGCGTCTTGCCATTAGGCGTAATACTGGCCGTAGTCTCCATGTTCCGGGAATTGATACGGTCGCCAATGGTAACTGGCGTAGACCAGCCTTTGCCTGATTTTTTGATAGTATAAATATTCCCGGTATTGTTCTCCCCTCCTATAAAGATCAGCATCTCCTGTCCGTCGGGCGAAATACCCGCCGTACCTACATTAAATTTGGAATTTACTTCCAGCACTTCTGGAGTGGCCCATTGACCTCCCTTGCGGTAAGAAACCAGTATTTTTTCTACCATACGACCTCTTTCCTCTCTTACAGCGGTAAATGCCATCATACTTTCGTCGGCGGTTACCAGGGGGTTGTATTCTGTGTACCCTGAATTGATACCCTCAAAGCTGCGGATCACGATACCTTTGTTCTCGCTGATGAGGAAGAGCGCATTCTTGCTGATCTGTAATTGTCGCTGCACCTCTTCCCGGTGGTCTTTTTCACTGGCGGGGATAGTTTTGAGGTATTTTTCGTAGTGGGTAATGGCTTTCTGTATCTGCATATCTTTATGATACATCTGCCCAAGGAAATAGTGTACCTCTTCAGGCACCTTGCTACCCTCTTTCCGGCTCAAAGCATTCTCCAGGTAGGGCAAACCTTTGTACTGATCGTTAAGTTGTGGGGCATATGCGTAGCAGACCCCCAAACGGTAATGTACCAGTGGATCTGACACCCCGTTGTCTACAGCCTGCTGATAGAGCGGCAGGGCTGCCTCATAATTTTTAGCTAATTCAAAAAACTTATCGGCCCGGTCAACGAGGGCATCATCCGAACCTTGTGCCATCAGGGATGAAGAGAAGCACGTAATGCACCAGACAAATAGCCATAAAATATGCATGCTGAGGTGTTTCATGTGGTTTTTTTTACTTACAGTCGGCGTATGCTTACCGGCCCACTGCGCTGCTGCATCGTGGTCAAACGCTCTTTTCATAGTCTACAGTTAATGATTACGACTTGATATGAGGCTTTTCAGCCTATTCAAACACAACCGAAAGCTAGAGATATTTGGCGCCAGCCTAAAGTGGATTTAAGGTCAAAACTGTAGTGTGTAAGTTTTGAGGGCTAAAGCGGCCCGGGGGAGCGACATAAAGAGGTTCAGGCTGCGGATGTCATCCGGATGGCCCTGAGTCGCTTGAGGAGCGGAGGATGAGAATAGTGAAAGAATACGTACCAGGGATGAGGGTAGAGATTGCTCATGTTGTGCACCGATAGCTTTTTAAGAGCTTCCTGCAATGCAGAACTCCGATAAGTATTGGCTGCATAGGCATCTGCTTCGTACTCATTTTTACGGCTCCATACGTTCATCAGCAGTCCGGTCAGGGTACTGATAGGTGAAAAGAGAATACCAAAAGCAATCAGGTTGAGATGCACTGCCATCTGATCAGCGCCTAATGCCAGCGAAAGCGATTCGTTAAAAATCAGCAGAGAGAGCAGATAAAGGGTAAAGCCCAGCTGTAGCACAGAAAACAGCATACCGGAGATGATATGCTTCTTTTTGTAATGCCCTACCTCATGGGCAATGACCGACACCAGTTCTTCAGTAGTATGATTTTCTATGAGCGTATCATAAAGGACTACTTTCTTTTGCCTGCCGATGCCGGAAAAAAAGGCATTGGACTTGGAAGAACGTTTAGAGCCATCTATGACGAATACATTTTTGATTGGGAAATTCACTTTCTGGCTGTAGGCTTCAATGGCCTGCCTCAGTTCACCTTCTTCCAGCGGCCTGAGCTTGTTAAAGAGGGGCACAAAAATGCTGGTGTAGAACATGTTGAGCAGCACCATTACCATCGCAGCAATGCCCCAGAAGTAGAGCCAGAAATCCCGCCCAATCTCAGTCACCAGGTAAAGGAACACATAGCCCAAAGCCCCTCCCAGCAGAGCAGTCAGCAGGTAGCCTTTTAACTTATCTGTCCAGAAGGTACCCAGGCTCATCTTGTTGAACCCAAACTTTTGCTCAATGACAAAATTACTGTAAAGCTGAAAAGGAATGGTCAGCAGGTCGGAAGCAAGATAAAGCACGCCAAAGTAGGCCAGGGCGAGCCAGATCGGATCCCCAAAATACGGACGTAGCTGCGTATCCAGCCAGCCGAACAGGCCGCTAAGCAACAGCACCAGGCTTAGCACAAAACTAAAGGTGGAAGTAATAGTATGGAAACGCCCCCTAGCCTGCTGGTAAGCCAGCGATTTGCGGTACTTTTCTTCATCATAAATATCCCGCAACTCATCAGGAAGCTCAGCCTTCTTATGTCGACGGTTCAGGTAGTCCAGTACCTGTTCCAGCACAAAGTCAAGGCTGACAATCGCCACGATGATGATCAGAAGAGTAGCAGGTTCCATGAGAATGACTAAGAAATAAAAAACCTGACCAAAGGGCCACTCAGCTTAGTTAGATTGATTCTCCAGTCTTTGCTGAGATGCAGTTGCTTCTACTTCATCCTCAGCATGCTCTTCTTCACCGAAGAATTTATTCTGCATTACCAGGATGATGGCTACGCCTACAAAAATGGAAGCATCCGCGATATTGAAAATCGGCCAGAGCGCCATATATTCACCTCCCCAGATGGGTACCCAGTCGGCCACGCGTCCCTCCCAGATATCTACATAAAACATGTCAATGACCTGTCCGTGAAACCAGGGGGTAGCCGCATCATAGGGGGCATTGTCAAGCAGCACGCCATAGAGGGCACTGTCAATGACATTGCCGATAGCTCCTCCCAGTATCAGCGCCACCGACCAGAGGAGCCCCTGATGAACGCCTTTTTTGGCCAGCATGTAGAGGTAATAGCCAATACCCACCATGGCCAGCAGGCGAAATACCGTAAGGATGAGTTTGCCGTATTCTGAGCCGATCTGCATCCCAAAGGCCATACCGGGATTCAAAGTATAGTGCAGCTTAAACCAGTCACCAAACACGGGAATCTGGCCTACAATGCCCATCTCCATGTTAAAATGGACCAGCAGTTTGACTACATGGTCCAGTATAATGATCCCCAGACTCAGAAGGTAATACTTGTAATATTTCACTGATATTTTGGTTAAAGGCACAGCCTGAGCCGCACCTTATTAAGCCTCAATTTTGATACGTACTTGCTGATCATCCAGGTCTAACAGGCTGGCGTCTTCAGCTAACTTTTCAACAACATCCAGGCTCAGTGCCTGAGTTTCCGTACAGATATAATCTTTATGTTTTTGGATAGCCTCATTCATCAAAGAGCCATCTTTTTCTACTTTGATATGAATTTTGTCCTGCACCTCCAGCCCCATATCTTTGCGTAGGTTCTGAATGCGGTTCACCAGGTCGCGGGCCAGGCCTTCCTTCTTCAGTTCATCCGTAACCGTGATATCCAGCGCTACGGTGATATTTCCCTCACGGGCCACCGACCAGCCGGGTATATCCTCCGAAGTAATCTCCACATCCTCCATAGTCAGCGTAACAGTCTGGTCCGAGAGGGTCAGTTCGTAGCGATTATCGCGCTCCAGCTTGTTAATCTCCTCCTGCCCCATTTTACCGACCGCTGCTGTGATTTCCTTCATCTTAGGCCCGTATTCTTTACCCAGCTTGCGGAAATTTGGCTTGATCTTTTTGACCAGTACACCGGATGCATCATCTATGTACTCGATCTCCTTCACATTTACTTCCGAAAGGATCAGTTTCTCTACAGATTGCACCCTTTCCCTGAATTCTTGGCTCAGGACGGGAACCAGTATTTTGGATAACGGCTGCCGCACCTTGATCGTATGCTGCTTGCGCAGAGAATGTACCAGCGAGGAGGCAGTCTGCGCCATCTGCATGCGTGCTTCCAGTTCTTTGTCCACCGCTGACTCGTCCATTTCGGGGAAATCTGCCAGGTGAACCGACTCTGCGGTTTCTTTCTGCGTGATGCCATTCAGGTCGCGATAGAGTCTTTCGCTGTAGAAAGGGGCCACCGGGGCCGACAGTTTAGCGATGGTGAGCAGGCAGGTGTAGAGGGTCTGGTAGGCCGCCTGCTTGTCTTTACCGTACTGTCCCTGCCAGAAGCGCTTGCGGTTGAGACGCACGTACCAGTTGCTCAGGTCGTCTATGGTAAAGTCCGTGATGAGGCGGGTCGCCCGGGTAGGCTCGTACTCATCGTAGGCAGCAGCCACCTGCTGCACCAGGCTGTTGAGCTTGGAGATGATCCAGCGGTCACTTTCGGTTCTTTCGGCCAGGGGCACATCCGCTTCGGCATAGGTAAAGCCATCCAGGTTGGCATAAAGCGCGAAGAAGGAATAGGTATTCTGTAGTGTGCCAAAGTAGCGGCGCTGTACCTCGTTTACGCCCTCCAGGTCAAATTTGAGGTTGTCCCAGGGATTAGCATTGGAGATCATGTACCAGCGGGTCGCATCCGGTCCCTGCAGGTCCAGGGTCATAAAAGGATCTACTGCATTGCCCAGGCGTTTGGACATTTTATTGCCGTTCTTGTCCAGCACCAGGCCGGTAGATACCACATTTTTGAAAGCCACACTGTCGAACAGCATCCCGGCGATGGCATGCAGGGTAAAGAACCAGCCGCGGGTCTGGTCTACGCCCTCAGAAATGAAGTCTGCCGGGTAGTTGGCTTCAAAAACAGCTTCATTTTCAAAAGGATAATGCCACTGCGCATAGGGCATGGCCCCGGAGTCAAACCATACATCTATCAGGTCGGCTTCGCGGTACATTTTCTCACCGCTCTCGCTCACCAGCGTGATGTAGTCTACGTAGGGGCGGTGCAGGTCTTCTTTGGCCAGGGCTTCCTTATTTTTTTCTACGAGTTCCTGATCATCGGCGAAGGCGGCATTGGCTTTTTCTACCTCGGCTTTCAATTCAGCTACGGAGCCAATACATTTTTCCTCGCTTCCATCCTCAGTGCGCCAGATGGGCAGGGGCGTTCCCCAGTAGCGGGAACGGCTCAGGTTCCAGTCTACCAGGTTTTCCAGCCAGTTGCCGAAGCGCCCGGTACCGGTAGAGGCCGGTTTCCAGTTGATGGTATTGTTCAACTCCATCAGTCGCTCCTTGAGCGCAGTAGTTTTAATGAACCAGGAGTCCAGCGGGTAATAAAGCACCGGCTTGTCGGTACGCCAGCAGTGCGGGTAGGAGTGGACAAATTTTTCCACCTTAAAGGCTTTGTTCTCCTCCTTTAGCTTAATGGCAATCTTGACGTCAGTAGATTTATAATCAGGATCGTTCTCATCCTCATCGTCATAGTTTTTGACCGGCATACCGGCGAAGTCGGTAATCTCAGCCACAAAGCGGCCCTGCCGGTTGACAATAGGCGTATCGTTACCGTTTTCATCTTTCACCATGATACCGGGAATGCCGTGCTGCTCCAGTGTGCGAAAGTCGTCCGCACCAAAGGTTTTGGCAAGGTGTACCAGGCCGCTACCGTCTTCGGTAGTCACAAAATCGCCGGCAATGACCGTGAAAGCCGGGTCAGGCAGGGGCACGTAAGGCAGCAATTGCTCGTACTTCAGCCCTACCAGGTCTTTGCCTGAGAAGGTATCTATGATTTCGTAAGGAATATGTTTGTCGCCGGGCTGGTAGCTATCCACGCTGATGCCTTCCGCCTTCTTGCTGAAATACTCTCCCATACGGTCCTTTGCCAGGATCACATTTACAGGCAGGTGAGTATAGGGATTATAAGTTCTGACTTTGACATATTCAATTTTCTCACCCACAGCGATACCCGAGTTGGCGGGAAGCGTCCAGGGTGTGGTGGTCCAGGCCAGCAGGTAGTCATTTTCCGTACCGGCGATTTTGAACTGGGCAGTGATGGAGGTATCCTTTACCTCCCGGTAGCAGCCTGGTTGGTTGAGTTCGTGCGAACTGAGGCCGGTACCCGCTTTGGGCGAGTAAGGCTGTATGGTATAGCCCTTGTAGAGTAGTCCTTTATCATAAAATTTCTTGAGCAGGTGCCAGAGGGTCTCCATGTAATCCCGCTCAAAAGTGACGTAGGGATCGTCCAGGTCTACCCAGTAGCCCATTTTGCGGGTCAGGTCGTCCCACTGGCTTTTATATTTCATCACCGCCTCGCGGCACTTCTGGTTGTAGTCTTCTACGGAGATTTTCTTTCCGATGTCTTCCTTGGTGATGCCCAGTTCTTTCTCCACCTGCAGTTCTACCGGCAGGCCGTGCGTATCCCAGCCACCCTTGCGCTTCACCTGGAAGCCCTGCATGGTCTTGTAGCGGCAGAAAATATCCTTGATGGTACGGGCCATCACGTGGTGAATGCCGGG
>JBKHDR010000030.1:0-44222 GCA_046541235.1 Cyclobacteriaceae bacterium | reverse complement strand
TGGATTGAGCAGGGAGCCGAGTACAAACCGCATTGGTCATTTATCAAGCCCGAAAAAACTACGCCTCCAGAAGTAGCCGATGCTGCCTGGGTAAAAAATGACATTGACCGTTTTGTGCTGACTAAAATGGAGGAAAATCAATTGGAACCTGCTCCACAAGCAAAGAAATCCACCCTGCTGCGCCGACTTGCCTTTGACCTTACCGGCCTGCCACCTACGGTAGAAGAAGTCAACGCTTTTATGGCAGATAAGTCTCCCGATGCTTATGAAAAAGCGGTAGATCGCCTGCTGTCTTCTCCCCAGTACGGTGAGCGTATGGCTTCTGAGTGGCTGGACTTAGCCCGCTATGCCGACAGCCACGGCTACCAGGACGATGGTATGCGCAATATGTGGCCCTGGCGCGACTGGGTAATCAGGTCTTTCAACAAAAACATGCCCTACGACCAGTTCGTCCTATGGCAGATGGCTGGAGATATGCTGCCCAATGCCACGCATGAACAGAAACTAGCAACGGGTTTCAACCGCAATCACCTGCAGAGCCAGGAGGGAGGTATCGTTTCTGAAGAATACCGGGTAGAATATGTAGCCGACCGTACCAATACCCTGGGTACAGGCATCATGGGCCTGACCATAGAGTGCGCCCGCTGCCACGATCACAAGTATGACCCTATTGCGCAGGAAGAATATTTTGAGTTGTATGCATTCTTCAACAATGTGAATGAAACCGGTCAGATTCCCTATATGGGCGAAGCCAGCCCTACCCTCATACTGACAGATAAAGAAGCGGAAGAACAACTGGCTTTTGTACAGGAAAAAATCGCTGAACTGGAAGCTAAAACAGCTCCTGAAAATTACCAGGAAGATTTTCAAAATTGGCTGGCTTCACAAGCCGATGAGGCTGCCATTAGCCTCACAAAGCCTCTGGGGCATTATCCGCTGGATGGGCCGGTGGAAAACAAGTTCAAAAACCTGGCTAATAAAGCATTGCCGGCAGATATGGTAGTGACACAGAAAGATAAAGAGCCGGAAATCGTCGAGGCCAGATTTGGCAAAGGCCTGAAACTGCTCGGTGACAGCTTTGTGGATGTGGGCAAGGAGATTGGCTGGTTTGACCGCCACCAGCCTTTTACCGTCAGTATCTGGGTTAATATCCTTAAAGACAGCCTGGAAGGGCCGATCTTTTCCCGTTCGGGTGGGCTGTTCAACGGCAATCGGGGCTATGACCTCATGCTCAGAGAAGATGGCACACTCTCTGCCAGCCTGATGCACACTTTCCCAGCCAATGGCATTGAAGTACACAGCAAGAAAGCTTTGCAGAAAAATCAATGGCATCACCTGGTATTGACCTACGACGGCTCCAGCAAAGCTGAGGGTGTCAACATTTACCTGGATGGTGAAAAATTAGCTTTAACTATCATAAATGATCATCTGGAACAAAGCATTGTCTATTACGGAAAGAAAAAAGACAGTTGGGGCGGCAGTGGTAACCTGCGCATCGGCAAGCGCTTTGAAGAATCACTGGACGGTGCCA
Organism: Cyclobacteriaceae bacterium; assembly: GCA_046541235.1. Lineage (GTDB taxonomy): Bacteria > Bacteroidota > Bacteroidia > Cytophagales > Cyclobacteriaceae > Catalinimonas. Next base: position 42,691 of record JBKHDR010000030.1, on the reverse strand, counting down.
TTGTGGATGAGTTTGCCGTATTTGACAAAGCTCTTAGTGCACCTGAAGTAGCGCATCTGAATGGTAAAGCAGGTCAACTGGGGTCTTTCATGACGGATGATGAGCAGGATGAACTGATACACTATTATTTGCAACGTTTCCACGTTGACTACCAAAAGTATTTTGCCCAACTCACCAAAGAGCGGGGCAAAGCAAACGAAATTCTCAGCGCCCAGCCGGAGGTGATGATCATGGAGGAACGTAGCCATCCTCGCAAGACCTTCATCCTGGATCGGGGCGCTTACGATGCACCTACGCAAGAAGTGCAGCCAAATACACCTGAGGTGATCATGCCTTTCCCGGAGGACTTACCCCGCAACCGCCTAGGACTAGCTCAGTGGCTGATTCATAAGGATAATCCACTTACGGCTCGCGTGGCGGTAAACCGCTACTGGCAACTGCTCTTCGGCAGGGGACTGGTCAAAACCTACAACGACTTCGGTAACCAGGGAGAACTCCCCTCCCACCCCGAACTGCTGGACTGGCTGGCGGTGGAATTTCAGGAATCCGGCTGGGATGTGAAGCACTTGCTCAGGCTGATGGTGATGTCGGCGACTTACCAGCAGTCATCCGTAGCTGAACCCGAAAAGCGACAGCTAGACCCTGAAAATAAATGGATTGCCAGGGGGCCCAGTTATCGCATGCCTGCCGAAATGATACGCGACAATGCCCTGGCAGCGAGCGGCTTGCTCAATGATACCATAGGCGGTCCGAGTGTAAAGCCATACCAGCCTAAAGGTCTTTGGAAAGAACTAGCAACAAGAAATGCCACTGTTTATGTGCAGGATACCGGCAAAAATCTTTATCGACGTGGGCTGTACACCATCTGGAAGCGGAGTTCGCCGCCGCCCTCTATGATCAGCTTTGATGCTTCAGAAAAATATCTGTGTACCGTCAAGCGGCAGGCCACTAATACACCCTTACAGGCTTTGGTGCTGCTGAATGATCCTCAGTACGTAGAAGCCGCCCGCCTGCTGGCAGAGCGTATGATCAAAGAAGGTGGGGCAGCCACTGACGAGCAGATACGCTTTGGTTTCAAAACCCTTACCAGCCGTGAACCGGATCAGCGGGAGATGGCCTTGCTGAAACAGCTTTTTGAAGAAGAACTGGCCATTTTCCGGGAAGATCCGCAGAGTGCTGCTGAACTGCTGACGGTAGGTGATTACAAAAAAGACAACACTTTGGAAGAACCGCAACTGGCTGCTCTTACTGTAGTGGCCAGTACACTGGTTAATTATGATGAGGCGGTTTATAAGAGGTAGTTTAAAGTTAAAGTTTGCAGGCCTTCGTGGAGCGGTTAAAAGTTTTTAGAACTTGAAATCTGCAACCTTTCAAATTTAAAGATTAGAATTTGGGCAAGAGGCATCTTGCCTGGGACCTGCAAGATATTAGACACTCGGCCAGAGCCGAGCGACTGCTAAAAGTTGAAGGTTAGCAAAACTTGAAACCTTCAACCTGAAACATTAAACAATAAAAAGATGAGCGATTATTGTCATCAGGACGTAGTTTCAAGAAGGGAATTTCTTACCAAGAGTACGATGGGGATCGGTGGCGTCGCTTTGGCATCTCTGCTGAACCCGGCTCAGCTTTTTGCCGGTAATCCCAACCCCTCTACCGGAGGTATGCTGGATCGCCTGCACTTTGCTCCCAAAGCCAAACGGGTGATCTACCTCTTTCAGAGCGGAGGCCCTTCTCAACTTGAACTTTTTGACTACAAGCCGCTGCTAAATCAAAGGGTGGGAGAAGAACTCCCGGCCTCCGTACGAGGCGGACAGCGCCTGACGGGTATGACCTCTCACCAGAAGTCTTTTCCCCTGGCGGGTTCTGTTTACAATTTCAAACAGCATGGCCAAAGTGGAGCTTACGTGAGTGAACTCATGCCTCATACTGCGCAGATTACTGATGAGCTTTGCTTTGTCAAGTCCATGTACACCGAAGCCATCAATCATGACCCGGCCATCACTTTTTTCCAGACAGGATCGCAGCAGAATGGCCGCCCTTCCATCGGCTCCTGGGTCAGTTGGGGGCTGGGTTCTGACAACAATAACCTGCCCTCTTTTTGTGTGCTGCTTTCACGGGGACGTGAAGGAGATCAGCCACTCTACGCTAAGCTCTGGGGTAACGGATTTCTGCCCTCACAATTCCAGGGCGTGCAGTTCCGCTCTGGCAAGAACCCGGTACTTTATCTCAACGATCCGCCAGGGCTCAAAAAAGACAGCCGGCGCCGTATGCTTGATTATTTGAAAGAGCTCCACCAAATTCAGTACGAAAAGGTGCATGATCCTGAAATTGGGGCGCGCATCGCCCAGTACGAAATGGCTTACCGCATGCAGACCTCCGTACCCGAGACGATGGACATTTCCAAGGAGCCAGACTACATCTACGAAATGTACGGCCCCGATTCCCGCAAGCCGGGTACTTTCGCTGCCAACTGTTTACTGGCCCGTAGGTTAGTGGAAAGAGATGTGAAGTTTGTTCAGTTATACCATCAGGGCTGGGACCAGCATGGCAACCTGCCCAAGGACATCAAGATCATGTCAAACAGCACCGACCAGCCTTCAGCGGCATTGATCATGGACCTGAAGCAGCGCGGACTGCTGGAAGATACTTTGGTGATCTGGGGCGGTGAGTTTGGTCGTACCAACTATTCACAGGGCCGCCTTAGCCCGGAAAATTACGGCCGTGACCACCATCCCCGCTGCTTTACCATCTGGATGGCTGGTGGAGGTGTGAAAAAAGGTTTTAGCTATGGTGAAACCTGCGAATTCGGCTACAACGTAGCCAGCAATCCGGTTCATGTGCATGACTTCCAGGCTACCCTAATGCACCTTATGGGCGTAAATCATGAAAAGCTTACTTTTAAGCACCAGGGCCGCCGCTTCCGTCTGACTGATGTGCACGGTAAGGTGGTGAAGGATTTGATCGCCTGATAGTTCTGACATTGTTGGAGGAAAAGCCTGAATGCTATCCTTGCAACTCAATGAGTGGCTTTTAAGAACAGTAAAATTTTTAGGAAGTCGGGTCTGAGGCCCTGTGGATAGTGGTCACTTGGCAGGAGCCGGGCGACTGTATAAAAATGATACCTGCAAATTTAAAATTTGCAGGTATCATACAACTTCAGATCAATTAAAAAGGATGCATGCGATACTCCGCTTCCAGGGAATGAAAAGTCTGGAATACGGTTTTTCCTTTTTTGATATCAAAAATAAATTCATGCGACTGCGCAGTGCGTCCATTTAACTCCAAGCTGACCGTCTGCTGACCTTCGGGCAGTGGCATACGGGTATAGTAAATGCTGTGAGGGATCGTCTGCCAGTTGCGGGTATCGGCCTGCTCGGTGACAGCATTCACCAGGCTGATGACCGCGCCCAGGTCATTATTTTCTTTACGAACGCTGTACTCAGCCGCTTTTTTGACTGCCACCCTGAGCAAAGAGGAGCTAAATTCCTTTAGCATGCGTTGCTGCAACACCTGAAAAGCGATGCCATTAACATCTTCGGCCTTTTCCAGTCTTGCCAAGGCCCCTGTAGGGGCTTTCAGAACTGCTTCATCAAACACTACCGGGCGCTCCAGGTATCTGGGAAAAGCCACCCGGATAAGCTCCACATCATCCAGGTTTTTGCGCTCGTATTCCTGCTCATTTTCCAGCTTAAAAGGAAAGTTGAAGCCAAATTCATCATTGCTAAAGTTGACGATGTCTCCTTCACTCCTCAGCAGGGCAAAGTTGATGCCCCACTGATCTTTAACCGGTCCCAGGCCGTTGTTCCAGAAAAACACCAGTTCTCCACCTGCCTGCGGCTGATGTTCGTAGGTAATTCCAAAAAGCGCCTCATAGCGATGCTTCTCATCTTCAAAACCCATGATATGAGCCGTACGGAGCAGGTCCTGCCTGAGCTGCTCGGGAACGTCAATGCCAAACATGGGCAGGTAATCTTCGCGGTAAATATCAGCCGCATTGCGGTAAGCGATGAAGGCGTTATTGTAATCGCGATCCGCTTCGTAAATGATCCCCATCAGGTTATGGATAAAGGCATCGCGGGTGTATTTCCCTTTTTTTCCCAGCACACCTGCCTTGTACTTGCTGCTCAGTCCCTGTAGTTTGATGTTGAGGCGGCGGCACTCCACCAGGGCCTGCTCATTTTGGCCCATCTTTAGGAAGTTCAGGGCTTTGAAATAATGCAGCAGGAGCAGCTCATGGTCCTCGCCTGTATAGAAGGTAAAGTTGGGGTTCAGCAGCAGGGAAGAAGCCGTGTTCCAGTAATTATTCCGCAGGTCTTCGCCCAGAATATAAGCCTGCTCAAAGAAGTCATTACTCTCTTCATATTCACCCTGCAAGAAGGAGACCACCCCACGGTTGAGGTAATAGAGCAGCCTGGCTTTGCCTTCCGGAGCCTTTTTGCTACCTGCCAGCACTTTTTCAGCCTTGTCAATTTCTCCCTCAGTAAAATAGGCATTGAACCTGTGGTTCATCTGGTAGTAGGAAACACAGGAAAGGGAAAAAAGGAACATCAGCAGCCAAGAGATTTTGAGCAGCCAGGAAAATAATCCGGGAATGGACATACAAAGTTCTTTTCAGAAAAAAATCGGCAGCTAAGATCAGTTGACGATGTACTTCTTGATCTTCTTGCCATCTACCCACACCAGCTCATTGGTCTCCAGGTTGGCCAATTCCAGGTCCACCTGGTAGAAAGTTACCTGCCGCCGACCTTCAGCGTCAACGATAGAGTTGATGGTGCCAAACATCATAAAGTCGGCGCCCAGTTCAGCCCCCCAACGCTTAGCGGTTTCGGGCGAGGCAAATTCCTGCTGGTCAGCGCGCTCTTCGCGTATCTTTTCTCGGAAAACTGAATTCTGCACCACCCTCACCATACCGGTACGGACGAATTCTTTTTCTATGTCTTTGATAAATGTCTCGGCCTCAATGTGCTCATGGCTTTTGTTGGAGATCAGCCCGACGATGACTACGGGTTTGCGGTTGTGATAACGAACAAAATTCTCTCTCCAGGCAGAATTCAGGGCGCTTTCGGAAAGGGCTTCAGCCACCCGGCGGGAGTCGGCATCGTTCCAGCGGCCGCTCAGGTCAATATCAGACTCGGTGCTGACTCGGGTAACTGTTTTTCTGCCACAGGCAGCTATAAAAAGAATGATTACAAGCAGGAAAGCAACAGAAGGGCTTAATCGTTTCATGACTGAGAAGAAAATTTGGGTTAAGTAAGCTCATTCCGGCAAAATTAATACCGAAATGAGAATGCTTTAGCTGTGCATGAGGGTGGTCTTTTTAAACGTAGAAGCAGATTTATCAAAAATTTTTGGAACAGTTCAACTGTAAGTTAGGCGGGCAAGCGTTTGAATTTTAAAATGATCAATTTTTAGCTAAATTATTACACAAACTTACAACCTGAAAGAATGAACTTCTCTCATAATGCGCTGTCAGAAGACGTGCTGGTAAATAAAGCTGTGCTGATAAAAAATTCTTTGCGGCAATTACCAGAAAATAACGAAGGCGAGCTTACTGCAACTTCTTTTGAGGATATCTGGCCTTTACAATTCGCCTGCGAGGCCTGCATTGATATGGGAATCTTTTTTATAGAAAGCAGGAACTTAGGAAAAACTCGGCACGTACCTGATATTTTTGAAAAATTGGTGGAGCATAAAGTGATAGAGCTATCTCTGAGTCGCCGCCTGCTATCTATGATATCTTTTGGAAAAATGCTTCGGCAAAGTGGCAGGTTCAGGGGAAAAAAATGTTGTATTTATCTGAAAAAGAAGCAAATGGAAGATCTACATACATTTGTACAGCAACTTTTACTTGCCTGACTCAGCATTTAGGTTCCTTACCAAAAAAAGACAAACCTTTACTTCTCCAATGCTGGTATTTTTTAATCAGTAGTTTATTTTTTCACCTTTTTATTACAGCCGCTCAGCTTCATTCTTACTACTTTCCCGGCATTATTGAAAGCCTTTAATTGTTAAAACCGGAAAGTTCCTGTTGCTTTCAGGTACGGCATTTGATAATTAAAATATGAAATACCTTAAGGTGTAAAGTTGTCCTTTGTAATAGTTTTCAAAATTGCATCGGTATGAAAGTATGGAGGCTTTATACCGGATAATTATTTTCTCTCAGACTTGATTCTGTACTTTTGCAAGCATAAACCACAATGAAAAACAGAAAAATCGCCATTCTGCTCGCATTTACCTCAGGTATGTTTGGTGCTCATCGTTTTTACCTGGGTCAGAAGAAACTAGCCTGGTACTACCTGGCTTTTTCTTGGACTCTGCTGCCTTTTTTTGTTGGCCTGATAGATGGCATCCGCTTCCTGTGCATGTCTTATGCTACCTTTAATCGCAAATACAGTCTGGGACATGAGTTCAGAAAGGTGTTCCCTGATGATGAAACCCTCCTTGAGGCAAGTACAGACCCAAAGAGAGAAAAAGAACTGCTGGCAAAGCTGGAGGAAATGAAAAGTCCAGAAAATATCGAGCTTTTTCTGGAGAGTGCGAAAAAAAGAGGAGAGTACTTGCCAAGGATTGTTTATGCCAAAGCAAGGCATATGAGTAAAGGTGAAGCTATAATTTATCAGAATAGACTGGATTTACATTCCTGAATTTCATATATTCCTTTAATTCTTTCGTCAAGTAATAACTTTTCTGCTAAATAAGGGTTGTCTTTTTATCTAGAACTGCTTACATCACCCGGATAAATTATTCATTTTTATTTTTTTTAAATATATATTTTTTACATTGACAGAATAAACTCGCAGCAACAACCTCCCAGTATGTAATTAACTTTGGGACTCATTTAAAAGTAGCTCTATTTGTTCTCTTTTTTTAAAATAGCTTCAGACACTCCATTTGAAGATATGACAGATTAGTTTTTACTTCCGGCCAAAAATCAGATCATATGCCGACGCTAAGCGTAACCATAGACAGAATCACTGAAAAGAAATTTGAAAAACTTCTGAATGAGTTTGGCTACGAATTCAGTAAGAAATATGTTGAGGAAGAGCCCGAAATTCATGAAAAAGAGGTTTCTTTTGTACTTACCTCTGACGATGAATTTGACCTGGTAGAAATTGGCCTGCTCAACGAGTATGCTCGTCAGTCTCAGAAGTTGGAAGAGATTGAAATGGAGAACTATCGCCGCATTGCTACTGACAAGGGTAGTCCGGTAAAAGACCGATCGCTGATCAATTCAAGAAATTACAAAAACTGAACAGACTTACGCATTGACTTTTTAACTGAGCAGAGATTTCCTGCTGCTTCCCCTCTGTTGCCTCTTTAGTTTTTGTCACCTCCTATTCCTATATCCGCAAATTTTTCTGGCTGAGCTTTAAGTTAAATTTGCATTTTTTGAATGCATTTTTGGCACTATTTCGGCAAAGTGTTTTAAGAATGACTTTGCACGATAAGTATTTCATTTACGAAAGTCTATCCATTTTTCATTTGTCTTCAAGAGCCGGTGAAACAAACATTCTTCGTCACACTTCTGAGCCTTATCCTCCTTTGCCTGACAGGCAGCGTTGAGGCACAATCTTTTAAAAGAAAGAATGCCAGAGATCCATTCCGCTCCAGCCAGGGTTTTATCGGGCTCTGGGGCGGCACCAACTTTAGCAATGCCAAGGTAGAAAAAAGTTATACTGACTTTGCAAGCATAGAAGCTATAGAGGATGACTTACTCCTGGATCAAAAAGAATACGGCTCATTTAGCAGCCATACGGGTTTCCAACTGGGTTTAAGCGCTGCTTTTTCTTTCAATAAGTTATTTACAATTGCCTGCTCTCCCTCCTACAAAAAGATAGTCTATCAGTACGAAAGTAACTTCTCGTGGAGCGATCCGGAAAACCCTGCTAATACGCTTGCTTATACATACGGGCATGAACAGGATCTATTTTACGTATCTTTACCCTTACTCGTCAGATACAGCCCGGCAGGTAAAAAAGTCCGTCCCTACTTACAAGTTGGTGCTTATTATGACCGACTGCTCAATGCGCGCAAAAGTGTAAGTACCTCCGGCACTGACCAGGCTTCAGGAGGAAAGGTCAATTTTGAGTTAAGTACGCAGTCTACAGATATTTCACATCTTTACATTCGCTCACATGCCGGGTTGCTGGGGGGTGCCGGCGTAAATTACAATATGGGCACTTTACTTCTTTTTGTTGATGCTCAGTACAGGCATCCTTTTCACCAGATAACTAATGTACGTAACAGGTACAGCGGAAGTCGCGATCTTTTGGGTTTTGGCAATGTGCTGGATGATGTGACGCTTCGCAATGTAGAAGTCTCTTTTGGATGTTACTTCCCACTTAAATTTCTGACCAAAGACTTTTCACCGGTTATTCTCTGATCATGAGACAGTTTGGATCGCTATCTTGCCAATTAATTATCATTCTGGTAATCAGTTTTCTATCTGCCTGCGATATTTCTGAAAATGAAATTGAGCCAGGTGTGAGTTTCACTAAAATTTTTAATTCAGAAAGCTTCAATGATGTCTATGACCCATTGGATGTAGTAGCAACAACCGACAGTGGATACCTGCTACTTGCTGCCAAATCATCCTGGAGTCCTTATCTGCTGAAAGCTGACGCACAGGGAGTCTTCTCCTGGGACCAGACTTTACCTGAGCCTTTTGTAAACCCACTTCCCGACATATACAGCCTGGGCAACGAGCTGTTTATCATCTGTATGGATGAGCTTAATCTCAGCACGTATATACTTCGTATCCAAGCGAGTGGCGGACAGCCCGAAATTGTTTACAATGATGATGAACTCACTTATCCTCTGGCAGCAAGTATCACTCCTGATGGAGGCTGGCTATTGCAGGGCTATAACCGGGAAGGCAGACAAACCCTCATCTCTAAAATTTCACCCGGATTTACCCGGGAATGGAGGCAGACCTACCCGATTTTGGAAGATGTGGAAGAAAAGGTGATCAAACACCTTAGCAGAACAGGTCAACGACTTCCTTTCTTCAACGGCTATGCAGCAGGAAGCGGTAATGCAGGATTTTATTACTTTAATGGATTCAACAATTTTACTCTTTCCTTGACCTTCATTGACCCGACCAATGGAGAGCAGATAGGTGTCATGAATGGCTTCCGTGATCTGAGCTACATCAGTGCTGCCCTGCCTCTTGAAGGAGAGCTTTTTGCGCTGGCAAAAAACAGCTACGGAGACAATTACCTGTTTCCTCAAAGTATTGTCAATGAGAGAAGCATCAGTGCCAGTAACGAACTTGAAGCTAATAATTTTCCTGAAATTGCTCCTGATGCCAGGGTACTGATCAGCAGGGAGCAGATTTTGGGGCGTGAAGTGCTTCTTTTTAATACACATACCAAAAGTAAAAGGCTGGTCATCTATGCTTACGATGCTGCCGACGGGTCGCTGATCGGTCTAAAGTATTTGGGACAAACATCACCTTACGAAACAGGTAACCTGGTACGTACACAGGACGGAGGACTAATGGTGATGGGAAAAACCTATGTGGCAGGACGCTTTCCTCGCCTGTGCCTGTTTAAACTCACAAAAGAAGAGGTTGAAGATATACTCCTCCGGTAAATCAGTAATGAAGGTAAAAGGATTATATCCTGGTTAAATTTCTTTCAGAAGCTTCGTTAAAAAACAGCCTATGCTCAGAAATAATATTTTTAAGCATAAAAAGACCTTTCGCTGTTGCTATCATTATGCATCAAAGTAAAAGGGTCACCCATGATGATCGGGGTGACCCAAATGTCATTACATTTTAGCCTTAATGCTTAACGAATAATCAGTGCTACACTCTGCTCAAAACCTGCCGTTTTCATGAGCAGACGGTATACACCCTTCGGCAATGAACTTACATCCAGGGTCATTTGCTGCTCGCCCGCCGGGCAGATTTTATCCAGCACCCGCTTTACCTCCCTGCCCTGTACATTGATCAGTTGAATGCGAACCCAGGCCTCACGGTTGATTCTGAAGCTAAAAGTGGTCAGGCTGTCAGCCGGATTGGGATAACATTCCTTTAGAAAAATGCGCGAATGAAGGAAGGTATCTTCTGTGCTGAGTACCGGATTTCTGATAAGTGACAGTTTACTCTCGCCAAGCACAAAATCCTCAAAACGAGTTTTTTGCATAGCCTCAGGAGTGGCTTCAAACCAGTCCTGTACGATTCCGCCAAATACCTGACGGTAATCATGTTGCATACGCAGGTTATTTCTGTCCAGATCATACAAATCGGGATTTCCTCCGGTCATGCCGGGTTTCACATAATTTCCAAAAACAAACATAGGCGCAGCCGTACCATGATCAGTACCATAACTGCCGTTAGAAGCAGCACGACGCCCAAACTCTGACATGGTAAGGGTAAGCACCCTGTCTTCAAGCCCCAGGGCTTGAAGATCATTCTGGAAGGCTTTTACTGATTCTGAAAGATGATATAGAAGCGCAGCATGAATACCCATACTGGGATCGTAGCTTTCTACCTGCAAGGCATGGGTGTCAAAGCCTCCTATTCTTGCCAGAAAGATCTTGGTCTTACACCCCCCGCTAAGCAGCCGGGCTATCATCCGGAGCTGTGGCGCAAGATGATTGGTTGATGCACTTTTGGGAGCATTGAAGGGGTATTTTTCCGGGTATTGAACACCAGAGTTGCTGCCCTTCTCGTAAACCTCACGCAGGCGGCCTGCGTACTGGTTAGATTTTTTCTCTATATCCATGATCCATTGCAGTTCATGACCATAGTGGGTATCGGCCACCGTAGCAGGCGGATCACCGCCTACACTGGTGATCAGGTCATAGAACTGTTTGGGATTATTGACAGACACTGCGGTGGGAATCCCATTGGCACGATGAAAAGCCAGTGATACAGCGTTCCCGATTTCAAGCCCCAGGGGGTCAGGCATTTCTTCCGTAGGGTAGGCATCCGGATAGCCAGGATAAAGGTGATCCAGGTAGCGGCCCATCCAGCCTGAACCCAGGTACTCATCATAGCTGCCACCCATAAACCAGATATCACGGCTACGAAAGTGCGAGCCGTTCATATTTTCGTAAGATACCGCCTGTACAATATTTACTTTTCCATGGTCGTACATCTCTTTGATTCCGCTCATATCAGGATGAAGCGCGGCCTGCTGTTTTTCAGGCAAGGTACTGTCCAGGCCAATGTAAGACCGTTTGCCGCGATCGGAGATTGCCACATTGGGTCGCAGATTGTAGTACTGGCTATACTGGTTTACTGGGATGATGGTGTTCAAACCGTCATTCCCGCCATGCAATTGTATGATAACCAGCACCCGATCATTAGCAGAAGAGGCTGCAATTCGCTGCATCTCTCCGTTTCTGGCCATGACACTGAGAGGCAGACCATTGAGCATCAGCGACCCTCCGGCAGCATAGCCTATATTTTTCAGAAAAGATCTTCTTTTCATATTAAATCATTATGAGAGTTGGTATTCAGGAGACTGGATGATAGTGTGCAGGAGGTTTTCCAGCTGAACACGAACTGCCGAATCATCGCCGCTTTTGATGTAGCCCTGCCACTCAAAGCGCCAGTTGATTTCTGACAGGTTGTCCAAAAGGATTACCTTCAGGAAGTACTGAAAGCGTTCCTCAGTAATCTCCTCCGGAAGCATATAATCCAGTAGTTCTCTTACCAGCAGTTCTGGATTTTCCGGATCACTGACATTGGCCGGATCTTGTACATATTGTACTATGTCAAATTTGTAGAGCAGCTCATCTTCCCGATTGCTTACTCCCTCTATCAACAAGCGAGAAAACTCATAGCGGCGTGCCAGGAAATTAGTACTGATCCAGTTTCTGTGAAAAACAGGCCCCTGGTGATAGGCATCATAGCCCGCCACATCATAGGGCTCGCAGAAGTCAAGTCCTTGCTCTAAGAGTGGCTTTAACACACCTTCCTGGTATGCTTCATAAAACTTCTGCAACTCCGCCTGCGGATCAGGCATCTGATGTTGTAAGAAACGAAAAGTACCTACCACAAGATCAAGAGGTGATTTAATGATAGCTCCCAGATTGTTGTCATCTTCAAGCCCATTGTCCATATCGTAAAAATGAGCGCTCGTAAACAGCAGCTTGAGCACAGGCATCAGCTCATAATTTGCCGATTTTAACTCTGCAGCCAGAGGTTGTATCACCTGCTGCTCTATTTCTTCATTGATTTCATAATAGACAAAAAACCTGTACAGTTTGCGGCAGATGTGTTTTGCCGTAGCCTCCTGATCAAACACCATCTCTACCAGCTGATTTATCTCATCTATGGCTGCCTCAGTAGTCGCCTTGTTATTTATCGTTTCTGTTGGCAATATCTGGGCATGAGCAAAAGCGGCACTAAACTGTTTTAGTCCTGCATCATGTCGGATAGCCAGACCATTTTCGTCGGCAAGCATAATTGCCTGAGAGAAACCGGTTTCGGGATCAATGTTGGTAAATTCCTTATCTTCTTTACACCCGGAGAATATCCTGGCCGCTTCCAGTATATCATCCTCAGTAAAAGTGGTATAGTCGTTGGGTCCCTGGGAGGCTCCTTTCCCGATAGTATAAAGTTCAAAAAATTCACGGGCAAAGTTTTCATTAGGCCTGCCTACCTCATTCAAATGTCCATCCAGGAAGCGGAGCATGGCATTATCCAGGCATATTTTCTTGGTAAGTGTTTTAAAATTACCCAAAGCGAAGAACCTGAAAAGCTGCACCTGGTAATAGAAGGCCGGAGCGTAACGCATCCGGGATGCCATGTTAGTAAAGTGCGTGTGCAAAAAGAAGGTCAGCTTTTCAACTGCATTCAGAGGTGAACTGCACATCTGGTGTATCCACCAGCATTTCAGGTGGGTAAGCAGATCTTCTGTCCCACTGTTACCTTCAGTCGGAGCCGGATTTAGCCAGCTTTGTCCGGTTGCTGGATCAAGAGGTGGGGGTGGTAATGCTGTCTCGGCAGGAAAAAGAAACTCTACAGCAAGCTGAGGGCTAAGTTGTGCAAAGTCATCAATCTGCTGTTTGGTTGCTCCAAAGGTGGCTCTTCTCAGCAGATGCGCCGCTCTTTTTCTACCCAGCTGATCATAAATAGAAGAAATAGAAGCCATAGGCAAGATAAGTTTAACCCAACTATGGCTTCAACAATGGTACAAAGAGCTACTGAGAAAGGGCAGATATAAGTTCTAACATTACATTACATAACTTTAGCTACTAAAGCCAGTAATTTTGAATTATTTTAATAATATAGCTTATATAAGTAAAAAAAATAAGCATATTAATATAAATATAACAACAATCTGACCGAAAATCATTAACAGTTGTTATACATTTGTACTTCGGCACTCATTAACCTTACCACTGCGGATGAACCTCCTGCCTGAAGTAGCGGTCATAGATCTCCTTTACTTTTTGCATCTCCTCACTATTTAGCTGTGGTATCTCGCTGGCCTTCACATTCTGCTGCGCCTGCTCTGGCCGTGAGGCACCGGCAATGACCGTACTCACTTCAGGAAACATCAGCACCCATTTGAGGGCAAGATCGGTGAGTGGTTCTTCTCTCTGAGAAAAAACCTGCTTCAGCTCTTCCACGGCATCCAAACCTTTATCATAGTTTACACCCGAGAAGGTTTCTCCCTTGTCAAAAGCTTCTCCGTTGCGGTTGAAGTTTCGGTGGTCGCCTTCGGCAAACTGGGAGGATCGGCTGAATTTGCCGGTGAGCAGACCGCTGGCCAGAGGCACGCGTACGATGATCCCTACATCTTTGCCTGCGGCGGCTTTAAAAAATTCCTCGGCAGGCTTCAGACGAAACATATTGAAAATAATCTGTACTGAGGTTACATTGGGATACTGAATGGCTTTGAGCGCTTCGTCTACTTTTTCCACACTCACCCCCAGGTTACGGATTTTTCCCTGCTCACGCAGCCGGTCAAAAGTTTCAAAATAAGCATCCTGCTCATAGACTGCTGAAGGCGGGCAATGAAACTGTATCAGGTCCAAGGTCTCCAGCCCCATATTGCGGAGACTGTCTTCCACAAAACCCACCAGTTTCTCGGGTGAATAGTTTTCAGCCTTATGAGGCTGGGTGCGCCTGCCGCATTTGGTGGCGATATACACTTCTTCAGGCCGGGATTTGACTACCCTGGCGACCGCCTTTTCGCTTAGTCCGTCGGAATAGACGTCGGCAGTATCTATAAAATTGACTCCCTGATCAATAGCCAAGTTGATGATCTGGTCTGCCAGACGGTCATCAAAATCTTCGCCCCACTTTCCGCCCACCTGCCAGGTGCCTAATGAAACTTCTGAAATGTTAAATCCTGTTTTACCTAGTCTTCTGTACTTCATAGTGTTGTTTTATTGGTAGCAAATAATAATTTGAAAAAAATACGTTGCTTTTTAAATGTGTGTCTGCATGAGGAGATTGTTTTCTGTCCTGATAATTCTTGTTGTTACCTTCCTTGGGTTTTCTGCCTGCGAACAAAAAAGTCAGGCAGAGATAGTAGTTTCACCTGATACAGACAGTTGCGAAACCTCTTACGATACTGCCTATGCAGCCTGGATGGCTGCTAAAGCTACTAAAATTGATTCATTTTTTATAGACAAACTGGCCCGCCACCAATTCAATGGTACAGTTCTGTTTGCCGACCAAGGAAATGTGATTATTAGAAAGGTCTATGGTTATGCAAACATTCGCGCAGGTGATACCCTGACACTGGATTCCAGGTTTCAGCTGGCATCCGTCTCCAAACCTATCACCGCCATGGCGGTGCTTTACCTGGCTGATCAGGGCTATTTGTCGCTGGAAGACAGCATTCAAAAGTATTATCCCCTTTTTCCTTATGAGGGTATTACCATCCGCATGCTGCTTACGCATCGTTCCGGCCTGCCAAATTATATGTACTTCTCAGAAGATCACTGGCTAAACCGGCAGCAACCGATTACCAATCAGGATGTGGTGTGCCTGATGCAGACCTATCAGCCTACCATCTACTACCTGCCCGACTTTCGCTATAACTACTCTAACACTAATTATGCATTGCTGGCAGCTATTATTGAAAAAGTCAGCGGACACCCCTTCAGGGTCTTTATGGAGGATTATTTCTTTGATATTTTACAGATGCACGACACCCAGGTATATGCCAAGGCAGAAGGTGTGGTGCATGATCAATGGACAGTGGGCTACGACAGGGGAAGGGAAGCCGAAGATAATTACCTCAACGGCGTTACAGGCGACAAAGGGGTTTACTCCACAGTAGATGACCTCTTCAAGCTGGACCAGGCCTTGTATCAACCCCATTTCCTGAGCAATGGTATTTTACAGGATGCCTTTACAGCTGCCAATCCTGAGCTGCATGCTCATGATAATTACGGCCTGGGCTGGCGGATCAATGAACAGCCCGACTGCAGCAAAATGGTCTATCACAGCGGCTGGTGGAAGGGCTACAGAACCCATTTTATCAGAATTCTGGATAAGGAACAGACCATCATTGTCCTGTCTAATGTCAACCGCAGCCGTTTTATCAAAATAGAAGAGTTGGTCTCGCTGCTGGAATAGCTTGCAGCCCAGTCAGTTCCTGTTTTTCTTCAATTGCGCGTATTGTTTGGCAAAGTAAGTCAGGATAATATCCGCACCGGCACGTTTGATGCAGGTAAGGGCTTCTTCCACACAAGGCCCCTCTTTGATCCAGCCTCTCTCCGCGGCAGCCTTGATCATAGCGTACTCGCCACTCACATGATAGGCAGCGATGGGCGTAGCATAAGTGTCTTTCAGCAGCCTGATCACGTCAAGATAAGGTATGGCTGGTTTGACCATCAGGATATCAGCTCCCTCTTCCACGTCCAAATCTGCCTCTATGAGGGCTTCCATACGGTTGGCGGGGTTCATCTGATACGTTTTTTTGTCCCCAGATTTGGGTGCTGAATCCAGAGCATCACGAAAAGGACCATAGAAGCCGCTGGCGTATTTGGCGGTATACGACATGATAGAGACATCGGTAAAACCATGTTCGTCAAGGATATTGCGCAGATAACCTACCCGCCCATCCATCATATCAGAGGGCCCCAGCATATCAGTACCGGCTTCAGCCTGGGTGAGAGCCATCTTTCCGAGCACTTCCAGGGTTTCGTCATTTAGGATCTTACCGTCTCTGACGATCCCATCGTGTCCATCAGAGCTGTAAGGGTCCATGGCAATATCCGTCATCAGGCAGACCTCCGGAAAATTCTTCTTGATCTGCCGGATCGCTGTTGGAAACAAACCCTCGGGATTATGGCTTTCGGTAGCCATAGGGTCTTTTTTGCTGTCGCTGATGGCAGGAAAGGGCGCAAAGGTTTTGATACCCAGTTCAACGCAGGAAGCCACTTCCTCCAGCAGCAAATCAACCGAGTAGCGAAAAATACCCGGCATGGAGGCTACTTCTACTTTTTTGTTGTCGCCTTCAATCACAAAAAGAGGGAAGATCAGATCTTTTACGCTTAGCTGGGTTTCCTGTACCATGTCCCTGATCACGGGAGACTTGCGGTTGCGGCGGGGTCTTCTTTGCATAACTCACATCGTTTGGGTAAAAAATAAAGCACCGGTCTGCCAGGAAGCAAACCGGGATAAATCTGAGTGCAAAATAGCAAGGGCTATTTCAAAGTCCACAGTGAATCAGTAAATAATCGCTCTTTGTCAAAAAAATTGTGTGTCACCTTAAAACCCGATTCCTCAGCCATTTCCTCAATATCCCTGAGACTATATTTCTGCGACCTTTCCATATAGATAGCCTCCCATGCTTCAAAGTGAACACTGGTATCCAGGGCGTCTATACTGATATCCTGGGCTATTTTGCTTACCAGGTAACTTTTGATGCTCCCTTCCATCGGGTTGTAGATAGGAAAGTACTGAAAGGTGGAACTATCAAAATGACCGCCCAGTTCTTCGTTGATTCTATCAAGCAGATTGAATTTGAAGGAGCGAGTAATTCCGTACTTATCAAAGTAGGCATCCAGTATCCGCTGCGGGTCTTTTTTAAGATCAAAACCTATCATCAGCCGGTCGCCGGGATTAAGAAAAGATGCGGTATGCTTGAGAAAGGCAATACTTTCGTCATGGTCAAAATTACCAATGTTGGCACCCAGGAAAAGAACTACTTTGCGCACATTTGCATGTTCTTCTGCATGGTTCAGCCTGGAAAAAGCCCTGAAATAGTCATCACAGATGCCTTCCACTGCCAGGCCGGGCATATTTTCTTTCAGATCGGAGGTGAGATGTTCTACAATGTTGGCCGAAATGTCTATCGGGATGTACCTGAAGTTGGTGTGCTTCTCCCAGAAATGTTCCAGCAGCACCTTGGTTTTGGTACCATCACCTGCCCCGAATTCTATGAGATCAAATTTTTGTCCGGCCTCGCTAAAGTGGCGCAGCATTTCAGCCTTTGAATTTTCAAAGATCTGGTATTCGCAGCGGGTGGGATAGTATTCTTCCATTGCCATAATCTGCTGGAAGATCTCATCTCCTTTTTTGTTGTAAAGATACTTGGAGGGAAGTGATTTTTGCCTGGCAGTAAGTCCTTCACGTACATCGCTGGCAAACTGAGGATCAACTTGTTGCATAGAAGAGCTACACGCTGAATTCTCATTAGAGAACAGCGTCTTTTTTACCTGGTTCATGTTTATGTTCATATATTTAAATATGTTCGGCTAGCCTGATTCCGGTAAACTGCCAGCGCTTGTCGGTTTGAAAAAAATTGCGGTAAGTAGTACGGATATGACTCTCAGGCGTTGCGCAGGAACCTCCGCGCAGCACCATCTGGTTGCTCATAAATTTACCATTGTATTCACCCAGGGCACCTTCCACTCTTTTGTAAAAAGGGTAAGGCAGGTAGGCACTTAGTGTCCATTCCCATACATCGCCCATCATCTGGGCGGGTATTTTGTCAGTCGCATCAGCCCGTTGCGGTAATGGTCGGTATTGCTGATTATCCACAAAACTGGCTTCAGCCAGAATATGCAGATCATCCTGGTAACCCGCCTGGTGGCAGGCTACTTCCCACTCCTGCTCGGTCGGCAGGCGCTTATCGCACCAGCGGGCAAAGGCATCGGCCTCAAAATAACTCACGTGGGTGACCGGAGCCGCCAGGTCTACCTCCTGCAGGCCATTCATGGTGTAATGGTACCACTTTCCGTCCATTTTGTGCCAGTAAAGTGGAGCCTTGGTACTCAACTGGCTGACAAAATCCCGGCCTTCGGCCAGCCAGAGATCAAAATTATCATAGCCTCCGTCTTCCATAAAGGCCAGGTATTCTTCGTTGGAAATCAGTCTATCAAGAATGCGATAGTCGTGCAGGTAAGCCTGGTGGTAGCCTTCTTCATTATCATAATGAAAACCTTCACCCTGAAAACCTATGGGATAATTACCCCCTTTTACTTCTATGAAATTTCTCTTTTTGTTCAGGTTCTGAAGTCCATCTACAGTTTTAGAGGAGTTTTCCAGGTAAGCCGGGAAAAGAGGGTTATTACCGAGGATGAACTTGATGTCAGTTACGAGCAATTCCTGGTGTTGCTGTTCATGCTGCAGGCCCAGTTCAGTAAGATACATCAGCTGATCCTTAAATTCTGGAGAATGTATCAGCTCCAGCATATGCCGATCCACATACTCACGGTATGTATAAATGTCTTCGGTTGAGGGGCGCGTCATATTGCCACGGTGGTTACGCAGCATCTTTTCACCCATACTTTCATAATAGCTGTTGAAGACATAGTTAAACTGCTTGTCATACAGCTGATAGCCGGGCTGATGAGGTTTGAGGATGAACTGCTCAAAAAACCAGGTAGTATGGGCCAGGTGCCATTTGGGAGGGCTCACATCCTCTACAGGCTGCACCACATAGTCTTCTGTTCTTAAGGGTTTACAAAGATGTACCGACTGCTGCCTGATCGTTTGGAAGCGGGCAGAAAAGCTTTCGGCATATTCTTTTTCAAGTTGTTGGGCTGCAATATCATTTTGAATCATAGATAGATAGATAGTTGTGTAAAGCTTGGGTACTATTAGTTAAGCATCTTGAGGCTGCAGGTGTTTGGCAATTAGCCGGAAAAAACATCCGATCCTGTAAAAAGCAGACATCAAAGATGGGAAAATAGCTTTTGTGAAAAAACAAATCTTAGCCGCTGCCAAGACAGGGAATTTTGTCTATTAACTGAAGCTTAAGATAACACAAAAAAGTTACCGGCTTGTCCTTTCCAGCTGAAACATAAAAAAAACGGCATAATTACTTATGCCGCTTCTAATTTTCACTCAGGTGTAAATTCAACTTTGCTCCGGCTTACCTTCAAGCTCGTTC
The DNA here is from genome assembly GCA_046541235.1 of Cyclobacteriaceae bacterium. GTDB lineage: Bacteria > Bacteroidota > Bacteroidia > Cytophagales > Cyclobacteriaceae > Catalinimonas. The sequence goes on along the minus strand of JBKHDR010000030.1, from coordinate 23,372 downwards.
TTTAGCTGCTGAATCTGTTGAAGGTATCCGGATTCTTTGCGTCTCATTTCCTCATTGGTGGCCTGCATCTCCTCCATATTTTGCCTGAGTTCTTCCTCTTTGGCAGTGATCTCTTCTGTCTTGAGCTTGCTTTCCTGCAGCAACTGCATGGTTTGTGCATTTACTTTGAGCGAAGCAATGGAAGAAGCAATGCTCTCCGATAAGCGGTTGACAAACGCTCGTTCATGCTCATCAAAAGGCCTGAAGGAGGCAATTTCCATCACTCCGTAGACCTGCTCGTTGTAGATCAGTGGCTGAATCAGGATACAGCCAGGGTTGGCTTCACCCAGGCCGGAGGTGATTCTCACAAAATTCTCCGGCACATCGGTAAGGTAGATGGGTTCACGCTCCAGGAAAGCCTGCCCCAGCAAACCTTCAGCCTCATTTCCCCTGATGAGTATATGCTGTTCCATGGTTTTTGTCCTGTTCCAGGCGTACATGGCGGAAAGTTCCAGGCGGCCTGCATCCTCAGATTCTTCCTGATAAATAAAAATAGCACCCTGATTAGCTTCCAGGTATTTGATGAGTTCGGGCAGTAAAGCGTTGGTCATCAGTTTGAGATCAGACTGTTTGTTGCGCAGCAAATTCAGAAAGCGGGAAAAGCCTTCGCTACTCCAGGCCCGTTTTTTATCTTCCGCAGCTACCTGCTTCAGTTCGTCTCGCATTTGTAACAGAGAGTTACCCAGCAGATCGTCCTGGCCCAGGGCCTCAAAATCGGTTTCAAACTCACCTTTACCGATAGCGTTGGCAAAAGCTGTGACCTTATTATTACCTTCCACCAACTGATTGAGCGAATGCCTGATTTCTCCTATCTCATCATGTCGCCTGACTTCTTCAGTATTCAGAGCCTTACGCTGTGCGACAAGCTTCAGTCTGTCATTGATCATCTCCAGCGGCTTGAGCTGCCTGGCGAGGTAGAGGTAGAAAACGGTAAAACTAAACAACAAGGCTATGACAAAGCCCCCAAAAACCAGGTTTCTGAGCTTTGCCAGAGGTGTCTCAATGAGTTCGTAGCGAGGAACGGCTATACCCAGTATCATATTATAGAAGGGATAATAGACGAAGCTGTGCACCATAGCCTGCCCCTGTTCGCCTCCCCACTCCAGGTTCAGCGTCCCTTCTTTCAGATCAATGATCTGGGCGACGCTGCTGACTTCGCTAAGGTCTTCTCCCTCATAGTTGGGGTGGATCAGCATCTCGCCTTCGCCGGTGAGAGCATAGGGATAGCCACTTTCCCAGAAGGTCTTGGCATGAAATTTTTCTTTCAGAAATTCAATATCTTTCTCCTTCACACCTACATAAAGGATTCCTTTGACCTCTCCGTTCAGGTAAATGGGCTGGTAGGCCGTCACATACCAGGCATTGACTACATAAGCCCTGCCCCGGAAAGTCTCTCCCCTTTCCACGGTTTTGATCACCTCCGAATCGTTAGGAATAAAGGTGCCCACTGCCCTGCTGCCATCTTTTTTTTGCACGTTGGTAGAAATCCGTAAGTAGCCCTCATCTATCTTCTGAAAGATGGTAGCCGTCTGCCCGGTGAGTTCCATGATCTGGTCCACCAGGGTAAAATCATTCTGCAAAAGTGTTTCACCTACGTACCAGGCAGGCAGACTTACCTGAGTTTCTTCTTTGGTGAGTTGATGTATGGCTTTATAATCCAGCATGAGCGTATCAACCTGCCTGAGTTCTCCCCGCTGAAATGTAAGATGGTTGGCTACGCTCAAGGCCAGATTTACCTGCTCCTGCTTCTCTTTGATTTGCAGGTCCAGCAGGCTGCTGATATCTTCCAGGTGGCTGGTTAGCCTGATCTCGTTCTGTTCTAAGATATAGGCACGCTGACTGAAATAGACGGTCAGCGAGAGACCCAGCAGGGAAATGGCCAGCAGCGATGAACTTAAAAGGATAAACTTCTGCCTTAGCTTTAAGCTTCTCTTTAGTAATCTCATATTTATACACTTAGTAAGTTAGACATGCCGGTATGAAGAAATGCTTCCATGACAGCTCCAGCTGTTGAAGCATGGTCACACAAAAAATTGATACGGTTTTTAACCCGGAATACCGACAGACAATCTTAAGCATATAAAAAGCTTAGAGTAAAGAGTATTTGGATGAATCTACACAAGTGTAAGAAGTCAAAGTCTATCTATCAGAATGACAGCAGAACCTAGGTATTTTTTCTAATAACGTTTAAATAAAACCAGATTTTACCTGACAATTTTGAGAATAGTGCTGGTTCAGCAAAAAAAAAGGACAGTAATAAAACTGCCCTTTGTTTATTTTCACAGAATATTTTTAAGGATATTCAATTTCAAACTGCACAAGATCTACAAACTCTTTTACCCTGACTTCTACTTCGTCGGCCTTCAGGCCGATAAGCCTCTCCGGCCCGAATTTCTCAACACAGAAGGAAGCCATAGCCGAGCCATAGATAACGGCTCTCTTCATGTTATCAAAGGAAATGTCGCCGGTACTGGCCAGATGGCCGATAAAGCCGCCGGCAAAGGTATCTCCAGCACCGGTAGGGTCAAATACCTCTTCAAGAGGCAGCGCCGGGGCGAAAAAGATCTGGTCTTCGCCAAAAAGCAGCGCACCATGTTCGCCTTTTTTGATAATCAGGGTTTTAGGGCCCATTTCGCGGATTTTTTTAGCAGCTCTTACCAGAGAATACTCACCAGAAAGCAGACGGGCTTCTTCGTCATTAATAGAAACTACGTCTACCATCGCCATTACTTCCTTCAGCTGACCGATAAACTGCTCTTCCATCCAGAAGTTCATGGTGTCCATCACAATTAGTTTGGGTCTTTTGTGCAGGCGCTCTATCACGGTTTTCTGCAACGCAGGTGTCAGGTTGCCCAGCATCAGGTACTCGCAGTCCTGGTAACTTTCGGGAATGATGGGGTCAAAATCAGCCAGTACGTTTAGCTCGGTGATCAGCGTATCACGGGAGTTGAGGTCGGCATGGTAGCGGCCTGCCCAGAAAAAAGATTTTTCTCCCTTTTTGATCTGGACACCTTCAGTATCTATACCATGCTGCTGCATCATCTGCAGGTCGTCCTGTCTGAAGTCTTCACCGACCACGCCTACCAGCTTCACTTCTTCAGCAAAATAAGAGGCTGCCAATGAAATGTAGGTGCCCGACCCTCCGATGATCTTGTCCGATTTACCAAAGGGCGTTTCTATCTGGTCAAACGCCACTGTACCGATTGCGAGTAATTTCATATAAGATGTGTTTAAAAAAATATTCATAGCCCCTGCTATAGGACCCATTTAATTAAGTTGGGCAAAATTATCAATTAGCCCCACTCTATCCAATTAATATAGCTTCTTCTTTGAGACCTGAACTTGCTTCTTGTGACTCAGCCAGATCCTTTTAAAATATTTTTTATCAGTAAAGCCCATGTAAAGCCCGAAATCCGCTGATTAACAAAACTGTGATCAGTAAGGAGTGAATTGAAATTACCTCGCACTGTTGCTGACTATTATTTAAGAATTAAAACTTTATATTTGTGGCTGTCCTGAAGAGGGATATTCACCCAAACATGATTCTTTAAACATGCATGAGGCGCAGACATTCAGTCAACCCATCCTTCTGCCAGTTGGCAGCAGCTGGAGCCAGTTTACATGCCATACAAGAGCTAATTTGACAAGATTACCGACCAAGCCTAAATATCTGATCACTTATGGGTAAAATCATTGCAATTGCTAACCAAAAAGGAGGTGTAGGTAAAACTACCAGTGCTATCAACCTGGCCGCCAGCCTGGCAGCGCTTGAATACAAAACACTGGTAGTAGACGCTGACCCACAGGCCAACTCTACCTCGGGGCTGGGTTTCAACCCTAAGGAGATAGAAGATAGTATCTATGAGTGTATGGTAGATGGTGTAGAGGTAAAGAGTTGTATCAGCAAAACGGATCTTGATTATCTCTTCCTGGTGCCTTCTCATATAGACCTGGTGGGTGCCGAAGTGGAAATGGTCAACCTGGAGAGCCGGGAAGAAAAAATGCGGGTCTCGCTGCAGCCTATCAAGGATGACTATGATTTTATCATCATTGATTGTTCCCCTTCGCTCGGTCTGATCACTATCAATGCCCTTACGGCGGCTGATTCTGTCATTATCCCTGTACAATGCGAGTATTATGCACTTGAAGGTTTGGGTAAGCTGCTCAATACAATTAAGATTATCCAGTCAAGGCTGAATACCAAGCTTGAAATTGAAGGTATTCTGCTGACCATGTACGATGTGAGGCTGCGCCTGTCCAACCAGGTAGTGGAAGAAGTCACCACCCACTTCCAGGATATGGTTTTTAAAACCCTTATCCCCCGCAACATCAAGCTCAGCGAGTCGCCCAGCTTTGGGATACCTACGATTGTACACGATGCGGAGAGCAAAGGGGCCGTCAGTTATCTGAACCTGGCCCGAGAAATTCTGGAGAAGAACGGAATCACCATATAGATTTTGTAGTTTGAAGAGGAACGAATAGTAACAAGATGTCAGGAAAACCTACGAAAAGAAGAAACGCATTAGGCAGAGGCCTGGGAGCACTGCTGGAAGATTCAGACTCCAGCCGTAAGGAACAGGTCGTACAGGAGGTCAGCAGTATCAATGAGATTTCGCTGTCCAATATTGAAGTCAATCCTTTTCAGCCACGTACTGATTTTGACCGCGAGGCACTGGAAGAACTTGCCGAATCCATACGTGTGCAGGGTATCATTCAGCCGATCACCGTCCGCCGCATGGGCGATGATCATTACCAGATCATCTCAGGGGAGCGCCGGGTGCAGGCCTCCAAAATTGCCGGCCTTACCAAGATACCGGCCTATGTGCGCTCGGCCAATGACCAGCAGATGCTGGAAATGGCGCTCATTGAAAACATTCAGCGTGAAAACCTCAATGCCATTGAGATTGCCCTCTCCTACCAGCGCCTCATCTCTGAATGCGACCTGCGCCAGGAACAACTGGGCGACAGAGTTGGGAAAAATCGTTCTACTGTAAATAATTACCTTCGGCTACTCAGGCTTCCTCCCGACATCCAGGCTGCCCTGCGCGACAGTCGTATCAGCATGGGACATGCCCGCGCTATCATCAATGTGGATGATGTAGCTAAGCAGCTGCATATTTTTAATAAAACCATCGCAGAAGACCTTTCAGTAAGAAAGGTAGAAGCACTGGTGCGTGAAATGGCCGCACCCCAGAAGCCCAAGCCGGTAAAATCCGAAGATCCCGAAACCGCCTACCAGATCAAACAGTTACAGACAAAACTATCTTCACATTTTGGCACCCGGGTACAGATCAAAAGCAGTGGCAAAGAGAAAGGCGAGATCAAGATACCTTATATGTCGTCTGAAGATCTGAACCGTATACTGGAACTTCTGGAAGTATAAGCTATGGAGCAGGTAGGCACCCTTTTTCTCGGCCTTTTGTTTGTATGTTCTTTATTTTCTGCCGCAGGCGTCCGTGCTCAGGAAAATGAAAAAAGGCAAAAGGGGGATACCACCATCATCAAAGCCGACACCATTGAACTCAATGACCGTGCGCTAATAGTAAATACGCAGGGGGATACCATTGTCATTACTTCTGAAGAAAAGGAAAGGATCATCCCGCGCAAAGCGGCCCTTTTCTCGGCAGCCCTGCCAGGACTGGGACAGGCGTACAACGGCTCCTACTGGAAGATACCGATCATTTACGGCATTTTTAGCGGATTGACCTTTTACACGGTATTCACCGATGATCGTTATCAGTCCTTCCGACGAGCCTACATAGCTCAGGAAAGTGGCTTTCCTGAGCTTAACCCCTACCGAAATACACCTTTTGGCAACGATGTACGTAGGCTGAATAATAATGTCGAGCGTCTGAGGCGGGAAAGAGACCGCACCTACATCTTCATAGCCGGGGCCTATGCTTTGCAGATCATGGAAGCTATCGTGGATGCCCACCTCCAGGAATTTGATATGTCAAATGAGCTGGCTTTAGACTTGCAGCCCTCGCTCGGGCAGGTCATGTATACAGCCCAAGCAAGTAGTTTTGTACCAGCCTTGGGAGCAACTATTACCCTGAAAATCAAATAAATACCTATGAATATTCTATTACTTGGCTATGGTAAAATGGGTAAAACCATAGAGCAGATTGCTAAAGAAAGAGGACATCATATCTTTGCTGCCATAGACCTGGAGCAACGTGAAGAGAAACTGGCAGAACTGGACAAAAGCCAGGTAGATGTTGCAATAGAATTCAGCAGTCCGGAAGCGGCTCCTGCCAATATTCGCTATTGCATTCGTGAGGGTATCCCTGTCATCAGCGGCACGACCGGCTGGCTGAAGGAAAAGCCTGCCATTGAAGATTATTGTATAGAGCATAATGGTACTTTCTTCTATGCTTCCAACTTCAGCATAGGTGTCAATATCTTCTTCAGACTGAACGAATTGCTGGCTGAAATGATGAACCGACACCAGGATTATGTACCATCCTTAGAAGAAATTCATCACACGGAAAAGAAAGACGCACCCAGTGGTACCGCGATCACGCTGGCAGAAGGAATGCTCAGGCACCTAAGCAAACTTAATGACTGGCACCTGCAGGGCAGAGGCGTTGGCGACAAAACAGGCAGTATACCCATTGTGTCAAAGCGGGAAGGCAAAGTACCCGGCACCCATACCGTGAGCTACCGTTCGGAAATAGACGAAATTGAGATACGCCATACGGCGCACAGCCGACAGGGATTCGCGCTGGGTGCTGTATTGGTAGCCGAATGGATCAAAAAGAAAAAGGGTATTCTGCAAATGGAAGACTTCCTGAAATTTTAATTTATATTTTCAAGGGCATTATTTGCACATTGAAAACGTTAACCGTACAAAATTAACCGCCTTATTCCATAATTCAGCTATGGCTACATTTCTTAAGAAAAAAGATACAGAGAAAGAGCAGCAGAGGCAGCAGCAAGAGCAGCCGCCTCAGAAGTCAAAAACCAGGGAATGGGTAGATGCCATTGTGTTTGCCGTGGTAGCCGCAACCATCATCCGCTGGCTTTTCCTGGAAGCTTTTACCATACCTACGCCTTCCATGGAGAAGTCGCTGCTGGTGGGCGACTTCCTTTTTGTCAGTAAAATGCACTATGGTGCCCGTACGCCCAAAACTCCTTTGCAGGTACCTCTCACCCATCAGACCATCTGGGGAACCGATATTCCCTCCTACGTGGACTGGATTCAGCTGCCGCAGTACCGCCTTCCCGGCTTCGCTGATGTGGAAAGAAATGATGTAGTAGTATTCAACTACCCGGTGGAATACCAGCACCCTACTGACCTGAAAACCAACTACATCAAAAGGTGCGTGGGCGTGCCCGGAGATGTGGTAGAGGTACAGGACCGGCAGGTCATTATCAATGGCCAGGATATCCCTAATCCTGAAGGTCTGCAGTACCGATACTTTGTGGCTACCAATGAGGTGGTTAATGACCGGGTATTTGACAAGTTTGAGATTTGGGAATATAACCTGGTGCAGGGTGGTTATATCGTACTTTGCACCCCTGAAATAGCCGCTGAGTTGGAGAAGCTTCCTTTTGTGACCGGCGTACAGTCGGCTGCGATGGGTGAAGACCAGGTGAACCCCCGCATTTACCCCGATGCCAGTGTTTTCCCCTGGAATGCTGACTTCTTTGGCCCCCTTACTATCCCCGCCGAAGGTATGACTATTGAACTAACAGAGGAAAACATCATAAAGTACGAAAAAGTAATCAGGCACTATGAAGGGCATGAGAAGGTAGAAGTACAGGACGGCAAGCTGCTGATTGACGGAGTAGCTGCTGACAACTATACCTTCAAGCAGAATTACTATTTTATGATGGGTGACAACCGCCATAATTCAGAAGACTCCCGCTTCTGGGGCTTCGTACCTGAAGATCATATCGTAGGCAAAGCCTTCTTCATCTGGCTTTCTGTTGACCCTAATGCTGGTTTATTTGACAAGATCAGGTGGGAAAGACTGCTGAATATTATAGAGTAAAAAACGGTTAAGCTCTTCTTGAGAAATGACTTGCCCGAGTGGCAGGTCATTTTTTTTTAGTGGTAGCAATACAACAAATCAAATTTGTCATTATCTATCTTTCTCGTTTTCAACCCGTTACGTAGTGTCAGGAGGTTTGCAAATGGCGTTTCAGTCGCCCATCTGGCAAGGGCCTCGTTGCAAACGGAGACCAGCTTATTGTTCATTTTTAATCAGTCATAATAATTAGAATCCTTACTTAAACTATGTCAGGCAATGACATCAATGAACTTTTAACCTGCAACCATCCTGACCTACACATTCCACCAGTAGGTAAGCTTTACTACCAGTGCCCGGTTGCGCACGGCAAAAGGCTGCGGAAAATAGTTGTCGGTGTACACGATGAAAAGATCTGAAGCCGGCTGGTAACGCCACTGCAAACGGGTGTTGAGATTGATGTTATTGATCTGTTCATTATACTGCATGACGGCGGTAAAAAAGAGCGTATTGCTCATCGTCACATTCACCCTCGGGCCTAATAGCCAGAAAGTAGTTTCATTCCAGGGTTCTGGCAGTACGATATGATTGTAACTTGAGCTTAGCCCCAAACTTACATAGGGTTGAAAGCGGTAACCTAATTCCGATGTAAAGTTCAGGCGGGTACCATCGGCATAGTATCCGCCGTATCTTGTTTCAAATGCATAAGTAAAAAGGCTGTTAGGTGTAGACTGATAGCTGGTACCGAAAGCATTCCAGTAATGCCGGCTGAAGGCAGGCAGCAAATCTCCCAGTTTATTGGTCGGGTCAAAAGGTGCGAGTAGTTGAATAAAATTTCTGGCTACCCAAACCGTCGCTTCCGAACGATCCTGAAACTCAGCATTGTAGGCAATAAATGTCTCGTAATCAGTCTGTTGCATGCGCTCGTTAAAAAAATGCTCTGTACTCAACCTGGGGCCATGACTTACCACCCGGCTGTTCTTGGGAAAGAAGCGGTAACCAACCGAAGGATTAGCCATGATGTAGTTGTTACGAGGCACAAAGCCCACTTCAGCCACAAAGCCGCTACCAACATACTCATGCTGCCAGCTAATGTTCCAGCGGCGGCTTTCGTACTCCAGTTCTGCCGCGTGAGTAAAAGCGTTGTCAGGATTCTCCGGACTGAAAGATTTCAGGTAAAGGACCTTCCCCGTCCAGAGATTATTGGCCGAAGCTATGTTGTACTCTACCCCCAGGTTGTGGTTATACTGAGAATAAACCGGCAGAGTGGGATCACCGGTTGGGGTATAATTAAGGGAACGTTTGTCTACCGCAATCAGGCCAATATTAGAACGGGCAAAGATCTGCCGCTGCACCGACGCCACAGCAAAATTCTGGGCAGGCAGATGAATATCTTCATCTCTACCGGTCTGTATGTTCATCAGCCCTACCCGCCAGTTTTTGTTGAGTTTACCACTGAGGCGCGCACCAAAACGGATAGGAACCCCCAGGCCTATTCTTCTTGAAAAGAAAGGGCGGATGCGCCTGAATCCGAAATTGGCGAACAGATCAGCATTTTCCAGGAAAAACTGTCTCCTTTCGGGGAAAAAGAGCTCAAAACGATCCAGGTTGGTCACCTGCTGGTCTACTTCTACCTGTGAGAAATCAGGATTGACGGTAAGGTCTAGATTGAGAGCTGAGGTGAGAGCTATTTTGGCATCTGCACCAAAATCTGCCCTGAGATCAGTAGCTTCTTCTGATTGAAAATCTCGTCCGCTTCCAGCCAGCGCAAAAGGAATAAGTGATATGTTGGTCCCTGCTTCAGGCGGTGGTTGTTCCCAAACCAGCACACCGGAGTAAGCCAGCGTAGAAGTAGGAAATTGTCGTGGTACCGGCGCCCAGGCAGATTTTTCACCCAGGTGAAGATCCAATCTGCTAAAGTTGATCCCCCATTCGCGGATGCCGGATTTATAACGCAGGGTTTTAAAAGGAATAGCAGCTTCAAAAATCCAGCGATCATCATAGTTTTCAACCACAGAAAACCACTTATTATCCCAACTCAACGAAACGTTATTACCATTGGAAAGCATCCCGTCCCACTGCGCCCCGGCTGCATTGGCACCAAAGGTGAAGCCGTTGGTCTGATCATCAAATGGATCTATGAAGAAAATAAAGTTATCATTATTACCAAAGGAAAAATCCCGTTGCATGGATTCCACCATGTATTTATCCGAACCGGTATGATGGCAGACGGCCACAATATAAAGGAAATTGTCATCAAATGTCATTCGCACCTCGGTATGAGCGCGAGCCTTGCTGGTATCCATTGGTAATACCATATTAAAGTCGCAGGCTACCTGGGCCTGTTGCCAGGCCGGTTCATCCATTCGGCCATCAATCTGGATAGCTTCATTGGTTTTTTTTAGATGAAGGCGCAGGTCTGCGTTTTTTTTCTGGGCGATGGATGGCAGTGAGACAATAATCAACAATAAAAATAAGAACTCTCTCAAGTTGGATGGGCTCATCATGTTTTGTTAGAAATCAGAATAAGGGCAACAGGTGCCCACAAGCAATCACAAATCTATCCTTTTTTGGGAAGTGAGTATACAAAATATGATGTAAAAAAAAAATCCGGCGAAGCCGCAGCTGCCGGATTGGAAACCATTCAAAAATCTAATTATTTTCTTCTGATGCTTTTTCCCTTTCTCATACCCCAGATGTCGGTATAAAACGCATAGGCAGCAGAAAAACCAACTATGGAATGTCCGTAACTCAAATTCTCCTCTACTTCTGTCTGTCCGATTGGTAAATCAAGATTACTTCCCAGGAAAGTAGTGCCATAGGTATAACGAAAATCTATCTGAAGCTGATGCCCGGAACGGTTGAGGGGAATGAGCAAGCCACTACCTGCGCTCAGGCCAAATTGCAGTCGGTTGGCATCTTCTGCATAGAATGTAGCTTCTCCTTCCTTCGGACTGAAACTAACTTTGTAGTTTGTCCGGATCACATTACGTCCACCAAACCTTTCCAGGGATGAAAGTTCGCCATTACCTCCCAGCCAGAAGGCCGCCTGAGGCCCGGCATTGACATAAAACCTAGGCGCATTCCGCTTCTTCTTCAGAGGGAAAGAAAGCCTCAGCATCAGAGGTACCTCAATCATGTGATTTTTTACTTGGTGTTGGCGCAAGAGTGTAGTTTCTTCATTGGTTTTTTCAGTTTTATCACGGCGGGCATAGTAAAGTTCAGAGTAGAAAGCGATCTTATCACTAATGTTGAAGCTGTAAATACCGCCAATCTGAGGCGAAAAATTGAAACCTTCTGCGTAAATAGGTCCGTCGTAGAGTTTGGCGTAATGTGTCCAGGAAAGCTGATAACCTAATTTGGGTCCGAAGAGTACCTGCGCATTTGCTTCTTTAAAAACAAGCAAGGCCAGTATAGCAAGGCAGATTTTGATTTGTAAATTTTTACTCATGGTCAGTATGCTGATAAATGTTCTCATTTTGATTAATAATTGTATAAATCGGAGTGAAACTACAAAAACAGGCAAATCAGGTATCGTCTAAACACAGCATGAACACACAGTGTAAGATTAAGGCAGCGAAAGCATTTTAGATTACCTAAGGAAATTTAAAGTTTGTTTTAAAGAGAATAGGCCTTTTCTACTACCCATGAAGTTTAAAAACATACTCATTCTTCTGCTTTTTTTCTATTCTTTGCCGGTTTGCGCCCAGCAATTGCATATCAATAGTATCAACACCCTTACTGGCTTTTACCGGGATACCATCAGCATTGCCGGTAGTGGTTTTGGTAGCAACCCTGAAGATGTAAGCGTACATTTTGGAGCAGGTAAAGCAGAAGTGGTATATGCAGATGATAAGCTGCTGAAAGTGCTGGTTCCTATGACTGCTACCCGTGCGCGAATCAGTGTCGGCAGACCATCTTTACATATCGTAACCCACTTTCACCGCCCGTTTACGCCAACTTACCGTACAGCTAATTTTGACTTCTCAAAAATGAACACTAATCTTCAACTTAGTGCTGAAGAAGAGGAATTGTATGACATATGCAGTTGTGACTTCGACCAGGACGGAGATGTGGATGTAGCTACCACCAACAATAGTACTGCTGCTAGTCTTAGTTCGGTATCGGTTTATGCCAATACTTCAAGTGCTCCGGGAAATATAGGCCTGACTCGAGTTGCCGGAACTTATTTTAATATCAATCAACCAGCACGTAACCTTACCTGTTCGGATGTAAATGGAGACGGCAAGCCTGACCTGATCGTGAGCCAGGGAGGCAGCGTAGCTGAAAATATTTACCTCTTTATTAACGAAAGCAGCAGCTCTCCTGCCGTTATCAGGTTTGCCTCTCCCCTGATACTCAATACTGAGGTGGATGGGCAGACTAATGGTATCCGCAGGCTGCTCGTTCACGATCTTGATGGAGATGCCCTTCCTGAAATCATTGTTACAAACGAAACAGCTTCTCAGCTTGTCATCTTCAAAAACAAAAGCACTGCTGGTGCAGCTTCATTTCCGCCCAATGAGAGATATTTTCTAAACCTGCCCACAAACACGCTGGGGCTTCATATTAACGATATTGATGGAGATCGCAAGGCTGATCTGATTACCAACGCCAATCTGGGAGAAACACTTTTTGTGATCAGGAACCTGAGCCAGGCAGGTAATCTGGAATTTGCGGAACCAACAAGCTTCCCGCTGAGTGGACAGCTGGCGAACCTGAGCAGTGGCGACATAGACGGAGACGGTAAAGAGGATGTAGTGATCACTGACTTTGAAGATGGAGCTATCCTGCTGCTGCTTAACCAGTCTACGCCCGGCCAGGTAGTTTTTGGCACACCCATCAGGATGAATGCCGCTTTGCAGCCCTGGGGAATTCAACTGGCCGACATTAGCGGTAATGGTAAAAAAGACATTATTGTGGCTACCCTTGCCAGCAGCGACAAAGTAGTGATTCTTAAAAATAATTCAATACCGGGTGATCCTAATTTTGAATTGATTCAGGTGGGAAATTCATCCGTTTACAGAAATCTAAACATTGCGGATTATAACAACGATAGCCGCCCAGACATCATGACTACGGAAAAGGATTTTTCCGGCAACTTCTTTATTACTTATCTGCAAAATAACAGTTGCATACAGCCAGTAATCAGTCCTGCTCAGCCTCCTGCTATCTGCGAGTCTCAACCTGTCAGGCTTAGCGTCAGTCAGGCAGAAGGTGTCACATATCAGTGGTTCCTCAATGGTAGTCCAATAGCCAATGCGGATAGTTCATCAATCATGGCTGCTATTGCAGGAAGTTATACCGTAACTGTGTCTGATTCACATAATGGATGCAACGAAAGCTCAGCAGCAGTAGCTGTGGTAGAAGACAGCGGAACTATTCCTGATGCACCGGCTATATCAGTGCCATCGGTAGTTTGCGAGGGAAGCACTTTAAATCTGAGCGTTGCCGATGATCCTAATCTCACCTACCTATGGACCGGTCCCGAAGGATTCAGTTCAACAGAAACCAGCCCTAGTATTTCCAATGTCACTACAGCCAATGCGGGAGAATATCAGCTGGAGATAAAGCAGGGCTTATGTAAAGGTGCTGTGAGTAAATTTTTTGTAGATATTGCCAAGGCCAGCGAATTGGACATCACACCTGCCGGAAATCAGCTGATATGTAAAGGCGATTCAGTAACGCTGAGCCTTGAGGGCAACAGCCTGCTGAATTATCAATGGTATAAAGATAATCAGCCCATTTCGGGCGCAAACAGTTCTTCTTTTGAAGCTAAAGAAGCAGGAAGTTATTATCTGCAGGCAGAGAACCAGAGCGGATGTTTGCTACAGAGTAATGTTGTGGAATTAAGTTTAAATGATCAGGAAGCGGCTTTTCAGGCAGACAAGCTGCTGGCTTGTGCTGGCGACTCAATTACATTTTCATCTTCAATAAACACCGGAAGTGGTTTATCTTATGCCTGGGATTTTGGAGATGGAAACACAGCTAGTACTGCAGAAGCAAGACATGTATACTCTAGCGCAGGAACCTATACTGTCTGGCATACTGTCACAAACACTGCTTCTGGTTGCGGAAGTACCAGCAGCACTGAGATTGTCATTCTGGATGCTCCTGAAGTGGAGATGACAGCAACCAACACCAGTATTTGTGAGGGAGATACAGTTTTGCTTGAGGCTGTCGGAGATTTCGTAAGCCTGAGTTGGGACGATGGGAGCACTGAATTGAGCAGAAGCATCACAAGTGGAGGAACTTACAGCTTTACGGCAATTAATGAAGCGGGTTGCACTCAATTCCTTGAGGTTACGATTGCTCAGCAGGTGAGGCCCCAGCTCATAGTAGAAGTGGATGGAAGTGAGCGGATTTCCAGAGGTGATTCAGTTCAGTTGTTTGCTTTTGGAGCAGATTACTACGAATGGAGCCCGGGGGTTAGTCTGAGTGATTCTACCGTATCTAATCCTTATACCAAGCCTCTGTCTACTACTACTTATACGGTTACAGGATTTGATTCTGAAGGCTGTTCTTCCACTGCTGAAATCACCATTTTTGTAGAAGTGGATCAGCTCAATATAGCAGCTGCTAAGGTTTTCTCACCCAACCAGGATGATATAGACGATACCTGGGTCGTTGAAGGCATAGAGCTTTACCCTGACTGTTACTTCATCATATTTGATCTTCAGGGAAGGGAGGTATATCGATCTGGTCTGAATTACTATAACGACTGGGAAGGCATCAATCATCAGGGGCAGCCGCTAGCATCGGGCGTGTACTATTATGTATTTCGCTGCGGGGATGAAACAAACAAAGGAAGCGGAAGTGTAACAATTTTGAAATAATACAATAATACCACTGTTCTTTTACAAAATAATGACATGGCAAATCATCAATATTCATACATGGTAATGCTATAACAAAACAAGCATATTTTATTTTCTGTAAGAATACTTGATTTGCAGCAGCCACAATAGTTGAAAAGTATGCTGCAAATTACAAAGTTTAGATTACTACTGACTTTACTGGGATTTTTTTTCATTACTACCCACACTGCTTATGCGCAGTTTGAAAACTGTACGAATGGGGTAGATGATGATAACGATGGTTTGATTGATTGTTTTGATCCCAACTGTGCCTCCTCACCGGCCTGCCAGGGAGTGGAAATCAACTGTAATGACGGAATAGATAATGATGGCGACGGCCTTCCTGACTGCCTGGATGATGATTGTTACTTCTCTGGTGTTTGTCCCATAGAAACTGACTGTGGCAATGGCATAGACGATGACGGCGACGGCTTTTTTGACTACTATGATGGCGACTGCCTGGATGATCCTAATAATCCAAATAAGTATATTACGAGTATATCAGACTGCGAGGTAAGACCCCAGGGTAATGTGTTTGACATTGAAACAGAATGGCAATCTGAGCCGCGTAGCAGTGGTGTATATGCCATACCTACAGTAGCAGATCTAGACCAAGATGGCATTCCTGAGATCATTTCTACCAATGAAAGGGGACGGTCCATGACTATTTTAAGTGGCAGTGATGGTACGACCTTAAACAGTATTACTTTTAATGAGGAGATTTTTGCTTATCCTGCCGTAGCTGATGTGGATAATGACGGTTTTGGCGAAATCTTCATCTTTGATAGAAATGGAAATCTGTCCGCCTATAATCATGATCTGACTCCATATTGGCCAGGCCCTCGAGGGTCTTCAATTAATGACGGCCGCATGATCAACATTGCTGATTTCAATCAGGATGGCAGGGCGGAAATTTACTATGTTAATGAAATAAGAGATGCCAGGAATGGAAGTCTTATCATCAAAGGCACACATGGAAATGGCAGCAATAACCGCCAGTGGGATGATCATGTAAATGGTGTATCCGTTGCAGTAGATATTCTTCCCGATAGCTACTGTGATGACTGCCAAGGACTTGAGCTTGTCCTGGGCAATATCATCTATGCTGTGGATATAGAAAATCAGCAACTCACTGAAGTGCTGAACATGGACAATGCAGCCAGCAAAGTCCTCCTAAACCCTATTAATGGCTTTACTTACGCCAGTGATGCTCCTTACCGTCCTAAAAAAGCACAATTTGGTTCCCAGAATTTCAGTTCAACCAGCATAGTAGACCTGAATGAAGATGGTAATCTCGACGTAGTCCTCAGCGGGACTTTAAGAAACAGTACTAGAGGGCCCTCTATGATTTTCTTCTGGGATATTGCTAATGATGCTGTCAGGGCCAGGATCATTACTCGTCCTTTCAGTAAAATCCCCGGCAAAATTCTCGCTAACTTCAATGATGTAAATGGAAATGCCTGTAATGCAGCAGATGGAGAATGTACCTGGAGAAGGGGCATGGGAAGCCTTAATATTGCCAATATTGATGATGATCCTGAGTTGGAAATCACCTTTATGTCAGGCTCAAGCCTTTATGCACTCTCAGCTGATCTTACCGAAGAATGGGCCAATCATGATGACTTCTGGGAAACTTCATCAGGCTTTACCGGCACTACCGTTTTTGATTTTGATGGAGACGGTTCATCGGAAGTGGTCTATCGCGATGAAATTGACCTTTATATTGTTGATGGAACTACCGGCATGCCACTTAATCAGAAAGTATCCGGTACATTCTGTAGCTCACAGACACAAGCTGAATATCCGGTAGTGGCTGATGTGGACGGAGACGGAGAGACTGAGATCATTGTGGCCTGCGGTTGCCTGGAAAATACCCGGAAAGTTCTCAGAACTAATAATTCGAGGAATTGTGGCTTTATTCGCGCTTATAAAGCAGCAAACAATAACTTCTGGGTACCTTCGCGAAAGCTGTGGAACCAGTTTGCCTACTTCAACGTCAATATCAACGATGATTTGACCATACCCCGCTTCCAGCAGTATCATCATATCGGCTTTGCCCAGAAGTGCAGCCTTTTGGGTGCCGGTACTGGTTTTTCTTTGAACAAGTTCCTCAACCAGTCGCCGGTGATCAACTACTGCGGTAACCTCACCTTCCCCTCTCCCAACCTGGAGTTTGCCGATGACCCTATACAGATCAGCCCGCCGGTCTGCCCGGATGAGCGCTTCCAGGTCCGACTCAGGTTTACCAATACCGGTGATGAAACAGCTTTCAAAGATGTACCGGTCTCCTTCTATGCCGATGATCCCGCCCAAAGCTACTCTGATGCTGTGCCTAACCCTCACCTGGAAACCCAGTACCTCAACATTGCCGGTGGATTGCAGGTGGGACAGATCGTGGATACGGTCATCTGGGTCAACGGTCGTGCCGGTGACTTCAGGCTCTTTGTCTCGCTCAACGACATCGGCCCCTTTGACCTGAACGGATCATCTCTTTCCAACAGTGCTTTTTATCCCCTGGATTCACTCAACGGGACCATCCGTGAATGTGATGCTTCTCCTACTGTTATCTCAGCTGATGTAGCTCCTTATCCATTTAACACCACCGCCCTGCTCATCAAAGACAATGATTTTTGTCCTGGTTCATTCAACAGCAATGGTGCCATTACAGCGCATGTGGCAGGGGATACATTAGGCTATGTGTTCCGCTGGTACGAAGGGAGCAATACCTCGGGTGCACCTCTTTTCATCGGCGCTACCCAGAGGAATCTCACGGGCGGCACTTACACAGTAGTAGCTCATCATACCCTGGCCAACTGTACAGGCAATGCCGCCTCTGTGGTGGTCAGAGACCTGTCTGCTCCACCGGTAATTGATGCGCAGGTCGTGGCTCAGCAGACCTCCTGTGATGCCTCTCGTCCTAACGGTGCCCTCAGAGGCTATGTACTGGAGGCTGGTCAGCAGGTCACTGCCGGTTATAACTTCTTCTGGTACAGAGGGGAGAATACGGTGGTGCCTGCCCGCAGTGGCTACACCGGGGGCCCTGAAGCAGACCAGCTTTCTGCCGGTACTTATCGCCTGGTGGTAGAGCATGCCACGACCGGTTGCCGCGCCAGCATGGATGTGGTTCTTGGAGAAAACATCACCACGCCTGATCTTGACCTGGAGTCAGTACAACACCTGACTGTCTGTGATCCTGCCCGCTATGATGGCCGAGCCGCTGTCTCAGTCAATGGCAACACCAGCGACTATGACTTCTACTGGTACCGCGGCAATGTTTCCTCACCAGATACCACCAGCAGCAGCAGCATCGGCAGAAGTGCTGCCATCACTGGCCTTGACGACGGACGCTACACTGTTTTTGCCGCGCACAAGCTCACCCGCTGTCTCTCTGACGGGCTCAGGATCAGGATTCGTGACAATACCTGGAACCCGGTAGTAGCCACCCGGATCGTCAATGCCCAGCAGGCCTGTGACCCGGCGCTGGCCAATGGCTCGCTGAGCGCTGCTGTGGACGAGAGCAGCCGGGGCGGCAGCAGCTCTGTTACCAGCGGCTATACCTTTGAGTGGTACCAGGGTACCTTTAGCGCCTCTTCTCTGCCTGCTACCCCTGCTGCTACCGGCAGTACTGCCGACAGTCTTGTTGAAGGCCCCTATACACTGATCACCCGCAGTGATGCCACCGGCTGCCAGACCCTGACCCATGTCACCTTACCTGCCCAGCCGCTCAGACCGGTACTTGATCCAGGCTTCACGCTCACCCATGCCGACAACTGTACTGACCCCTGGGGTAGTGAGATTGTCGTCTCAGCCGATGGAGGCAAGACTGCAGCCGATGGCTACCGCTTCCAGTGGCGTGACATCAGCACCAACACTTTGCTGGCTGATACTTCACACATCCTGAGCAATGTGCCTCCGGGAAGCTATGGCGTGACAGTGAGCAGTCCTCTGGCCTGTACCTCGCTCAACGAGGTGGAGATCATCATCCGTGATGAGGCGCCTAAGCCTGTGGTAAATCTACAGACCGTGCCCAACAGCAGCTGCGATGCTTCGCAGCCTAATGGTATGCTCATCGCCAGGGATTTTACGGGTACCGCCTCTGACTATACTTTTGAGTGGTTCTATACCAGCCCCGGCGGCGCAGCCGTGGAGCCTGCCAAGGTGGTCAGCTCCGGAGATACAGTAAAGCTACTGGCCGCCGGTAACTATGCCCTGCGCATCAGAGACAACTCCAGCCAGTGCTTCAGCATCGCCTATGCCAGCATTGGCAGCCGAAGCGGAGTAGTACCTACGCTGGACACGCTCTACACCCAGGCTACCACTGACTGCCGTCCTGCTTTCGCCAATGGTGAAGTGGCCTTCCAGCTGCCCACCGGCAAAGGTAAGGTCCCTCCGCAGAATACAGTTGATAGAACGTACACCTTTGAGCTTTATGCAGGCACTGGGGTGAGTGGCTCTCCCCTGCTGACAAACGACAATGGCCTTTTTACAGGACTTAATCAAGGTGCCTATACGGCCATCGTCAGGGATGATTACAACCACTGCACATCTGCTCCTGTGACCATTGACATTGACAAAGCTCCCGGTGTATCGGTCACCATAGATACGTTTATACCTTCTTCTGCCTGTGCCTCGGCTGATGGTTCACTGGGCATTACTGCCAGCTCGGCTAATAACAATGCACCTACAGGAGCAGGCTATACCTTCCAGTGGTATTATCGTCAGGCCGGTGATCCTCTACCAGGTACTTCTAACCCGGGCACCGTAGTAGCGCAAGATGCTTTCTCCTCTTCGCGCACCGACCTGCCTTCCGGTTATTATCTGATAGAAGTTTATGACAACTTCAGCAACTGCCTGGAGACTTTTGAGTTCTTCCTGCCTAATGCGGATCCTCCGCAAATCAGCAGCAGCAATGTAGTGGATGCCTCTCAGTGTTCTCCCGGTAACGGTACTATCACCATAGATGCTGTCTCAACGGCGGTCACTCTTGACAACTTTGATGTGATTCTCTACCAGAGCAGCACCGTAGACCCATCTGCCCAGCTTGAAGTCTGGATGCCTCTGCCTCAAAACAGCCAGTCTTACTCTTTCTCTGATCTTGAGCCCGGCGACTATACTATCGCTTTTGTAGAGAACTTTGGCGGCAACTGCTTCAGCACCATTGAGCACTTTCATGTGCCTAATGCCACACCCGAGGCAGTGATAAGCTTTGCTCATGCCACTGATTACAGCTGTAACAGCAGCGGTACGGGTAGTATCAGCGTGAGCAATATCAGCCGCAACGGCAGCAGTGAGTCATTGAGCGGCTTTAGCTATGCCTGGTATGCAGGCTCCTCAGCCACAGGGCCGGTGCTGAGCACCCAAGCCACTGCCGACAATCTTTCTTCCGGCAACTACACTGTGGAAGTCACTGACACGGATGGAACAGGTATAGGCTGCAGCTACACAGCCACTACTTTCCTGGATAATGTGCCTCGCCTGCTGGCTGTTACAGGTATTGATGTGGTGCCTAACACCTTATGTACTGGCAGCAACGGAGAGATCAGCATCAGCGGCATTACTGAAGATGGCAATGCGGTACCAGTGAGCGGCTATACGCTCAACCTGCTGGATGACAACCTGAGCCCACTGCCGTCAGGCACTTACAGCGGCAACGGACAGCCCGCTACACCTTTTGCGAATCTGGCTGAAGGCACCTACTATGTAGAGGCTGTCAACAATGCCACGGGCTGTAGTGTCATCTCTGCTGCTGTTGTGCTCATTACCGATACCTATCTGCCGCAGGTATCACTGGTCAGCGACTTTCCTGACTTTAGCTGTTCGGGCGGCTTACCTACCGGTGAGCTTAGCGTAGCCGCCCTGAGCCAGGCTGACGGGGATGCCAGTAACTTTGACTTCCAGTGGTTTGATGCCTCTGGAAATCCCCTGGGCTCAGCAAGCAGCATCAGCGGCCTTGCCGCAGGTAGGTATACAGTGGTGGTCACTGATACTGACGGACACAGCCTGGGCTGCAGCCGTAGCGCTACCTTTGAGGTGCTGCCTGCTAGCCGGGAGATCCTTTTCACCCTCTCGGGCGTAGACCCTACCTTCTGTGATCCTGCCAATGGAGAGCTCTTTGTGGAAAGCATCTCGGAGAGATACATCCATCGGGGTAATTCATTTACCGATCTCAAAGATGTAAACGACTACGACTTTAGCCTGCTGGATGCTGAACTGGCAGCCCTGGGTAATGCAGGCAGGGGCACGCAGGCTGATCCATTCACCGGTCTGGATGAAGGCACCTTCTATGTACAGGCCCAAAACAGCAGCACGGACAACTGCCTGTCGGCCCCGGTGAGCCTGTCCCTGCAGAGTCTATGTACTCCACCCGTAGTAGATATAGTGCTCAACAGTCCGCAGTACTCGCAAAACCCTGATCCTTCTACCTGGACGGGCTCTCTGACAGCTGTGGTGAGTGAATCTGATGACAACCCGGTGGATTCTGCTTCCAATAACTTTGACTATACCTACGAGTGGTACCGAGCTGATGATTACCTAAATGGTGGTGGTAGTGGATCGGGCGGCGGTACAGCTTCTCCAATCGGCACTGGTCCGAGCATCAATGGACTGGATGCCGGTCCCTATGTGCTGGTAGTGAGAAACAACGTAACCGGTGCTGTTACTGAAGTGACTTACAACCTGGAAAGGGTCATCATTGAGCCTGAACTCATTGCTTCAGCTAACCCTCAGACCGTCTGCTTTGCCAATGGCAGCATTGCTCTTACTTCATTGAGCTTCAACGGAACTGCTGATGATCCTGCTAAGTACACCCTCTTTATCTACGAGGATGAGAGCCTGAGCCTTGTCAGAGATTCTGTCAAAGTGCAGCAGTTCGGTGAGACGCTCTTCTCTGATCTCTGGCAAGGGGCTTACTACCTCAGAGCTCGTCATGATGACTTCTTTGTCTATTCCAACATCTATGAAGTAGAGGTAGACAATCGCTCAGTGGACCCGCTCATTGACCTGGACCTGGACAAGCTGCTCCCGCAGATGAGCTGCCAGCCTGAAATACTGGCTACCGGTAAGCTGGCGGTGATCGTCTCTGAGTTGGATGGCAGCAGCCATGAGTATCGCTACCAGTGGTATGAGGGCAACCAGCCCCTTCCTGAACACATCATTGAGGGGGAAGGGCGAGCCGTCATTGACAGCCTGCCGGCCGGCTTCTACACCGTTGAAGTTTTCAACACCCAGACCCTCTGCTCATCGGTGAGAACCTTCTTTGTGGAAGAGCAGATTGAGATTCCTGTCGTTGAGGCTGCTGCCTCGGCTGCTACCGTCTGTGATCCTGCCCTGGCCAACGGACAACTCACTGCCTCTGTACTACAGCCTGGCAACTACTCCTTTGCCTGGTATAGGGGCAGCAGTGCGGCTGGCTTGCCTGAGCATATCGGACAGACCTGGGGCGGCCTGATGCCGGGCATCTACACTGTGGTGGCTACTGACATGATTACCGGCACCTGCTCATCAGCACCTGTCAGTGTTGAACTGGAAGATGCCTCGCAGGTAAAGCCTCTTTCTGTAGAAACTGTGGCTCCTAATTCTGCCTGTGACCCTGCCCTGGCTAATGGCGTGCTCTCTGCCAGCGTTGAGGGTCCTATCAGTGAATACTCCTTTAGCTGGTATGATGAGCATGACAGCCTGCTGGTCAGTGATGCTTCTATGATAGGTGATCTATCGGAAGGTCGTTACCGTCTTGAGGCTATCTACCTGCCTACCGGGTGCCGCTCTCAGGCCTGGGGGCAGATATACCATGAGCCTGCCCAGTATGAGGCGCCCACTGTTTCTATTGAAACCCATATGAGCAACTGCGCACAGCCTGATGGCAGTGCCACTGTCAGAATGTTTGAAGAAAACGAGAGCTTCGTCTTCAGCTGGTTTGATGCTCAGGGCCAGCCTCTGCCTGAAGTTCATGTTCAGATCAACGAAAATGACTTCTCTTCTGTGGCAGTTAACCTGGCTGCCGGTACTTACTTCGTAGAGGCTTTTGATCTTTCAACCGGCTGCTATACTCCCCGGAGCCAGCTAAGCATTGAGGATCGCTCCTATGTGCCTGCCCATAGTATTGAGGCTGATGCCGCTGATTGTGAACTCAGCAATGGCTCTCTCAGGGTAATCCCTAAAGATGATGTGATCATCAGCAACATTGAATGGAGGCATGAGCTGAGCCAGCAAACCTTTGCAGGTACGTATTATCTTAAGGACGCTCCGGCTGGCTCCTACAGCTATACCATCACCTGGCAGAATGGCTGCTCCTCTTACGGCTCAACCTTCCTGCCAGCGGATCTCAACATCTTCAATGGCCTGAGCCCTAACGGGGATGGTGAAAACGATTACTTCCACATTGACTGTATTGAAGAGTTCCCTCAAAACTCGGTCAAAATCTTCAACCGTGCCGGTGCCCTGGTTTACGAAGCTGATGCCTACGACAACAAATCCATTGTCTTTGAAGGTTTGGGTAACCGGGGGC
>JBKHDR010000029.1:0-45300 GCA_046541235.1 Cyclobacteriaceae bacterium | reverse complement strand
GATACGACCTCCAACTTTTCGACAGCATCATCGTTGCGGCTGCTCTGGAAGCCCGCTGTTCTGTCCTGTACTCAGAAGACATGCAGCATGAGTTGCTAGTCAATGAACAATTGCGCATCATTAATCCCTTTTTATAAAAGCTGGTGCCCCGAAGAACCGGATTAAGAGGGATTTCATCCGGCCCCGGGGACTTCAGCTCTGCAGAAAATCAATTTATTTTAGCAGAGTATGAGACTAAAAATTCCTGCTTCCGTCTGGCTGTAAAACGTATTGGAATGTAAAGTGCCGTCCTTCAGGCCTGGTATCAAAATCGGCAAATTCTTCGGAAGAAGGGTCAGGATTCCCTTTATACCAGCTTAGAATTTCCATTTTTACATAATTACCTTCATTCGTACGCAGCACGATCACTCTGCCCGGTATAGGTAAGACCGCGTTGGTTGGAGGTGTACTGGACGTATAAGTGTACCAACTGTTGTTAGATCCCGCTGCAATAGCCAGTGAGGACTCTGTATCTTGCTGATAACCATCCAAGGGAGCTTCCGACAGATTATCAAAACCTGTCTCCATAACCTGGGCTTCTACCTGGCCTGGGCCAGAGATACCACTGTTTACCAGAATGCTGGTGTTGTCAAATGCGATATCCCAGTCTGTTGTATTGGCCTGTTCGTCATCGACAACCTGACCGCTTTCCAGGTCAAAGTAAGTTGGATCGGGGGCCATCCTGGAGCCCTCAGTCACTAAATCTTCAATGAGCACAGCCTCCACCTCTTGGGCAACGACGGGCTCCTCTTCTTCACAACTGCTAAACACCAGCAAAGCGCCGGAAAGCATCAGGTAGGTAAATGAGTGTAAGTGTTTCATGATGGATAAAATTTGGGATTAATTATTACTAAAGTTAAATTGTAGTCCTGCAAAGAAGATCCTACCCGCCAGGGCAGGCTCATTGATGGTAGCTTGTCCGAAAAGATTGTTTACACCTGCTTCCAGCGAGAGCCATTCGCCGAAGTGCTTACGGGCAGCCAGGTTAAAGAGCCAGTAGCCGTCGGCATATTCGTTATCAGCGTCCAGTACAGAGTTCCCGTTAAAGTCTCCTAAACCCCAGCGGCCGCGGTAAATACTCCGGAGGTTGACATCAAACTGATGACGGGTGTTGGTGTAAAAAACCTTGGCATTGCCTGAGTGGCGGGAGCGGTTGAACAAGCCACCGTAATCTTCTGTCGTAATCGTCACGGTACGGTTACTGGCATCTCGTCCGAATACTTCTCCGTTCTGTATTTGCTCATACGCCTGTTGATCGCGGCTGTCCAGGTACTGGTAGCCCACGCTGAAAGCCCAGGCCGGGAAAGGGTCATAATCCAGTTGGGTCTCTACTCCCTGGGTAATGACTTCTGAAAAATTGAAGTAGCTAAAGATGTTTTGTCCGTTGGTTTTGCGGGCAATCGGCGCAGTTTCAATCAAGTCTTGAATGTCGTTGTAAAACAGGTTCACCTGCCAGTGAAGAGATTCTTTGGGTTTGATGTCAAAGCCCAGGTTGTAAGCCAGGGAGCTTTCGGCCCGGATTTCCTCAACGGTGGACGGATCAATGAATACCCGGTCAATCTGTCCCTGGGCCTCCAGTTCGGCAAATTTTTCCTGTACCACGCTAGAGCCAAAAACACTATAGCCTGCTACCGGATTGGTAAAAGCGAGCAGCAACTGGCGGAAATCTGGTGCTTTATAGCCACCGCCGAAGGAAGCTCGCACATTAAACCATTTATTAGGATGATAACCAATAGCCAGTTTGGGACTTAAACGATTTGCATAGGCACTGTGGACATCAAACCGTCCACCAGCTACCACATTCCATTGCTGGGAGGGTTGCCACTGATATTGGGCAAAGGCATAGGAAGAAGTAAATTGGTTGACATCATCGTAGCGGGTCGCTTCTACCTGCTCACCAAGGTAACCCAGTCCGGCAGTAACGATGTGCTTGTCGCTTTGGTACCAATCGTATTGTGCTTCACTTCGCTGAAAAGTCTGGTCAAAAGTGCTGCGGTCGTACAATTCATTACCCTCTGTAATATTGAGTTCACTAAGGGTTTCATAGCCGCTAAAATACTGGCGAATCTGCAATTTATGCCGGTCGTTGGGGCGGAACTCCAGGATAGGAAGCACGTTCCAGTCGGAGCGCTGGTTGAAGCTGTTCATACGTGTGGATACGCCATCCAGCCTAAGGTCAAGTTGATCTTCGCTGCTTTCCTGGTAGAAACGGCTGGTGATGTTGAGTTGCAGTTTATTACTGATCTTATAGCTTAGCTTTGGACCCAGGGTAAAAGCCTCGTAAGGAGCCACAGTCTGGGAAACCGATTCTGGTGTCAGGTCATAGCCATCAGAGCCCAGGCGATTGGCAAACATCCTGACCGAAAGCCTGTCATTCCTATAGCCCGCTTCCATCTGGGCATCCAGGGTGTTAAAAGATCGGTATTGGGTTCCGAAGCTTCCCTGCCAGCCGATATCGTTCCCTTTGGTGATGATATTGACCACCCCGGCCATGGCTTCACTGCCGTAGAGCGAGGAAGAAGGTCCGCGGATGATTTCAATACGTTCAATATTGTTGACGGTCAGGCGGGTAAGATCCACGGTGCCGGCGGTACGTCCGATTACAGGTTCTCCATCAATCAAGACCAGGATATAGTCAGATGAGAGACCCTGCATCTGCAGGCCGGAGCCGTGGTCTGAGATCATCTGCAGGCCGGTTTGCTCCTGCAGCACTTCATCCAGGCGAAGTGACCCGATACGCTCAATCTGCTCTTTGTCAACCACCTGCACCGGCAGGGGAACCTCTTCTACCGAACGAGCAGTACGGGTAGCGGTCACGACTACATCTTCCAAAGCTTTAGACTTTTCTCTCAGGCTTACCTCCAGAGAAAGCCTTTGCTCAGCATTGATTTCCAGCTTTTGCTGCTGAGTCTCATAACCGATATGAGAAATAAGCAGGGTATAGGTGCCGGGTGGAACACTCGATAGGCTGAAACGCCCTTCAGCATCGGTAGCGGTACCCAGCCCGTTTTCAGTCAGCATCAGCGTAGCCCCGGGCAGTACTTCGCCATCGGTACTTTTGATGACACCTTCCACTTTCTGTGCCCGCCCCTCACTCAGGAAAAGAACCAGTGAAATGAGAATGAAGGCTAGTTTAGGTAAAAATGAACTCATGGTTAAGCATGGTTTAAATTATTGAGTTGGATTAATAATAGATTTAGCTTCCAGCAGCATCTGCGTTCGCTGCATTACCTCAAGCAGCAGTTCCAGTTCGTGCAGGCTGAACATGAAGACCATATTTTTGACAGAAGTTTCGATGATGATACTGCGGCAGCAGGGACAGTGATCATGGCATGCATAGTGCTCCAGTGTTTTCTCTACCTGGCACATCAGTTTATCAAACTCATTCTGCTGCATGAGCAGGGCTATATTACCAAAGCCTAGTTGCAGGCGGTTACTTCGGGCGCAGTGTGCGGTGAAGGCAAATTCATTCTGGTCGGTAATCTGGCATTGATAACTCATAAGATAGATTAGGCATGAAAATTAAAAAACTTACCACTAAGTTTATTTAGACTCAGTATAAATAACACTGCAAATCTACTATTTGCCTGCTAATCTGTCAATCGCCACTTTAAGTGTATTTATGTACCAAAAGAAGTAAAGGTGATAGCTAGAAGTAGCTAATGAGAGATGTGGCTAAGTCTGTTTATTGCTTAAGACATGGGCTTTATCTAAAATTACTCTGCCATCAGCTACCTCCAGTATCCCAAGTCTGAGAGATTGAATCAGCAGTCCTACCGGTGAGCAGACGCCCAGTTTTTTTAGGATTTTCTTACGATGTGCATGTATTGTATGTGGGCTTAGCATCAGTTGTTCGGCAATTTCCTGGGTAGAAAGATCCTGGGCGATTAGTTCAATGATCTGAAATTCCCGAAAACTGAAATTGCTTAGGCTTGTTGTTTTTTCTAGTTGATCTTTTATGTTGCCGGTTATCAATTCCATGGCAGCGTTGCAGAAAAATTTCTGATTTTCTTTCACCAATTGAAGCGCATACAGAATCTCTTTGCTGCTACAGCATTTACTTAAGAAAGCATGAACGCCACTTTGGATCATACCAAGTATCCTGTTCTGATCACGATCTGCAGTCAGCATGATGATTTTGACGTTGGGATATGTATTTATCAGCTGCTGACAGTCTGTTTCAGAAAATTCTGCAAGACCAGCATAATCAAGGATCAGAATATCGGGCTCTTCGCTGGATAAAGCCTGCAAAAGGGTATCTCGGTCAGTAGCTCTTGAACCAAGAATATAGGCGGGCTCATCTGCCAGAAGATGCTTCAGTCCCATAAATGTGAGATCCTGAGGATCTGCCAGGAGTATGCTGGTCATGGTGAGTAAAATTATTTAGAAAAAGTCTAAATATAATTAAGGTCAAAATAAATAGCAATCTATCAGCCAAGCTTGGGTAGCATTTTGTCATCATTCGGGACACGGGAATCAGAGTACTGGAAAGAGTAGTTTAAAAAAATGCATGAACATCAAACCTTGCGTATCTAACTATGAGGCAGGTTTTCCGGTAAAAATCACTCGTATGTCCGCCCCGGTATGCTTACATTTGCAGTTCACCAATTCTCAAGGGGCTTATGCAGGCGCATATACTTGACTTACTCAAAACTCATTTTGGCTACGATAGCTTCAGGGACCAGCAGGAAGAGATTATTCAACATGCGCTGCAGGGCAACGACAGCCTGATCATCATGCCGACGGGGGGAGGTAAGTCTCTTTGTTACCAACTCCCCGCCCTGGCTATGGAGGGCTGTACTCTGGTCATTTCTCCTCTCATCGCTCTCATGCAGGACCAGGTGGATAGCCTCCGTGCCAATGGTATCGCCGCTTCGGCCATCAACAGCAGCGTATCTTCAGATGAGGTGAGGGAGGCAGCCAATCTGCTGCAGTCCGGTGAGCTGAAACTGCTCTTTGTATCTCCCGAAAGAGCGTTGTCTCCCCGCTTTGTCAGCTTTCTGCAAGACAAAAAAATTAGCCTCATCGCCGTGGATGAAGCGCACTGCGTATCTATCTGGGGCAACGATTTCAGGCAGGAATACACCCGGCTGCCCGAGTTGATGCGCCATTTCCCATCCGTACCCCGTATGGCCCTAACCGCTACTGCCGACAAGGCTACGCAGAAAGACATCGCGGATAAACTGGAACTGCGTACGCCCCGGCGTTTCCTGTCCAGCTTTGAGCGAAAGAATCTGCATATCAGCGTTTTGCCTGCTGTGCAACGCATGAAGCAGATTACCGATTTTGTGAGCCAGCGAAAAGACGACAGCGGCATCATCTACTGTCTGAGCAGGAAATCTACCGAGCAGGTGGCCGAAAAGCTTAGAAATATCGGCATCTCGGCCGCTCATTATCATGCTCAGTTAAGCAGCCAGGAACGCTATGAGGTGCAGCGGGCTTTTCAACAGGATGAGATCAAAGTGATCTGTGCTACTATCGCTTTTGGCATGGGCATTGACAAACCCAATATTCGCTACGTGCTGCATTACAATCTGCCAAAAAATATTGAGAGTTATTACCAGGAGATTGGCAGAGCCGGACGTGATGGCCTGCCTGCCGATACGATCCTGTTTTTTAGCATGGGCGATGCCCAGATTCTCCGTAACTTCATAGATGAGAGCGAGGCAGATGACAGCTTCAAAATTGTGCAGCGAAGCAAACTAAGCCGTATGCTGGAATTCGGTCTGGCTGGTAGTTGCCGTACCAATATGGTTCTGAGCTACTTCGGTGAGCACCGGGCTGATGCCTGTCGGCACTGTGATAATTGCCTGCATCCGCCTCAGCTCTTTGACGGTACCATTCTGGCCCAAAAAGCACTCTCTGCTGTCAAAAGGACCCAGGAATCAGTAGCCAGTCACATGCTAGTGGATATCCTGAGAGGTTCAGAAAGAGCAGATGTACTACAGCACGGTTTTCATGAAATCAAAACTTTTGGCAGCGGCAAGGATATCAGCCGGGAAGACTGGCTGAGCTATGTTTCTCAGATGGTCAACCAGGGACTGCTGGAGATAGATTTTACAGACTACAACAAACTGAGGGTCACAGAGATAGGGGAGTTGGTACTTTTTAAGGGACTTAAAATAAAATTGAGCAAACCCCAGCAGTTGGCAGAGACAAGTTATGAGAAGAGAAAATCTAAGACCGAACGCTTTGAAGAGGGACTCGTGAAGGAGTTGAAAGCACTAAGATTACACTTAGCCAAACTGGAAAATGTGCCTCCCTACATCATCTTTAATGACGCTACTCTGGAAGAAATGAGCGTGGTCAAGCCTGCTTTCATGAGTGATATGGCCGAAATCAGCGGACTTGGCCAGTATAAAATGGAAAAATACGGAGCGCTTTTTCTGGATGCCATCAAAAAATACATGCTGGAACAAAGTGAAATGAAGCAGGTAAAGGGTAAGACTTATTTGGAGACCTATGCCATGCTCAGGGATGGCTTAAGCCCTGAGCAGATTGCTGAAAAAAGAAAGCTCAACACACTTACGGTCTACAGCCACATTGCCACACTTTATGACAAAGGTGAACCCATTGATCTGTCTCTATATATCAGCGATAGGGAGATCAATGATATTGCACCTGCCTGGTATAAGCTCAACAAAACGGATCAGCTCAAAGAATTGTACGAACATCTCAGTGGTAAATTTGAGTATCATAAGCTCAGGCTGGCTATTGCTTTCCTGAAAAAGCCCTAAGGCATCCTTGATCTCTATAGGTTTCGCTTTGTCATGGTGTGTAAGGAGGCGAATCAAGACAGATGAATATCTGGTAATGGAAAAGGTGAAGCTGAGCAGGATTAGTAAATTTTTGCCGGTTCGCATGCGGGACTGAAGAAATATATTTTATTTAAGCTTTCAATCTATACCTTCTACATCCAACAATCTAACGAACTATGAAAAAATTAAGCGTGTATTTTTTATTGCTCCTGTTAGCCTGTCAGACACCTCAATCTGAGCAGGAATCCGCACAAACAGGCCCTGAAACAGTTGAAGCGACAGCCGTGAATGAGGCCAGCTGGCAAAAAGTAGACATGCCAGCTACGCCTTCAGCCAGGCATGAAAATGCTTTCACCAAAGTAGACGACAAATTTTACCTCATTGGCGGAAGAGGAGAGCGTCCGCTGGATATCTACAACCCGGCTACCAATACATGGTCTCAGGGAGCTACCCCTCCCCTGGAAATGCATCACTTCCAGGCGGTAGGTTATGATGGCAAACTTTATGTAATGGGCGCACTGACCGGAGGCTATCCTGATGAAAAACCTATTCCCAACATCTACATTTACGACCCGGCTACTGATGAGTGGACCCAGGGACCTGAAATTCCTGAAGACAGAAGGAGAGGGGCCGCTGGTGCTTTTGCTTACAATGATAAGCTGTACCTGGTAGCCGGGATTCAGAACGGGCATACGGATGGCTATGTCAACTGGCTGGATGAATATGACCCTGCCACCAACAACTGGAGGCAACTACCCGATGCACCACATCAGCGTGATCATGTACAGGCAGCTGTGGCAGACAACAAAATAGTAGTGGCCGGAGGTAGAACTACTTCAGCGGCTACCGGGCAAACGCTGGAACTCACCGTGCCTGAAGTGGATGTATATGATTTTGAGACTGGAAAATGGACCACTCTGGAAAATGATATTCCAACCATGCGTGCCGGTACTACCTCTGTGGTGCTGGATGATCAGCTGATCGTGATTGGCGGAGAAAGTGGCAGCATGGAAGGGGCTCATCCCGAGGTGGAGGCCCTTAACCTCAGCAGTGGCGAATGGACAAGCCTGCCTACTTTACTGCAGGGAAGGCATGGAACGCAGGCCATTGTACACGATGGTAAGATCTACATCGCCGCAGGTAGCGCCAATCGGGGAGGTGGCCCTGAACTCAACGATATGGAAGTTTACCAGACTGAATAAGCTATTCGGTAGCCGAAGAGGATTTCTGAGGGCTGAAGTACAAAGCCATGAGGCGGGCCAGCACCTGCCTGCCCCTGGCATTGGCATGCAACTCATCTCGCAGAAAATAGTCGTAAGAGGCATTCGTTGATGCCAAATACTCAGCCCAGGTTGTCTTCAGATCAAAATAATTGCTATTCGTCCGCCTGGCAAGTTCGGCCAGTTGGGTGCGGAAATCTTCCGGCTGAGGTTGTACCGAAAAGTCAGGATTTCTGCGAGGGTCTCCGTCGCGCCCCAGCGGTCCGCTAAGCAGCATAATTTCAGGGTCAGGTTCCATCTGCTTCCTGATCTGTTTTATCACATCGTGAATAGCTGCCGTATCATTTTCGTGAGAAATACCACCAATCATGACCAAATCCGGGTCATATCTGACTACAAAGTTTTCTACCCTGTTGTCCTGCCGGTAGTAGGGCGCTCCTTTTCCTCCTTTGACCGAAGTGATGACTTGCAGCTCACTACCCGGATATAGCTGTTCTACCTGTAGTTCCCACCCGGCATTGCCGATGTCGTTCATAATGGAGTTGCCCAGCATGACAACCCTCAGTTGCTCACCAGACCTGAGCTTTTGCAGACTCGCTTCCAGGTGTTCAAAGCGATGGTCGGGAGGTGAGAAATCAACAGAAGGTACGGATTGCAAGATGCCTTGCTGCCATTGTAGTATTTCTTCTTTGCTTTCGGCTTCCTCTATGATCAACTGATTCATCAGCACTTCCTGCCCCTGCTGCGGGTGGAGCACGAAAGCAGCATCAGCAGCATCAGCTTTTGCTTTGAAGTAATAGGCCCGAGGCTGGAAATCAATAGCCGGGTCAATGGACGAATAATGATCTGCCGGTAAAAGCTCACCTGCCTCATCATAAAAACGCACACCCCACATGGCTTTGTCCAGGCTCTCTGTCAGAAAGGAGAGGCGATACCATTGATGCGGCTCTACTGCAAAGCGAGGGCTGACTAGCATACCTTCACGCGCCACGGCAATGCCTTCATAGCCGCCAGCCTGCTCAAGATACAACTCAGGAATTTCGCTGCTACCTTCATAAGCCTCAAACTGCCAGTCCTCTTCCAGCGGGGGGTTGTCAAAATCCTCGTTAAACACCTTGCCATCACAGGCAGCTAGTGCAAGCAAAAAAAACAAGAATAAAAGAAATCTGGTCATAAAAAATGGATTCAGAATGGTAATCTCTATCAGGAAAAACAAGCTACCGGAAGTAAATCATTTCAGGGAACTGTCACTTCAACTCTTACACTATCTACTACCTGCTGATTGGAAGAAATGACCAGGCTCACAAAGGTGCTTCCTTCAGCTTGTGCATTGACTACCCCTTCTGGATTGACTTCAGCAACACTGGTGTTGGATGAACGCCACTCAAACTGCTGCTCCTGCAGGTCACCTTCTACAGCAATTTGTTTACTCTGTCCAGGCTGAAGCGTGATGGTTCTGTCAGTGATCTGAACCCGCTCACAGGAGAGGAGCAGTAGGCTAAAGAAGAGTAAATAGATTTTTTTCATGCGCATTAATGGTTACAAATATGCCGCAAATTAAAGCGCTAAAGTTGTGCTTCACAAGCTTTGCATGCTATTCAAACAGGAAGGTGCCAAATTCTTTATACTGGTGAAAATTTCCGCTGGTAGGCCGCCACTGATAGTAGCTCGGGCTGCCCTGGTCATAATCAATGCGGTAGATATTGGCTCGCCACCGTGTACCTTTTTGGGGAGGTACCTGGCCCAGGGGGTTGAGCAGGGCATAGGGAATAAAAAACTCAGCTTTCCAACTTTTAACTTTGGCCATAGGAGTCTTCTTACCACCCTCAACCGAAGTCTGGTGCCGGGTTTTCCGATCGCCTTCGTAATGCCAGGGTAGCCATCCGAAAAATGTTCCTTCTCTGTTGGGGACCATCAGGGGAAGTTCGTAGTTGAGAGGAGAAAGCTCATATTCAAAATAAAACGGGTAAGCTTCATCCGTCCAGAAGAAAATCTCTACCACATCTTCATTGTAAAGATCGGCAAAGTCTTCTTCCAGCGTAGCTGTCAGTTGATCATCTTCACAGCTTAGCAGGCAGTAGATGCCATTTTCTGAGTAAAGGATCTTAGCCCTGGTCTGATAGGCTTTGCCCTCGCCGGTCCGGCGCGGTATTTCTTCCCAGGATGTCTGCTGCCACTGTGGTGCATCACCCTTACCGTCTATTTCAAAATCAATTGTACGGCGGATTATCAGCGGCTTATCTTGTAACATGATAATAGAATGAAAATATGAAGTGTTTTTGTTCAAATAAAAAATAGGTGAGCTAAAAGCCACACCTATTTTTGAATTAATGAAGAAGCAAACAGTTAGTTAGTATAATAGCTCAATATATTATTCTGTAGTGATAAGATGTTGTATGGAAATTAAAAACTAAAGCAAGCGAAGGAAGTGAAAAAGACAGGCATACATGTGCCTGAAAGAGGAGGGTTATGATTCATAGTCTGGTTAGTTGTATTGTTTTATATCTAAAGTTAATCTACTAAATTTTCAGCAATATCAAAATACAAACTACTTCAAAGTGACAAAAAATAAGGTTTCCAAATCCGTTTTTTGGAGTAGACGCAAAATATTCATATTGTAAATTTGTATTATATAATGTTGCAAACAATTGTTTAATGACAAAAAAAATCCCGTTCTTTTGGTAGAACGGGATAACTCTAAGTTTGATTAACTTTCTCAGGCCGCGGAAAGTCTTTTGAACTTTGATTTCTCAAATTTTTCCTGCGCATAATTTCGGTCAATAGAAAGCTCTTTGATCTCTTTCTGAGAAGGTAGTTCAAACATGGCATCGGTGATGATCGCCTCGCAGATAGAGCGCAGACCTCGGGCACCCAGCTTAAAGTCTATGGCTTTCTCTACGATATAATCTAGGGCATCTTCCTCAAATACCAGCTTGATATCCTCCATTTTGAAAAGCTTGATGTATTGCTTAGTCAGCGCATTTTTAGGCGTTGTCAGGATCATTTTCAGGGTATCCTTATTGAGCGGATCCAAATGAGTGATCACCGGCAGACGTCCGATCAGTTCAGGTATCAGGCCATAGTTTTTCAGATCCTGGGCAGTGATATACTGTAGCAGGTTTTCTTTATTGATGTGTTGTTCAGAAAAGTTAACCTTGTTACCTGTGAAGCCCAGGGGCTTGGTATTCAGGCGGTTAGCGATGTTGCGCGAAATACCATCAAAAGCGCCACCGCAGATGAAGAGAATATTTTCCGTGTTGATAGCAATCATCTTCTGGTCAGGATGCTTACGTCCACCCTGGGGCGGCACGTTGACCTGTGTACCTTCCAGCAGTTTGAGCAAAGCCTGCTGAACCCCTTCTCCGCTCACATCACGAGTGATGGAAGGGTTATCAGACTTGCGGGCGATTTTGTCAATCTCATCAATATAGACAATGCCCCGCTCGGCAGCTTCCACATTATAGTCAGCAGCCTGCAGCAGGCGGGTTAGGATACTTTCCACATCTTCTCCCACATAACCGGCTTCGGTCAGTACGGTAGCATCGGCAATACAGAATGGTACCTGAAGGATGCGGGCCAGGGTACGGGCCAGGTAAGTCTTACCGGTACCAGTTTCACCCGACATGATGATGTTGGATTTTTCTATAGAAATATCCTCATCGTCTTTCTGTTGCATCAGGCGTTTATAGTGGTTGTATACGGCCACGGAAATCACCTTTTTAGCTTCTTCCTGACCTACCACATACTGATCAAGGTATTTCTTGATGTCTATGGGTTTCATCAGGTTGAATTCAGGCGTTTTGCTTTTGCTCTTTACCTTCAACTCTTCATCCAGGATCTGCTGCGCCTGGTTGATACAATAGTTACAGATATGGGCGTTAATTCCTGATATCATCAGGTCCACATCTTTCTTATTTCTTCCACAAAATGAACAAGTGACTTGCTGCGGCATGACTATAGTTTTACATGATTTGAAAAAAAGTTATTGGCTACTTGGTAACCAATAACCATGGGGGCTTTGATTTAAGCCCCTTCTTTCTTGCGTGCAATAGAACCTCTGTCCAGCACTTCGTCTATGAGACCATATTCTTTGGCTTCAGTAGGCCTCATCCAGTAATCCAGGTCTGAATCTTTCTCAATTTTCTCGTAAGGCTGACCCGAATGGTAGGAGAGAATTTCGTACAGGTCTCTGCGTAGTTCCTGCATCTGCTTAAGGGTGACCTCCATATCACGTGACTTGCCCTGCATACCTCCGCTGGGCTGGTGGATCATCACCCGGGCATGGGGAAGGGCAGAACGTTTGTTTTTGGCTCCTCCTGCCAGCAGCACAGCACCCATAGAAGCCGCCATACCGGTGCAGATGGTTGCCACATCAGGAGCCACGTACTGCATGGTATCATACATACCCAGGCCTGCGTATACCGAACCACCCGGACTATTAACGTATAGCAGGATATCCTTTTTGGGGTCTACTGATTCCAGGAAAAGAAGTTGAGCCGTGATGATGTTGGCGATATTTTCTTCCACCTGCATTCCCAGGAAGATGATACGATCCATGATCAGGCGGGAGAATACATCTATCTCACGGAAGTTGGTAGGCCTTTCTTCAATAACGGCACGGGTCATATTTTCAACACGCTGCACATAAGAGTCAAAAGTTGAACCGGGGATGTTTCTGTCACTTATGGCGTACTTTCTGAATTCGTCTTTGTTAATCATTGTTATGCTTGATTAAGGTGAATGTATTAAAAAAATAAAGAGTCTTTAATTTAAAGACTCTTTTCGATAACGAAAATTGTAAGGCTTAGTTATTGACGCTTATTTACCTCTTCGTTGAATTCATCCACGGTGATTTCCTTCTCTTCTACGGTGATTTTTTCTTTCACCAGATCAAAAATCTTCTCGCTTCTCACCTGGTTGTACACCTGCATGTAATTATTGCCATTTTCGCCCTGCAGGTAGTTATCTATAAAAGGGTCCAGGTTGTCACCCAGTTGCTGCAGCAGGCCTGACTGGCCGAGTTGTTCCTCTATCATCTGGCGGGCTTTTTCCTTCACATCCTCATGTTCCACCTTGATCTCATTATCTTCACCAATTTTATCGGCAATCAGGCTCCAGCGCAGGTCTTTGGCGTACCTCTCATATTCTTTTTCAAGCTGCTCTTCGGTCATTTTACCTTCATTTTTCTGCAGCAGCCAGCGCTTAAGAAAAGCATCGGGCAGCTCAATTTCTGTATTGTCAATGAGGGTATTGCGAATGTCAAGCAGCAGGATATTATCGGTCTCACGGTCATAGTTTTCTCGTACTGTCTCGCGTACCTTTTCACGGAAGGCTTCTTCCCCCTCTACGCTGTCTTTACCAAATACTTTATCAAAAAACTCCTGGTTAAGCTCAGCAGGCTTGGGGCGGAAAATAGATTCTACTTCAAAGGTAAACTCACCTTTAACATTTTCAGCCTCTTCAGGAGTAGTACCAAATTCCTCTGCTATATCGCTATCGTTAGGAAACACACTGCGGATATCAAACTTATGGGATTCCCCCTTTTTGGCACCAATCAACGCTTGGGCTTTCTCCTCATCCATTTCGGCTAAGTTGACAGAGGTATGACTCTCCAGTTCGCCCTCACTTTGCTTGATATGCCCGTGGATGATATCATCTTTGGTAGCTTCCTCCACGTCTTCGGTCTCACTAAACTGCTTTCTGAGGCGGTCGATCGTCTCATCCAGTTCTTTGTCAGTAAGCTGTATTTTGAACTTCACTACTTTCTGGTTTTCAGAAATATCGTAGTTAAATTCGCTCGCAAAGCCTACATGGTAAACGAATTCAAAGTCTTTTTGTGTATCCCAATCCACTCCTTCCACTGCCTCGTAATCGGGCAGGGGCTCACCTACGATCTGGATTTCATGTTCGCGAATATAATTTGGTAATGCCTTGGAAACTAACTGGTTAATCTCCTCCACTTTAATGGATTTGCCATACATCCTTTTGATGACACCGGCAGGCACTTTTCCCGGGCGAAATCCCTTCATGTTGGCTTTCTTCCGGTATTCCTTTACTTTTTCTTCAATCTGAGGTTGGTAATCTTCCTCCTTTAGGTTAATTTTAATGGAGGCTTCGGTGTTTCCTTTTTTTTCAAGCGTAATGTCCAAGGCCGTAAATATTTAAAAAGTTAAAACTAAAAACCCTCGCACTCAGTAACTTGGTAAGATAACCGAGGAGAGGGTTTTCAAAAAGGTGCGGATGGAGGGACTCGAACCCACACACCTTGCGGCGCTAGATCCTAAATCTAGTGCGTCTACCAATTCCGCCACATCCGCATTTCTGAAATTAGATCGCAAAGTTAAAGCTATTAATCGTTTTTTCAACATGCCTTCCAAAAAAATTTCTTTACCACGTTAATAATACAACTAAAACCCGATGGCTTTTTGTTATCACCTTGGATACTTTTTAATGATTCATATATTGCTTACAACTAATATAGATATATATAAGGGAGTATGGCGCAGGACTCAATGCTGGTTGTTAACACAGACGAAGAAAAAAAAGAAATACTCAGGCGATACAGAAGACTTCTCAGGCTGGCAAAACCTTATCTGAAGGAGGGTGACGCCAAAATGATCAAAAAAGCTTTTAACACCTCTATGGAGGCGCATAAGGAAATGCGCCGCAAATCTGGTGAACCTTACATCTACCATCCTCTGGCAGTAGCAGAAATTGCCGTCAACGAGATCGGTCTGGGTACTACCTCCATAGTCTGTGCACTCCTGCATGATGTGGTGGAAGATACTGAGATTGAACTGGAAGACGTTGAGAGAGAATTTGGCTCTAAGGTGGCCCGTATTATTGATGGGCTTACCAAGATCTCAGGAGTTTTTGAGTACGGTAGCTCACAGCAGGCCGAAAATTTCAGAAAAATGCTGCTTACGCTATCTGATGATGTAAGGGTGATCCTGATCAAACTGGCCGACCGGCTGCATAATATGCGTACGCTGGACAGTATGCCCAAAGGAAAGCAGCTTAAAATTGCCTCAGAAACCATCTACCTGTATGCCCCCCTGGCACACCGCCTGGGGCTGTATGCTATTAAGTCTGAGCTGGAAGACCTTTACCTTAAATACACCCATACGGGCATCTACCGTGAGATAGCCGCTGCCATCAGCTCTACCAAAGATGCCCGCCGCCGTTTTATCAAAAAATTCATTGACCCTATCCAGAAAGAACTGAATAAACAAGGTTTTGACTTCGTGATCAAAGGTAGGCCTAAATCCATTTATTCTATCTGGAATAAGATGCAGAAAAAGAACATCCCCTTTCATGAGGTGTATGATCTTTTTGCCATCCGCATCATCATTGATGTGCCCCTTGAGGAAGAAAAAGCCGCCAGCTGGAAAGCCTATTCTATCATTACTGATTTTTATAATCCCAATCCTGAAAGGCTCCGTGACTGGATCAGCACTCCCAAATCCAACGGATATGAGTCTTTGCACACCACGGTGATGAGTCCCAACGGGCAGTGGGTGGAAGTGCAGATACGCACCCGGCGCATGGACGAGATTGCTGAAAAAGGCTATGCTGCCCATTGGAAGTATAAAGATATGCCTACCGCTTCGCGTCAGTCGGGTCTGGAAGAGTGGATCAGCAAGGTGCGCGATATGCTGGAGCAGGCCAAGCAGGAAAACAGCGCTTCGGCGGTAGAATTTGTAGATGATTTCAGATCCAACTTATTCAACGAAGAGGTTTTTGTTTTTACTCCCAAAGGCGAACTGCGTATCCTGCCTCGTGGTGCAACCGCTCTTGATTTTGCCTTTGATATACACACTGAGATCGGTGCCAAATGCCTGGGTGCCAAGGTTAACCACAAGCTGGTACCTATTAATTATATCTTATCCAATGGTGACCAGGTAGAAATTTTAACTTCCAACAAGCAGCGGCCCAATCAGGACTGGCTGCGCTTTGCAGTTAGCTCTAAGGCCAAATCAAAGATCAAGGAAATCCTTAAGGAGGAAAAGAAGTCTGCAGCTCTGGAAGGCAAAGAAATCATCAGGCGTAAGCTCAAGCAGATGAAAATGGACCTTAACAGCGAAGTCATTGAAAAAATGATCAGCTATTACAAGGTCAAAACAGCCCTGGATTTATACTTCCAGGTAGGGGAGGGGATTATTCCTGCTACTTCTATCAAAAAGTTTAAAGAAGAACTGGATGAGCAGCAGAACCATACTAAACCCCGGATTTCCGATGCCAAGTCTTTTTCTAAAACAGTGGCTAAAATCAAAGGACAGCCACAGGACCTGCTGCTGATCGGTGAGGATATGGATCTGCTGGATTACAAACTGTCCAAATGTTGTAATCCTATTCCGGGTGATGATGTATTTGGCTTCGTCACTGTAAACGAGGGTATCAAAATCCACCGTACCAACTGCCCTAATGCCTCTGAATTGATGGCCAATTATGGTTATCGGATTATTCAGGCTAAATGGATGCCTCGCAAGGAACTGGCCTTTCTCTCAGGTATTAAAGTGGTAGGTACTGACCGCCTTGGGCTCATCAATGATATAACCAAGATTATTTCAGCAGAACTGAAGGTAAATATGCGCTCCATTTCCATTGACACCGATGATGGAATCTTTGAAGGAAACATCATGTTGTATGTACATGACCGCTCACATCTTGATACACTTATCCATAAGCTTGAAAATGTAAATGGTGTGGTCAAAGTAACCCGTTTTGATTCTGAGTAACTTATAAAAAATCTATTACTCCTGTGATTTCAGGGTATATCTTCTATATTTGAATAAAAGCTTTAAATCCGCATGGCACTAAACCAGGAAATTTTTAATAAAGTAAAGCATACTTTCATTCTTTACCTTGAAGAAAAAGGCTATCGGAAGACGCCTGAGCGTTTTGCCATACTGGAGGAAATTTACTCCCGTGATGGTCATTTTGATGTGGAATCGCTCTATATCAGCATGAAGAATAAAAACTACCGGGTGAGCCGGGCTACGGTTTACAATACACTGGATATATTGGTAGAGTGCGACCTGGTGAGCAAACATCAGTTTGGTAAAAACCTGGCCCAGTACGAGAAAAACTATGGTTACAAACAGCATGACCATCTCATCTGCACTGACTGTAATAAAGTGGTAGAGTTTTGTGACCCGCGTATTTATAATATTCAAAAGATGGTGGGCGAACTGCTGGATTACAAAGTACAGCACCATTCACTCATTCTTTATGCCAGCTGCAATAAAATGAGTTGTGCCAACAGGCCTACTGAAGAAAAAAATATAAGCAGTGCTGAAAAGCAGTAATTATTAGCTTTATATAGCTCTTTAGCTTTAACTTTGGTGTTGACAATCTTATGTTAACACCTTTTTTATTTTAAGATCTAACCGAAAATCATGAAAGTTGACGTATTACTGGGCCTGCAATGGGGGGATGAAGGCAAAGGCAAAATTGTGGACTACTTAGCTCCCAAATACAAAGTGGTAGCTCGCTTTCAGGGTGGCCCAAATGCTGGTCATACACTGGAGTTTGACAATATAAAGCATGTGCTGCATCAAATTCCCTCTGGCATCTTCCGTAATGATATCATCAATATCATAGGTAATGGCGTGGTGCTTGACCCAATTATCTTTAAGAATGAAATTCAACGCCTGAGCGGGTTTAACCTGGCTCTGGCCAAAACGCTGTTTATCTCCAAAAAAGCCCAGATCATCATTCCTACTCATCTTATGCTGGATGCTGCTTACGAAAAAGCCAAAGGTAAAGACAAAATTGGCTCTACACTGAAAGGCATAGGTCCGGCTTACCAGGATAAGATCGGGCGCCATGGCCTCAGAGTTGGGGATGTGCTGCAACCTACTTTTCGGGAAAAATACGATAAGCTCGTAGAGGAGCACAAACGTAAACTCTCTTATTTTGATGAACTTCCTGATATCAGCGAGCAGGAGCAGGAGTTTTTTGCAGGAATAGAGTTGCTCAAATCTTTCAACATTGTTGACAGTGAGTTTCTGATCAACCAGAAGATACGTGAAGGCGTGACGGTACTGGCCGAAGGAGCACAGGGTTCTCTGCTCGACGTAGATTTTGGCAGCTATCCATTTGTGACCAGCTCTACGACTATCGCTTCGGGTGCTTGTACCGGCCTGGGAGTGGCACCGCGTAATATTGGCGAGGTGCTCGGCATTTTTAAGGCCTACTGTACAAGAGTAGGTTCGGGCCCTTTTCCTACTGAACTGGAAGATGAAACCGGCGAATTTCTCAGAAAAAAAGGAAATGAGTTTGGTGCCACTACCGGCAGGCCTCGTCGCTGTGGCTGGCTGGATCTACCGGCTCTCAAATATACCGTGATGATCAACGGCGTGACCCAGCTTTTTATGATGAAGGTGGATGTGCTGAATGAATTGGAAGAAATCAGTGTGTGTACCCACTACGAATTTGAAGACGGAAGCATCAGCGATCAGTTTCCTTATGACTTGTGTGAACAGGTAGTCAAACCTGTTTACAAAACTTTTAAAGGGTGGAATACCAGCCTGAAAGAAGCTAAAGATTTTAAGTCAATGCCTGAAGAACTGCTTGCCTATATTTCTTTCCTGGAGAAGGAACTGGAAGTACCCATCAACCTTGTTTCTACCGGACCCAACCGGAATGAAACGGTTTTCAAGGGCTAGCAGCTTTTTAAAAGTAAGCATGGCACGGGCCTTTGCCCAGAGAATAACGGTAGGTAAGCATAAATTCATGCGTACCTGCCGTGTACTGCCTGATACGCGAGAGCGTGTGGTCGTAGGCGTACCCAAAGCTCAGGTTTTTGTTGATCAGCAGCTCAAAAAGTAAGATGGCCGAGTCATTGCTACGGTATGACAGGCCAATATTAAGCACCTCTTCCAGAAATACATTGGCATTCAGGTCAAGGCCCATAGGCTGACCTTCCTGTACCCTGATCAGTCCGGAAGGTTTGAGTCTGACGCTGGGTGAAAGTTGGAAGACATACCCACCTGTAATGAAATAGTAGCGGGCTTCTCTGGCTTCGCTTATGATATCTTTCTTATCATATACCTTATTGTTGATCAGGTATGGAATAGAAATGCCTGCGTAGGAATTGCGGTTACTAAAAAAGAGGCCTGTGCCAAAATTAGGATTGAACCTGCTTACCGGCCCCAGAAAAAGAGGATCATCGGGATTAAAGGTACTCAATTTGCTAAAATCAGATACCGTATAATTAAAACCTGCCTGCAGGCCCATTGCCAGCGTGCCTATCCCAATATTTAGTTTGTAAGCATAGCTTCCATAAATACTGTAATCATCATGAACACCTATTTTGTCACGTGAAACTAGCAAACCTACGCCTACCGGCCTGTTTTTTAGCGCTGAATGAGCTATCAAAGTGCTTGTCTTGGGTGCTCCTTCAACGTTTACCCACTGATCCCGGTGTAGCAAACTTACGTTTAACTGAGGCTGGTTACCGGCATAAGCAGGATTAAGCACCAGCCCGTTGAACATATACTGAGAATAAACCGGCCTCTGTTGTGAATAGGCCGGGTTGATCTCTGTAAAAAAGACGGCAAGTGTAAAGATTAATGACAGATACTGGCGATGCGTAAACTTGGGCATACATATGTGGTTTTTGAACAGGCACTCCTAAAGAGTGCCTGTCTTTTTTTTATCTCAGAAGCTCCAGGTAACCCGTTTCAGGCTTTTCTCCGTTCTTCTTATCAATGATATAGTAGTAAGTACCTTCAGGCAATTCTTCACCTCCTATGTAAAGGCCTCTGTTACCATATCCATCAAAGTATACTCTTTCGTTGTCGTAATTTTCATTTTCATATACAATGGCCCCCGTACGATTATAGATTCTCACTACGTTATTCATATACTGCTCAATACAACTGATTATGAATCGGTCGTTTTTGCCATCTCCGTTGGGAGAGACGCCATTGTAGACATGAATATTCGCACCGATCTCGGCCGTTTTGGTATGTCGGCAGCCTTTGTCATCAGTAATTGTCACTTCGTAGAATCCGGGAGGCTGGTTAGACAGGAAGAAGCCGGTAGCGTATCCTTCAGGAGTTAACCATTCTATATCAACTACTTTAATGGGTTCCACAAAATCTATCATGATGGTTCCGTTGGAAGCCAGACAGGTAGAAGGTGTAGTGGAAATCTCAAATTCGGGTGTATAAATCTCTTCTGTAATGGTAAAGCGAGTAGTTTCAGTAGGGCAACCGCTCAGGCTGTTGACGGCCATGACTGAGTAGTCGCCAGCTGGGAGAAAATGAACCTCGTTACTGCGTGTGCTACTGAAAATCAACTCCCCATCAGCATCAAACCAGCGATATTCATAATCTACATCCGGATCAATCAGGGTACTGTCTAGTACAGCTGTGGCAGTACCGTTTGGTCTGTCGCATCTATCGTTGGGAGTTGTTGTCACCACAGGACCCGGTATGAAGATACTGTCCTGTATATAAATCACCTCGCCTGTAAATGAGTCGCTGATACAGCCACTGATTTTGTCTCTTGCTACCACAGAGTAGGTTCCCTGAGGAAGCCTGCTCACTACAGGACCACTGGCAAATGGCCTGCTGTCGGTATCTGTACCTCTGTACCAGAAGAAATCAAAGCGGGAAAGCTCATCATTCGCTGCTACTGACAGCTGCCCGTTAGGACGGCTTTCATCGCAGTTGGTCATCTGGAAGTCATTGTTGATCTCCAGCATGATCTCTTTACCACGGCTGTCTTCTATGATCACCTCCGCCACGTTTTCCTGGCAATAGGGCTCATTTCTGTCGGTTACTACTAATGTATAGGTACCGCTGGCCAAACCTTCAATCATGCTTGCATTGTCAGCGACATCGATCTGCTGAAGGTTGGTACCGCTGCCTGTGAACCACTGGAAGATGTAATCTCCACTACCACCGTTTACATTTGCGGCAATTAAACCGTTAGGCTGAATACAGCTGCTTTGTTTGTTGCTGGTGGTAGACACCATTACCGGCACCGAAACACCTTCGATGGTATAGCTGCGGGTAGTACTACAGCCGGTTAGCGTATCCTGAACCAAGATTGTATAACCACCCGGTACCAGTCCACTGATTTGCAGGGAATTATTAAAGCCGGAAATACTATCCGCAGGGTCAGTGATATTGTAGCCTCTGTACCAGCTGGTGATGATGGTACTGCTGTTTCTTACATCCATCTCAATTTCACCTACCGGGAAGTTGGAAGGGTCGCAGGCGATGATCGGATCCGAGATTTCATCCAGTACTACCACCAGCGGAGTAGAGGTGTCTTCAATGATCACCTGAGCGGGAAGTGTACGGCATCCGGTAAGGTTATTTTCGGCAACTACAAAGTATACGCCAGCGATCAGGCTATCAGCTGCCTGCTGATCCTGATCAAGCCCGTAAATGGGTGCAGAGAAATCAGGACCTGTAGGGTCATTTTCATACCAGAAGAAGCTAAAGTCACTGAGGTTCAAAGGGTTTCCCTGGAAGTTGACCGCACTTATCTCAG
Source organism: Cyclobacteriaceae bacterium (assembly GCA_046541235.1). Taxonomy (GTDB): domain Bacteria; phylum Bacteroidota; class Bacteroidia; order Cytophagales; family Cyclobacteriaceae; genus Catalinimonas. The sequence goes on along the minus strand of JBKHDR010000029.1, from coordinate 23,771 downwards.
CCTCTCCGTTGCCAAAGCAGAAGCTTTGGTCAGCCAGCTTGGCCATCAGCAGTACCGGAAGTATCTCCCGGCGGCCGATAGTATAGGTAGCCTCAGCCGAACAGCCTGTTGAAAGGTTGGTCATCACCACCCGGTAATCGCCATCCGTCAGGTTACTTACCCGGCTGCTGTCTGTATTGTAAACCGTATAAGCAGGCATAGGCGAACCATCAGCCAATGACCACTGATAACGATAGGTATGATTCAATGCAGGATCAAATTCACCTCCGTAGACCTCAATGGCACCCTCGTTGACACCACTACAGCTCAGGAAATCAATGATCTCCCGCTGATAGATGTATGGATTACGGCTTTCATCTCTGATGACCAACTGTAAGCTGGATGATGCGCAGTTGGTATTGGTATTGGTTACGTAAACATAGTATGTGCCGGGAAGAAGGTCCGTTACCGTTGCTCCACTGATGGGTACGCCACCGCCATCTGTCAGAACGGTAGCATCATCAGCCTCACGCCATTCAAAACTATAGCTGGCAAAAGCCGGGTCTGTGTTTCGGATAATGATGTCATTTTCCCTGATCTGAGAAATACTTACGGCTCCATTTCCAAAACAGCTGGTACTGTGAGTAATCTGGGCACTGCTGGCGGTAAACTGAGGCAGATAAGGAGTAAAGTCTACTGTATCTCGGGCAGAAACTGTGGCACATTGCGTGTCATTGTTTTGCGCAGTGATGCGGAAAGCACCTGCCTGTAGTGCGGTAAGGGTAGAGGTAGCCCTGCTCGTACCTCCATTGGTATCTCCTGTATTAGGACTTGCCTGAGCTGTGATATTGTTATTGTTTTCATCAAACCAGTTCAGTGCATAACCGGCAGCAGGATAGACTTCATTATTGGTATAATCCAGATCATAAATTTCTACGGTAATCTCTCCATCGCCGGAAGCCGGGTCACAGTTGCGGTCAGGTCGGCTGCTCATGATTTCAATGATGGTCTCTGGTGTACGATCTTCAATCTCTATGGTAAAATGAGAAGAAAGACAGCCGGTTACATTATTTTGTGCATAGACATAGTACAAGCCTGTCGCCAGGTTGCTGATGCTGGTTCCGGAAGCCAGAGCCCCATTGCTGGGATCAGTAGTAGGTAGGTTATCCCACCAGTAAAAAGTGTAGTCAGCCAGCGTACCTACTCCTCCAGGCGGATTTATAACCTCCAGGCTACCGTTGGGCACAGGGCCACATATAGTCTGGTGCTGGGTTACTGCCACATCCGTAGGAGACCAGGCTGGAAACTGCGTAACTTCATTAATATCTAAAGTAATAGTGGTATCACAGCTTGTTTCTAAGTCTGTGATCAGGAAGCGGTACTCACCGGCAGCCAGGTCAGATACGGTGAATGTGGTTCTGCGATTAGCCGCTTCAGGGGTGGACGATATGTTCAGACCCGCCACTGTAAGCGAGTTGCCGTCTCTCCATACGCCGCTAATTTCATGACCATTAGCATGGAAAGGAGTCGTATCACCGGCTCTTTTCACAGCCGTGATGGTAGCCTGTCCGTTATCACCCACGCAGAGTGTATCATTCAGGGTAGTAAAATTGGTACCGGGACTCTGAGAGATCGCTAATACCTCAAAGGTGCGCGGTTCTGACTGGCACCCGAAAGGTGCGGTACCTCCAGAGGCTATGTAATCTCTGGCATCTACCACCACCACTGTATAAAGACCAGGCGCCAGGTTACTAAGAGTAGCTCTGTTATCCACTCCGGGATTAGGTGCCGGACCAAAAGTCAGGTAGTTCAGCGGATCATCCAGATCACCATTGGCATCTATGTATTCCACATTTTCACCTTCAAACCAATAGTAAAGAAAATCCTGATCAGAGTGGGAAGAATAAGAAGTAGTACGAACTCCAGCATCTACTTCGGCTACCAGTTCACCATTAGGGGTAGCGCAGGAAGTAACATGCGTATAGGACGTCAGGTTTGCAGGAGGTACCGGTGTGAGGTTGGCATCGGTAGGCAGACTATAAACTGAGTCTTTGTAACAGCCAGTATTCACGTCTGTTACCCTGAACATATAATTGTTTGACCGAATATTTTCCAGCCGGGTAGTAGTTGCCCCGGTGATAGGATAAGTATCAGTGGAGCCAACGTACCATTGATAGGTGTATGATCCAGAACCTCCGGTGATATTGGTCACCTCCACCCCGCCGTCCGGGTCAATACAATCAGTCTGAACACTGATCGTATTGAAATCAAAGGTCATATTATTCTGTAGTTCGCTTTCAACCTCAACTGTGTAGGATACTGATGCACAACTGGAGGCATTGCTGGTAGCTACCACCGTATACATGCCGGGCTGTACCCCTTCCAAACGGGCACTGGTAGCTGTGGCATTATCCGCTGCCGAAATAGCGTTTGTCGTATCTGTGCCGTAATACCACTGATAGGTATAGTTGCTGACATCATCTGTCAGTGTAAAGGTGTTGCCTCCATCTTCAGAAAGGTCAATGGAAGTCACCTGGGCGCTACCGTCAGGGGGGGTACATCTAGTAGCAGCCGAACTGGCCAGGTTTAGCCTGATTTCATCACCCCTGATGATGTTATCGCCGAGGTAAACCTGAGCTTCGCCCGTACAGCCGGTTTCAATGTGTTCTACCTGCAGTACATAGTTTCCTGTACCAATGCCTGTTACAGTAAACCCATTGACAAGGGCATTGGGATTATTAGTTGTGATGTCAATATTTACGCCACCTACCAGTTCAAACCAGCGGAAATTGTAGTCGCTCGTATTGCCCCCTACATTACCCTGAAGTCCTCCATTGGGGTCATTGGAATTACATGAACTCTGCTCTACAATATCCACCTGAATGTCGGATACAGGATAATCTCTGTAGTCAAGGATTTCTACTTCGGCAGTATCCAGTGCATGACAGCCTGAACCATCATTGCGTACTGCTCTGACTGAATACCAGCCAATATCCCTGCCGCTCAGGGTAGGGCCATTCTCTCCCGAAATAAGCGGGGCTGAGCCTCCTCTTACCTGGGCTTTTCTGCCCTGATACCAGTAGAAGGTATATTGAGAAATGTCAGGTATACCACCGGCCACTGACTGCAGCAGGCCGGCCTGAATCGCTCCATTCCTATTTGTAGGGTGGCAGTAAGTCTGATGCTGGGTAACAGTAGCTGTAATCTCTTCCTGGTAATCAACTGAGATATCAGACAAACTCAGTGCAATTAGCGTATCGCAGCCGCTAGCCTGGCTGGTAATGCTCAGCATGTAGTCACCAGCGGCGATGCCTGTGAGGGCGTTTCCGGGGCTGGGCTGAGGAGATACAGCAGTGGCTGTATCTACTCCGACAAACCATTTAAAGCGGTAACTGGCATTGCCATCCGCCATGCTGATGGATAAGGCTCCATTGGGTGAGGCAGCATTACAGTTGGTAACAGGAGTTTCGTTGACGGTTACAGCCCCAAAAGGAGCTATGCGGTCTTCTACCTGTACGATAGACGAAGGGATAGAAACGCAGCCTGTCGCTGTGTCTTCTACCATAATTACATATGGACCGGCTGCAAGGTTCTCAAATAGTCCGGTGCTGTTGCTGGCCAGTTCGGTGCTACCCTGCAGGAGGGTATACTCGTAAGTAGCACCTGCCTCGGCATTGCTAATGCTAGCCTGAATGCTTCCATTAGGGTCGCAGGTAGTTTGATGATTGATGGTAAATCCAGTAGCGTCGACTATAGGCAATAAGACATCATCATCAAGTTCAAAGCTGGCACTACTGGTACATCCGCTTTCGATTGAAGTGGCAACCACAGTATAAGTTGTCGTCAGGTTAGTACTTAAGGTGTCAGGTGTAAGTGCGGCATTACCTACTACTACTGCAGTAGGACCTAAAGTAACGGTGCCCCTATACCATGTAAATGTGTATTGGGATTCATTGCTGATCACAGCCTGCAGTTGGCCGTTGTAAGGTGCCTGACAAGCTGTTTGCGGACTTACCTGACTGATGCTTAGAGTGTCAACGTCTGTCTGATCCAGTATTTCAACCTCAATCCCATCATTATATCTTCCACATTGAGTTGTCGGATCATAGGCTCTGATCTCATAGATACCTCCGGTGAGTTGCTCAAAAAGTGGTTCTGTATTGAATATGGTATCCTGCTGAGGGCTTAGCTGTATAAGCATATAATCATAGTCAGCCAGATCACCGCTATTGAGTTGAGCTGTAATGCTACCGTTGGGATTTACGCAGTTTGTATTATTTGTTGACAAAGGCTCCGCCATATCGGGCTGTGCCAGCGACATATCAATGGTTTCGCTTTCAGCGCATCCGGTAAGTAAGTTAGTCACCGTAACCTCGTAAAGGATAGGTCTAAGATTGGTAGCCGTATCGCCTACAGCCACCACTACAAGTTCCTGTTCATCTTTCCAGGTAACACTGTACAAAGCTTCGTCAATAGGAGCACCATTGATCAATGCACGAGCGGTACCATCAAAGGTGCCGGGAGCACAACTGGAAACCGGCTGAAGTTCTTCCAGGCTGACAGCTTCTGTAGTAGGCCAGTCTTCAAATCTTCTTACCCTTACTGTATCAGCATTGCCGGCACAGCCATAATCAGTATTAAGCACCTCTACCCGGTAGGTACCCGAATCCAGTTCAGTCACCAGGGCAGTATTGTAGGTTTCTCCTGTACCAAGGTTGGTCCAGTTAAAGCTATAACTTGAAGAAGGTAAAACGGTGCTATCAGCGGCAAAAACCTGTATCTCACCATTATTGGCTGGTGCACCCGGGCAGTTGCGATTATCACGCAGTACTACTCCCATTACATCAAAAGGCAGTGGTGTTACCGGACGGTTTACGATGGTAGGCGTATCATCACATTCTCTTACTGTACCATTGAGTTCGGTAAGAGGATAAAAGTCCTCATTGGCAACAGGTAAATCCAGGCTGTCATACTGCCCACGGTCGTTAAGAGAAACGAAGAGGGTGAAGGCACCCCGGTCCCCACTGACCAGGAGAGTAGTGTCTATCCTTTGCCCAGGCGCTAAACCTCCTGAAATAGTGATTTCCTGTGTTTCCAGGTAGGGGCTTTCTTCCGTATTGGTGTAGTTGTTGGCCGGGTTAGAGGCATAAAAAGCCACAGGGATAGGGCGAACTACTTCTTCGTCTCCATTATTTTCAAAAGAAAGCCTCACGCTAAATTGATCATCCGGACAAATTGGGGGAGTGATGACTACCCCATCACCAACAAAATCCAGCTTAGGGGCCGGGAATGCTAACTGCCCACAAAAGCTGATACGGGGAGATTGGTTGAGGAATTTGTTGAGAGCAAAAGGAGGAACTACATTAGGATCATTACAAATCTGGCTAAAGCTCAGGTGGTGGGGTTGCTGTGTTCTGGGAACCGTCAGGTTATCATTGATATTGACGTTGAAATAATTCGTCTGATTCCATAATGCACGGGAGGGCACCCAGTAATTGCCCCCGGCGGCTTTGTAAGCGCGAATGAAACCCCTGTCGCGAGTCCCGCTGGTTGCAGTTCCTTGTCCAAAAATATTTTCAGCTTCGCCGCAGGAAACCACGATTTCAGTCTCACCGTCACCATCTACATCGGCCACTATAGGATAGTCGGCCTGGGTTTGAGAACTACAAAAGGTGCCGTTAAGTAAGTTGAGAGGTTCACCTGTAAAACCATCTACTATATAAAGGTTGACCTCATCCCGGTAAACAATCTCAGAGGAGCCATCACCGTCAAAGTCAAATACGGTAGTACCGGTAAAGCCGGAAGAAGATTCCCAGAAATCATCATGGTTAGCCCACTTAAGCGAAAAGTCAGTTTCCAGGGCAAACAGGGAAGAACCCGACATAAAGGTCGCTTCCACCTCACCATCGTTGTCAATATCAGCTACGTTGATGTTACCCATTCCCCTTTCCCAGTAACAATTATCTCCGTTGTTACACGCATTCCCATTCATATCTTCAAAGTTACCACGGATGCCGGCATCTACGGTATTTCCTGGTCGGGTGACAAAGAACATTCTAACTTCATTATTGGCAAGATCCCATAAATAAGCCGTAGTAGGACCATCAATACCTCCGTTAGCGCCGCCCATTAGTACATCAAGTGAGCCATCCTGGTTATAATCTACTACGGCTGTATTACTGTAAGTCTGGTTCTTCCAGTCAGCATCAGCTGGAAAATAACCGGTATATTCAGCAGGCTTGTTGGCTGCATCATTCATGTTGAGTGCCTCAGTCAGGTTATTGCCTGCTGTACCTGCTGTATTGGTTATATTGACGGTGTAAATGATGTGTCCCAGCACTAGTTCCAGGCCGGGAGAGGGAAGGATGTCTACGGCAACCGGCACGGCGTTAAGCTGGGTCTGCCAGTTATTGGCAGAGGGATACATAGTACTGCCATGACTGCCTCTTATCAGCAATTCTCCAGTCTGAGCATCTCTGATTTCATTTCCGTAATAAAGTTCAGCCCTGTCATCTCCATTAAAGTCTGCCAGTCCCAGTTGTCGCCCGTGTCCGGTGAAGACACTGGTTTCCTCCCACTTGGGCGTAAGGTCATGTTCGTATACTCTTATCCTACCGTTTTGACTGATCGTAAATATCTCTCCAAAACCATCGTCATCCACATCAGCTACGGCTGGGTAGGCAAATACACCACCATTCTGGACCCTTACCTGATTCAATGTATTTCCGGTACGACCATCAAGAATAAACATCCAGCCAGTTGCAGAATTAATGGTGATCACTTCAGGATAGCCATCCTGGTCCAGGTCGGCTACGCTGGGCATGCCCATGGCTGCACTGGTACGTATGTCAGAATCCCAGGCGGGCTCTATCTCAAACACGTTACCGACCGGCTGAGCTTCGCAGTCGGGTTTGGTAATAATGTAATCGTTAGGGTTGTTGGGATCGTTTAAGCAGTCACCATCGTAATAGTCATAAAAGCCATCTCCATCATCATCAATACCGTTGCCGCAGTCTGTTTCTGTAGGGCAAAAATCTGGGCTACCAGCACAGCCTCCATCCATACAGTCGGTCAGCCCATCTCCGTCATTATCTATACCGTCACCACAATTATAGTATCTACCTGTCTGAGGATCATAACCTTCAAATTGACAGATAGGACGCCAGCTACAGCTCGGATCCTGACAGTCTATGAGCTGGTTATTATCATCATCTATACCATTATCACAAATCTCCTGCGCCTCTACATTAAAGGAAAGAAGTAGCAGAAACAAAGGAGGTAACCATATGAATTGTATGATTTTTTTCATAATGGCTAGGTTTAATTAAGAGAAAACATACTAAGTTGAGCCTAAAAATTTTTGTAAATAAAGGCATAATCCGCTCTTATTTAATTCAATTTTTTTTGAGAATATTACAATGTCTGATTGTGCATGATTATCTGGAGAATAGAATGTAGAATTGTATTTTACTATGTAGAATACCCTAATATAGAGAGTATAAGTAATGAAGGTATGTAATAAAGCCAGCTAAGTGGTAAATAAGATTGGGGGTACTGGTATAAAATTGGAAGCTAAATTTCAGTCATTTTCTTTTGATCAAACCCTTTGATGTTTTACTGATGCAAAATCATTATCCTGTTGGACTTTTAGGCATAGCTTTTAAGAAATGTTCTTTTTCAAAGTTTTATTCTTTTCCCGTAGTTAGGGTTTCATTAATCGCTATTCTGTTTCTGATGTGTTTTACTTTTTCTGAGGCTCAGGTGCTGAGGGTAGGCCCAAAGGCGGGCATACTGGCAAGCCAGCCACTTCACGATGAGCCTGCTTACCGGGAGGAGTTTAGAAGTATCCCTGCCCTGGGCTTTCAGGCAGGTGCAGCCATGAATGTAAAAGTTTCGGAGCGGTTCTCCCTGCAATCAGAGTTTATGTACCAAAGGGTGGGTAAACATGTGAAAAGCAACTTTGTGAGCGATTTCCATAAGGAGCGTTTTGACTATCTGAGTTTGCCTTTGTTACTACAGGCCAGTCATCGCATTGGCTACAGCGAATTTTATATTAATGCAGGTCCCTCTGTTTCTTACTGGCTGGGAGGAAAAGGTAAGGTGAAAACAGGGGAGGTCCTGGAAGAAGGGATAGAAGTACTTGACTATACAATTACTTTTGATCGTACAGCAGAGGCCAACAATGTGTTCTTTGTGGGGAATAATCCTAACCTGTTTCAACTTGGGCTGGATGTTGGAGGTGGCGTTTATCTTCCAGTCGGAGCTCAGTTACTGATGCTGGATCTGAGATATACCTGGGGTCATACTAATATGGTGAGAGAGCAGGAAAGTTACATCCCTATTTCTTTTTTCAACGATGATCTTAGGCATTCCCATCAGACCCTCACCCTTTCAGTGGCTTATCTTTTCAGCTTTGACATTTATCAGCTTTCAACCAAAGGTAAAAGTACAAGCGGCAAAAAGTAAAACTTAAAAAGGAAATTCTTCCAGCGCAGCTACATCATTGATTAATGTATTGTGTCCTGCCTCTAATACTTTCAGTTGATGCTGCTGCGGTATCCATCTTAATAACCTCTGCATATTTTCCGTCCTGATGATCCTGTCATATTTTCCGACAAACATATACACCATCAATTGTTCACTTTTGATGTGCCTGCCTACCTCTTCCAGGTCGGGTCTGAATTTGCGAAAAACCATCCATGTGCAGTAAACCTGCCTTCTTTTTCGGGTGCTGTTCATCTGCCCCGAAGCAAATTTGACTAATCCTTTATCTACCAGGCCGATTTTTTTTAGCAATTGCGCTGTATTGAAAAAGAGGCGAGGGTGCAGAATGATGTACCTGAAAATGCGGCGACTCCAGTGCGGGTAAGTGGCCAGGTTGTACCAAAAATTGGTTTTTACTCCATCAGGGGCAATCAGGATAACTTTTTCCAGGTAGGGCGCAAGGGCAGGGATCAGGCATAGGACCATCTTACCGCCCATACTATAGCCACAAATACTTACCTTTTTAAAATTTTCTTTCCTGAACAAAGCCAGAAGGGCAGAGGCAAGGGCATCAGGCTGGAGAGCCTGCTCACAAGCAGGCCAGTGACTTTTGCCGTGGTAAAAAAGATCAAAGGTGTAAATGGTATACTTACCACCAGATTTAGCCTCAAAAGGTACATAGTGTAAGGCATGCTGGCCGAAGCCATGGAAACATAGGAGTGCATCTTTTCCCCGCCCCATTTTGTAATAGTGCAGACGACCTTCCCCAATTTCCAGATAATTACTTTCCAAGTTTTAAAATTTTTCCGCAAAAGTTTGTGACAAATATAAAGGACCGAATTGATGGCTAAAATAAATTCTAAAAATTCCGGTGGATATAAAACTAATTTTTTTATCCGACGTTGTGAGGAGTAGAAACTACAAAAAATATTAGAGTTTCCTCAGTATCGGATAAGAAAAGCAGCGAAAGAATTGGAAAACAAAGAACACATCGCCAAAGCCGCCGAAGATCTTTTCATGGCTTATGGAGTCAGAAGCGTCACCATGGACGATATTTCAAAGAGACTGTCCATTTCTAAGAAAACCATCTACCAGTATTACCGGGATAAAGACGAGATCGTCTGCCTCGTAACGGAAAGAGTACTGCAAAAGGAAAAGGAAAAGATGGATGCCATCAAGGAAGAGGCCATAGATGCTATACACGAATTGGTGCTGGTATCTCGCTACATCAGAATGTATTCACAAAATGTCAATCCATCCATCCTTTTTGATCTGCAAAAGTACCATCTCAATGCCTGGGAGATTTTCCTCAGGTTTAAAGAAAGTGTCTTTATTGAATCGCTGAAAGACACACTACAAAAGGGTATAAAAGAAGGAGCATTCAGGGACGATATCAATATAGAAGTGCTGGCCCTTTTGCGTATGGAAGAAATACAGATGGCCAGCGACAATGAAGTATTTCCGCAGGAAAAATATGATTACAAGGAAGTGCAGATTCAGTTGTTTGACCACTTTATACAGGGAATACTTACTGATAGAGGAAGAAAGAAATTAGCTCAGTACTTGGAAAAAGTTGAAAAAAATGAAATATAAACTCACCATCAATTTCATCGCTCTGATCGTGACTTTTCCGCTGTTTTTGCAGGCACAGCAGTCGGATAGTTCAGCTTATAACGGCAGGCCCATGTCTCTGGAAGATGCGCTGGCTTATGCCTTTGTCAATAGTGCTAATATTAAAAATGCCTTCATTGATATTCAGATTGCACAGAAAGATGCCGCTGTAATCAAGGCTCAGGGGCTTCCCCAGATCAATGCCAATATTGATTACACTAATAATTTTGCGGTTCCTACCGTTTTCCTGCCCGCCGAAGCCGGTGCGGCCATCGGTGGAGGAGGAAACGGTGGCGGACAGGCACCGGCTACAGATGAGGAAATCGCCATTCGTTTTGGTATTCAGCATCAGGCAAACGCTGCCATTACGGCCAGCCAGATGTTGTTTGACGGTTCTTATTTTGTTGGCCTTAAGGCTGCCCGTACCTATGCCGACCTGATGCAAAAGGATTACCTGTTGAGCAAAACCAACATTGCGGAGCAGGTTTCAAAGGCTTACTATACCGCATTGGTAAATCGTGAAAGGCGCCAATTGGTAGGTTCTAACCTGAATCGCCTGGATACCCTGCTGAGAGAAACTACTTTGCTGTACGAGAACGGATTTGTAGAAAAAATAGATGTAGATCGTATCAAAGTGCAGTACAATAACATCAAAACTGAATATAACCGCATTGACCGACTGGCTGAAGTAAGTATGCTGCTGCTAAAGTACCAAATGGGTATGCCCATTGAAAAAGAACTGGTGCTGGCAGAAACCATACAGGATATAGAGCTTCAGGAAGATTTGCTGCAGGGTAATGAGTTTGATTACTCTGACCGGCTTGATTATGCCAGGCTGCTCGTCAACTACGATCTGGTAAAACTGGATATCAAAAATTATCAGATACAGTACCTGCCCAAGCTAAGCCTCAATGCTAACTTTGGATACAATACCGGTACCGATGAGTTAAGTTTCAGTCGCCTGACCAATTTTGATCGTTGGTTTTCTCTGGGTTCTGCCGGGGTAAATCTAAATCTGCCCATTTTTGACGGCCTGCGTAAGCATAATCAGATTCAAAAATCTAAGCTGCAACTGCAACAGTTAGAAAATGCCAACTCACTACTTAAGAATACCATAGACCTGGAAGTAGTACAATCAAAGGTGCAACTGGAAAACAGCCTGGAAAATCTGAAGGTACAGGAAGAAAACCTGGATCTGGCCCGGAATGTATACGAAGTTACCCGCATCAAGTACCAGGAAGGTGTAGGCTCCAACCTGGAAGTGGTAGATGCAGAGACCTCGCTTAAGCAGGCCGAAACCAATTATTATAATGCGCTTTATGATGCCCTCATCGCTAAAGTGGATCTGAAGAAGTCACTCGGAACTCTTATTAATGAAAATTAACCATTTATTAAGCCTGAATCATTTTCAAATGAAGAATTATATTACCCTTTTCGTGATTTCAGCTACCCTGCTAGGGCTTTCTGCCTGCGGCGATGCCCAGGAGAAAGGGATTGACAATAAAAAAAGTCAATTGCGGGAATATAAGCAGGAAGCCAGAGAGCTACAGACTAAAATTGAGGACCTGGAAAAGGAAATTGCCGCTGTAGATCCCAATTTTACCAGCACCGACCGCAACGCCACCCTGGTCACTGTTTCCGGAGTGGAAAATGAAACCTTTGAACACTTTGTAGAAGTGCGTGGCTCAGTGACCTCCCGCCGTAATGTAACCATCAGTGCACAGACTCCCGCTATGGTTAGGCAGGTGAAGGTGGAAGAAGGCACAAGCGTAAAAAAGGGAGAGTTACTGCTTTTACAGGATGCCGAAACTATTACCAGAAATATCGAGGAACTCAATACTTCGCTTGAACTGGCCGAGACTCGTTTTAAAAGGCAGGCTAACCTTTGGGAGAAGAACATCGGTACAGAATTCCAGTACCTGGAAGCTAAAAATGCCAAAGAATCGCTGGAAAGAAAACTGGCTTCGCTCAACTCCCAGCTTAATAACTACTATGTGAGAGCTCCATTTAACGGAACGATTGATGAAATCTTCATTAAAGAAGGTGAAATGGCCCAGCCTGGTATGCCACTCCTGAGGCTGGTAAGCCTGACTAATATGTACATTAAAGCTGATGTGTCAGAAGCTTTTCTGGGAGAATTTAAAAAAGGTGATTCTGTAGTAGTACAGTTTCCTTCTCTAAATAAAAGCATCAACTCAGTCATCAGCTCTGTTGGGCAGGTGATTAATGAAAACAACCGCACATTTAGGGTAGAGGTAAGGCTGCCTGATGACGAAACGCTGCTTAGGCCTAACCTGATGGCTGTACTGAAGCTCAAGGATTTTGAGCAGGATAATGCTCTGATAGTACCTACCAACCTGATTTTGAATGACCAGAAAGGTGATTTTGTCTACGTGGCTGAACAAGCTCCTTCCGGAAATGGCTTTGTGGCCAAAAAGAAGCACATAGAACGAGGCAAAACCTACAACAATATGACCATGGTCAAATCCGGACTGGAGGGAGAGGAAAGACTTATCACCGAAGGCTTCAGGGATGTAGCTGAAGGCGTAAGTCTGCGCATTTCGGGCCAGGTTGAGGGGGTGGCTATGAAAGAAAATAAAGCATTATCTGCCAATCAGTAATTAATTTATAAGGCATGAGTAAAGATCAAAACAAACTTACCCGTGAATTTGGGCTGAGTTCGCTCTCCATTGATAACCGCACCAGTGTCATCATTCTTTCTTTCATTATTGCGGTAATGGGGATTATCTCCTACATCAGTATGCCCAAAGAAAATTTTCCCGAGGTGGTGGTGCCCACCATCTATGTGGGTACGCCTTACCCGGGGAACTCTCCGGTAGATATAGAAAACCTGGTGACCCGACCTATTGAAAAGGAGATTAAAGGTATTAACGGGCTTGACAATGTTTCTTCTACTTCTATACAGGACTACTCCACCATTATAGTGGAGTTCTCTCCTGATGTGGATATCTCACGAGCCCTGCAGGATGTAAAAGATGCTGTAGACCAGGCCAAAGGTGAGTTACCCAATGACCTGGATCAGGAGCCCAATGTTTTTGAAGTCAACCTCTCAGATCTCCCGATCATGTTTATCAACATATCTGGTGATTATAGCCTAAACGAGCTGAAGCAGTACGCTGAATACCTACAGGATGAAATTGAGGGCCTTACCGAAATACAGGAGGCTGACATTCGGGGTGCCCTGGAAAGAGAAATTCTTATTGAAGCTGATCCCTTCAAAATGGAAGCTATGCAGGTGGCTTTTTCAGATCTTCAAAATGCCATTGCCGCTGAGAACGTGACTATTTCCGGAGGTAACCTGAAAGCAGGCGACTACCGCCGCTCGCTGCGTGTAATGGGTGAGTTTGACCGGGTAAGTCAGATTGAGGATGTGGTGGTAAAAACGGAAAATGGTGCTATCGTTTATGTCAAAGATGTGGCTGGTGTGCGGGATACCTATGAGGAAAGGAGCAGCTACGCCCGCAGCAACAAAAACCCGGTGGTGACGCTGGATGTGGTCAAACGAAATGGCGCTAATGTGATTGATGCTTCTGATAAGATAAAGGAGATCATCGCCGAAGCCAGAGAAACACGCTTTCCTGCCGATCTGGAAATCGTGATTACCAACGATCAGTCAAAATACACCAGGCTACAGCTGAGCAATCTGGAAAACAGCATCATCTCAGGTGTGATCCTGGTGGTACTGGTGCTGGCATTTTTCATGAACCTGCGCAATGCGCTTTTTGTAGGAATTGCCATTCCTATGTCTATGTTCATGTCGTTTATGCTGCTCAGTTTTTTCGGTATATCTATCAACCTGATGGTGCTTTTCTCGCTCATTCTGGCGCTGGGCATGCTGGTAGACAATGGTATTGTGGTGGTTGAAAACATCTACCGTTTGATGGAAGAAGGATATTCTTCTGTCCGTGCTGCTAAAGAAGGCGTGGGAGAGGTAGCCCTGCCCATCATTACGTCTACAGCGACGACCCTGGCGGCTTTCCTGCCGCTGGCTTTCTGGAGCGGCCTGATCGGTGAATTCATGCGCTTTCTGCCGATTACCCTGATCATCGTACTATCGTCTTCGCTCTTTGTGGCTCTGGTGATTAACCCGGTGCTGACAGCCATGTTCATGAAACTAAAGAGTAAACCCAACCGCAAAAAGAAAATCAGGCTATTGTCTACGGCAGCAGTCATAGCCGCAATAGCTGTGGTATTCTATATCGTCGGAAATTTCACAGTAGCGAATCTGCTGATGATCTTTGCCTTGCTCTTCCCATTAAACCTGTACATACTTTCTCCTTCCATTGACTGGTTCCAGAATGAGTTTCTGACCAGGCTGGAAAAATGGTATACGACTACCCTGAGGTTTTCTCTTAGAGGAGTCACGCCCTACCTGCTTTTCTTTGGTACAGTAGGTCTGCTGGTTTTTTCTATCTTCCTGGTGAGCTGGAAATCTCCCAAAGTGGAGTTTTTCCCGAGCAGTGATCCGGATTATATCAATGTGTTTATCCAGAAACCTATAGGAACGGATATAGAAACTACCAATGCTCTTACCAAAGAGATTGAAAATAAGGTATTTGATGTACTGCAGCCATACGATTATATGGTTGAGTCAGTCATCTCGCAGGTGGGAGAAGGGGCAACTGATCCTTCTGAAGGGCCTAGCCCGGGAAATACACCGCACAAATCTAAGATCACTATATCTTTTACCGATTATGAACTGCGGGAGGGCGTTTCTACTACTCAACTGCTGGAAGATATTCGCGAAGTCATCGGTGAGTATCCAGGTGCGCAGGTTTCGGTAGATAAAAACCCGGTAGGGCCTCCGGTAGGTAAGCCTATTAACCTGGAGGTAAAAGGGGAGGACTATGATAAACTGATCGCACTGGTAGACCAGATTCGTACAGAAATTGAGAATGCCAATATACAGGGAATTGAAGAACTCAAGAGTGACCTTGAAACGGGTAAACCTGAGCTGCTTCTGGATATTGATCGCGAAAAAGCGCGTCGTTTTGGACTTTCTACCTCCACCATTGCTACCGAATTGCGTACCGCCCTCTTTGGTAATGAAATCTCCAAGTTTAAAGATGGGGAGGATGATTATCCTATCAACCTGAGGCTGCAAGATGAGTATCGCTACGATGTCAATACGCTGCTCAATCAGAAAATCACATTCAGGGATAAATTTGGTAACCAGAAACAGATACCCATCTCTGCCGTGGCTGATGTAAAATATGGTTCTACTTATGGTTCGGTCAAGCGTAAAAGCGCTGATCGGGTGATTACCGTCTTCTCTAATGTGCTGGACGGCTACAATGCCACCGAAATTAACCAGCAGATCAAGGAAGTGGTAGAGGAGATGCAGATTCCGGCTGGCTATGAGGTGAGTTTTACCGGGGAGCAGCAGGAACAGCAGGAATCAGGGCAGTTTCTGATAAGGGCCCTACTGATCGCGGTAATGACCATCTTCCTGATAATCGTAGCCCAGTTCAACTCGGTCACTACACCTTTTATCATCATGGCTTCGGTAGTGCTGAGCACCATTGGTGTGTTCCTTGGCCTGGTCATCTTTGATATGAGTTTTGTCATTATAATGACGGGTATTGGTATCATCTCCCTGGCTGGTGTGGTAGTAAATAATGCCATTGTACTCATTGACTATACCAACCTGATCAGAGAGCGCCGCCGTGCCGAACTGGGCGTCAGGGAAGATGAAGTTCTGCCCTACCAGGAGATTCTGAGCAGCATCATTGATGGGGGGAGAGTACGCCTACGTCCGGTCTTACTTACGGCGATTACGACTGTACTCGGCCTGGTGCCTCTGGCGATCGGTCTGAACATCAACTTCTATACACTTCTGTCAGACTTTGATCCGCAGATCTATTACGGTGGTTTCAATGCTGACTTCTGGGGACCTATGGCCTGGACAGTTATCTTCGGCCTGATCTTCGCCACTTTCCTGACACTTGTCATTGTACCCGTCATGTATCTTATCGTTGATAAAATCAAGTTAAGAGTATTCGACAAACGAAAAGTGGCAAATATTGAAAACAACAGACGTAAACCGACAGAGCCAGTGCTGGCAAAATCTTAAGCAAAGCATGAAACCCATCTGCTAACAGATGGGTTTTTTTCTCAAAAGATACCACGAACCTCAATCAGGAAACATTTACTCGGTCTCTTACAGCTACGTCCGGAAAACCGGTTCAGGTTCTTTTATCGTTTAAGAAATCCAGGCTGCGGTAGCTTTTCAGCTAAAAGCTTCTTTTTGAAGTATCCCTAAAAGACAAAAAATACCGTAGTTCTTTCAAATCATATTTACATGAATCGTATTCTTTTCTTCAGTTTTGTCTGTGCTTTCTTTTTCCTGATTGATTTGTATGTGTTCCAGGCTGTAAAAAGCCTGTTCAACGATATGGCTGGTGGCACACGTAAACTGTTGTATATCCTGTACTGGTCAGTTACGGTTTTGAGTATCGCAGGCTTCTTGACTTACAATCTTGGAGGCAAGGCGCATATCGGGCGGGAAATGCGCACGCTCATATTTACCCTGATTTTCGTAAACTACTTCTCCAAAATTTTCGGGGTGGTTTTTCTGATGCTGGATGATATCGGCAGGGTATTTCGCTGGGCATTTCAGCACATCAGAGGAACAGAGCCTTCAACAGCAGTCGCCGAGAGCGGGAGTGGCATTAGCCGCTCAGAGTTCCTGGTCAAAGCGTCGCTGGTAGCCACCGCTGTACCGGCCATGGCAATGGGCTACGGCATTATTTCCGGAGCACACGACTACCGCATCCGCCGAAAGACTGTTTACCTGCCCAACTTACCTGCTTCTTTTGATGGTATCCGCATCGCCCAGCTTTCTGATATACATTCAGGTAGTTTTTTTAACAAAACAGCCGTATCGGGCGGGATTGATATGCTGCTGGCCGAAAAGCCTGATGTGGTTTTCTTTACCGGCGACCTGGTAAACGACCGGGCTGAGGAGGTAAAAGAATACCAGGATGTGTTTGCCAAAGTGAAAGCGCCCTTGGGCGTTTTTTCTACTTTGGGAAATCATGATTACGGTGACTATTTCCACTGGCCATCGGCTGATGCCAAAAGAAGGAATCTGCAGGACCTGATACGGGTGCATAAGCAAATGGGCTGGGATATCCTGATGAATGAAAACCGCATCATCAGAGAAGGAGGGGAGCAACTCGCCATCCTGGGTATAGAAAACTGGGGTACGGGAGGTTTTGCCCAGTATGGCCGCCTGGATCTGGCACACCAGGGTACAGACGAGGCAGCGGTAAAAATACTTTTGTCACATGACCCCAGCCACTGGGATGCGCAGGTGCGTCCGCAGTATCCGGATATTGACCTGATGTTCGCCGGTCATACCCACGGTATGCAGTTTGGCATAGAGGTGGGCGATTTTAAATGGAGCCCGGTACAATACAGGTACAAGCAATGGGCTGGCTTATACCAGCAGGAAAATCAATATCTCTACGTCAACCGGGGTTATGGCTACCTGGTGTTTCCCGGCCGTATTGGCATGCCACCTGAGATCACGATTCTTGAACTGAAGAAAGCTTAAACAAGCTGTTAAGCCAAAAAAAGCCGCTTAGCAGGCGGCTCAGTTTTTTATTTTGATCTTCAGGCTTCGTTTAATGTCTCTGATGTCATCAGCAATTTTTGATTGAGAGTCCAGCATTTCCTGCACACACCTGACGGCGTGAATGACCGTGGCATGATCCCGGCCTCCAAAATGATAACCTATTACTTTGAGCGAATGCTTGGTGTACTCCTTAGAAAGATACATGGCCACCTGTCGGGCAATTACCACCTCTTTCTTGCGGGTTTTGGATTTTAGGTCTTCCAGGGTAACGTTAAACTGTTTGGCAGTCGACTTCTGAATCTGGTCTACGCCTACTTCCGGATCGCTGCTGTGTACGATATTTTTGAGGATTTCCTTGGTCAGTTCAAGGTCCACATCACGGCGGTTGAGCGAGGCATGGGCAATGAGTGACACCAGTATGCCTTCCAGTTCGCGAACGTTGGTATCTACATTATAGGCGATGTACTCCACCACATCATTGGGAATGTCCATACCATCGTTCTGCATTTTCCGGTGGATGATGGCGATCCGGGTTTCAAAGTCAGGTACCTGCAGGTCGGCGGTAAGACCCCATTTGAAGCGGGAGATCAGTCGCTCGGTCAGGCCGTGCAGGTCGCGGGGCGGGCAGTCGCTGGTCATGATAATCTGCTTGCCCGACTGGTGCAGGTGGTTAAAGATATGGAAAAAAATTTCCTGGGTCTTCTCCTTACCAGAGAGGAACTGCACATCATCTATGATCAGCACTTCTACCTGAAGGTAGAAATTGGTGAACTTCTGAACGTTATTATTTTTAAGTGCCTCAATAAACTGGGAAGTAAATTTTTCAGAAGAGACATACAGTACAAACTTATCCTGGTTTTTATGTTTGATTTCATTGCCAATGGCCTGCGCCAGGTGTGTCTTACCAAGACCCACACCACCGTACAGCATCAAAGGATTGAAGGCTGTATTCCCTGGCTTCATAGCTACGGCATAACCGGCTGAGCGAGCCAGGCGGTTACAGTCACCCTCTACATATGACTCAAAATTATATTTGCTGTTGAGGTGAGACTCTATTTTCAGGCTTTCAATGTTCTGGAAAGAAAAAGGACCATCGTAATCAGGTAGTTTATTTTCCTGATTCAGTGTCCTGGTATGGGTTCTTTCCTGCCTCTTTCCGTTCTGCTGCTGCACATGCTGCTGGTAAGTATTACGGGAGCTACCCTGTGTGGGCAGGTTGACAGCTACCTGTTTATGCTGACGGTCACCTCTGTCTACTACCACGGAATATTCCAATTGGCCATCCAGTCCGATCTCAGCATCAATTGCTTTGCGAAGTAAATAGACATAATGCTCCTCTAGCCACTCGTAAAAAAACTGGCTGGGCACTTGGATGGTCAGGGTATTATTGATGAAACGCAAAGGCTTGATTGGCGCAAACCAAGTCTTAAAACTTTGCTCTCCCACATTATCCCTGATGATACGTAGACAATTGTTCCAGACAACGTTTGGATCTTTCTGCATCAGCATAGGGTTAGGGCTCATAAGCGGTACTAAGTTAGGAGCAATAGTTAAAGCCAGAAAAATACTGGTAATCACAAATTAGGTCCCGGAAAGAACTGTTAACTTGCGAGGGATGGTAAAAATGAAAAAAAATAATAAAACAAAAAAACAGCCTTTTTCTTGACTGAGAATGCTTAATTTTCATTACCAGAAAAACCATATAAAATATGGTAAAAAGCATACTTAACATTTTATTCATTTCTAAACCATTTCTTAGAAATTACTTTAACTTAGATCGTGCAAAATACATGATATCAGTTTATTATGAACTCCTGATTCATATAGGCTATAAAACAAAAATTTTTTTTCTATATTTTTTTAGGTCAGAATTCTTGCTGTATTCAGTTAAATTTTACAAGGGAAATCAGAGCCGATAAATGGTTGGATATCTAATTAAATTTGAGAGATTATTAAGAAAAAGGATGTATTTTTTTGAAAAAATTTTAATTTATGACATAGATATTTACTCGTAAATTCTGACAAGCATGAGGTAAAAACTGTAAACCAATAGCATAAAATCTCTTCATATTGACTTTAATTTTGAAGGGTTTTCCATCAAATTTTTATCATAACTATTTACATGTCATCTACTTATAAATCATCAATTCATCTGTTCAGTGATTTTCCCAGGCTCTCCAAAAATGAGTGGCTGGAGAAGGCTGCGCAGGGGTTGAGTTCCTCAGATTTTCAGGCTTTGCTGGAGGGGGCGAAAAGAGAGGGTATTCGTCTCAAAACTTTTTATCATCAGGATGATTTGAGCAGGCCTTTTCCTTCTCCTGCTTTTTCGGCAAAGATGAAAGACAGTCGCGGCTGGGCCTTTCAGGAAAAAATGCCGGTATGCACTCCGGGTAAGGAGAAAATCATCAATAAAGTAGCTCTAAAGGCCCTGGAAGGGGGGGCTGAAGGACTGCTCTTCGTTATTGATAACCAATCAATGAGAGAATTTGATTGGAAACAGCTCCTGAAAGACATTCTTACCGATGCCATCTCCATATCCTGGCTATTTCGCGGAAAAGTACCATTTTCTCTTTTTCAGGATTTTCCTGACATGAAGGGAAGTATCATGCTTGCAGCGGATAAATGGACGTTCAGTCAGCAAGCACCTGTTTCTGATCTTATCCCCTCCGTACATGAGCTTATGTCTCAGCCACCCACTCATTACCGTTGCCTTTCGGTGGATGCCACTTTTCTGGCCAATGCCGGTGCCCAGGTGGTACAGGAAGTGGGTGTGACGCTTTCGTTGCTGCTCGCTTTCTACGACCGGCTTACTGATCTGGGGCATAAAATAGAGCAGCTTATACCTCATACCAGCCTCAGCCTGGGAACAGGCTCATCTTATCTGGTAGATATGGCTCGTTATCGTGCTTACCGGCGACTTTTGGTCAGGCTGGCTAAGGCATATGGCGTAGAGGCCGCTGCTTATGATTTTGAGCTCCGGGCTGAAACTTCCGCTTACAACAAGGTCAGCTATGATCAGAACATGAACATCCTGCGCAATACCACCGAGGCAATGGCTGCCGCATACGGTGGTTGCGACCAGCTTTGCCTGATGCCGCATGATGGGCAGTACGGTGAGTCCAATCATTTTGCCCGCCGGATCGCCCGAAATATTTCTCACCTGCTAAGGGAAGAATCCCGGGCGCACCTGGTAAGCGATCCTGCAGCCGGGGCTTACGCCATTGAGCAGCTCACTGACGAAATCGGCGAAAAAGCCTGGAGCTATTTCCTGATGCTGGAAGAAAAAGGTGGCTTTGAACAGGCATGGCATAGCGGTTTTATTGAAGAAGAGTTGCGTGCTTCTGCCCGGCTCAGGCAGCAGAGTGTTGACAAACAGCAGCAGGTATTGGTGGGTGCCAACCGCTACATTGATTGGGAAAAGTCAGCACATGTTGCTGATCGGCCTCAGGCCGGACAAGATGGATTGATTCAAAGGTTGTCTGCTTCTTTTGAAAGCCTGCGTTTTGAGATGGATGAGTTAGCAGTAGCCAGGCAAAGGCCTACTTTGCTGCTGCAGCCCGTTTGCAAATCAGATAAAACGGCCTTTGTTAATGCCCGGACCGCATTTGTTGAGGATCTTTTCGCCTCAGTGGGCATCGCTACCTCTTTGGCAGATACCTACCTGGAGGATCAGTTGCCCGGTAAGCATTTGCTCAATGATAAAATCGGGCTAGTACTGCTTGCAGAAGATGCTACTTATGCTGATTTTCTCTCAGGCTGGTCTGAGCAGCAATTCGCTCAATTGGGTGTTCCTCTTTTTATAGCTGGGCATCCCTCCAGGATAGCAGTAAATACAGAGGCCTTTCAATTTATTTATAAAGGTATGGAGGTACCTGCCTTTGCCCGCTCCATTTTAAAAAAGGCCAAAATCATTAAAGCATGAAACCCGATTTTTCTAAATTCAATAAAGCAGCATTCACCCCTCAGACTCTTCAGCATAAGGACAAGGTCTGGGAGGCATCTGAAAAAATAACTATTCACAATTTTTACACTTCAGAAGACCTTCATCAATTGGAGCATATCGGCTTCGTTTCGGGCGAACCGCCTTACCTGCGCGGACCCTACGCCAGCATGTACGCCAGCCGCCCCTGGACGATCAGGCAGTATGCCGGTTTTTCTACGGCTGAAGAATCCAATGCTTTTTACCGTCGCAACCTGGCAGCCGGCCAGAAGGGACTCTCAGTGGCCTTTGACCTGGCTACCCACCGGGGATACGATTCTGACCATCCCCGTGTGTCTGGCGATGTCGGTAAGGCCGGGGTAGCCATAGATACCGTAGAGGACATGAAAATCCTCTTTAACCAGATACCACTTGACCGCATGTCGGTGTCTATGACCATGAACGGGGCCGTAATTCCGGTGATGGCCTTCTTCATTGTAGCTGCCGAAGAGCAGGGCGTCAGGCCCGAGCAACTCAGTGGCACCATCCAGAATGATATTCTGAAGGAATTTATGGTGCGTAATACCTACATTTATCCGCCCGAGCCTTCGCTGCGAATCATTGCTGATATTTTCTCCTATACAGCGCAGTACATGCCCCGCTTCAACTCCATCAGTATCAGTGGCTATCACATGCATGAGGCCGGAGCTCCTGCTGATCTTGAGCTGGCCTACACCCTGGCCGATGGCCTGGAGTATGTGCGCACCGGGCTCAAAGCTGGCCTAAAGATAGATGAGTTTGCTCCCCGGCTTTCATTTTTCTGGGGAATTGGCATGCATCACTTCATGGAGATTGCCAAACTGAGAGCGGGAAGGCTACTCTGGGCTAAGCTGATGAAGCAGTTTGATCCTCAAAATCCAAAATCGCTGGCACTGCGTACCCACTGTCAGACCTCAGGCTACAGCCTGACAGAGCAGGACCCTTTCAATAATGTTGCCCGTACCTGCATAGAAGCTATGGCCGCCGTTTTTGGAGGCACCCAGTCTCTGCATACCAATTCTCTGGACGAAGCAATTGCCCTGCCTACTGAGTTTTCTGCCCGCATTGCTCGTAATACTCAGCTCTATCTGCAGGAAGAAATTGATATTACTCCGGTGGTGGATCCCTTCGGCGGTTCTTATTACCTTGAATACCTCACCGACGCGCTTTGCCAAAGGGCGATGCAACTGATTAATGAAGTAGAAGAAGCCGGTGGTATGGCCAAAGCCATTGAGCAGGGACTCCCTAAAATGCGGATTGAAGAGGCTGCTGCCCGTAAACAGGCATTGATAGATTCCGGTCAGGAGGTGATCGTGGGTGTCAATCGCTTTAGGGTTGAAAATGCGGCCGGAGAAGATGAAGCCTTTGACTTACTGGAAGTAGACAATGCCCAGGTGAAAGCCTCTCAGCTGGCGCGACTTGAAAAAGTTAAAGCAGAACGGAATCAGGAAAAATTAGATGAAGCTTTAGCAGGATTAGCCAAAGGGGCTGAAACAGGCAAAGGCAATCTGCTGGCCCTGGCCGTTGAAGCTGCCCGTCAGCGGGCGACGCTGGGAGAGATCACCCAGGCTATGGAAAAATCCTTTGGCCGCTATGAGGCTACCGTAAGAACTATTTCAGGAGTATACGCCAGAGAAGTGTCAGATAACAGAGATTTTGCAGAAGCCCGCAAACTGGCCGACCAGTTTGCCGAAGAGGAGGGCCGCCGCCCCCGTATCATGGTTGCTAAAATGGGTCAGGACGGACATGACCGTGGTGCCAAAGTAATCGCCACCAGCTTTGCCGACCTGGGTTTTGATGTGGATATTGGTCCGCTCTTCCAGACGCCTGAGGAAGTAGCCCGGCAGGCCGCCGAGAATGATGTACACCTGGTGGGGGTGTCCAGCCTGGCGGGAGGACATAAGACACTGGTGCCTGAATTGAAATCTGAGCTAAAAAAGATCGGTCGTGAAGATATTGAAATCATTGTAGGCGGGGTCATCCCTCCCAAAGATTACGATTTTCTCTACGAAGCCGGGGTGCTGAAGGTCTTTGGGCCGGGTACAGTTATTGCCCAAGCAGCCCAGGAAATTTTAAGGGCTCTGATGGAAGATAATATTTAAAGGCTATCACACCTGGTTTTGAAAGCTGAGGATCATC
>JBKHDR010000028.1:0-46562 GCA_046541235.1 Cyclobacteriaceae bacterium | reverse complement strand
ATAAATACCCTTTTTGCATAGATGGATGCTCCTATGCTCTGCCTGCCGTCACAACGATAACACACATTAAAGATAACGCTTAGTCTGGCTTTTCCCATACTGCGCCCTGACCAACTACAGCACCAAACCACCCCCTTGTTGACGAAGACATCTGTCCTGATCAGGAAATTATTTGTTGCCGGCGAAAGCCTGTGCCCCTCACTCAATTTCACTGACGACAGACATGCCAATGGTAGAAATTCCTGATTTTCTGTGGAATATAAACTATATTGCGTCCTCTTTCCTTATGCCTGTGCAGCCCTTTCATTTAGAATGACTTGTTGTAAATTGCACAGGTAAACCTGAATATTTTATGAATTATCTCGATAGTTTGAATGAACCGCAGCGGCAGGGCGTCACCAGCACAGAGGGGCCTACCATGATCATTGCCGGTGCGGGTTCCGGCAAGACAAGAGTACTGACTTATCGTATTGCTTACCTGATTAAAGAAAAAGGGGTTGATCCTTTCAATATACTGGCGCTTACCTTTACCAATAAGGCGGCCCGCGAAATGCGTGACCGAATTGAGAAAGTAGTGGGCAACGAGGCCCGCAATCTCTGGATGGGTACTTTTCATTCCATCTTTGCCCGTATCCTGAGGGCTGAAGCCTCCAAACTGGGTTACCAGAGCAACTTCACCATTTATGATACTGATGATTCCAAGTCGCTGATCAAGAGCCTGCTCAAGGAAATGGGGCTGGATGATAAAGTCTACAAACCCAATGTGGTGCTCAACCGCATCTCCAGCGCCAAAAACCGCCTGATCTCCTGGCGTGAATACAACCAGAACGCCATGATCAGGGCAGAAGATGAAAGCGCAGCCAAGCCTCATATGGGCAAGCTGTACAAAGCCTATGTAGAGCGTTGCTTTAAGTCGGACGCCATGGACTTTGACGACCTGCTCTTCAATACCAATGTGCTCTTCAAGGAGCATCTGGATGTGCTCAACAAGTACCAGCATCGTTTTCATTACGTACTGGTAGATGAGTTTCAGGATACCAATTTCTCCCAGTATCTCATCACCAAAAAACTGGCAGCGGTACGCCGCAATATCTGTGTGGTAGGCGATGATGCCCAAAGTATTTACGCCTTCCGGGGTGCGGATATCCAGAATATACTAAATTTTGAGAAGGACTTTCCCGACCTGAACGTCTACAAACTGGAGCAGAACTACCGCTCTACCAAGAATATTATTGAAGCGGCCAATTCGGTGATCCGTAAAAATAAGGCGCAGCTTAAGAAGAATATCTGGACAGCTAACGTACAGGGCAACCATGTAGAGGTGATCAAGGCTACCTCCGATCAGGAGGAAGGCCGCCTGGTGGCTTACTCTATTTTTGAAGAAAAGAATAACAACCACCTTCGCTATAATGACTTTGTGATCCTCTACCGCACCAACAGCCAGTCGCGTGCGATGGAAGAGGCGCTGCGTAAGCGCAACATTAAGTACCGCATCGTGGGCGGCCTGTCGTTTTACCAGCGCAAGGAGATCAAGGACATTATCTCCTACATGCGCTTTACGGTCAATCAGAGCGATGAGCAGGCTTTTCGCCGTATCGTTAACCTGCCCAAGCGGGGCATAGGTGCCACTACGGTAGACAAGGTGGTAGTTACGGCATACGAACAGGGAATCACCATCTGGGAGGTGCTCAGCCGGGCGCATGATTTCTTCAGCGGACGTACCGCTACGGCGCTTGATAATTTTAAGGATATGATCAAGGGCTTTATGCTGCAGGCCGATAAGAAAGATGCCTTTGAAGCGGCCTCTCATATTGCCAAAGGCTCCGGCCTGCTCAGGGAACTGTATGAAGACAAAACCATCGAGGGCCTCAACCGCTATGAGAACGTACAGGAACTGCTCAACGCCATCAAGGAGTTTGTGGATAATCCTGAGTCGCAGGAAAAAAGCCTGGGTGCTTTTCTACAGGAAGTAGCCCTGCTCACTTCTGTAGACCAGGCAGGTGAGGATGAGGAAGACCGGGTCACGATGATGACCATCCACATGGCCAAGGGCCTGGAGTTTCCCTATGTGTATGTGGTGGGAATGGAAGAAGACCTTTTCCCCTCGCAGATGATGCTCAGCAGCCGCACCGACCTGGAAGAAGAACGTCGGCTGTTTTATGTCGCCATCACTCGGGCCATGCACAAGCTGGTGCTCTCCTATGCCCTAAGCCGTTACCGCTTTGGCAGGCTGAAAAACTGTGAGCCCAGCCGCTTCCTGGAAGAAATTGACCCGGCCTACGTGATGATCAACAAGGCCCTGGGCAGCCGTTCGGTGGTAGGTGATACCGACCACGCCCGCGTGCTGATCAAAAGCATACAGCGCGACCGGCAGAGAAAGCCTGTCAACAATAGCAAAAGTACCTACAAAGCTCCGGCGGATTTTACGCCCAGCGATACCAGCGAGCTAAAACCCGGCATGAAAGTGGAGCACCCCAAGTTTGGCTTCGGCAAAGTCAGTGCGCTGGAAGTAGAAGGCTCCAACCGTAAAGCCAGGGTAGACTTTGATGATCACGGAGAAAAAACCCTGCTGCTGAGCTTTGCCAAGCTTCGCATACACGAAGACTAACAAGTGGAAGAAAAATCACATCAAAAAAATTCTTCGTATGTTGGTATACCTTCTTTTTACGAGTTTTCATAAGAATACCAGGGTTCCTTACATTTGACAATAACAAAACGAGGCACAGGTGTTTTATTCTTTAGCCTGTCAGCCCGACATCCGGTAATAATTTTAAATTCTTTTTTCGCTTCAAAACCATTAATTATCAATTTCATATGGCACTTCAGTACAACGCCGAAAACTCCATGGTCATACTCAAAGAGTACGGCAGAAACGTCCAGAACCTGGCAGAACACATTGTAAGCATAGAAGATCGTGACAAACGCACCCGCTATGCCTTTACCCTGATTGAGCTGATGCGTCAGCTTAACCCCAGCGTGCGCGAGAACGATGAAACTACTCAGAAGCTGTGGGACGACCTTTTCATCATGACCAATTTCTCGCTGGATGTAGATGCACCTTATCCTAAACCTGATGTGGATGTACTTACCAAGAAACCTAAACGATTATCTTACAGCACCCAGGATGTTACTTACAAGCATTATGGCAAGAATATTGAAAAGCTGATCGAGCAGGCGACGGAGCTAGAAGATGAAGCAGAGCGCAAAGGCGCCATTGTTTACATCGGTAAACTGATGAAGAACTTCTACCAGACCTGGAACCGCGAAAATGTAGATGATGAAGTCATCCTGAGCAACATCAGGCAACTTTCCAGGGGCAAGCTTACGCTCTCCATTGAGGAGGTAAAGAGTAACAACCTGTTTGATTTCCAGAAGAGCAGAGGAGGAAGCAGCAGCAGTAGCGGAGGTGGTTCCAAGGGTGGGCGTCGCAACCAGGGCAGTAACAATAGACGCAAGAAATAAAAATCAATGGCAAGCTTTAAGATTGAAGGGGGGCACAGGCTCCAGGGAGAAATTATACCACAAGGTGCAAAAAACGAAGCATTACAAATTTTATGTGCTGTCCTGCTGACTCCGGAGCAGGTTACCATTCACAAAATTCCCAATATCAGGGACGTAATGAAGCTCATTGATCTGCTCAGGTCTATGGGCGTAGAGGTTGAGAGAGTAGGAGAGGAATCTTTCAGCTTCAGGGCAACTCACATTAACCTTGATTATCTGGAAACGCCCGAATTTGCCCAACAGGCTACAGCTCTGCGTGGTTCTATCATGATTTTAGGCCCACTGCTGGCCCGTTTTGGTAAAGGGCGCATCCCTATGCCGGGAGGCGATAAGATCGGCCGCCGCCGCCTTGATACGCACTTTATCGGCCTGCAGAACCTGGGAGCCCGTTTTCATTACGACGTAAATAACAAATACTACAGCGTAGAAGCTGAAAGGCTCACCGGGGCCTACATGCTCCTGGATGAGGCCAGCGTCACGGGTACTGCTAATATCATCATGGCTGCTGTACTGGCAGAGGGCACTACCACTATTTATAATGCTGCCTGTGAACCCTACATTCAGCAGCTTTGCGATATGCTCAACCGCATGGGCGCCAAAATCAGCGGTGTAGGATCTAACCTGCTTTACATTGATGGAGTAAGATCACTGAGAGGCACCGAGCATACCATGCTGCCTGATATGATTGAGATTGGTAGCTTTATCGGTATGGCTGCCATGACTAATTCTGATATCACCATCAAAGATGTGCGCATAGATAAGCTGGGGATCATACCAGAAACCTTTCGTAAGCTGGGCATCCACTTTGATATCAACGGAGATGACATTCATGTCTACGGCAATGAGTCGTACTGCATACAGACGTTCATTGACGGCTCCATCATGACCATAGCCGATGCCATCTGGCCCGGCCTGACCCCCGACCTGCTCAGTATCATCCTGGTAGTAGCTACTCAGGCCAAAGGTACCGTGTTGATTCACCAGAAAATGTTTGAAAGCCGCCTGTTTTTTGTGGACAAACTGCTGGATATGGGCGCGCAGGTCATCCTCTGCGATCCGCACCGCGCTACCGTGATTGGCCTGGATCGTAAGCAGGCACTCAGGGGCATCTCCATGACCTCGCCCGACATCCGTGCCGGGGTAGCTCTTCTCATTGCGGCCATGTCGGCCGAAGGCAAGAGCACCATTTACAATGTAGAACAAATTGACCGAGGCTACCAGTATATTGACAAGCGCCTTCAGGCGCTGGGTGCTCGCATTGAGCGGCATGACTAGAATAAAATAGTTTTTTTGAAGAAAGGAGCTGTGAAGCTCCTTTTTTTATTCCATCAGCTTGATATCCCTGATCATAAGCTGTAAGCTGGTAGTACCATTATAATGGTTTTCATCTACCGTATAGGCCATTTTGAAAGGCTTTTCCATCACCATCTCGTAAAAATGAGCCATCCCGAAGCCTATGGCAGTATACACCTTCTGGCTGCCTTCCTGCCGTACGCTGAATTTCAGATGCTGTTCTTTCAGAATCTGGGGATAGCCGTATACCATCAGGTTTTCGCTCATAAATATGGGCCGCATATTGCCGGGTCCGAAAGGAGCCATCTGCTTGATAATGTTGTAAAATTTAGTGTTTACATCTGCGAGTTCAATAAGCGCATCAATATTTACCAAAGGTGTCAGTTGCTCTTCGGTGATCATTTTAGTGACCACTTCTTCAAATCTCTGCTGGAAAACTGGCACGTTTTCAACGGGCATAGTCAGGCCGGCCGCATACTTATGCCCGCCAAACTGCTCCAGCAGGTCAGAGCAGGCATCAATGGCAGCATACACGTCAAAGCCATCAACCGAGCGTGCCGAACCGGAAGCCTTATTATTTGACTCAGTGAGTATGATAGTAGGACGATAATATTTTTCAACACAGCGAGAAGCCACGATACCCACCACCCCTTTGTGCCAGTCTTTCTTGAAGAGTACGGTCGCCTTGGCTTTGGAAAGCGCCTCATCTCTCTCTATCATTTCCAGGGCTTCCTGCGTCATGCTAGAATCATAGCCCTGGCGCTCGGTGTTTTGTATGTTCAGATCATTAGCCAGGCTGATGGCTGACTCCTCATTTTCGGCCAGCAGCAGTTGTACAGCCGCTTTGGCATGTTCCATACGACCAGCCGCATTAATACGGGGCGCAAAGCCAAACACAATATTTTCTACGTTGATCTCACTTTTCAAGGCAGCCAGGTTGGCCAGGGCTTTCAAACCCGGTCGGGGAGATTCGTTTAGCCTGATCAGACCAAAGTAGGTCATGATGCGATTTTCACCAGTGATAGGCACAATATCCGCCGCAATGGCTACCGCTACCAGGTCGAGCCATTCTACCAGTTGCTTGTGATATTTTTTAACCTTGATGCAATATCCATGCAGCAACTTGAAACCCACCCCGCATCCGCATAGCTCTTTGTAGGGATAATGACAGCCTTCCTGCTTAGTATTCAGAATGGCATGAGCAGGCGGGAGCTGATCTCCGGGCCGGTGGTGATCGCAGATGATAAAGTCAATATTCTTTTTGCGTGCCTCATTGATCAGGTTGACTGCCCTGATGCCACAGTCAAGCGCGATGATCAGGGTAAAGCCCTGCTCTACCGCATAGGCAATGCCTTCCTCTGAGATGCCATAACCTTCTTTATATCTGTCGGGAATATAATACTCAATGGGCTCATAGATCGTTCGCAGAAAGCCGTAAGTGAGCGCTACAGAAGAGGTGCCGTCCACATCATAGTCTCCATAGATCAGGATTTTTTCCTGCCGCTCCATGGCAAGGATGAGGCGATTAACGGCATGGTCCATGTCCTTCATCAGGAAGGGATCATGCAGCATCTTGAGGCTGGGGCGGAAATATCTCTTAGCTTCCTCAAAGTCAGTTACCCCTCTCTGTACCAGGAGCCGGGCCAGCGCCGGGTTCACGTTGATCGCCGCAGCCAGTTGCTGTACCGACTCCTCGTTGACTGCCCCCTTAAATACCCATCTTTTTTCCATTACATGATGCTCATTTTACTGCTGTTGCTTGGTAAAGTTGAATGTGTAGCTCAGTGAATATTCATCTATGGTTACACCTTCATACGTAAGTTCAATGACTCCTCCGGTCAGTTCGGCCAGCTTTTGTTCATCCACCGTCAGCACCACAATCAACTGATCCTCAATGAGTTGTTCAATGTTATAGGCCAGTTGGAAGGGTTCATTGTCAACGTCTACATTAAGTATAAGCTGATTACCTTCGGTAGCCCAGGTACCTCCGCCATTCAGATAAGAATTGCTGTTAAGAGTATAATCGTTGTTTTCGTTGATGGTAAGAGTAGTTCCGGGAGGCAGTGCTTCATCAACTGCCGCTTTCAGGGTATCTTCCAGGTCGTTGGCATAATCTGACAACACTGGTATACTTCTGATATTATCCTGATCAATCTCTCCGCTGAAGAAAAGGAAAGATCCGGTAAAACTATAAGCTGTCAGTTCGCTACTCTGTATCTCCCAGGTACCATAGAGCAGGTCTTCTTGGGTAGTTTCGTCATCCTCACTACAAGCCATCAGCAAAAAAATAAAAGATAAGAGTAAGATGCTATATTTTCCAAAATGGTTTCTCATAAAAAAGAAGTTTAATTAACTCTACAGAAAAATAAATAATGAGCCAGATCACTCACGGTTTTCATAAAAAGAGGTTGTCTGCTAGCTAAAGTATTTTGGGTAATCCATCTTTTAAAGATGATGAACCTTCATCAATAATCCAATATAAAAAGAAAAGCGCACACTGCTTTTAGCTTAGTGTACGCCTTCCTGATCTAAATAAAATTGCTTATCTACAGATTCTGCTGATTGCTGCGCAGGCTCTCAAGCACTTCTTTCAATTCAACCCTTGTTCCGTCACGGTAGGGTACGATCCAGGCATCTCTGACACCCATCGCCCTGAGGTATTTTTTAAATTTGTCGGCTTCCCAGTAATCGCGAAAGTTACCCAGCGTATAAGTCTGTAGCCCACTTTCGGTGCTGTCAGCATTCAGGGTTTCGCTATTGGCCAGGTAGGGTTCCAGAGTTTTATCGCGATAGGCCCCAATCTGCACCCTGAACACCAGCCCTTCATCGTACTGGTTGGAAAGTGGTACATTCTGGGTAGCCTGCTCCTGCATAGCCTGTATTTCTGCCTTTGCTTCAGAGAGTTGATTTTCCAGTCGGCGAATCTGGTCATTGAGCTGCCTGATTTCCGAATCTTTGCTGTCAGCCTGCCCTTTGAGTGTATTCAGTTCGCTTTCCAGGCTTGCAGCCTGCTGTTTCAGTTCCTGTTGTTTTTCCTGCAGGGCAGAAAACTCGCTGGGATCCATCTTCTTCAACTCCTTCAGTTTACGCTTTTGCTCTTTCTTCAGACGTTTTCTTTCTTTTCTGGAAAGCTCCTGTGCCTGGCTTACCTCCGGTACTACCGTAAGGGCGATGAGAAAAAGCGCTACAATCCATAGATACTTCATGGTCATAATGATCAGTTGTTAGTAGCACTTATACGACAGGAGTTTTTTACTTCAAACTTCCTACCATATTTTCGGGCACTACCCATTTGTCAAACTGTTCATTGGTAAGCAGGCCGCTTGAAACAGCTGCCTCACGTAAGGTTGTTCCATTTTCATACGCTTTTTTGGCAATTTTGGCAGCGTTTTCATAACCTATGTGCGGGTTGAGCGCTGTTACCAGCATCAGGGAGTTCTCCAGGTTCTCACGGATCACCGCATGGTTAGGCTCTATCCCTACGGCACAGTTATCGTTGAATGATTCGCAGGCATCACCCAGCAGGCGAGCGGAGTTGAGCAGGTTGTAGATCATCATAGGCTTGAAGACATTCAGCTCAAAATGTCCGTTCATTCCACCTATGCTGATCGCCGTGTCATTGCCTACCACCTGCGCACAGACCATGGTCAGGGCTTCACATTGAGTAGGGTTAACTTTACCTGGCATAATGGAAGAGCCCGGTTCGTTGGCTGGTATCAGGATCTCGCCTATGCCGCAACGGGGCCCGGAGGCCAGCATTCTGATGTCATTGCCTATTTTCATCAGGCTTACCGCCAGTTGCTTGAGCGCCCCGGAGGTTTCAACGATGGCATCATGGGCGGCCAGTGCCTCAAACTTATTAGGAGCAGTCACAAAAGGATGTCCGGCATATTTGGCGATCTTTTGCGCTACCAGTTCGGCATAGCCTTTGGGCGTATTCAGGCCCGTACCTACCGCCGTACCACCCAGTGCCAGTTCAGAGAGATGAGGCAGCGTATTTTTGATAGCCAGCAGGGCGTGGTCAAGCTGGGCTACATAGCCGCTAAACTCATGGGAGAGTTTGAGGGGCGTAGCGTCCATAAAGTGCGTACGGCCAATTTTTACCACATCACCAAAGGAAGCCACCTTTTCATTGAGCGTATTTCGGAGCTTTTCTATCTTAGGTAGGGTTTGCTCCACAATCATCTTATAGGCGGCAATGTGCATAGCCGTAGGAAAAGTATCGTTGGATGACTGAGATTTGTTTACATCATCATTGGGATGGATGTTCTTCTTGGCATCACCCAGTTTACCGCCCATCAGCACATGGCCCCGGTTGGCCACTACCTCGTTTACGTTCATATTGCTTTGCGTGCCGGAACCGGTCTGCCATACCACCAGCGGAAACTGATCGTCGTGCTGCCCGGCAGTGATCTCATCACAGGCTTTGGCGATCACATCGTACTTCTGCTTGTCAAGCACGCCCAGCTCGAGATTAGCCTCGGCAGCAGATTTTTTGAGAATGGCAAAAGCATAGATGATCTCCATAGGCATCTGCATGGAGGAACCACCAATCTTGAAGTTTTCGCGTGAACGTTGGGTCTGGGCGCCCCAGTATTTGTCGGCTGGCACCTGCACCTCGCCCATAGTGTCTTTCTCTACTCTGTAATCCATAATTTTTGGCTTGATATTGTATAATGATAAAAATCGCTCCCGACAAATTTAGAAAATTTATCCGGTCTCAAACACTGGCACAGGCAGTCTTGACAGGCTTTTCCTGCTCATTTGAATAAAATGCGATCAGCCTCCCCCGCTCTTCTTATATTTGCTGAACTTTTTTACCCGATACGCAGCTTTTAGCTCATACCTAACGTAGTAATAAGCTGCTGCAAGCCCAATGAAGCCAGAGCATATGAAATCCAGAAAAGATAATCCCAGGAACAGAGCTGGTCGTAACGACAGAACTGAGAGTAGAGTCAATACTGAACGTAAAGACAGACCCGAGCGTAAAGATCAGACCAAACGCAGAGGAAGAACTGAAGAAAAAACTGAGCGCAAATTCAAAACTGACCATAATGTCAGAACTGAGCGCAAAGGAAGAACCGAAGAAAAAGCAGAACGTAAATTCAGCACTGAAAGTAAAGCCCGGAATGACCATAAAGGCAAGACTGAACCTAGGGTAAAGCGCAAGGACAGGTCCGGTGATAAGATCAAAACTGAGCGCAAGGGCAGGCCTGAGCATAAAACCCGAACAGATCGCCCTGACAAAACGGGTAAAGCTGAGCGCAAAGAGCATGTGGCGCAGCCGGGAAAAGACGGCCTGATCCGCCTCAACCGATATATTGCCAATGCGGGTGTATGCTCACGCCGTGAGGCTGATTCCTTTATATCTTTAGGTGAGGTAAGGGTCAACGGGAAAGTGGTTACCGAACTGGGCACCAAAGTGCAGCTTAGCGATAAGATTACCTTTAAGGGTAAAGTACTGAATCCCGAAAAACCGGTATATGTACTGCTCAATAAGCCCAAAAACTTCATCACAACCACCGATGATCCTGACGAAAGAAATACAGTTATGCAGTTGGTAGCCAATGCCTGCAAGGAAAGAATCTACCCGGTAGGCCGCCTTGACCGGAATACCACCGGCCTGCTGCTGCTCACCAATGACGGCGAACTGGCAGATACCCTGGCACATCCATCAAATAAAGTAAAGAAGCTTTACCAGGTAGATATTGACCGGCCCATCAGCGATGCTGACTTTTTCAAGATACAGGAAGGCGTAAGGCTGGAAGATGGCCTGGCACAGGTAGATGAGATCGGGCTGGTGAATGACTCCCGCAAAAGCCTCGGCTTACAGATTCATATTGGCAGAAACCGGATCGTAAGAAGAATATTTGAGCACCTGGGTTATAAAGTGGTGCGCCTTGACAGGGTGATGTATGCTGGTTTGACTAAAAAGGATTTGCCCAGAGGACACTGGCGGCATCTGACCAGCCAGGAGATAATCAAACTAAAATATCTAAGCAATTAGGCATAAAAGATAAATTAGCCGCTCAAAAAAGTTGGTTAGCATTTTTTTTTTATGAATATTGTGGGCATAAAAAAATAAAGGAGGCACCCGTCTTGCGAGCAGCCTCTTTTATTACACTACACAACCTAACCTATATTTTAATATTTTTAATGTTCTTTACGTATCGTTTTGAAGATTATAGATACTACACTACCTAAGCTATCTTTTTGTTATCATTTTTCTGAAAAAAAATCGGAAAAAAAATAAAGGAGGCAACCATCTAATGTTGCAGTTGCCTCTTTTACCACACTACACAACCTAACCTAATATTTTTTACGTAAATTTCTGGTTTACGATTTTGTCTTTGCTTAAAGTTTTGCAGCCTGTAGGCTGCTTTTTTTCCCCTCTTTCTTTTCCCTTTGCTTATAACAAATTTACCTCACACTGAGCAAATTACCAGCCAATCAGCCCCTCTTACCGTACACGTGTAATTTAAGTTTTTACTGCTTAGAAGGCTTATTTCTTGAATATAATTTTACAGCTATTCAATTAAACTATACAAATCCGACTTATATCGTCGCATAAACAAGCATAAAGCTTGTGAGAAAAATTGGAAAACAAATAACTCCATATTCGCAAAATAGAGCTGCTTTTTCAGAGCAGAATTACCAATTCATCATCAAAAAAGATGAGATGACCAAAACTGCCTGCGGCATTAAATCAGCCTGCTTCTTGAAAATTTACAAATTACTAAAATGTAAGGTTGAGGCACCAAAACGGAAGATTTTACATAAAATTGATTTGTGGCTTAAATATCGCATTATCAGATGTGCACAATTGGCGATCTTTTTTCAAAAAATTTTAGTCTGGCTTTGATAAAAATGAATGCTTAGGTTGACATGTGGTAGCAAAGACGCAGGAGGGCGAACAAAAAAAGCGGCCCCGGAATATCCGTAAGCCGCTTCTTTGTGCATATTAAAAAAGAATTTTTGAAACTATTTACCTAGCGCCTTGGCAATGGTATCACCAATTTCGGCAGGCGTTTCTACCACGGTAAGTCCGCATTCGCGCATGATCTTCATTTTGGCGGCAGCGGTATCGTCTTTACCTCCAATGATCGCTCCGGCGTGTCCCATACGGCGTCCGGGAGGAGCGGTCTGTCCGGCGATAAAACCTACTACCGGCTTTTTATTACCGGTTTCCTGTATCCAGCGGGCAGCTTCCGCTTCATAGTTACCACCGATCTCACCGATCATAACGATGGCTTCGGTTTCAGGATCTTCCATCAGCAGTTGCACTGCCTGCTTGGTAGAAGTGCCGATGATGGGGTCGCCACCGATACCAATGGCAGTAGAGATGCCCAGACCAGCCTTCACTACCTGGTCGGCCGCTTCGTAGGTCAGTGTACCCGACTTGGAGACAATACCGATAGAACCTTTTTTGAAAACAAAACCGGGCATGATACCCACCTTTGCTTCTCCGGGCGTGATTACGCCGGGGCAGTTGGGGCCGATGAGCGTCACATCCTTGCTTTTAATGTAGTCTTTGGCTACCATCATGTCTTTCACCGGTATGCCTTCGGTGATGGCCACAATCACTTTGATTCCTGCATCCGCAGCTTCCATGATAGCATCTGCTGCAAAAGCAGGTGGCACAAAAATGATGGAAACATCGGCTCCGGTTTTGTCTACCGCTTCCTGAACAGAGTTGAAAACCGGTTTGTCCAGGTGCTTCTGCCCTCCTTTACCGGGAGTCACTCCACCTACTACATTAGTGCCGTATTCAATCATTTGGCCGGCATGAAAAGTGCCCTCAGAGCCGGTGAAGCCCTGTACAATGACTTTGGAATCCTTATTAACTAATACGCTCATGCTGTGTCGGTTAATTTTTTTCACAAAAATAGGACAATTAGCGGCATTGACAAGAATGGATTTTAATAATCGGCCATGTACTGGAAAGTCTTGAAGAGAATAGGTAACTTAATGATGAATGACTAATGATTGATGAAATTGCTATGAGAAAGCTGTTATTTTTTTGTTTGCTTATGTTTTTAAGTTCCTGGTCCGTTGCACAGGTTCAGCCTCAGCCCCGAGAAAGTGAGCCTCAGGATAGGCAGATGCCTAACTACCTGCCTGATGAAGCACCTGCTGATATCCCCAACATGGAGTTTCTGAGAGGGCATGGTACTGACCCTGTTACCGGTGAACCGCACTACTATATGGACCCTGAAAGTGGGCTCTACTTTGATTTCCGGGAGAAAATCATCCGCGATTTCAAAACGGGTAAAGCATATACTTTTAAGGAACTGGAAAAGCTGCTGCGAAAAGAGCCGGAGAAACCTGAAGTACCAAAAAAAAGCCGCATTTGAAGCGAATTGATGTCAAAGCTTTTCTATAGCCTCTTCCTGACTGGCCCTTAAGACAGCTATGCTGAATGGGGGTTGTATAGTCCAGGGTATTACTACAGTTAAAACTGCAAAAAACTTCTGTCAGAGACATGTTTGCCCAACATTTTTAAGTAATCTTAAAACGTCTAATTTAGGGCAATTAATCAGGCTTGTATAAGGTATCCCTGATCCTGAATCATTTACTCAATCTAACAACCTTGGCAGAAAACAATCAGGCATCATTCAACCCCGCGAAAGCTGCGGCCCTGGCAGCGGGACCCCTCATGTTTTTCATTGTGCTCAATACGGTTTCCATAGAGGGCCTCAGCCCCGAATCCACCCAGGTGATGGCCGTGGCTGCCTGGATGATCATCTGGTGGATGACCGAAGCCGTTCCCCTTCCGGTGACGGCCCTGCTGCCGCTGGTACTCTTCCCGGTGCTGGAAGTTTTCTCTATGGGAGAAGCCGCTTCGCCCTATGCCAGCCCTATTGTCTTCCTCTTCATGGGTGGCTTCCTGATCGCCCTGGCGATGGAAAAACGAAACCTGCACAAAAGGATCGCTCTCAATATCATCCGCATTACCGGTACACATGCCAATGGCATCATCCTCGGTTTTATGATTGCCACGGCATTCCTGAGCATGTGGATCTCCAATACGGCTACCGCCGTGATGATGCTACCCATCGCCTTATCCGTCATTGACCTTTTACAGGAGGCCCGTAAGCCGGGTGCTTCTGAGAAAGGTTATCACCGCTTCAGCCTGGCCCTGATGCTGGGTATTGCCTATGCCGCCAATATCGGGGGTACCACTACTATCATCGGTACGCCGCCCAATGTGGTTTTTGTAGGCTACATGCAGGAGTTTTACGACAGGGAAATTGAGTTTGGCCGCTGGCTGCTGATAGGTGTACCAGTATGCTTTACCTTACTGAGCATTACCTTTCTGCTGATGACCAAAGTATTGTTTCCTCACAAGCTAGGTAAACTGGCTGGTTCAGAAGTTGTGATCAAAGAAAAACTGAAGCAACTGGGCCGGATGTCGCTGGCTGAAAAGCTGGTGGCGACCATCTTCATACTCACGGCGGCCTGCTGGATCTTTCAGGCCTGGATCAACGGGCTGCTGGGC
Source organism: Cyclobacteriaceae bacterium (assembly GCA_046541235.1). Taxonomy (GTDB): domain Bacteria; phylum Bacteroidota; class Bacteroidia; order Cytophagales; family Cyclobacteriaceae; genus Catalinimonas. The sequence continues at coordinate 32,269 of JBKHDR010000028.1, read as the reverse complement.
GCCGACTACCTCAACAACACCGTGGTGGCCATGGGAGGCGGTATCCTGATGTTCATCACGCCCGTCAGCCTGAAGCGTAATGAGTTCGTAGTAGACTGGCAAAGCACCGAACGCCTGCCCTGGGGCATACTGCTGCTCTTTGGGGGCGGGCTATGCCTGGCACAGGGCATGGAAAGCACCGGCATCGTACAGTTGGTCGGCGACAAGATAGCAGGGCAGGGTAACCTGAGCCTGTGGATCTTGCTACTGCTGCTCACTACTGTCATGCTTTTTATGACCGAAGTAATGAGCAATGTAGCCCTTACTGTCATATTCATTCCGGTGGTGCTGAGCATAGCTAATAGCCTGGGGGTCAACCCGCTTTACCTGGCAGTACCGGTAACGCTGGCGGCCAGTTGTGCCTTTATGATGCCTATCTCTACACCTCCCAATGCGGTGGTGTACTCCAGCGGCTACATTCGTATGTACGACATGCTAAAAGCTGGTTTATTGTTGAATCTTATCTCTGTAGTGGTACTGGTTTTGGTAGGTCTTAGCCTGGTCAGGTGGGTGTATGGTTGAAATATATTTTGGGTAAAAAATTCTTAAGGCTCACATCATTGGAAAAGTTTTTCCTCATTCTATCGCTCATGTGCTGTGGCGTGGGCCTGCAGGCACAGGACAGCCTCTCCAGCAACAACCGTATTAGCCTGAGCATCAGCCGGAATGCCTACCGGGGCGACCTGGGAGAAAGCTATGGCCCGGGTAGCGCTGCCCTGCAGCTTTCTTACATGTTCAACCACCAGAGGCGTCTGCACGGCGGGCTGCACCTTACTGCCGGCTCACTGAGAGGGCAGGAACTTACTACCCTTCCCCTGGATCTGGGCAACGAATCACAGGCCAACACCTACTTCAGGTCATCTTTTTACAGCTTCCACTATGCTTTGCAATACGATATCCTGCGCTACCGGGGCTTGCTGCTGTATGTCAGCCAGGGCTTTGGCCTGCTGCGCTTTGTTCCTGAAGATGAATTTGGCAACTCCCTGCAGGATCAGTTAAGTACCCGGGCCACCAATGAGAGTTACGGCAATGCCGCGGCTATTTTTCCAACTCAGCTAGGCCTTGAGTATCTTTTCCTCAACCACTTTGGTTTCGGTCTGCAGGCGGGCTGGCTGAATACGGCCACCGATTACCTTGACAACATCTCTCAGTTGGGAAAGCGCAGCGGAGGTGACAATGTGTGGCAGTGGCACTTCCGCTTCCATATACCATTGGGTAACCTACGCAGGGAGAGCTAAGCAAATCCCACGGTAATTTCATGAAAGACTTTCCTGCCTGTTAAAAGACATGCAGTGAAAACCCTTCTGGTCTACTTTCTCTCATCATCTGTCGAGTACAGGCAGGTCAGGTTTGTTAAAAGTAAAAAAACACCCTACCTTCTTGCCACACCTCTATCAACAACCTATGACCCGACGGTTTTTTTGCTTTTTGCTCCTGTTCTGCCTCAGTTTGCCCCTTTACAGCCAGTCAGTAGATAAAATTCGCATCTCCGGCAATTATAGTCAGGCTGCATTAACTGACTTTATCCAGGCTACTGAGGCGCGCTATCCGATACGTTTTTTTTTCCAGCAACAGTGGATTGAGGGGCTGCGCTTCACAGCATCTTTTAAAGAAACACCTCTTGAAGAAGCCCTGAAGCAGGTACTGCACAATACTGAGCTGAGCTTTGAACCCTATCAGCAGCATTACATTGTACTTTTGCAGAAGAACCCTGCCGCCTATGCTACCCGCCTGAACGTGACGGCTGATGAAAAGGCCCTCCTGGTGATCGGTGATTCGCTTAATTCTAAGGGTAACACTGCCCTGGTAAGCGGCTACATACGCGAAGGCGCTACTGGGCAGGGAATTGTTGGGGCTACGGTATTCGCCAAAAATGCCTCAGTCGGTACGTCTACTAACCTCAATGGCTATTTTACCCTCAGCCTGCCAGTAGGCACAGACCAGCTTAATATCAACTCACTAGGCTATGAAGAAGAAGTGAGAAATGTACGTGTAATCTCTGACGGCAGTCTGGCAGTAGATTTATACGAACAGACAGCCCGACTGGAGGAGATTACCATCAGCGAGAGGGCCGAAGATGACAACATCAGCAGCTCCCAGATGAGCGCTACGCGCATGAACATACAGAAAGTAAAGAAGATGCCCGCCTTCCTGGGTGAGGCAGATCTTATTAGTTCTATAGAGCTGCTTCCGGGTGTCAGTGTGGCCGGTGAAGGAGCAGCCGGTTATAATGTGAGGGGTGGCGATGTTGGGCAAAACCTTATCCTGCTGGATGGCATCCCGGTTTTTAACCCCTCCCATCTCTTCGGCTTCTTTTCCGCCTTCAACGCTGATCTGCTCAGGGATGCCACGCTCTACAAAGGGGGTATACCTGCCCGCTATGGCGGACGTATTGCTTCCGTGCTGGATGTTTCTCTGAAAGAAGGCAACCTGAGAGAGTTCAGAGGCAGCGGGGGCATCGGACTGATCGCCAGCCGCCTGTCGCTGGAAATCCCCCTGGTGGAAGAAAAGAGTGCGCTGATTATAGGTGGCCGGGCCTCTTACTCAGACTGGATACTCCGGCAGGTAGATGATCTGCAGATACGAAACAGCGAAGCCTCTTTTTACGACGCCAATATCAAGTGGACCTATCGTTTGAATGAATCCCATAAGCTGGGCGTAACGGGCTATCTCAGCAATGATGATTTTACATTTGCACAAAACACCTCTTATGGCTATGGTAATGTGGGCCTGGCCATCAATTGGGATTTCCTGATCTCTCGCCAGTGGCTGTCCAGCTTTTCGCTCACCCACTCGCGCTTCAACTACAGCCTGGGCAACCTGCAGGACAGCAGCCGGGCTTCTCTGCTCAGGGCCGGATTTGCCATCTCAGAAGGACGCTGGAACCTGACCCGCTACTGGGGTGAGCGCCACCAGGTAGATGTAGGAGGCACACTTTCGCGCTATGACTTTCAGCCAGGCTCGCTGGAGCCTGAAGGCGAATTCTCCTTCGCTGTTCCCAAAGACCTGGCTGATGAGCAGGCCTGGGATGCTTCTGTGTATGTAAATGATGAATTTCGCATCAACACCCGGTTTACGCTCAACCTGGGGCTGCGCTTCAATCACTACAGGGCAGTAGGCCCGCAAGAGGTGGCGGTATACGAAGCAGGACTTCCAAGATCTGCTTCTACTGTGATTGACAGCCTGAGCTATGGCGAGGGCGAAACCCTGGCCAGCTACCAGGGTTTTGAACCCCGGCTGGGGCTGCGCATCGGGCTGGATACCCGCAGCAGCCTCAAAATCAGCTACAACCGCCTGCGGCAGAACATGCACCTGGTTTCCAACACCACAGCCATTACTCCTACTGATATATGGAAGCTAAGCGACAATTATGTGCGCCCTCAGATAGGCGATCAGTATGCACTGGGCTACTTCCGCAACTCATTTGGCAATGCGGTAGAAGCTTCTGTGGAGGTTTACTATAAGGACATCCAAAATCTATTGGAATATAAGGATGGTGCTGAAATACTCGTCAATGAGCAGCTGGAAACTGATCTGCTCAGCGGCACAGGCAGGGCTTATGGGGTGGAGGTATTCTTGGCAAAAAACTTGGGCCGACTTACTGGCTGGCTTTCTTACACCTACTCCCGTACCGAACGCCGGGTTGAGGGGTTTTTTCCTGAAGAAAGGATTAACCAGGGAGAATGGTATCCTGCTAACTTTGACAAGCCTCATGATTTTACGGTAGTAGGCAACTGGCAGTTTACCCGGCGCGTGCGGCTCGGCTTTAACTTTACCTACAGTACCGGGCGGCCCGTCAGCCTGCCTGTTGGCAGCTACCGGGTAGGGGGCCTCAGCGTAGCCCACTTCTCCGACCGCAACCAGTACCGTATCCCTGACTACCATCGTCTGGACCTTTCCTTCTCGATAGACGGCAACCTTAAGAAAAAGAAGAAATGGGATTCAAGCTGGACCTTTGCCATTTACAACTTGTATGGCAGAAATAACCCCTACTCCGTATTTTTTTCAAATGGTACCTCAGGCTCCGTAAGAGCATTTCAGCTTTCCGTGCTGGGAAGACCTTTCCCTTCAGTTACCTACAATTTTAAATTCTGATGAAGAAAATATTACCAATTTGCCTATGCTTTTTCCTGATCACCGGGTGTGTTGAGCCTCTCGACCTGGATGGTATCGTTTCAGGTACGCCCCAGCTGGTAGTAGATGGACTGATTACCGATCAGGCTGAGCCTTACCAGGTACGCCTAACCTATTCTGCCACCAACCTGTTGAGCTACCAGGATGAGGAAATCAGCGGGGCTGAAGTATATGTGACTGATGCTGAAGGAGAGAGATACGAGATGTATGAAACAGGCTCCGGCATTTATCAGAGCGACCCAGCTGAGTTTCAGGGAGTAACAGGCCGCACTTACCAGCTGCATATACGTATGCCTGACGGCAAAACTTATGCATCCATTCCTGAACGTATGCCTGCCTCTGTACCCATTGACAGCATTTACGCCCGGCACGAAAACCGCCCCTACCTATCAAGCCTGGGCACTGCGCTGGACGAGTGGGGCATGCAGTTTTATGTAAGCGGCGGCAGTGGCCAGAAAAGAGCAGGTTACTACCAGTGGATTTATACAGAAACCTATGAGTTTGCGGCCCCTCTGCTCCATCCAAACCCGCTATTCAATGCACCTACCTGCTATCGCACATTCAGAGCTACCCGAGGAGTTAATGTAGCTTCATCTGAAGCTCTGCAGGAAGATAGAATCATAGGACAGCCTCTCACCTTTGCTACCAAGCGTAATTATAAACTGCAGAGACGCTACAGCCTGCTGGTTACCCAGTATGCGCTAAACGAGCGGGCTTACAATTTCTGGAACTCCATCAGAAATCAGGCAGAAGACGGGGGTTCTGTTTTTGCGCCGCCGCCATCGCCCATTCCTGGGAATCTTTATAACGTTAATGATGATAATGAGCAGGTACTTGGCCTTTTTCAGGTATCGGGGGTAAGTCAGCAGCGCTTTTTCCTGAGGCGCAGCGAGGTGCCCAACAGCCCGGGTGGCCCTCCCGGTGGCTTCAGCGAATGTGTGGAGGGAGCCCTGGAGATTCCTGAGACCTGCTACGACTGTAGCCTGCTGCCCAATGTAAGTACTGACCGACCTTCATACTGGTAAACCATGAGACATCTCTTCCTGATCAACCTGCTGGCCATAGTAGCCTTTACCTCGCCTTCCCAAAACATTTTGCAGGAGCTAAAAGAAAAATGGCAAAATTACCAGCAGCAGTATAAAAGCGAACAGCTACACCTGATGACCTCTGAGAACCTGCTTGCTGCCGGTGACACACTCTGGTTTGGCGCACATTTTCTCAATGGCAAAACTAGCAGTAAGGTACTATATGTGGAGATGCTTGGCAATGGAGGGGCCGTGCAGCAAGGCATTTACCCCATCAGAAAAGGATTTGCCGGAGGTATTATCCATATTCCCGATAGTCTATCCAGCGGTAGCTACCAGCTGCGGGCCTACACTCAGTGGACGCGCAACCTGGGAGTCTCCGCCTTCTTTCATCGGCAGCTGTTGATCATCAATCCCTATGAGGAAGAAGAGAGCATAACCCGGCAGACAAAAACGTCGGCAGCCAGGCAGGTGCCTGAGCTCCAGGCCGGGATCAAAGAGCAGCAGTTACACATCAGTATTGATAAAGAAACAAGGGGAGCATACCTGATGGTACGAACGCATGACACACTCCTGTACGCCCACACACTTCAGGCTTATGATACCGCCCTCAGTCTTCCCCTTCCTCCCGGGCAGACGGGCCTGCTGGAAGTAGCCGTACTTGATAATGACGCCCGGCTCCTCGCAGAAAAACGCCTCTTCTTCCCTGATGACCAGCCAATGCTTGAGGTACGGGCAAACCGCACTGCCTATGCACCACGCGAGAAGGTAACTGCTACCATTAGCCTACCCTCCCAGGCGGATGCGGCCAGTTTCTCGGTCAGTGTCAGGAAGGTACACACTCCCGAGGGTGCCGACCAGGATTTCCGCCAGCAATGGGCTGAAAACATGGCAGGCTCACTTCCCAACTGGCAGGAGTTACTTACTTCTCCCTCCATCCCCGCATTTTTAAAAGAAGATGAATACCTGCTGCTGAGCGGCAGGCTGACTGATGCAGCAGGTAAAGCGCTACCGGATGAAATGGCGCTGGTATCGGTTTCGGGCAGGTATCCCCATTTTGACTATGACCAAACGGATGAAGAGGGCGTATTTCATCTGCCCGTTTATCAGGTGTACGGAGAACGAGAGATGGTTTTCCAGCCGGACGACGCCAGCCTGCAAGCCCAGTGGATCTTTGAAGAAAAATTTGCCCCGGCTAATCAGCCCGAATTACATCAGCAACAGCAGCCAAATGAGGCCTTCTGGAAACATGTGCTGAAGGAAGCCAGGCTAAGGGCCAACGTCAGGCGGCAGTACCAGCCTGATCAGGCCGAGACTGATGAGGCGGTTATATCCTACTCCCGCTTTTATGGCTCTCCTAATTACACCATAAAGCTTGATGATTATATTTCCTTGCCGGATTTTGTGGAAATCAACCGGGAACTGATGCCGGGCATCAGGCTTCGCAAGGTAGGAGCAAACTATGAGTTTCATGTTTTTGATGTACGCACCCGTACTTTTTTTGAAAACCAGCCGGCTCTCTTTCTTGATGGAGTGCTCATAAAAGATGCAAATGAGATCGTCAGCCTGCCACCAGCCGATATAGATCTCATTGAGACAGTCAACCGACGTACCTACTACGGAGACTATCGCTTTGACGGCGTAGTGGCGGTATACACCAAATCAGGAAATGCTTTTGACAGTTCGCTACCTACTTCAGCAATCAGGCGGGAGGTCAGGTTATTTACAGAAAACCATCCCTATGTGCGGGCCGATGCGGCAGAGAGTCATCTACCCGCTTTTCGTACCCTGCTTCACTGGGATGCCTATCATGAACTTAAGTCGGGCGAAGACCTGGTAATTGAATTTAATAATGCTGACGAACTGGGTACTTTTGAAATAGTGGCAGAGGGAAGGAGCAGCCAGGGAACACCTATTTATCGCAGGGCTACCTATACCGTAAGACCTGGACAGCACCCATGAGGAAAAAGCGGAAACAGGAGTTGAGGCTGTACCGGATAAGTGCGGCAAACTGGCATTTACCTGATCTTTTTTTTCTTATGGTATTTTTTGAACTATAATGTCTCCTAAAGACTTCTATTAGCACTTGCTTAAAAAAATTCTAATAAGGTGGATATTTTATCGTATGTTTACCTGATTTTTTTGAATCCTTCTCGTAAAAATTCAAGATAATCAGTAAAGACCTAATCTTAGGAAGGATTATATCTGGGCGCCTTCATTTAATTTCAGCAAATATTTATTCTTTTTAGCTTTTATCCACTTATCATCCATTCATGAGACAACTTAAGATAAGTAAACAAATCACCAATCGCGAAAGTGAGTCACTAGACAAGTACCTGCAGGAGATTGGTAAAATAGATATGATTTCTGCCGATATGGAGGCGGAACTGGCCAAAAGAATAAGAGAAGGAGACCCGGTAGCGCTGGAAAAACTTACCAAAGCCAACCTACGCTTTGTGGTGTCTGTGGCCAAGCAGTATCAGAACAAAGGCCTCAGCCTCAATGACCTGATCAATGAAGGTAATCTGGGTTTGCTCAAGGCAGCCCAACGTTTTGATGAAACCCGTGGGTTTAAATTTATCTCTTATGCCGTATGGTGGATTCGCCAGTCAATTATGCAGTCGCTGGCTGAGCAATCGCGTATGGTGCGCCTGCCGCTCAATAGGATAGGTACCCTGGGTAAGATCAGTAAGATGTTTGCCGAACTGGAGCAAAAATACCAGCGTGAGCCCTCACAGGCTGAAGTAGCCAAAGCTTTGGAAATTACCGAAGAAGAGGTAGCGCTTAACCTTAAAATCGCTAACCGCCATCTTTCTATGGATGCACCCTTTGCCGGGGGCGAAGAAAATGGCCTGCTTGATGTGCTGGAAGATACCACAGAAGCATCTCCCGACACTGAGCTGCTCAATGATTCACTCCAAAGAGAGTTGCAGCGCTCGCTCTCCACGCTCACCCAGAGAGAGGCTGATGTAATCTCCCTCTATTATGGCCTCAATGGCGGACAAGCCATGACGCTGGAAGAGATAGGCAGCAAGTACGACCTGACCCGCGAAAGAGTCCGTCAGATTAAGGAACAGGCGACCCGCCGGCTGAGGCATAGCTCGCGCAGCAGCGCCCTGAGGCCTTACCTGGGCTAATCAGTATCTTTGAAAATATAAAATAAAAAAGCCCGCAGGTGATGTTCATATCACCTGCGGGCTTTTTTTGCACCAGGCTATACCGGTATTATATCACCGGGGAGCAGGCGTCTGATGCATCTTATACACCACTGCGTTTACATTCATGCCGGCGCCGACCGAGGCCAGTATGAGATGGTCTCCCTGCCTGATCCGGTGACCTTCCATTTCCTGCCTGCTTAGCATATCCAGTAATACCGGCACCGTGGCTACGGAATTGTTGCCCAGTTTAGCAATACTCATGGGCATGATGCCCTCCGGTACTTCCATGACTTTCAACAGCTTTAATAAGCGGTTAAGTATTGCCTCATCCATTTTGGCATTAGCCTGATGGATCAGCAGTTTGGCAACATCTTTAATAGGCACACCTGCTTTATCAAGGCACTCTCTGACCAGCTGTGGTACATGGGTAAGGGCATATTCGTAGAGCTTTCTCCCCTCCATCTTGAGAAACAGGGTATCATCTTCCGGTTCGGGCTTATAAGACACATCCATCCTAAGCAGGTGCGCATGTTCCAGCGTATCTGAGCGAGTTTTGTGAGCCAGCAGGCCGATGGGTTCCTCACTTCGTACAGCTTCCATGACTACGGCTCCGGCTCCGTCAGAATAGATCATGCTGTCGATATCATGCGGATCTGAGATGCGTGAAAGAGTTTCCGTACCGATCACCAGAATCTTGCGGGCATCTCCCGATTTAATGAAATAATCTGCCTGAATAACTCCCTGCAGCCAGCCGGGACAGCCAAAAGGAAGGTCGTAAGCAATAGTATAAGGATTATGAATGCCCAACTTGTATTTGATCCTGGCTGCCAGGGTAGGCACCATATCTGTCTTGCGGTTGCCATGCAGGACATCCCCAAAATTATGGGCTACAATGATGTAGTCCAGATCTTCTTTATTAATTCCGGCTGAAGACAGTGCTGCTTCAGCAGCGAAGTAGCCCAGGTCAGATGCCACCTGATCATCATTGGCATACCTTCTTTCTTCTATGCCGGTAATCTGACCAAATTTTTGTACAATCTCTTTATTGGATTTGCTGCTCTTCTGGCCAGTTGCATTGAAAAAATCGCTCTGAAGAAAAGCTTCATTACTGACAACTTGCGGAGGAATATAGCGGCCGGTTCCGGTGATGACCGAGTACAAAGTATCTTCTTTCATGAGTATCAGGTTATGGAGGATGAAGCTTAGAAAGAATTTCTCGTAAAAATTATGTAGACAATTCCCTAACTTAAGGAAATGAATCGGTAATGTACCGATACTCAGGCTTTTATTTGCAAATAAGACCTATTCTTTATTTCTGACGTAGATGAGTTTGAACTTACCCTTCTGGTTTTCCCGCTGCTCTACTTCAAATTTGCTGATGGACTTAATAAGTGGGGTAAGTTTCTGGAACCCGTAGTTCCGGGAGTCAAAGTTAGGCTGTTTTTTCTGTAGCAGGTTACCCACATCACCCAGGAAGGCCCATCCGTCTTCGTCGGCAAGGTCAGAGATGGTACTGGAAATCAGACGCACTACTTTGGGCGTGACTTTGTCTACATCATTTTTCTTGGTCGGCTTTCCCTTACTGGCTTCCGATTCTGTTTCTTTTGACTGATCTTTCAGAATCTCCAGGTAGATAAACTTGTCACAGGCTACGATAAAAGGATCGGGAGTTTTCTTTTCCCCTATGCCGATCACCCTCAGACCAGCTTCCCTGAGGCGGGTGGCCAGACGGGTAAAATCGCTGTCACTCGATACCAGGCAGAAGCCATCCACCTTCTGTGAGTAGAGTATATCCATGGCATCAATGATCATAGCCGAGTCAGTGGCATTTTTGCCCGACGTATAACCATACTGCTGTATGGGCGTAATGGCATTCTCAAGAAGAATATTTTTCCATTTAGACAGATTAGGCTTGGTCCAGTCGCCGTAAATTCTCTTGATGGTAGGGTTACCGTATTTGGCAATCTCCTCCATCATCTCCTTGATATAGGCTGAAGGTATATTATCGCCGTCTATAAGCACGGCCAGGTTGATATCTTTTTCCATAGATTTTCCTTTTCAGGTTTAGTAGCTTACTGATATTGAAAGAGCGCTTTTTGCCAAAGAAGCAGTAGTCACAAAGCTATTTGACAGGAAGTTCGCCGAAGTAGGTTGAACCCATAAAAAAACCGGAAGCATTCCACTTCCGGTTCTTGTTTGCAATTATCCGTACCAGATCAGAACGCCCAGGTTTTGCCATTACCGGCCTGTTCGATAGGAATGCAACCTTCATAACGACCGGGCACCTGCTCATACTGTAGTACCTGCGTAGCGCCAATTTCGGAGGTAAAGAAACCCAGCATAGTGAGTTCCTTAGCCATCAGGAAGAAAGGTTTGCCTTCACCCTGGTGGCTTTGAGAGGCTACCGCCATTTTCTGCAATACTTCATCCTGCTGCTCCATGCTCAGGTCGGCGAATTTATCACCAAAAGCATTTTCACTGTCCTTGTCCAGTTGAGCCAGGCCATCCAAAAAACGCTGCTTTTCTTCCTCGGTATAGATTTCATTGAGCATCATGTCGATAAACTCAGGCACGCCTACATCCTTGGCTCCGGGGGTCTCTGTCCGGGGAATGATGCGCTCCGTGAGTTCGGCCGTGGCAGCAGCCTGCTCTTTGCTCAGAAACACGGGCTGCCAGTCCAGCTGCTTTTCGGCAGTACAGCCATTGAGTACACCAAAAATGGCTGAGGAGGAAAGGGCTCCTCCCATGATCATAGCCGTTCTTTTGATTGCGGTTCTTCTATCTATCATTTGTATGCGTCTTTTAGATCAGGATTAGATATTCATTTTCTTGAGCTCGTTCACTGCATGGTCAGCTGCGCGAGCTGTCAGTGCCATATAAGTAAGCGAGGGGTTCACACATGAGGCCGAGGTCATACAGGCACCATCGGTGACGTAGACATTGGGTACGTCATGCAGCTGATTATTGGCATTAAGCACAGATGTTTTGGGGTCGCGGCCCATGCGGGCAGTTCCCATCTCATGAATAGCCAGGCCAGGCCAGCTACCGGCATCGTAGGTAGTGATATTTTTCATACCGGCAGCCTCCAGCATTTCGGCAGCGGCTATTGCCATATCTTTACGCATGGCCATCTCGTTTTCTTTAAAATCAGCTTCAAAGCGTACGGTAGGCTGCCCCCATTTGTCCAGATTATCATAGTCAAGCATCATCTTGTTCTCATGATAAGGCAGACACTCGCCGAAGGCAGTCATACCCATACTCCATGGACCGGGCGTGATCAGGCTTTCTTTAAAGTCAGCACCAAAGCTGAGCTCGTTTACGGCACTCTGCCAGCCTTCACGGCTGCCGGCTCCCTGGTAGCCATAGCCGCGCAGGTAATCTTTCTGCTCGCTTGCCTTATCAATGTTGCGGAAGCGGGGAATGTAGAAGCCGGTTGGGCGGCGTCCAATATAATATTTGTCGGCAAAGCCATCATAAGTACCATTGGCTCCCACACGGAAATGGTGGTCCATAAGGTTGTGACCCAGTTCACCGCTGGTATTGCCCAGGCCTTCAGGGAAGGCGTCCGATTTGGAGTTCATCAGGATAGCGGTAGAGGCTACGGCTGAAGCGCAGCAGAAGATCACCTTGGCGTAAAACTCCATATCTTCCATCGTCTCCTGGTCTACTACACGTACGCCGGTAGCGCGCTTGGTCTCAGGATCATACATGATCTCGGTAACGATAGAGTAAGGGCGCAATGTCATATTACCGGTAGCGGCAGCAGCGGGCAGAGTGGCAGCATTGCTGCTGAAGTAGGCGCCATAAGGACATCCGCGAACACATTTGTTACGGTACTGGCAGCTACCCCGGCCATTGTGCGGCTGCGTAAGATTAGCCGTACGGCCGATGGTTACTACCCGGCCGCCGAAGTTTTCGGCCACTCTTTTACGGAAGTGGTCTTCCAGGCAGTTCATCGGGATGGGAGGCAGAAAGTTACTATCAGGCAGTTGAGGCAGCCCTTCGTTCTGTCCCTGTATACCAGCGAAACCTTCTACATAGGTATACCAGGGGGCAATGTCTTTATAACGGATAGGCCAGTCAACTCCGTAGCCATCTACCAGGTTGGCTTCAAAATCCTGCTCACTCCAGCGGTAGCTGTGGCGTCCCCACATGATAGAACGACCGCCTACATGGTAGCCGCGCATCCAGTCAAACCGCTTATTTTCCTGGTAAGGATGTTCAGAGTCTTTGACAAACCAGTGCTTGCTGGATTCACGAATGGTGTAGCCCGTACGGCTTTGTTTAGGATAATGTTCCTGGATAATTTCAGGAGATACCCGATCGGCATGAGGAAGTTCCCAGGGAGCTTTGGTAGCCGTAGGATAGTCTTTGACATGTTCTACATTACGTCCGCGTTCCAATACCAGGGTCTTCAGTCCTTTTTCGCTGAGCTCCTTAGCTGCCCAGCCGCCGCTGATACCAGAGCCAATGACAATGGCATCATAGGTGGCTGCTTCTTTTGCTTTTGCGTTGATATACATCTTATTCAGAAGTGAATTGGTTGTGAGATATTTTATAAAATCAGGATTTCAATATAGCAGATTACCGATAATTTTGAAAGAAATGTAAAGTAAGCGGTTCATCTTCATCTAATAGAATCGGTTTTAAGCTCATAAAATTCCTTTGAGCTGGCTCAGACAGCTGATTTCATAGGTAATACGGCTCTGGTGTTGAATTTTGGCAGGGTTAAAAAAAATACAATCCATACCTACGCCCAGGGCACCATCCATGTCTGTTTCCAGGTTATCTCCAATCATAAGACATTCTGAACATTCAGCCGAGATGCGCCTGAGCGAATAATGAAAAATATCCGCCTGTGGCTTACGAAAGCCCGCATCGTCGGAGGTAACGATTTCCTTGAAGTAAGCAGACAGGCCTGCACTTCTAAGCTTGATCCACTGCACATCGCTGAAGCCATTGGTCAGGATATGCAGCTGATAACGGTCCTGCAGATAGCCAAGCACCTCATGGGTGTGAGGAAAAACATGTGGTTTGGTGGGACAAAGCTGAAGATAGGCCTCGGCTAGTAAGCTCATCTCACCGGCATCCAGTTCAGTATCTTTCAAGCCCAGCTTTCCAAATATCAGGGGAAAGCGCTCGGCACGAAGTTGTGCCTGCCCATAGTTGCCTAGCTGATGCATGCGCCAGAGATGAAAATTCACCTCCCTGAATGCCTTACAAAATTCATCAGTAGTAAAACTATACCTGCCTGCCAAACCGAATTGCTCGTACAGATCACAGAGCGCCTCTGCCGAATTTTTATCAAAATCCCAGAGGGTGTGGTCAAGGTCAAAGAAGATGTGCTTATATACAGGCATGCATGTTTTGCGTATGGTGAGATAAACAAGGGTAATGGGTTAGTAACGTTCTTTTCTGGTGTTTGATTTCATGCGACAAAACCACCGGTCAACTTTGTATAACATATGCCAATAAAGTGATACCCGAGTCTTATGGCTGTGTTCTAACTATTTACAAAACACAGTGTTACATCCTGGGTGAACAGCCGTGCCTGTCATCCTGCTGACATGTGCTACGGGTTTTGTTAAGAAGTTAAATCATTTAATTTTGCGTAAAACTTTTCCAACTCAATAAAACTATGGCTGAAAAAAGTTATGATCTTATAGTAATCGGTAGTGGCCCGGGCGGCTATGTGGCTGCCATTCGGGCCTCGCAGCTCGGCATGAAGGTAGGTGTGGTGGAGAGAGAAGAACTGGGAGGTATCTGCCTGAACTGGGGATGCATTCCTACCAAAGCGTTGCTCAAGAGTGCCCAGGTGTATGACTATATCAAACATGCCAAAGATTATGGCATCAATATCAAGGATCATTCAGTGGATTTTCCTGAAATGATCAACCGCAGCCGCAACACGGCTGGCAAAATGAGCAAGGGAATCTCTTTCCTTTTCCGCAAAAACAAGATTGATACCCTGGTAGGCCAGGGCAAAATTGCCGGAAAAGGCAAAGTGGAAGTGACCACCAAAGACAATAAGAAAGAAGTTTACCAGGCTAAGCATATCATACTGGCCACCGGCGGGCGTTCACGCGAACTTCCCAGTTTGCCTATTGATAATAAAAAGATCATCGGCTACCGCAAAGCCATGGTGATGGAGCAGCAGCCTAAGAAAATGGTGGTGGTAGGCTCGGGAGCCATAGGTGTAGAATTTGCCTACTTCTACCACACCATAGGTACCGAAGTTACCATCGTGGAATTCATGCCGCGCATCCTGCCGGTAGAAGATGAGGAAGTGTCTAAGCAGTTGGAGAAAATCTATAAAAAAGCAGGTATCAATATCATGACTGAGTCGGAAGTGACCAGCGTAGATACCAAAGGCAACGGCTGTAAAGTCAAAGTAAAAACCAAGAAAGGTGAAGAGACCATTGATTGCGACGTGGTGCTCTCTGCCGTAGGGGTACAGACCAACCTGGAGAACCTGGGCATAGAAGAGATGGGTATCAAGCTCAACGAGCGCAAAACCCATGTGGAAGTAGATGAATACTACCGGACCAATGTGGAGGGTATTTACGCCATTGGCGATATTGTAAAAGGCCCTGCCCTGGCCCACGTAGCTTCTGCCGAGGGCATCGTCTGCATAGAAAAAATCGCTGGTATGCACGTAGAACCCATTGACTACAATAATATCCCCGGCTGTACTTATTGCTGGCCCGAAGTAGCTTCGGTAGGTTATACTGAGCAGGCCGCTCGTGACGCAGGCTACGATGTGCTGGTGGGTAAGTTTCCCTTCTCAGCTTCTGGCAAGGCCAGTGCCGCCGGTGCTAACGAAGGCTTCGTGAAAGTGATATTTGACAAAAAATACGGTGAGTGGCTGGGAGCACATATGCTGGGTGCCAACGTAACCGAGATGATCGCCGAGGTGGTAGCCGCCCGCAAGTTAGAAACTACCGGGCATGAAATTATAAAATCAATACACCCTCACCCTACCATGTCGGAAGCGGTGATGGAAGCCACCGCCGCTGCCTATGATGAAGTGATTCATCTCTAGGTAGTGTATCAAAAGCTTATACCAAAAAAGGGCGGCCTTCTGATTGAAGAGCTGCCCTTTTTGCTTTTCTGTATGAAAATATCATCCTAAGCCCTGGTGTTAGCAAAGCCTATAGTGGCACCAAAGCAGCACTTGTCCGAAGGGATTAGCTTTTATTTTCATGCTTGCCTTTCATTAACCAAGAGATAATATACCGGCAGATAGCTCAACAGCCTCATTCTGCCTGGCTTGTTATGATGATATACTTGAAAACCTGAGGGTGCAGACTATTTTCGGTTAGCTAACCAGATCGCGACGATCGCCAGTACTATTATACCTCCCAGTATAAGGAGTAAAGTAGTATTATCCATGCTTAAGCAGTTTGGTTTGGTTAATTCATTTATCGCCGGTGAAATTAAATAAAATATTTCAAATACAAACATTTAGGGCCTTGCGGGCGGTCAGCCAGAGGCATAAAAAAAAGTGGCACACCTTAGTATGCCACTTTATCGCCTTTATACCTTTCAGATAAGCTTGTATTTTAGGCGTTGAAGTTGAAAAAATAAAAAACATCAGTTTAAAAAATAGCTTATCCATCAACCCTCACTTCGCCTGATATAAGTCAAAATTGTTGCCAGTGTGCCAAACTACCTTAAATGCGCTTTTGCCAGGAAGAGCTATGCATTCTGTTCTACATGTGTGGGTAATTATTACCCAGCTTTACCCACTATTAGCCTAACATTGCTTTAATACAGCCTCAATTTTGTCGCATACCGACCTTTATCCCCCTTCTTCTGGCAGAAGTCTGTAAAGCATCTGCTCATGATGCATACTAGCAACTGGCTAAAAAAAATCCCCGAACACTACTGCCCGGGGATTAAGAGAAAATTCTGGGAAAAATCTGTTAGAACAGGCTGACCTCTTCGGCATAGCTGAACTGTCCGCTGGAGATCAGCAGCGTATAGCGATCTCTGCTGAGTTTGCTCAGGTTCAGGCGACGTGCCACCTGGGCATCAGGAGCTACACTATCCTGGTACAGGACGTTACCTCTACGGTCAACTATGCTGATATTAACTTCTTTGTCAAAAGGGTTTTGCATCATCACATCTACCTTTTTGTCGTTGTGCCTGATGATAATGGGGCGGAAATTTTCCACCTTAGGTTCTTCCAATACACTTACAGCACCTTTGGCATCTACTATAAATTTTTCGCTGAGGCTAAGCGCTCCGCTGCTGAGCACCAGCTTGTAACTACCTGCCTGTAGCTGAGAGAGGTCGTACTTCTTAGCATAGGCAGAGGTATTGAACTGTTCGCGGTAGATCGTCTCACCTTCCTCGTTGAGAATCCGAATCAGGGCAGAGCGATTGGCAGGCAGGTTCCAGGCTTTGACCAGCGCCTTTTTACCAGACTCAAGAGTTTGTAGCGCCAGCTGAGTGTCTACATCCGCACTAGCAAAAGTTACGAGAGATGCCAGTGACAGCACTATGGCCATAATAACAGGTTTGAAGAAACTGAATTGCATAATTTTGGTTTTTTGGGTTAATGTTGTTTTCCAAATTATATTTGGTATTCAAAATTACGGAAAGGCTGCCTGATAGTTATATTATCTTTGTATTAACTAAAAATAAGGATATATTACTACATAATAATTAAAATAAAGTTCTAATCGTCTTAAAACTTCTTAATGCTTAGAACCCCGTTTTTTCAAAAACAAAATAATATTTGGTTAATTTTTTTCTTCCTTAACCTTACGTGCCAATTATATTCATACTTGGTTTACACAACTGATAACTTTCTCCGCTCCTGATGGCTGGAGTTTCGCCACCACTTTTGTACTTCCAAGCAGTTCCAGTGATGAGGCTGAAAGATCAGCAGCTTCAGTCTATACAGATAGCAAAATACATGAGCCAGCAGGTTATTTATTATGTTTTTCTTCGTTCTACGCTGGCAGAAAGCCGGGGAGACAGAGAGATAGCAAACAGTGAGAATGTCAGCGTTTTTATAATTCCTTTAGGTTCAGGTAAAAATGAAACTCCAGTAGCCACCTGCGCCGGGAAGTAAGAGAACAACCGAAGTAAGACAAATTTCTGGCTATACGCCTTTCCGACGTATAAAAGACGGCCTCAGCAAATACTTTTGGCAAATTATATGGATAAATATCATCTCACTGAAAATGAACCACACTGTTGGCTTACTGAACAGACAGTCAGAATAAGAGAACATGCACGAACACTACATTGTAAGGAATGAAATCTGAAAGTGTGGCACATCAGTCTTGAGATAAGCTAATTTGTCATATGAATTATTACAGATTTAACAGCCTGCCATCGCAGGATAAAGTAAGCTACATCTATCACCACTGCAAGCTGGTAGATTTTGAAATTGTAAAGGAGCAGCAAAGAGAGTTTGGTGTCTGCCTTTACCATGACGGAAGCATCTTTGTAGAGTTATGTTTTGACGGTCTGCAGGGCGAACAGGTGAAGGAGATCAAGGCCTACGGAGACATAAACCAGCTGGCTCACTGGTACGAGCGGGTAGACATCGGCGGCATCACTTCGGCAAAAATCTAAGACATGAGGGGAACAAGCTGAGAGGCGGCCAGGTGGCTGTTGGTAAAACGTTCATCTTCGGTCACTTCCCTGCCCATCCATTCAGGTGCCTGAAAGCTCCGGCCGGCTTCCACGGAACTAAATTCCACCTCAGCCAGCATCAGCCCCTGTAAAGCTTCTTCAAAAATATCTACTTCAATGGTTAGCTGCTGGTAGGGAAGCTCATAACGGGTTTTGCTGAGGCGGCGGCCTTCAGTAAGCGGCCACAGCACCTGGAACTGTACCTCGCTGAGCTCAATTTCAGCCTCATCTCTTTCCAGGGTCCCCTGGCCTTTCACGGTAAGAAAAAATTTGTCGCCTTTGCTGCGTACTCTCACCTGCGGTACTGCCTCAGGAGGTGTGATATAACCCTGGCGGATGGAGAAGACCTTCTGTGCCTTTTCCTGAAGTGTCTCCGGTGCATTTTGCAGCAAAAATTTCCTTTCAATCTCTTTACTCATAGACATTAATTTCCGGGCATGGGAAAGCCCCGGGCAGTTCCTTCTACCTCTTTAGCATAGAACACATCCAGGATGCAATTGGCTACCGAAAGCAGGTAAGCGCTGGAGCAGTGCCCGCTCATGTACTGCTTGGAAAGATCATAGTATGAGCACATATTATGATTAAGCTGATCAAAAATATCTTCTACTATGACCTGCACGTTGACATTACGCACCTCTGCCAGTTCCTGTATCTTGTAGAAACAGTCATTATCTATCAGATAGTTAGCAAGATCAGATTCACTAAGTGACATAGGTAAAAAATCTTGGTGAAAAAAGCGCAACAGAGGATATATTTAAAAATCTGTAAAAAATCAGTTACTATTTTTTGAAGGTATTTTGCAGAGAAACGGCATCTCACGAATTGTGAAGATAAGTTTTTTCGCGTCAATAAGCGCCTATCTTCCGGGTTTTTTATTGAAAAACCAAAAATATCGCAAATTACCTGCATCAGATAGATTTATCACATCAGGTTTTACCACTTTTGCTTTTCATGAAAAGAGCCACAAAATCAACGGCATGCTAAACATAGCGGCAAAGGTTTCAAAAGTAATGATGCCTGCCATCAGTTCGCTATCACCCCCTAACTGCCGGGCCAGTATGTAAGAAGATACTGCACAGGGTACTGCACCGTAGAGTATACCCATGGTGTACACCTCTCCGCCGACATCAAACCAGGCAAAGAGAAGCGCCACCATAGCCGGTAGCCCCAGCAGTTTCAGCCCTGAGGTGAGCCCTATCTTCATGACCGAGCCTTTTAAAGCTTTAAAATTCAATCCTGCTCCCACAGAGAGCAGGCCCAGCGGTAGCGCCCCCCTGCTAAAAATACCCATAGCTTCGTCAAGCGCGGCAGGCATACCTGTCTGGTTGAGCAGGATGCCCAACAGGCAGGCAATGATAAGCGGGTTGGTGAAGAAAGTGGCCGCCAGGCTACGGACACTGCGGTCAGCCTGGGGAATGTAATGGGTAAAAGCCCAGACACTCAGCACATTGACCAGCGGCACCACCCCGGCTACGGCAATGGCCACCAGCGCCTGCCCCTGCTCCTGGTAAAGTGCCCCGGCCGCTGCCAGCCCCACGTAGGTATTGGGTCGAATACTGCCCTGAAAGACAGAAGTGAACTGGGGCGGCCCCATCTTGAGAATGAACTGCAACAAAACCAGTAAACCAGCTATACCGAGGGTGGCTACCACCAGCAAACCTGCCATAGGAAGAACAGCCGAGCCACTGAAATCCGCTTCGGCCACCTTGCTGGTCAGCAGGGCAGGCAGCAGCACGTAATAGGTGAGCCGGTCGGCCAAGGGCCAGAAGGACCTGCCGGGAAAATCATACCTGTAAAAGACCTGACCGATTACCACCACGGCAAATATGGGCAGCAATGCCTGCAAAAAGCTTAACATATTCTAAATTCAGAAAGACTCACCTATTTTGATGCCCCAAATTTACCTTTATGATCCTAATTATCTTATCATTGTTACTGGTGTTTATTTTATGCTGATATGCCACACTTCAACCTGCATCAAAAGACGTTTTACTCAGTAGCTAATTCCAGTAATGGCGAAGTAGGAGCAGCTACCGTATTCCGTTACTTCCAGGAAGAAGACCTGGTCTGGGCTAGTTACAGCGGCGGTAGTATCAGGTACGGAAACATCGTGGGCAAATGGCTGGAGGATGACCAACTGGAGATACGTTATCAGCACCTAAGCGAAGACGGAGTGCTCAAAACCGGACGCTGCCATTCCACTCCCGAGCAGTTGCCTGATGGTCGCCTCAGGCTATATGAAGAGTGGCAGTGGACGTCAGGCGATCTTTCATGCGGCACCTCAGTCATTGAAGAAATTGAACAGTATTAATTTTCATCATCAAATCCTGAACTTATGCTAAGCGTTTTAGATATCACCCAGGTAGATGCTTTTGCTGAAAGAGCTTTCTGCGGTAACCCTGCCGCCGTATGCGTGCTGCCTGAAATGCTGCCCGATACCGTACTGCAGCAGATTGCCAATGAAATGAACCTGTCGGAAACGGCGTATCTGCTCAGAAGAGAAAATGATTATCACCTGCGTTGGTTTACCCCCACTACCGAGGTAGAACTCTGCGGACATGCCACCCTGGCCAGTGCCCATGTGCTCTGGGAAAAAGAGCTGATCGGCCAGGATGAGAAAGCGGAGTTTCATACCATGAGCGGAAAACTTACTGCCTGGAGAGAAGGTGAAAAGATCATCATGGATTTTCCTGCCTGGCCAGCCCAAAAAGTAGAGGTGCCTGAGGTGGCCCGCCTTTTTGGGAACAAAGCTGTCTTTATTGGCAAAAATGACTTTGACTACCTGGTAGTATTACCTGAAGAAACTGATGTCATCATGCTGCGGCCCGACTTTCAGAAAATGTCTGCCATTGACTGCCGCGGCTTTATCGTAACGGCTCGTTCCAACAACCAGGCTTATGATTTTATTTCCCGCTATTTTACACCCGCTTATGGAGTGAATGAAGACCCGGTGACCGGCTCTGCCCACTGCTGCCTGGGCCATTACTGGGCAAATAAACTAGGTAAAGACGAACTGACCGGCTACCAGGCATCTGCCAGAGGAGGCTACGTCGGCACCCAACTGAAGGGAGAACGCATCTGGCTAAAGGGCTCCGCTGTAAGTGTGATGGAAGGCAGGCTGAAGCTTCGCTAACTGCCTGGCGGTATCTTTTTGATAAAGACAACGCATGCCCAGGTAAAACAAACTCTCCGTTTTGTGCTTCGCGAACTAAATTACAACTGCCAAAAGTATCTCCGTAACCTGGTCAAATATGCACGAAGTACCGTACGCTGCTTCTCCAGAAATTATCCTTATATTTTTGGCCTCAAAATATGAGCCCGCCAACAGTGGGCATACCACCTACTAACAAAACCGATATGTACCTGCAGGGAGATGCAAAAAAAGAAATGACTTACGATGCCATCGTGATCGGCTCGGGCATCAGCGGCGGCTGGGCGGCCAAAGAACTATGTGAGCAAGGACTAAAGACGCTGGTGCTGGAAAGGGGCAGACAGGTAGAGCATATAAAAGACTATCCTACTACCAACAAATACCCCTGGGAGATCAGACACAGAGGACGCTTCTCACCTGAGGTGGTGCAGGAGAACCCTATTGTTGATCGCTGCTATGCCTTTGAAGAGGCCACTGAACATTTTTTTATGAAAGATAGGGAGCAGCCCTATGTGCAGGAAAAGCCTTTTGACTGGATCAGGGGCAATCAGGTAGGGGGTAAGTCGCTCATCTGGGCCCGGCAGACGCAGCGCTGGAGTCGCTTTGAGTTTGAGGCCCCCGCCCGTGATGGTTTTGCTGTGCCCTGGCCTATCGGCTATAATGATCTTGCACCCTGGTATGCTCATGTGGAAAAATTTGTAGGCATCAGCGGCAACAGGGATGGCCTGGAACAACTCCCCGACAGCGAAGTGCAGCCCCCTTTTGAGCTCAACTGTGTAGAGAAGCATATACAGCAGCGGGTGAAGGAAAATTACAAGGATCGCCACGTGATCATCGGGCGCTGTGCCCACCTTACCGCACCTCAGGAGATTCACCTACAGCAGGGTCGGGGCAAGTGCCAGGCACGTCATCTCTGTTACCGGGGCTGTCCGTTCGGGGCTTATTTCAGTTCCAACTCCTCTACCCTTCCCTGGGCCGCCAAAACCGGTAAGCTGACGCTGCGACCGGACTCAGTTGTTCAATCTATTATTTATGATGAGGAAAAAGGCAAAGCCACTGGTGTGCGAGTCATTGACAGTGAGACCAAGGAAATGATGGAATACTACGCGCGCATCATTTTCGTTAATGCTTCCACCCTGGGCAGTAACCTTATTCTGCTCAATTCTACCTCTAATCGCTTTCCTGAAGGGCTGGGCAACGATAATGGCCTGCTGGGCCGCTATGTGGCTTTTCATAACTATCGCGGCAGCATGCTGGCCAGTTTTGATGGCTATAAAGATCAGTATTATTATGGCCGACGTCCCACTACTGCCTTTATGCCCTCATTCCGCAATGTGTTCAGGCAGGAAACGGATTTTCTCAGGGGCTATATGATTGCCTTCAGCGCATCGCGCCAGGGCTGGCAGAGAGGCATGGCTGAGCCTGAAAGTTTTGGAGGACCCTGGAAAGACGCACTTGCCCTGCCCGGCAACTGGCAGATATATATGATGATGCAGGGAGAGACCGTGCCCAAATACGAAAACCATGTGCGCCTGAGCCCTGACCAGAAAGATCCTTTTGGCATGCCACAGCTCGTTACCTCGGTTGGTTATGATGACAATGACGAGAAAGTGCTGCAGGATTTCCTGGTGCAGGGGGCTGAAATACTGGATAAAGCGGGCTGCAAGGACATTCGCACCATGGACAGCAAGCAGGCGCCCGGGCTTGACATCCATGAAATGGGCGGCATACGTATGGGTAATGATCCGAAAACCTCCCTGCTCAACAAATGGAATCAGCTGCATACTGTTAAGAACGTATATGTGACTGATGGCGCCTGCATGACCTCCGTGGGTAATCAGAATCCCTCGCTGACCTTTATGGCCCTGACGGCCCGCGCGGTGCATCATGCAGTAGAGGAGATGAAAAAAATGAACGTATAGAGGCAGAGACTTTACATCATAGGATGATGAGACTCTTTTTTTCTGAAAATCAGGGGCTGTACCTCCAGGGGTTCAGCCTTATCCTGGCCTTCCGTAATTTTGATGAATTGATCAGCAGCAACATTCGCAAAAATCTGCCGCTGCCCGCTGACCGGCCAAACTACTTCCAGCGTATCTACCACTGACGCTGAGCCAAGACCCACTTCCAGCCTCAGGGGATTAGAACCAAAGCTACCTCCGCTTGTCAGTTGCCGGTAAATCTCCCTGCGCTGTCCGTTCTCCCTGACGACCAGCCTGAAGGAGGCCCCTAAGCCCATACGATTGCTCTCTTTACCTACCAGCCTGACCTTCAGCCAGTGATGGTTACCCTGGCCGGGGTTTTCAAATAGCGCATTACGATACACATCACCTTCATAAGCCCCACCCATATTGGCATAGATATCCTGATCACCATCATGATCCAGGTCACCGAAGGCAATGGCATGCCCCTTTTGCAGATGGCCAAGTCCTGAGCTTGAAGTTACATCCTGGAAGAACTTACCTTCCGCATTACGAAAGGCTTTATTGGGGATCAGGGTACTGTATTCAGGATCACCGGTGCCGAGGTACATATCCAGCCAACCGTCATTGTCAAAGTCACCGAAGTTACTGCCCATGGTGTAGAGCACCTGATCCAGCCCTGCCGCAGCGGCTACTTCCTCAAAGCTACCGTCGCCGAGGTTACGGTAGAGGCGGGGCTTACCTTTTTTTACCTGCTGCCCCATGGCATCAGCGGCCACATTGTACAGCGGGGGCAGTTTATCCTGTGTCTTGCTCAGGAAGTCAAATTCGGAGACAAAGATATCCAGCCAGCCATCATTATCGTAATCCCAGAACCAGGTAGGAAAAGTATTCATATTTTCTGTTAGTCCGGCGGCTTCGGAGACATCGGTAAAGACAGGAATACCTGCTGTATTTATCCCTTCGTTTCTGAACAGGTAGTTACGGTCAAAGTAAGTGGATACATACAGGTCGGGCCAGCCGTCCCGGTCGTAATCACCGGAAGTGACTCCTTTGACAAAGCTCACCAGGTCCAGTCCGGCAGCCTGGGCTACATTGGTAAAAGTACCATCCTGCTGATTGATATACAGCTCGCAGGGATGAGGGATTGTACCGGGAGAAGGAGCTTCCGATTCGTTGCCGATAAAAAGATCCAGCCAGCCATCGCGGTTGAAGTCGTGCCAGGTGGCGGTCTGGGTAGGATGCAGGCTCAGCAGACCTACCTGCCCAGTCACATCAGAGAAGGTACCGTCACCATTGTTGCGCAGCAGGGAGTTAGGTTGCCGCCCCAGGTTTTTCATCCAGGCCCCTCGCAGCACCAGCACATCGGGGTGCCCGTCATTGTTGTAATCGGCATGGATCATATTGAGGCCACCGATGATGCCCATCAGCCCGGCTTCTTCCGTCTTGTCGGCAAAAGTACCGTCGCCATTGTTGCGAAAATAGCGCAGCTGATCGCGCATGCCCCATGAGGAGACCATGATATCCAGGTAGCCATCTCCGTCAAAGTCTTCCAGCACTGTGCCCCCTGAGAGGCCATTGACATCTACTCCCAGGCCAGCGGCCACATCTGCAAACTTCTGCATAGGATAATCAGAACGAAAGAGAGAATCAGGCAGCAGCCAGCGGGTATCTACCTTCTCAGGATATTCGCCCAGGGTCATATGCGCTATATTCAGGAGCCAGCGGTAATCCCATCTTTCGGGCGATTCTTCCAGCAGAGAGGTGTACAGGCGAACAGCTTCCCGGGAGCCCTCCTGCAGCCGATGGAAGCCTGCCTCCTGAACAGGTAAAATACAGGAGGCCGAAGTATGATTGATCAGGCAGTTCTGCTGCTCACCCAGGCGGAGGTAGCAAAGCGCCAGTTGCTCCCTGAGATGGATGCGGAGCGCGCCCGATTGGCTCAGGAGGGAATCATTTCTGATAATGTCGCTTAACTCGTTAAGCAGGCGAATAGCTTCTTCTGTCTGCCCTGCCCGTAAAGACTCAATGGCTGCCTGGTATTTCAGATCGGTCTTTTCCTCTATGCTTTTATTTTGCGCCAGGCTATCTAGCATCCTATAATAGGCAGCTTTTTTACGATTGCTCATGAAGTTGGCCGTTGTATCATAAGCATCGGCATACTGTAAAAGCAGCTCTTTCATTTTTCTAGTGTGAAAGCCGTCATCCTGACACGAAATCAGGAGTAAAATTGATATCAGCAGGCAGGCATTCAATACTATCTTCATGAGATAAAAATAATTGAGGGAATTGTGCTAACAAAAGGAAAAGTTTACTAGTTTGTATCTTAACGCAATGAACTGATCCATCGTCACTTTTTCAACTTTAAAGTCAACCCATTTTTATGGCAATGCAGACGGGCACTACGTGCTTTGACTACATTATTGCCGGGTGCGGAGGAGCCGGGTTATTCCTGGCAAGGTATATCAGTCTAAGTGAGCAGCTCAAAAACAAGCGAGTACTGCTCCTGGATGCTGATGGCCAAAAAAGTAACGACCGTACCTGGTGTTTCTGGTCAGATCAGGCGCCGCCCTTACCCCATATACAACAAAAGAACTGGCAGGAGCTACAGCTTAGTGATGAAGCTCAGTTACAGTCTTTTAACATCGCTCCGCTCAGGTATTACTTTACCCGCGGTATTGATTTCTACCGTCAGCTTCGTGAGGAACTTGATGGGCACCCTAATTTTGTCTTTCAACAGGCCAGGATAACAGATATTGAAGATACTGATACCGGTGCCGAGGTAAGAACCGATCAGGGTACATTTTACGGAAAATATGCTTTCAGCAGCCTGCCGGTCAGCATTCCCAAAACGGAACTTACCACCAGGCAGCACTTCAGAGGCTGGTTCATCCGCAGCAAAGAGGCTGCCTTTGACCCCGAAAAAATGTGCCTGATGGATTTTCGCACATCGCAGCAGGAGGGCGCTTCTTTTTTCTATGTACTCCCACTTTCAGCTCATGAGGCACTGGTAGAGTATACCGTTGTCTCTGACAACATCCTGAAAACAGAAGCCTACGAGGAAGCCCTGCAACGTTATGTAGCTACCCAATTGAAGATTAAGGATTTTGAGATCACCCACACTGAGCAGGGCGTGATCCCGATGACAACTTATCATTTTTCCCGACAGGTCGGCCGGCATGTGATGCGGATAGGCACCTCCGGAGGTATGACCAAGGCAAGTACCGGTTTTACCTTCAAAAACATGCAGGAGGATGCGCAGCGTATTGTACAACAGCTGGAACGGGAAGGGCAGCCCTTTTATCCTGTGAAAAAGAAGCGCAGGTTCCGCTTCTATGATGCCCTGCTGCTGCACATGCTCAAATACTATCCGGAGGTGACACCTTCCATTTTTGAGCAGTTGTTCAGACGCAACCAGGCCCGAACGGTACTTACCTTCCTGGATGAGCGTAGCAGTCTGTGGCAGGAGGCCCTGATATTTATGAAGCTCCCCTGGAAACCCTTCCTGCGTTCGCTGTGGCAGTATTATGCCGTGCCATACATGCGTGGCAAATTCAACTGGCGGCAGGCAAAAGCACCCTATTATGTTACTACTCAGTCCGAAGAAACTTAATACACTGCTGCTGGGCCTCACCACCCTGCTACTGGTCCTGCTTGTATCAAGTGGAGAAGTCCCTTTTGCCTGGCAATTGGGACTTTTTGTACTACTTATGGTCCTTACCGGTATTCCTCATGGAGCGGTAGACCACGTAGTGTACCGATATGTAGAAGGCGATGAGCCTAAGGAGGTAAAACAGCCTGTAGTAAAGCAGCGCCTGGGCAGCATGATCAGGTTACAGTACGGCAGGTTTTTCCTGGTGTATATGGGCATCATCTTTGTCTATTCAGTACTCTGGCTGCTGATTCCCAAGGTTTGTCTGGCTATTTTTCTGCTGATGTCCTTCTATCATTTCGGGCAGTCACAGCTGTATTACCTGGCACTGCCCGAAAAGAACATCCTGAAAATCACCCTCTACCTCTGCTGGGGCGCACTCATCATCGGTGGAATTGTTTTCTTTAATTATGAAGCAAGTGCTGAAGTGTTGAGCGGCATTGTGACACTGCCCGAACTGATCAGCCGCGACAGTGCCCTTAATCTGCTGGTACTATTGGCTGTTTTCGCGCTTACCGGGCTGATTTTTGCCTATTTTCTTAAAAGCCTTTCGGCTGAAAAACTGTTTTTTGAAATTATCAGCCTTTTGCTACTGCTGGCGTTGTTTTACCTGGCTCCCTTGCTGATTGCCTTTGCTATCTACTTCGGTCTATGGCACTCACTCAAGGCTATCCAAGCTGAGCTGAGGCACTTTGGCAAAAATCAGAGAAGCCTGCGCTGGTTTTACCGTCAGGCCTGGCCCTTCTCTCTGATGAGCTTCATCGGCATCGGTATACTTATTTTGGCTGCCAGCCAGTTGGAATCCTATATTTCTCCTTACATGCTCTTCTTTATCGCCATCTCAGTGCTTACCATGCCGCATATGTACTATATGCAGCGGCTCTACCAGCGGCCAGAGCGGGTCTGATGCCTTCTTCTTACTGTCAATTCTTGATTGGATGGACCGGCGTATTGATGTACAGCAGCGCTACTGGTTGGGGAGAATAGAAGGTGCTTCTTCCAGTATCTCCATCCTGAAGAGATCAGCTAGGTGCTGCTTTATTCGATCTTCTACCGCTGACAAATCCAGTGTCTCACCCAACTCTTTTTCCATAGTAGTCACCGCCTTGTCGCTGATCCCACAGGGAACAATATACTCAAAATATTTCAGGTCAGTATTGACGTTGAGTGCCAGGCCATGCATGGTCACCCAGCGGCTGGATTTGACACCCATAGCGCAGATTTTACGGGGATTTACCTGCCCAACATGATCTAACCAGACACCGGTCAGCCCTTCGATCCTGCCTGCCTCCAGGCCATAGTCAGCCAGTGTGAGAATCACTGCTTCCTCTAAGAGGCGCAGGTAACGGTGGATATCGGTAAAAAAATTGTCCAGGTCCAGCAGAGGATAGACCACCAACTGTCCTGGGCCATGGTAGGTAATATCGCCGCCCCGGTTAATTTTGTAGTATTTAGCCTGCTTCTCTTCCAATCCGGCCTCGTCCAGCAGCAGGTGTTCGGGCTTGCCGCTTTTTCCTAAAGTATATACGTGCGGATGCTGGCAGAAGAGCAGGTAGTTTTGTGTCATCTCCTGCTGGTCTTCCGGCCGTTTACGGTTCTCTATCTTGAGCTGCACCGTCTTCGCAAACAGCCTTTCCTGGTAATCCCAGGCCTGCTGGTAATCAATCTCTCCCAACTGCTGGCAGCGGACCTGCCTGTTCTGTATCTGGTTCATGTTTTACTAATGCGGGACGAAGGACTCCAGCATATTGAAGCCCCTGTCGGTAGTAAGTTGCACCTGAGTGATGCTGGCTGGAATCAGGTAAGCGTCCCCTTTTCGCATAGGATAAACTTTACCCTCTGCCACGATCTCTGCCTTTCCTTCCATGCATACATAAATGACAAAAGAATCCAGCCCCTGATAGTTCCTTTTGGTACTGCGAGTGAAATCCAGGCGGTAGGTTTCGAAGTAAGGACAGGCTGCCAGCTTTACCGGCTCGTTCTGACGGGCCTCATAGCGGGTTTTGTATTCATCATACTGCTGGTAGTCTATGGCATCCAGAGCCTGTTCTACATGCAGTTCGCGCTTATTTCCCTGGGCATCGGTGCGGTCAAAGTCGTAGATGCGATAGGTGATGTCGGAAGTCTGCTGTATCTCGGCCAGCAGCAGCCCCTTGCCGATGGTGTGCACCCGACCAGCCGGAAGGAAGAATACATCTCCGGCCTGTACCGGCTCCTCGTTGAGGATGTCGGTAAGCCTGCCGGACTCAAAAGCCTCCAGGTACTTCTCCCGGCTCATGGGCTGGTTGAAGCCGCTGATCAGCTTGGCGCCTTTATCGGCCTGAAAGATGTACCACATCTCGGTTTTACCGAAGGAATTGTGGCGCTGTTTAGCCAATGCATCATCCGGATGCACCTGTATGGAAAGATCATCATTGGCATCTATGAATTTGACCAGCAGGGGAAACTCATCTCCAAACTTTTTATAGACTGATCCACCAACAAGTTCAGCCTGGTACTGCTGTATCAGTTCTTTCAGGTTTTTACCGGCCAGCGGACCTTCGGCTACTTCGGAGATATTACCTTCTACTCCGGATATTTCCCAGGTTTCGCCACAGTTAGGCAGGGGTGCGAAATCTTTTCCGAGAACGGTCTTTATTTTCTCTCCACCCCAGATCTTGTCTTTGAAAATGGTGCGGAATTTCAGGGGATATAGTTTTGTCATGATTTTTTCAAATATCATATTTTCACTAAACAGGACGCTGGCATTTCTGGCTTTCCTTTTGAATTTTAAGCTTTTTTTCTTTGAAACACCGTTCTTTTAGTTTTCTGAATTTTTGTTCTGCAGCACGTGGAATGCTGCTGGAAACAATGACACCTTCAAAATTTTAAGGTGGCAGATTCAGCTTGCTGTTCAACAGGTCAAAAGTATGTATAATCTGCTGTACAGCTTCGTCAATGTCTGACCCTTTGAGTTCGACTAAATAGCATTGTTTCGTTTCACAAATTTTAAAAAAATAATCACAGCGTTTGCCCCTGTTATCATGAATAAGGCAACCATCAATATGCACGCGGCATATAGTTTTTTGTGATTTATTGTTAATTCGGAATTCTTTTCCCTTTTCTTTTGCAACCGTTGAGTCGTCAAAACAGCCTGCTCTCTCCCCGGCTTCTAGCTTCTGCATCAATTGTTTACGACACATGACTGTATTTGAGCTCTAGCAACTGGTCAAATGTCTTACCCAAAGCCTCAGACACATCATCAATGTTAGAAGCACCTATACTTTGATTTTCTATGTCCAAAGTAGAATGGCAGGTTCCATTCTCAAAAAAGTAGCAGGCAACCCGATTAAAATCAATCCATTGAGCCTCCGGAACGATGCTGGCTATTTTCTCCCTGCTGGCAGGCTGTACTTTTGCCGCATTGTCTGCCTGAATTAAATTATCCAGCGAAGTTAAGATATACGGGCTATGGGTAGTGATGATGAGTTTGTTCTTTGATTTGTTGACCCGCTCAATGACGAACTCTGTCAACTCCTTCTGTACAATTGGGTAAAGGTTTAGCTCAGGTTCTTCAACAATAATGCTTGTCTTGACTACGCTATTTTGCTTGCTATTAGCCTCAATAGTTAGCAGTAACGGTGCCACTGATTGTATTCCGCTGGAAGCTTTTTCCAACTTAATATTCAGGCCACCTTCAAAAGAGATGTAGTTGTTATTCTCTTGTTGATCATATCTGTAAGTGGCTTTAAAAAATGGAATAGAGAACTCCTCCAACATACTCCTGGCAGATTCAAACTCCGCCCCGAAGTCTTTAATACAACTTGCAACACGCATTTCGCCACGTAGAATATTGAATATTGAGCCTGCTACCATGGAGAGAAGCATCCTTTCAGCAGGGATATACAAAAGGTGATTAAAATTAGAGTTCTTAAAAAGCTCGTTAAGTGAGTTGATTGCATCTTGGACTTCCTTACTAAAATTGTGAAATCCAATTTTTGTCAGGCGATCTAAATCATTTCTGGCAATCTCAGTAGATTTTAGTATGCCTTCAAACTCATCATTTTCAGAGTTTTTGCCGTTTATATACCTATCAATCCTCTCTATTCTATCCCAGAGGCTTCCTACTGATAATGCTTGCATCCCATTGATCGGTACCGATGATTTTTCCCAAACTGTTGTTCTTAATGGAGCTTTTGCAATGGAAATGGTTTCTTGGAGGTTGGTCAAATGATCAATGCTTACTTCTAAATCTTTTAGTCTCCAGCAGAATTTTGATTCGTAACTGATGTAAGTATGCTTACTAACTTCAAAGTCAATATTATACTTTTTGAGAATTCTTTTGAAGCTCTGTAAGTCCTTGATTTGATAAATCTCAATACTCTGAAGTATACCAACCAGCTTTGCCACAGTACTCTTACCGCTAGAAGTATGGCCTATGAAAATATTGATATCTTTAATTTGCACCTCCACATCTTTGATGGGACCAAAGTTCTTGATGACTATTTTTTCCATGCTTCCTCGTTTTTTATGATAACATTTAAAATTGGCTTCTGCATGAAAGCATACATGCCAGATTTCACCCCTTCCTCATCTCATAAGCGTTGATCAATTCGTTAATAGAAGCATCGTGGGTATTTATTTCATTTTCGCAGTTAAGTTCGTGCAGGATTTTACTTGCAAGTTGTTTGCTTGGTTTCAAGCCGGTTGGTTGGGCTTATATTTTTGTTTGCATTAAGGTAAGTACAATCAATGGCCTTTTCAACTAACACCAAAAAATGTTACAATCAGGAATTTAAAAAACCTAGTTCGGGAATGACAAAAAAACAAAATCAGGTACACAAGACTGTCGTACTAGTGATTACCTCTTCTGTCAGGCTAAAAAACCTGTAAAAATAATAATATGGAACTGTTGAAGGCTATTCGTTTAGCTTCGATAATTTTTGCTGATATATTAGCAGCCTTCACTGTCAAAGCAAAATGCTCTATTTCAGTACAAGTACTAACAATTGTATAGGCCTTTGCCAATATCATGCTCCCTTCCTTTGTGACCTTTACCGGTTTGGTGCTTCTATCAAAAATGACCACCCCAAGATAAGCTTCAAGTTGCCTAATTTGCTGGCTTAAGGTAGGTTGTGTAACACAACACTTGTCAGCAGCTTTTGAAAAACTTTTTAGCTCCATAACTGCCAGGCAATATTTTAACTGACTGATTAACATTGTGATAGTTTTTGTGGGTTTGGCATAGCTTTCTATTTTACTATGAACATGAAAAATTTGTTTCACTGAAATTCACAAAATTGATCATCAATAATCATTGATAATATCAATGATTGATATTATCAATGGTAATTATTTTAACTAGTCATTGTGAATATTATACTTTTGAGTAAACAAACTTAACAAATATGAAAAATCTATTTTACCCAAGAAAAAATAGAGCGTTTGTACTTGCTGGCATTTTTGCTCATTGCCTCTTCATGCGAAGAGTATGCAACTTTAGAGGTTCCGGCTGCCCCGGCAGATGAGCAGCTTATCACGCTGGCTGAAGCGAACAA